>JAZNTA010000145.1:0-32772 GCA_045591525.1 Acutalibacteraceae bacterium | reverse complement strand
TTAGGTTCTTGTGCCGAGAGGTGTACAGGTTCGACCCCTGCTACCCGCACCAGAATAGCAGAAACCCGATTATTCGGGTTTCTGTTTTTTATGCATTGAACAATGAGAATTTGAACCTGACCGCTTCGACTTCCATTGTATGATCGTAGTAAACAATGCTGTCACAAAGCTTTTGCCCACACCTGAGCATAGAAATTATATAATAGAAAGAAAACGCCATATTTTTATATCCACCAATTTTTTTTACATACTCAGTGAAAATAGCATTTTTTAGTATTGTTCCGATATTGCAACATCACATCATTGTGTAGCTTTTGTAAAAAATAAAAGTATGTGTTGTGTAAACTTTTAGTTTAAGGTATAATACTTTTATGGTGTACTCTTATATTAAAAAAGTAAAGAGGAGTAAGAAATGAAAAAGTATAAATTTGATTGGGAAAATCCCGCGATAATTAAAAAGAACAAAGAAGATGGGCACATCATAGCTTTTTCTTATACTAACGAGGCAGATGCTCTCGAAAGAAAAGAGCCTGACTCAAAAATGACCCTTAACGGTATGTGGAAATTCCATTGGCAAAGAGGTCTTGATAATTGTCCTGAGGACTTTATATCAAATGATTTTGACGCTTCAAATTGGGGTGAAATAAAAGTACCATCAGTATGGCAGATGGGTCAGGAAACAGGCAGCTACCCCTACTATTACGCAAGTACATATTGCCGTGCCTTAAGCCGTAAAAAGAGTAAAATTCCGTCAATTGACCACAAAATGCAGGAAATCGGCTTATATATCCGCAATTTTGATGTGCCTGAGAGCTTTGATGGTCAACAGATTTTTATGCATTTCGGTGCTGCAAAATCTGCGATTGAGGTTTTCGTTAACGGTGAATATGTTGGTTATTCACAGGGCTCTATGACCCCTCATGAATTTGATGTTACAAAATTTGTGCACAAGGGCACTAATAAGGTTGCAGTAAAATGCTATCGGTTTTCTGATGGTGCATATCTTGAAAATCAGGATATGTGGCTGCTTTGCGGTCTTTATCGTGAAGTGTATATCTATGCCGAGCCCAAAAAATGCTTGCGTGATTTTTATATTACAACCGATTTGGATGCAGAGTATAAAAACAGTAACACTACACTTGAAATTCAGGTCAATAATTATGATAATGTGGGTACAGCCACAGTAAAAGCAGAAATTATTGATGGAGACAACAGAATTGTTCTGGGAGTCGGTGAAACAGACGGCTCATCAAAGCTAGTGTTTTCAAAGCATATTGAAAATCCAAAGAAATGGTCTGCAGAAAGTCCTTATCTTTACAAATTGCTTCTTACAATAAATGCTGACAGCAAAACGACCTATAAATCCATCCGCTTCGGTTTTAAAAAGGTTGAAATTATTGGTGATAGGCTGTTATTTAATGGTAAGCAAATGATGCTCCGCGGTGTTAACCGCCACGATTTTGACCCTGATTACGGTTGGGCAGTTCCTAAGGAAAGGTACCACCAGGACCTTAACCTTATGAAAAATGCAAACATTAACTCTATACGTACATCACATTATCCCGATGACCCTTATTTCTATGACCTTTGTGATGAATACGGCTTTTATGTTATGGATGAATGTGACCTTGAGACCCACGGTGTGCGTCGTAAGGGTGTTCCCGGTGATAACCCTGTCTGGACAGATGCGGTTGTTGACCGTATGGAGAGAATGGTGCTTCGTGACAGAAACCACGCTTGTGTGTTTATGTGGTCCTTGGGTAACGAGGCAGGTGACGGCAGTAACTTTTTAGAAATGAAGAAGGCTGCTCTTAAGCTGGATAAAACACGTCAGTTTCATTATGAGGGTGACTTTAACTTCACAAAAAGTGACGTTATTTCAAGAATGTATCCCGTTGAAGCTACAATGGAAAAGCTTTGCAAAAAAGAGCCTATTGAAATTACGCTTTATGATAATATTGCAAATGCCCTTGCAGCAGACTCAAAGCCCATAAAAAAAGAGGATTATTGCAGACCGATTTTACTTTGCGAGTATGCACATGCTATGGAAAACAGCCTTGGCAACTTTCAGGAATATATGGATGATTTTGAGGCGTATGACCATATGCACGGCGGTTATATCTGGGATTTTGTTGACCAGGCAATCCGCAAAAAAGCACCCGAGGGTGACCAATGGCTTTACGGTACGGATTTTGAGCCCTATGAGCCGGGCAGATATACTCATTTGCCGAATACAACTGCAATGACGGGTTCTAATACATACTTTAATGCTAACGGTATTATTACTGCGGACCGCAAGCCTCACCCTTCATATTATGAGGTGAAAAAGGTTTACTGTGAAATTAAGGTTATGGAAAAAGATATTAATACAGGGCTTTACACCTTAATAAATAAAAAGCTCTTTACAGACCTATCTGATTTTGAATTCAGGTGGAGCTTGCAAGCAGAGGGCGTTGAAATTCAAGGTGGAACAGTTGAGGTTAACTGTGGGCCTCTTTCACAGGTTGATTTTACAATTCCTTATGACCTGACCGCTTTACCCGAAAAAGAATGTGTGCTTATAGTTTCATTTATTAATAAATACAGCCACCCCTGGTGCGAGGCAGGCTATGAGCAGAGCTTTGACCAGTTTATTGTAAAAGAAGCACTCGCCCAAAAAGCTGAGGATACGGGTGAAATATCATTTAATAAAAACGGAAATGCTGTTTGCGTTAAGGGTGAAGGCTTTGAATTGCAGGTTGATAAAGGCAAAATCACTTCACTTAAATATGACGGTAAGGAATATCTTAAAGAGCCCATTGCTCCCAACTATTTCCGTGCACTTACCGATAACGATATTTCCAACTTTAATTTTGTGCCATTCCTTATTCCTATAAATCCATATTTCAATTGGCGTTGGGCAACAAATACGGCAAAGGGCAGTATAAAATCTGTTAACAAAAACGAAAAAGGTCAGCTTGTAATAAACGTTAAATGGAGCGTTAAGCTCTTTAAGGGCGTTACCTCCACCTTTGTTATTAACCCTGATGCGAGCTTGGAGCTTACACATACAGGTACACCAAAGATGTTCAAGCTTCTTCGTTTTGGTACAAAAATGGGAATTCTTCGCGAGTTTGATATGGTCAAGTGGTACGGCAGAGGTCCTCACGAAACATATTTTGACCGTAAGACAGGCGGTAAAATCACCTTGCACGAAAAAACAGTTGCAGACCTTGAGCACCATTATATGAGACCCCAGGAGAATGCAAACCGTACCGATGTACGATTTGTAGAATTCAGAAATAAAGATGGTAAGGGCCTTCGTTTTGAGGCAATGGAAGAAACACCAATCTGCTTCAGCTCCTGGCACTATACCCAAGATGAGCTTCAGAAGGCGAAGCATATACATCAGCTACCGCACAAGGATATTACAACAGTCAACATTGACCTCAACAGTATCGGTGTTGGCGGTGATATGCCCGGTGATGCTCAGGTACGTGAAAAATACAAGTTGAAGCCCGGTAAGGTTTATACATACACATTTCGTATTAAACCTATAAAATAAAGGGGATTATAGATAATGGTGAACTGAATCAGATAGCATTGGTTGTTCCTGTTTACTTATCATTTATAATTACAACAGCTCTTGTTTTACTTTGTATCTTTAAGAGCCTTAATAAAAAAGCAATTCTCTCTTCTTGTTCTCGTCGTATTTGCTGTGGGCAGTTATTCATACATAGTGCCTTTTGTGATTGATGAGATTTATGATGATTACGAAGCTCCAAATTCACTTAATAAGCTTGAAGAAATTTTTGTGGATAGTGCTTCAGGTAATTATAATATCAAGGATATTGACAAAATCAGAGAAGCTATTCCCGATTTCCGCAGCATTTCCCTTGAAAAAATAGGTAGAGTTAACGGATAATTCTTTTTTATTCAACTAAAAAACCAAGTAGCAGATTAAAAACTGTTACTTGGTTTTTATATTGTGTATTAAGTATGTATTTGTCACTCTGCAGAAAATAATATTCTGTAATTCCCGTTTTCATTGAGCTTTGCAAATGCTTCAGAATCTTCGGCAAAAGCAGGTGCTTTATCGTTGCCTTTCAGCGTGAGTTTATCATATCCGCATTCCACTGTCAACGAATATTAAGCTCTTAATCTGCAGGGGGAATTTTGGTTTTTTAAAAGAAAAGATCTAAAATGAAGCTTATTATTTTCAATATAAACTCTATAATTTCGAATTGATTAGCAATGTTGAAACCATTTTCCGCATTATCTATTTTTTCTTCAATTTCAGCTATATCGTCTTCAATTTCTGCAGCAGATTCAGGATTTGATGCTTTGATTTTCTCAAGATCCGCCTTCATCTCAGCAATAATTTCTGTATATTCTTCACCGGGATGTGTGTTTTCAAACTCTGCAATTTTTTCTTCAATATCCGTATAATCGGGTTTTATAAATGTTCCGTTTGCAATTCCTTCCTCAAGAGCATCGCACATATCATTGAAATCTTCTTCAAGTCCATCAAGAATATACTGTTCTTCTTCGGAATAGTTGTTCCTCAGCCACTTTCCGTCAAGATGCTCATTTAACATTTCTGTATGCTTTTCTCTTGCGTATTCAATGGCAGCGTCATTCAGATTGTCGTTATCCATTATTTTTTGGAAACGCTCATAGGATTCATCATATCCACTGTAATCGGCTTTTTTCGCACCACAGGTACACTCATCACTCTCAGAAAATGAATGGTCGTGTGAATCCACAATTTTTATTCTGCCGTCGCCATCAGGATTGCCATATTGCTCTGAGGTTATTCTTCCATCAAGAGTTTCGCTGAAATATTTTATAAGCATTTCAGAATCACAGGGCAAACCCTCTTGTTGAATAACTCTTGCACTATCGAGCATTGTGAGTCCGTCTCCGCCCTGAAGAAGCACGTAAGCACTGCCCGCTAATGTGTATTTCTCATCAAGGTCAACGGTCTTGCCGTCTATAAGTACATTCTGAACACGACGTTCTTTAGTTTCATCGATTCCGATAAAATTATCAAGCTGGTCGGTGACAACAGGCGTTTCTAAATAAGTATGCAATTCAAATGTTACACCTGAAACCTGAAAGAAGCTACCTATTGATTCGGGACATTTACGAGCACCATGCTCAAGCACATCAATAAGCTGTTGTCCCGTAACCTCAAGAACACACATATCATTATTGAATGCGTTAACATCCATAAGCATTTTTCTTGTTACATTTCCCACTTCAATTTCTGCGCGGATACCACCACCATTGGCTATTGCAACATCCGCACCTGTTACAGAACGATAAGCATCGGCAACAAAATCGCCTGCGTTAGTTTCTCTCTTTCGCACTGCCCAGGTTCTGTCGGAATCATACGCGATAAGATGTGCTTCAGAGGTGCCGATTTCTTCATAAAGGTATGCTATATCTTCATTATATCCGTCAACCTTATCTTTAACCGAATTATATGCAAATTTTGCATCAACAGACAATGCTTTAACATCAACATTGTCAGGGTTAACGAGTTCAAAATCAGCATCGTTTCCGCTTATTGTCAATACACCGAAATTTGCAAATTTCGTACCGGTTGAAGAAAGCACTACATCTTCGTTTTTTTCATTTTTATAAACAGCACTTTCAATTGTTTCATGAGAATGAGCGTCAATATAGTAATCAATACCGCTTGTATTGGCAATAATGTCAGTGGATTTCCAACCATCGGTAGTTTCCAAAATGCCTGTATGTCCTACAGCAACAATAATATCGGCACCATCGTCAATTGCTTTATCAACACTTCCCTGAACATTTTCATAAAGTATCTCATTTGTCATTGCTTCGGGATATACAGGGAAACCATAAATAAAATTACCATTTTCATCCTTAAAATATTCCGGGGATGCTTTTGTGGTAGTTTCAGGGGTTGAAATGCCGATAAAAGCAACCTGATAATCGCCAAAATCTTCTATTTTATACGGAGCAAATACGGATGAAATGTCAGAAAGGTAATAAAAGTTTGAGCTTATATAATCATAATCTGCTTTATTCTGTGCAAGGTCAAGAAATTGCTCCATACCATAATCAAACTCGTGGTTACCGGGTACGGCATAGTCGTAGCCAACAGCATTCATAATATCAACAACAGCTTCGCCCTTAGTCATAGAACCTATAACCTCGCCTTGTATTGCGTCACCTGCATCAACAGTTACAACATTCTTTCCCTGAGCTATAAGCTCCGCTCTGTATGCGGCAAGAACGGGATAATCCTCAATTGCACAATGTATATCGTTTGTGTAAATAATAACTGTTTCATAAGCTTCTGCAGAAACGGTTATACTTACAACTGACAAAAGCATTACCGCCACAAGTAAAATGCTGATAAATTTTTTCATTGAACATAACTCCTTTTTAAACTATATATTTTATAAAATTTTAACTGTTTTCAAAAATCTCCTCATTCGTTTTATTAACATATTCAAAAAACTCTTTAAATATTCTTTCGCCGATATTTTTATAATCATAGCTTAATGCTTTATTGATTTTCATTTTACGCAAATCTTCGGGAACACCATAAATAATAAGTATTTTATCAAGAGCACCTGATATTCTTGTTTCGAGTGAAATATTCTCACCAAGGGACATAAGAGTTCCATATTCTATTCCTGAAACAAGAATTTCTGCTTCTGAAAACTGTTCATCAGTCCAGTCCTTGCAATAATCCTTATAGACCTCTTTTGACCTTTCAGTATCGTTTTCGCGAATAATCTTAAGTGTCAGAGGACTTTGGTATGCCGAAACAAAAAAATCCTTTGCAACTGGATTACTATCGCAAGCTGATGCCATTGTCATAAGTTCAAGGCAGATTGCCATAACAGAGCTTATTCCGTCTTCTGCCTCCGCTTCAATAAGCTTCCATTGAAACTTACAAAGGTCATCAACAAGCACAGCCAACAAGTGTTCTTTAGTTGGGTAATAATAGGTAAGATTACCTGTACTGATATCAAGATTCTTCGCTATCACATTGGGACTTACTGCCGAATATCCTTTCTCAAAAAACAATTGAATCGCTGTTTTTAATATTTCATGCTTTGTTATGCTTGATTTTTTAAATGACACAAAATCCACCACCCAAGCCTTTCTTTTAGCACTTATACTAAAGTTGTTTTAATTGATTTTAGCACAAGTGCGAAACAATTGCAATACTCTTTTCACAAAAAATGGCGAATTTTTAACAAACTTAGCTTGATAAGGATTTAATATCACAAAGTTAATCAATTTGATTGTTGCAAAGAAAAAAAAGAATTGATATAATAACAACATAAAAAACTAAAATTGTTGGTGATTTATTTGACAGACTTAATAAACGGAATTTGTTCTCTTGTCAAGGAATGCGGAAAGGTAGTTCTTGACGCAGACAGAGAAAAAATGGCAATTGATATAAAATCGGGTGTTGCCGATTTGGTTACTGAATATGATAAGAATATTCAGACTCAGCTTGAAATCGGCTTAAAAAAGCTTTTACCTGAAGCAAAATTTATTGGTGAAGAGGGTTCAAATGATGAATTAACTGACGATGGCTATGCTTTTATTGTTGACCCTATTGACGGCACAACAAATTTCATCAAGGATTATCATCATAGTGCAATATCCGTTGCCTTGTTAAAAGGCAAAGAAGTGGTTGCAGGCGTTGTTTATAACCCCTATCTTGATGAAGCTTTTCATGCAATAAAGGAGCAGGGTGCTTTTTGCAACGATAAAAGAATAAGCGTTTCTGACAGAACCATCGATAATGGTCTTGTTCTTTTCGGTTCATCACCCTATGACAAAAGCCTTTTCCCTAAAACCATAGAAATACTTTCTGAATTTTTCTACAAGGCTTTAGATATAAGAAGAAGCGGTTCTGCTGCGTTGGATTTATGTTGGGTTGCTTGTGGCAGAGCAGAGCTCTATTTTGAATTGCAGACATCTCCATGGGATTTTGCTGCAGGAAAGCTCATTGTTGAAGAGGCAGGCGGAATTGTTACAGCTCTTGACGGCTCTTCACTTTCCTTTGATGGCAAAACCTCAATTATTGCGAAAAATAAAGCAATATAAAAAAAGTCGTTCAGGTTTTCATTTTCCTGAACGACTTTTCTTTATCTCATGTTACATAACTGAAAATATCTTTCCTCAAGCTCATCATAATGAGTATAATTTTCCGCCTGCTCTAAAAGATTTTTTGCATCTGTATAGGGCTTTGTTGCCTGTGAATAAACAGATTCGGCTTTAAGATACGCTTTAAGGTCTTTTCTGATTATTATGCTGTCAAAAAAGCTGTTTGCTTCCCTATTCATAATTTCCTCTTTAACTGCTTTATCAAGAGCTTTTATATTTTCTGCTCCATATTTATTTATGAGAGCTGAAGCACGCTTTTTGGTTCTTGCATTTTTAATGGCATCGGAGCGAATTTCTTTTTCATCAGCTGAATTTTTAGGTAATGCCTTTGCCTTTTTCAACTCATCAAGAGCATTTTCATAGAAATAAACAGCACCCTTTGAAACATCGATTTGAGCCTGTCCTATCCTTGCTTTACCCGCAGGAGTTGAAAACTTGTTAAGGTCCCGCATTATTATTGCGGCTCTTTCAATAGTGGCATTTCTTTCTTTAATTTCTTTTTTATCGGCTTTGCTCAAGGTTTTGTTTAATGAGGTTTTCTCCTGTCCTGAAAGTTCCTTTGCTTCTACTAAAATTTCCATAGCATCCTGAAGCTCGTTATCCTCAAGCAAGCCTAAGGAATGGTTTTCAAACATCGCTCTTATTTTAAGAACATCAACATAAGCTCTATGCTTATTCTCCGTCAAATCATAGAAGCAGAACGGAATAAGATTTAATAATGCACCAACTGCAGAGCATATAATAAGCACTTCAAAGAGATTATTTCTCATATTATCGTCATAGAGAACATTATAATCATCAAGTAAGCCCATTTTTTCATAAATTGAAGGATATACTAACCCTGTAAAGAAGCCTATAAATGTGCCTATCATTCCAAGAGGACCGAAAAGCCCGTCAACACGAACTCCTGTTTTCCATTGGTGATAGTCCCTCATATCTGCATTGATATTGTGCTGAACAATGTTCCAGAAGGTATTAACAAAATTGTTTATATACCAGAGAACGCAAAGCAAAATTAAATTCCTGTATGAAAAATAAAGAGCTGTAAGAATACAAATATTAATGGTGTTTGCGGTAATCAAAAGGTTTCTTTTGCCCATTTTCTTGATAGCAAGAGGGCAAAGAAGCATAGACCATAACGCCGCATTACCGATAATTGTATTTACAGTGCCAAGCATTGCCTGATGTTCACCACCGTAACCGTAAACAAAAGACCAACCAAGAACAACACCATAGCCTGATTCAAGAAATACAACCCAATTCGCTGACTGAATAATCCAATAATATTTATTCTTTGCAACCTCACGGATTGCATCAAGCATTCTCACGGGCTCGGGCTTCTTTTTAGGAAGAATAAGCCTTTCCTTAACCTTACGGAAGAAAATTGTTGATATTATCAAACCAACAACAGAAAAAATAGGATGTATAATTCTATAAGTCCAGATATTATTAAGGCCCCAGGTAAGACCTGCAATAGTAGGAACAGCAAAACCGGATATTGTCGGAGCAAGAGAATAAACCACCTGAGAAATGCTCATAACATTTGCTCTTTCCTGAGCATTAGGGGTTATAATCTGCTGAAAATATATATAGCTTTCATTATAAAAACAGAGGAAGATATTGAGAAGCATATACATAAACCAAACAACCACAGCTTTTGTGATATATTCCATATTTTCATAGGGAAGCCATACAAAAGCTGTTGTTATAAGAACAATAGGAAGTCCTGTTTTTTTGATAAAGGGCAGGAATTTGCCACCCTCTAATTTATGATTATCATAATACCAGCTACGGAAAATACCGATTGGAATCCCCACAAGATTTGCAACTATAAGCATAACAGACAAATCCACAGGCTTTAAGCCGATACTTGCACCCACAAGGAAGTTTGATGCATCAAGCCCTATAGCAGATGCAAGCAAAGTTGTCCAATAAACGCCGAAGCCTGCACCACTGATGCTTACAACCTCCTTGTAAGGAATGTAATTCCCCTTGGCAGGCTCGTGCCAAAATTCCTTAACATTAGAAATCAAGCCCTTGGCCTTTGAAGCTAAGCCGTTGGTTCCTTTAATTTCCATTATATTACCTCCTCATAAGAGAAAACACACTTCAATAACCCAATTATAATTCCGCAAACAGAAACTGTCAACAAAGATGTATTGAAATGTATCAAAGTTATTGTTATAATATAATGTAATTATGTAATTAGGTTGTGAAAATATGTCAACAAAGCTTTGGTATGATGAATTTATAAATGACTGGATGTGGGCGTTGCCTTTAGGTAACGGCAGAGTGGGTGCTATGCAATATGGCAATCCTGACTGCGAGCAGATTGAAATAAACGAAGAATCTCTCTGGAGTGGCAGACAAATCAAAGAAAACTACCATACTTCTCCCGAAGCACTTTTCGAAATCCGTCGTTTACTTCACGAAGAGAAATTAAAAGAGGCTGCTCAGCTTGCAAGAGAAACCTTTTTATCCGATCCGCCCGTTGTTCGTTCCTATGAAAGCTTCGGAGAAATTTTTGTCGACTTTCTCGATAAGTCGCCCTATTCAAATTATCGCAAGGAATTGGAGTTAAGCGAGGCTGTTTGCCGAATTTCCTGGACAAAAAGCAAGGTTAATTATAAAAGCGAATGCTTTATAAGTGAAGATTTTGACGGCTTTGTTTATAAGGTTGAAACTGACGGAAAGCCTTTCTCTTGTAATGTAAGCATAAAAAGAAAGCAGGACGCTTACAGCTCCTGCACAGATTTCGATACAATCATTATGAACGGACGAGTTACCTACCGCACCCATCACTATTACGGTAAGGGTGGAGAAGGTATGAGCTTTGGTGCAAAGCTTCGAATCAAAACCAACGGAGAGCTTTCAACCGACCACAGCACAATAACCGTTGCAGATGCAACATATCTTATAATCTACTCAGCGTTTGAAACCAATTACGATGCAGATAAATTCGATATTGACGAAACAATTGATTTCAAAGCTAAATTAAACAACACTATTGATAAGCTTTATAACGCAGATTATAAAGAAATAAAAGAAAAGCATATTTCAGCCCATAAAGAATGGTTCAGCAATGTTGAATTTACACTTCCCGAAAGTGAATTCAGCTCTCTTCCTACAAATCAGAGACTCAAAGAGCTGAAATGGGATGAATATGACCCCGATTTATTCTCTCTTTATTATAATTTCGGCAGATACCTTTTAATTGAAAGCTCCGGTAAAAACGCTCGTCTTCCTGCTAACCTGCAGGGTATCTGGTGTCACGATTTCAATCCACCCTGGGGTAGTGATTTTCACACCAACATTAATCTTCAGATGAACTATTGGCCTGCAGAAAATGCCAATCTTTCAAGAACAACTGCACCATTTATTAATTTTATGAAAATGATTAGCATTTTCGGTTCAGAAACTGCAAAAGAGCTTTTTGGTGCAAGAGGCTGGGTTGTTAATCACACTACCGATGCTTTCGGCAGAACAGGTGTTCACGATAGTGTTGACTGCGGTTTTTTCCCAATGGCAGGTCCTTGGCTTTGCCTTAATCTCTGGGAGCATTATGAATACACAAGCTCTAAAGAATATCTTGAAGAAATTTATCCTATTTTAAAGGGCTCTTGCGAATTTGTTCAGGATTATTTAACAGAAAACGAAAATGGACAGCTTATTACCTCACCCTCAAACTCTCCCGAAAATGAATACTATTTCATAGATGCAAACGGTCAAAAGCAAGAGAGTATGTTCACCGAGGGTGCAACAATAGATTACCAGATTATCTATGCTCTTTTCACCCGTACTGCTCACGCTTGCAAGGTCTTAGGCATTGACGAGGAATTTTCAAAAACTCTTTTTGCAGTTCTTGAAAAGCTTCCTCCAATGGAAATAAGCCAGCGTTACGGAACAATCCGTGAGTGGATTAAGGATTATGAGGAAACCGAACCCGGTCATCGTCATATTTCCCACCTTTTCGGTCTTTACCCTGCTGACCAGATTAATGAAAGCGATCCTGAAATATACGAGGCTGCAAAAAGAACAATAAAAAGAAGAATTGAAAACGGTGGTGGCTCAACAGGTTGGTCAAGAGCCTGGACAATATGCTTCTACACCCGCCTTAAAGACGGCAACAACGCTTACGAGCATCTTAAATATCTTCTTAAAAAATGTACCGCAAATAACCTCTTTGACATTCATCCTCCTTTTCAGATTGACGGAAACTTTGGCGGTATTGCAGGTATAACAGAAATGCTTTTACAAAGCCACGAGGGTTCTTTAGACGAAAGAATTTCTGAGCTTTTACCTGCGTTACCAGATGAATGGGATAATGGCTCAATCAAGGGTATTAAAGCAAGGGGTAACCTTACATTCGATATTGAATGGAGCGATGGTGTACTCAAAAATGCAAACGTTACCGCTTCAGACAATACTACATTAAGAATCAAATTAAACGAAAAAACAAAAAATCTTAAAGCAGATAAAGCCTTTGTAATAGATAACAACTGCCTTAAAGCAGAACTTTCTGCAGGAGAAACAATATCACTTACTAACTGACACTTCGGAGGACGATTTATGTCAGAGTTAAATGAAATTATAACTAAAATATTCGAAAACGAAATAAAAAAAGCAGTTATCAGTAAACCCGTTTCAAAGCAGGGTGAATATAAAAAAATCACCATAAGCAGAATGCCTAAATTTTTTCAGATTGCAAAGCATACCGAAAAGCAGGTTTTTCACGAAAATGTTCAATTTTATGAAGTAGCAAATCGTGCATCTGAGCTTATGGAAAATGATTTTCTTCAGTTCAATGCCTGGGGAAACGATAAAGAATTTTATATAACATCAAAAAACGAAAAGCTTTTTTATAAAACAAGAAACACAGATAATGGAACTCCCGTTGCACCCGTACAACATAATCGGCAAAAGCAGTATCTTCTTCCAGAGGGGCAGGTTATTGAGCCTCTTGTTGATATGGGTATCTTTACAAAAGAGGGCAAGGTTGTTAATTCAATGTATGATAAATACAAGCAGATTAACCGCCTTATTGAAATAATTGATGACGGTGTTCGTCAGCAGGATTTAAAAAAACTCAACATTATTGACTTCGGTTGCGGTAAATCATATTTAACCTTTATTGTTTACTATTACCTTACTGAAATCAAAAAAATCGAAACCAATATAATCGGCTTGGACTTAAAAAGGGATGTTATTGAAAAATGCAACAAAGCAGCCGAAAAATATGGTTACAAAAACCTTCATTTTGAGCTTGGAGATATTAACGGTTATAAATGCCCTTTTGATGTTGATATGGTTATCACTCTCCACGCTTGTGACACCGCAACAGATTTTGCCCTTTATAATGCAATTAACTGGGGAGCAAAAATGATTTTCTCCGTACCTTGCTGTCAGCACGAATTAAATAAGCAGATTAAAACGGAAAATCTTTCAGTTTTAACCCGCTACGGCATAATTCAAGAGCGGTTTTCAGCTCTTCTTACAGACAGTATAAGAGGAAATCTTCTTGAATACTGCGGTTATAAAACTCAGCTTTTAGAGTTCATTGATTTTGACCACACACCTAAAAACATTCTAATCCGTGCAGTTCTCAAAAACTCAAATCCTAAAGCAGTTAAAGAGAAAGCACTCAGAGAAGTAAAATCCGCAATGGAAGAATTCAATGTTCAACCGACTTTATACAAATTACTTTTTGGTGATTAATTTATGAAAGAAAAAACATCGTTGGTTTTCACAGGCGATATAGGCTTCGACCGTTATTTTTATGGCAAATGGGATGATGAAGAACTGATTTCAAAGGAAATTCTTGATTTTCTTAATAGTGCCGACCACGTTATTCCCAACATAGAAGGTCCTATTGCCAATGCAGAGCAGAATACTACCCAAAGTGGTGTTCAGCAGTTGCTCCATACTATTGACCCCAAAGCCGTAAAGGTTCTGAAAAAAATGAATGCTGATATATGGAATATATGCAACAATCATATTATGGATGCAGGACCCTATGGTATCGAAAGCACCCTTAAAGAAGCAGAAAAATTCGGTGCACAGACTATCGGTGCAGGAATGAATATTGATGAAGCAAGAAGGCCCGTTATCATTGACGAGGCAGGCGGTATTGGTCTTTTTGGTGTTGGTTATCAGCGTGCCTGCAGAAAAGCAGATGTTGACAAGCCCGGTTGCTATAGCTGGAGCGATTTGGATGCTATTCAGAACACTATAAACGAAATAAAATCAAACTGCCGTTGGTGCATTGTTGTTGCTCATGCCGGCGAAGAGTTCACGCCTCTCCCCTCGCCCTATACAAGAGAACGTTATCACAAATATCTTGAAATGGGCGCAGATATTGTTGTTGGGCATCATCCTCACGTGCCAATGAACTACGAAACTGTTGGCGATAAGATTATATTTTATTCTCTCGGCAATTTCATTTTTGACACAGACTATCAGCGTTCGCAGTTCAATACGGAGCTTGGTCTTATTGTAAAACTCAATTTCACAGAAAATGAATTTTCTTATGAGCCTATGGGTTTGAGAATTGTTCGTGGTGAAGAAAGAGTTGTAAAAGACGAATTACCAAGGATTTTTGTTGATGTGCAGGAAGAGGATTTCAACTTACTTTCTCCCCTTTCTGCAAAAATGCATATTGAGGCGACGAAGCGACAAATGACCTACCTTAAGCCCGAAGATTTTAAAAATGCAACGGAAGAAAAATGGAAAGAGCATTTTTCAGAAGAGCTTCGCACAGGCAGAGTGCCCGGTGAAACTCTTGATTTCTTTATTCTTTGTCCTTTAGCAGAAAAAGCTGAAAGTGGCGAGTGGCAGAAAAGCAAATTAGAAGATATTAAGCAATATATATTGGAGCAGATGTAAAAATGGCAGAATTAAAATTCAAAAACGGAAAACTTAAAATAATGCACATTACTGACACCCATCTTGATGATGGTAATATTGATATGTCCGTTTGGCTCATAAATGAAGCTTGTAGAAAAGAATGTCCTGATATTGCTGTAATCACAGGCGATAATGTTGATAACGAGGATGACCCCAACAAAACAAAAAATCACATTGATAAGCTTATGAACGTTTTTGAAAGCTTAAACATTCCCGTTGCAATAACTTTCGGAAACCACGATTCCGAAAGAGGTGCAATGACAAGAGAAGAGCTTATGGAATATTATAATTCCTTTTCCTGCTCCATAAGCAGAGAGTATAAATATTTACCTGACTGTGCAACATATAATGTGCCTGTGCTTTCTTCTGATGGTAATAAAATCAAATTCAATCTTTGGGTTTTCGACTCAAATGATTATGACGATGAAGGTCACTACGGCTGTGTTCTTGCGCCTCAGGTAGAATGGTATAAAAATAAAAGTGATGAAATCACAAAAGAAAACAACGGTGAAAAGGTTTACTCGCTCGCGTTCCAGCATATGATTGTTGAAGATATTTACAGAGCGCTCAAAAAGGTAAACAGAAGAAAGCTTTATTCCTTCGCACATATGTATAATAAAAATGATTTCTATATGTTTGACCCGAATTTCAAGAATTTCGGAACACTTAACGAAACTCCCTGCAGTGGCTACCATAACTATGGTCAGTTTGAAGCAATGGTTGAAAAAGGCGATGTTCTCGGCATTTTCAGCGGTCACGACCATACAAATGCTTTCGCAGTTAAACTTGACGGAATTGATATTGGTAATTCTTTAAGCACTCGTTATAATGATGACCGCTTTTCTTCTCAGTATGGCTATCGTATTCTTGAAGTTGACGAAAAAGACACATCAAAATACACAAGCAGAGTTGAGCGTTGGTATAAAATGTTCTCTTTTAAGGATCTGAAGAAAATCAAAAAAGAAGGAACAGACTTTGATTATAAAACCGCTAAAAGCGTTACAATCAAAGGTATTCCTCAAAGATTTTATACCAAAACAGGAAGAGTTTTCTGCCATTTGGTAACAGGACGAAAGAATACATATAGTCATTGAAGGCGATGAAAAAATGAAAAAAATTCTTTTGATACTTGTGGGCGGAACAATCTGCACCGCTCTTAATGAGCACGGAACATTATCAATTTCCGAAGGTGCAGGAGTGAAGCTTGTTGAAAAATTCAAAAGTTCCGACTCGCTTTTTAAAGACAAAGTTGAAATAAAAGTAACTGAAAATCTCTTTATATTAAGTGAAAATATGTCAATTCCTAATTGGAATTTAATGCTTGATACTTACAAAAAATATATAAATTCCGATAATTTTGATGGCGTTATTTTCGCTCACGGAACAGATACTCTTGCTTTTTCAACTGCCCTTTTCTCTTTAATTCTTGCAAATACAGATATCCCCGTATTTTTCGTTTCAAGCAATGCTCGTCTCGATTCCAAAAGAGCAAACGGGAACGACAATTTCAGATATGCTGTTGAGCTTATCTGCAAAGGTATTGACCCCAATGTATATGCAACCTATAAGAACATTTCCGATGGCAGAATGTATCTTCATTTGGGTTCAAGACTAAAACAATGTGCAAACTATTCAGAAGATTTTTTCAGCAAAGGTACAATTGATATAACAGAAATTTCTGATAAAACCTTAAAGGAAATTAATGACAGATATCATCAAAAAGAAAAGTCACCATTTATAAATATATATGATGATTGGCATTTGAAAAACTGTGTTTTGATGATAACACCTTATGTTGGGCTTGATTATAATTCATTTAATTACAGTAAATTTTCTGCAATTCTTCACGGGACATATCATTCGGGAACAGCTTGTTCAGAGCCTTATGAAAACTCTGTGTTACAATTAATTGATTTGTGCGAGAAAGAAAATCCTGATATAGACATTTATCTTTCCCCGTCAAAAAATTCAGGCGAGATTTATGATACTGTGAGAGTTATCGACTCTCATAAATCAAATAAAATCCGATTCCTTTATGGTTGCACCAATGAAACTGCCTATGCAAAGCTTGTTTTAGCATATTCTGTTTTTAAAGATAAAAAAGATATTGAAAAATTTATAAATACAAATATCAATTTTGAATTTTTCGAAAAATAAGCTATAAAGAAACGGAACCGATTTCGGTTCCGTTTTTGTTTTATTTAGTAAGTTTTTTCTCGAAGAGTTCTTTGATAACTGCAGGGTCACCTGCACCACGAAGCTCTTTCATACAAGCACCAAAGAGTGCCTGAGCAGCTTTAACTTTACCGTTGTTATAATCTTCAACGGCTTTGGGATTTTCGCTGATAACCTTATCAATTACGCTTTCAATTGCAGAAGAATCAAATTTCTTATCAAGACCTTGTTCCTTGCAGTAAGCAACGGGATCAACATTATCTTCAACAACCGCAATAAGAATTTTCTTACCTGCATTACGATTGATTTTACCGCTATCAACCATCTTGATGATAGTTGAAAGTGTTTGGGCAGTAACCTCAAGCTCGTTAAGAGTTTTGCCATCCTTACGAAGAATACCTGCACAGTCTGTGAGAATCCAGCTTGCAGTATCCTTTGCGTTACAACCGGTAGCCACTGTATCATCGAGAAGAGCCATAAGCTTGTGGTTAGAAAGGAGCATTGCAATTTCCTTATCGGAAATACCTGCTTCTCTGTATTCCTCTGCTTTTTCGTCAACTGCGGCAGGTTTTTTAGCCTTGATTTCTTCAAGCCATTCATCATCAATGATAATGGGCATAAGGTTTGCATCAGGGAAATAACGATAATCAGCTTCAGTTTCCTTATTACGCATTGCCATAGTTTTGCCGCTTACATCATCAAAACGTCTTGTTTCCTGAACAAGCTCTTCTGTTTCATATTCAAGAGCATCCATATGACGCTGTGCTTCATAACGAATTGCTCTTTCAATTGCTTCAAAGGAGCTCATATTCTTGATTTCTGTACGCACACCGAATTCTTCGCTACCCTCAGGGCGAACAGAAATATTAACATCGCAACGCATTGCGCCTTCTTCACATTCAGAAATACCACCCGAACGGAACATAGATTTAAGCTTATTAAGGTAAACAATAACCTCTTCTGCACTGCGGAAATCGGGCTGAGTAACAATTTCAATAAGGGGAACACTGGTACGGTTAAAGTCAACGAAGGATGAATTACCGCCGTGAACGAGTTTACCTGCATCTTCTTCCATATGAATCTGCTTAATGCGGATATCGCGAGTACCTGCAGAAGTTTTAATCGGAACGCAGCCATTTGTACAAATGGGGTGATTGAGCTGTGTAATCTGATATGCACAGGGCAAATCAGGATAGTAATAATTTTTCTTATCAAAGGTTGTGTAACGGCTGATTTCACAGTTGAGCATAAGACCTGCAGTAACTGCCAATTCAATAACCTTTTTGTTCATTACGGGCAACATACCGGGCATACCGCTACAAGCAGGGCAAACACAGTCGTTAGGTTCATTTGCCGCAGAATGTCCGCCACAGGAACAGAATATTTTTGATTCGGTGCTTAATTCCACATGAGTTTCAAGGCCGATGACGATTTCGTAATTCATATTCATTCACCTTTCCTTTCAACACTGCTTGCAAGACTGAGAAGTACACTTTCACTAAAATGCTTACCCATAAGCTGAACACCACCACTGACAAGAGCAGGTGTACCGATAAGGTTGGGAAGAGCTGTAAATACACTTTCTTCAAAAACCTTTGTGAAAGCATCTTTGATATCGTAAGCAGTATATTCAGTCTTACTGCAAACGGGAGCAAGAATTGCATCATATTTCTCGAGAAGCTCTTTAGTTGCATCCGCAACAACTCTTCTTACTCTCAAGGATTTATCATAGCAATCCTTATAACGATTTTTTGATAAAACATCAGAGCCGTAAAGAATAACTGCTTTTGTAAGGAAGTTAAAGCCCTCTGTTCTGGATTTTACATATAATTCGTCAATGTTTCTGTACTGTTCTGCACGATGACCGTATTTAACACCGTCATAACGGGAAACGTTGTTGCAGGTTTCTGCGCACATAAGAATCTGCCATGCAGTATTAGCCAAATCAAAATAATCCCAGGAGATTTCTTCAACTGTAACACCGTTTGCTTTGAGTGCATCTGCATATTTATTCACATTTGCTTTTATAGCATCATCTGCTTTTTCCACCAGTTCTTTAACGATGCAAACCTTCTTACCTGCTACGGCAATATCAGTTGAATATTCATATTCTTTTTGAGGTAAGCTTGTGCCGTCTTTATCATCGTGACCTGCGATAACACTGATAATTTCTTTTACGCCTTCTGCATCGGGTGCATAAACGCCAACCTGCTCACCTGAAGCGGCACAGGAAATAACACCATAACGGGAAACTGTACCATAGGTGGGTTTAAGGAAATCCACACCAGCAAGTGCTGCGGCTCGTCTTGTTGAGCCGTTCATATCAACGCCGAGAGCTGCTTTAACATCACCATTTTTAACTAATGCTGCAGCCGCGCCTTCAAGCTTTTCTTCCTGAGGAGCGTAATATGAAAATTCGCCAACAAGGTCTAAACCAAATTCGCCTGTATGAGCCTTGCCTGAAACTGCATAGCCCTTTTCTTCAAGGCGAACAACTGCTTCTGCGCTGAAAAGAGACTTGAAGCCTTCAAGAATACGAGAACCCGCAGTTGCAAGAGCATCTTTTACAAGAAGAGTATCATCTACTGCAATTGTTCCGTTATCGCAAATCTTAGTTGCATAATATTTCATTCTACACACCTCACTTTACTAATCTTGGAACTTGCCAACTATCGTCGCTACGCTCGGGAGCGCCTTCAAGCAAGCTTTCTCTTGAGAAATTCTGCTTACGGACATCTTCACGCAAAACATTTGTCATCGGCATAACGTGTACCATTTCTTCAACATTTTCGGTATCGCAATCTTTAAGCATTGCTTCTTTTTCATTCATTGCGGTGAAAATGCTCTGCATAATTGTTTCTTCCTCGTCAGTAAGAGAAAGCTGATTGAGTTGCTGAGCATTTGAGAAGGTTGAGCGTTTACCCTGAGACTGCTTACCTGCAGAGCCTGCGGAAGCAGAACGCTGAGCAAGTGCGCTACCGTTACCAAGAAGATGAACATCTTCAAGCTGCTGGTTTGTAACATCGCCGGGAGCACCAAGTAATAAGTCCTGAGCATTACCGTTTAAGGGGAATGCAATAACATCAAGAATTTTCTCTTCATCAGTAAGAAGCATAACCATACGGTCAATACCGGGTGCCATACCTGCATGAGGTGGTGCACCATACTGGAATGCAGTATACAAAGCATTAAAACGTTTCTTCAATTCTGCTTCATCATAACCTGCAATTTCAAATGCTTTCTTCATAATGTCAATATCGTGGTTACGAACTGCACCTGAAGCCAACTCAATACCATTACAAACAAGGTCATACTGATAAGCAAGAACCTCTGTTGGTTCTTTATTGAGAAGAGAATCCATACCGCCCTGAGGCATTGAGAAGGGGTTGTGAGTGAAAATCATTTCCCCTGTTTCTTCATCAACCTCATACATAGGGAAGTCAACAACAAAGCAGAATTCAAAAGCATCGTCGCGGATTAAATCCAACTGGTCTTTCTTTGCCAACCATTCGCGAATCATACCTGCTTTTTTCTCAGTATCATTTTTCTTATCGTCACAGATGAAGAAAAGTGTTTCGCCCTCTTTAACATTTGTAAGAGCTTTTATTTCTTCCTTCTGCTCTTCGCTGAGGAATTTAGCAATAGGTCCTAAGAAAACATTGTCCTTAAGTGTGATATAACCTAAACCGCCTAAGCCAACTGCATCGGATGTTGCAAACTTAAGAGAGTTTTCAAAGAATTTATTTGATTTACCGCTACAATCAGCAACAATACCGCGAACAGGTCTGCCTCTGAATGCAGGGAAATTAACGCCTGCAAAGAAATCTGTCAAATCGCAGATAATCAAGGGGTTTCTTAAATCAGGCTTATCTGAACCGTAGTACATCATAGCATCTGCATAAGTAATACGGCGGAATGGCTTAGGAGTTACCTTTTTATCGGAGAAGGTTGTGAATGTATCATAAATAACATCCTCGCAAACATCGAGAACCTCTTCCTGAGTAGCGAAAGCCATTTCAAAGTCTAACTGATAGAATTCACCGGGTGAACGGTCTGCACGAGCATCTTCATCACGGAAGCAGGGTGCAACCTGGAAATATCTGTCAAATCCTGAAACCATAAGCAACTGCTTGAACTGCTGAGGTGCCTGAGGTAAAGCATAGAATTTACCGGGATGCTTACGGCTGGGAACAAGGAAGTCACGAGCACCCTCGGGAGATGATGCAGTAAGAATAGGAGTCTGCATATCAAGGAAATCCTTTTCCTCCATTTTGTTTCTTAAATGACGGATAATTTTGGAACGCATAACAAGGTTATCATGGTTCTTGGGGTTACGAAGGTCAAGATAACGATATTTAAGGCGTAATTCATCCTTACTCTGCCTTGATGCTCTCACATCAAAGGGAAGCATATTCTGGCTTTTACCCAAAACCTGTAAGCTGTCTGCAACTAATTCAACATAGCCTGTATCAATTTTGGTGTTTACTGTTTCGGGGTCACGCTTTTCAACAACACCGCTGACAGAAATAACTGTTTCACGGTTAACGTTTTTAAGAAGCTCCTCATTGTGAATAACTACCTGAGTAGCGCCTGTGTAGTCACGAAGGTCAACGAATATAACGCCACCGTGGTCACGCACAACATCAACCCATCCAGCAAGCTGAACCGTCTGACCTATATGCTTGTCACAGATGTCGTTACAAAACAACGTTCTATACATATTGGTATACCTCCAAATAAAATTACAAAATAAAACTAAAAACAAAAAAGTCCCAGGGAATATAAAAATATTCCCGGGACGAGTAAACTATTACCCGCGGTGCCACCCGCATTGACACGCAAAAGCGTATCCTCTTTTAATATTCTGTTTTGATTTCTGACGAAGTGTTCCCAAGCTTACTACTCATCTCAAACGCCCTTTCAGACGGTGACGCATTCTCCCTGACAGACTTTCCACAAAAGCCGAGTCTTCGCGAAGCCCGCAAAAATACTTTTCACATTTCTCCAGACTACCATCATTATAGCAAAAAATCACTATTTGTCAACAGTATCACTACAAATAATTTATGGTAAAATTTCAAAATTATTCAACCATATTCTTGATTTTTCAGGCTTTTTATAAATGAGCGTGTGCATCAATAATCACAATGTAACTCCGTCTTTAAATATTGCAATTTCACGGCAACCGTTAATTTCATTTTTTGCTTCTTTGCCGTTTGCAATCTCTTTTATAAATTCCAATAATTCTTCTGCTTTTCCCTCAGTATCAAAACCATAGGAATTAAAATCAATCCAATGAGGCTTCTTTTTTGCTAACTCATCATTAGATGCAATTTTAATTGTGGGAACTGCACTTCCTAAGGGTGTGCCTCTTCCGGTTGTAAAAAGTATAATATGGCAACCGCAAGCAGAAAGATTTGTTATGGAAACAATGTCGTTACCGGGTCCGTTCAAAAGGTTCAAGCCTTGTTTTGTGAGAACATCACCATAATCAAGAACATCAACAACGGGTGCTGTTCCACCTTTCTGAACGCAACCCAAGGATTTTTCTTCGAGAGTAGTTATACCACCCTCTTTGTTTCCCGGTGAGGGATTTTCCGAAACAGGTTGACCGTGATTTTTAAAATATGTTTTAAAGTTATTTATAAGAGAAACGCTCTTTTTAAATACGTTTTCATTAACGCATCTTTCAAAAAGCAGTTTTTCTGCACCAAACATTTCAGGAACCTCAGTTAAAACCGTAGTCGCGCCCATTGAACAAAGCCTGTCTGTAACCTTGCCTACAACCGCATTTGCAGTAATTCCTGAAAAACCATCCGAACCGCCACATTTAAGACCGATTTTAAGGCAATTAGCAGAAACTTTTTCTCTTTTATCCTTGGATGCAATTTCTTTTAATTCCTTAATGATTTTTATGCCATCTTCCATTTCATTTTCAACATCCTGAACTGAAAGGAAGCGTATTCTTTCTTTGTCAAAATCACCAAGGTTTTTCTTCATTTCTTCTATATTATTATTTTCGCAGCCTAACCCGAGAACAAGTACACCACCAGCATTGGAATGCTTTATAAGCCCCTTTAAAATAAGTTGGGTTATTTTCATATCGTCACCCAACTGACTGCAACCATAGGGATGAGAAAAATAAATTGCACCTGTTTTTTCTGCTAAGGCTTTACCAATGCTATTAACGCATCCAACAGTCGGAATAATCCATATATCATTTCTTATTCCTATTTCGCCATTTTTTCTGACAAATGCATCAATTTCAAAGGGTGCTGTTGATATCAATTCTTTATAATCAGGAGTGTATTCGTAGTCAAGAATGTCATCCAGTTTGGTTTTCATATTATCTGTATGTACTTTTGCACCAAGCTCGATATGATCTGTTGCAATGCCGATAGAAAAACCGTATTTAATTATATCCTCGCCTTTTGAAATGTCTTTCAGGGCAATTTTGTGTCCTGATTTCAGGTCAACGCAAACATTGTCCTTTTCATTTATTCTGAAACTATCCATTTCATCGCACCTTTTGCACCAAGTTTTTCGATTTTTTCATAACAAAGTGTCACAATTTCAAGCATATTGGAAATATCTGTTCCCCAAAGAGAATCATCTTCGAGAATATCTGCAATTGACTTGTTTTTCATTTTCAAGATAACATCCTCTGCATCATTTGGCGCATCATTTTTATAAAAATAAATCAAATATGCCAAAGACATTGAAAGATTTTTGGGATAACCACCATTTTTCTCTTTATATTCCAGAATAGTGGGAAGAACTCTAACAGAAAACTTGCTTACAGAATTAAGGGCGATTGACCGCAATTGATGTTTGATAAATGGATTTTTAAATCTATCAAAAACCGCTTTTGCAAAATTTCTGCTTTCTTCATTATCACCGATGGTTTTTAAAATCTCTTCATTTACTGCTTTATTTAGAAATGCGCTGACTGTTTCATCTGCCATACATTCTCCAACAGCTTCAACTCCTGAAAGAAGTGCACCTGCCACCATAGAGGTATGAGCACCATTGAGAATTCTGACTTTTATTTTTTTATAAGGAGTAACGTCATTTGTCCAAACAACATTATAACCTGCTTTTTTTAGAGGCAATTCATTTTCAAAATCACCGTCAATAACCCAAAGGTGAAAAAGCTCACCCGTGTCAAGATATTTATCCTCAGAGTGTAAACCTGCAGTCTCGTCAATCGGATAGCCTGTAACAATTCTGTCAACAAGAGTGTTTGCAAAAATATTGTTTTTTTCAATCCACTCAAAAAAATCTTTTTCCAAACCCCAAAACTCTGCATATTTCAATACACACTTTTTAAGCTCATCGCCATTGTTATCAATCAATTCGCAAGGCAATAAAATAAAACCTTTCAAACCCTTTTTATATCTTCTGTAAAGAAGCTGAGTAAGCTTTCCGGGGAATGATTTGCAGGGTGCATCACTTAACCTGCAAGAATCATCAAATTCAATTCCTGCTTCGGTAGTATTTGAAACAATAAATCTGAAATCAGGATTATCTGCAAGAGCAAGATAAGCTTCAAAATTCTTATAGGGGTCAATGCATCTTGAAACAGACTCAATAAAGGAATGCTCCTCTTTAACTTGTCCGTTTTCAACACCTCTTAAATAAAGATTATATTTGCAACCCTGCTCATTAAGAGGTGCAACCTTACCGCCTGCACGGGGCTGAACTATAACGGCTTTACCATCATAAAGACCGCTTTTATTTAAACCATCTAAAAACCAATCAAAAAAGCCACGAAGGAAATTACCCTCACCAAACTGTATTACTGTTTCATTCAATTAAATCACCTGTTTTTTGGCTCATTTTCTCACTTGAGTTCAAAAATAATTTCTCCGCCCGATGTTAGATCTTCATAGGTCAAGAAGCATTCCTTAACTTCTTCTCCGTTAAATTTAACGGATTTTATAAGTGGAAACTCCAAAGGATTTTTATCACAAGTTATTTTTAAAGTATCTGAAATTTTGCAGGAATGAAATTCTTTATCTAATTTAATTTCAATCTCTTTAAAAAGAGGCGTATTTATGTAATATTTCGGATCTGCAGGGCAAACCTGAGCAAAACCCAATGCAGAAAGAACATACCAGGCTGAAAGCTGTCCTACATCCTCATTACCGCAGAATCCGTAAGCACCTGTGCGGTAAGCTTCTTTCTGAACTCTTCTCGTCCAATATTGTGTTCTTTCGGGAAGTCCTAAAATACTAAAGTAGTGGGTTATATTGTGGCAAGGCTCATTTGAATGATTATAATCATCATTCCAAAGGCTTTTTAAATCTGCCCTTTCAAAGAATTCTTCAAGAAGCTCTATGGTTCTTTCTTCACCGAAAAGCTTACTTAAGCCTACCACATCATAAGGCACGAACCATGACTGTTGAAAAATGTTACTTTCAACAGTTCCGTCATCATCGTATCTGTCTTCTTCATATACAAATTCACCATTTGCTTTTCTCGGTGCCATAAACTGTAATGCTTCGTTATAGTTTTCATTATAACGATTAGCCCTATCCATAAAAAACTTAGCATCCTCTGTTTTACCAAGAACATCTGCAAATTTTGCCATAGTATAATCTGCCAACAAATATTCAAGGGTATCACTGAGTTTTTCAGGAACATAACATTCTTGGAGGTATTGTTCGCAATCAGGTCTTATGGATTTAAACTCTTTTCCAACAAGTTCATTAGCACAAATACTTGATACTTTTGATATTTCATATGCTTTTTCTGTGTTATAAGGTTTTATACCCTTTATAAAAGCATCTGCCAAAACAATAAGTCCCGGGTCACCTACCATACAACCTGCATTTATACCCAAAAGCTCCCATCGCGGAAATGATGAGTTATTAATCTCTGCAATTTTAAGCAGTGAATTAATATCATCTCGAACCATATCAGGACGAATAATACTTAAAAGCGGAAATTCACTTCTGTAAACATCCCAACCGCTGAACA
Organism: Acutalibacteraceae bacterium; assembly: GCA_045591525.1. Taxonomy (GTDB): domain Bacteria; phylum Bacillota; class Clostridia; order Oscillospirales; family Acutalibacteraceae; genus DTU089. Next base: position 6,561 of record JAZNTA010000145.1, on the reverse strand, counting down.
CAGTTCTTTGCTTATAATCAGAATCTTTAAACACTTCATAATTAATGACAAATCTTCCATCAACATCCGCCATTGTACGAGGGTCTAAAAGAACGTGATAAAGGCAGGTATAGAAAAGCTTCAAATCCACTTCATCAGTACCCGAAACCTTTATACAAGAAAATACATCTTCCCATTTCTGCAAAGCATTTTCTGCCATAGTATCAAAATCAATGTTTTCACATTCTGCAGAGAAATTTTTTCTCGCACCATCAATATCAACATATGAAATAGCACATTTTACGGTTAAAGGCTCTTTTATTTCTTTTGAAAAATCAAGAAACAAACCAATATCTTCGCCTTTGCTATCTTCTATAAATTCTTCGTTTGAAAAGAATCTTTTTTCAATAACAGGCTCAGAAAATTCCATAACAAAATATAAATCATAAAAAATTCCGCCATGACCGTGACCAAATCCTCCACCTTTTGGAGTGCATTTTATATGACCATCAATTTTTCTGTCATTTATTATATTAACTTCCTGAAAATCTGCTTTTCCGCCAATTCTTCTTGAAAAATTGATTATGACTTTTTTTTCTTCATTTTCCGGATATGTAAATCTCAATATCCCTGTGTGTTCAGAAACAGTTGCCTCTGCTAAAACATTATATCTTTCCAAAAGAACGGAATAATACCCTGCACGAGTTTTTTCATTTTCGTGAGAAAATTCGGATTTCCAACCTCTCGTACCTTTATTGAAAGGCTGCTCTTCATTGCTTCCGCTACGAAGGTCCGTATCTACCGTTACAGGCATAATCTGAATATTGCCTAAATCACCATACCAACCTATACCGCTCATATGATTAAAACTAAAACCCTCAATGGTATTATGGCAATAGTTATATCCGCTGCCATTGTCACCACCGCTTACCGTATCGGGGGAAAGCTGAACCATCCCCCCCGGAACACAAGCACCCGGGTAAGTTTTTCCTCCACCGTGGGATTTTTCCATTTGCCCGTCACCAACAGTACCTATCATTGTATCAACATATAAAGCATTTTTCATAAAAGTTCACCTATCTGCATCGCCTTAAAATCATACCACACATTTTATCACAATAAATAAATGTCTTCAACAGATTTTAATAATTATTGCCATACAATTTTACCATCAATAACCGTTACAAAAACACGGGAAAATATATCAAAGGGATTGCCTTCAAATATAACAAAATCCGCATCCTTCCCCACTTTAAGACTTCCTAATCTATGGTCAACTCTGCAAATTTTTGCCGCGTCTATTGTAATTGCTTTAAGTGCATCATATTCCCCTAAGCCTTCCTTTGCCGCCAATGCCGCACACAAGGGAAGATACTGAATTCTTGAAACAGGATGGTCGGTAGTTATTGCCACAGTAACACCTGTTTTTTTGAGTATTCCTGCGGTTTTAAAATCCGACTGACTCACCTCTTTTTTGTTTCTCGACGCTAAAGACGGTCCCACAATTGCAGGATATCCGCTTTCCGCGATTTTTTCGGCAATAAGATGACCTTCTGTACAGTGGTCAAGAGTAAGTCCTACTCCGAATTCTTTTGCTATTCTTATGGCGGTTAAAATGTCATCCGCTCTGTGAACATGGGCTTTGAGAGGTATTTTACCGACAAATAAATCCCGGTAGCTTTCCAATAAAAAATCTTTTTGTTGGTTATCTGTATTTTCAAAATATTGTTTAGCACGAAAAAGCTCTTCCCTTATCAATGATGCAGTTCCCATTCGGCACGAGGGGGTGTTTCCGTTAAGTCCGTAATTAGTCATCGGATTTTCACCGAATGCAATTTTTATGGCAGCAGGCGCAAGTACAACCATATCATCAATACATCGTCCGTATGTTTTAATAAATGCAAACTGACCGCCAATGGGATTTGCACTTCCAGGTCCAACCATAACGCCTGTAATGCCGGAAGCCAGTGCATTATGAAATGCACTATCCATAGGATTTACACCATCAATTCCTCTCACTGCAGGCATTATGGGATTTGTATTTTCATTGCTTTCATCCACCTGAGCACTTGCCTTTTCCTCGCAAACACCTAAATGACTATGAGCATCAATAAAACCAGGAAAAACACTCATTCCCGTTGCATCGATAATTTCCACATCATCAGTGACCTCAATATTTTTGCGGATTTCTGCAATTTTTCCGTTACTTACAAATAAATCTGCATTAATAGGTTCTTCGTTTTCCATAGTATATAAGTTTGCGTTTTTAACTAATAACATAATATTTCCCTCTTGATTAATTCTCTTAAATCTATGAATAGTTTTCCGCAAATGTGACAAACTATACTCAGAGTGAACTACTTGAACCAAATGGTTTGACAGGGCACTCATCAGGAGGTGAAAACAATGGATAACAACAGAAATAATCAGCAGAATCAGAACAACAAAAACAATCAGAACAACAATAACAACAAACAGAATCAGCAGAACCAGAAGAACAAACAGAATCAGAGAAATGACCAAAACAGATAAAATCTGCTGAAAACTCAAGGAGTTGCAAAAAGCTTTATTTTTGCAACTCCTTGTTGGCTTTATTTTTCAATTTTCCATTTATATTCTCCGCCACCGAGAGTATGTTCAACTTTTTCTTTAGCAGATAATATAACTTTTGCATTCGTGCCTTCGGGTATTGTGATTTTGACTGATATTGTATTATCGTCATTTATTTCCCAATTTGAAACCAATTTTCCAAAAGGCGTTTTAACGCAAACATTTACATATTCTAAGCCACAATCAAATTGGGGCGAAATTGTAAAGCTTTTATATCCGTCTTTAACTTCCTTTATACCTGCAAAATGTGTAAAGAAAGCCTCATCATAAGAGCCGAGAAAATAATGGTCTTGAGAACGAGTTGTTGTTTCCCAGCTTTCCCAGGCAGATGTTGCTCCGTTTTCAAGCCAAAAGCACCAGCTTGGGTAAGTTTTCTGAGTAAGTACTTTATATGCAATATCGGAATAGCCGTTATCATATAAAACAGGAAGAACGAATTTAACGCCTGTACAGCCTGTGTCAAAATGATAATCCTTGTTTATAATATCATTCACAAGATTTTCTAAAACGGCTTTTTTATTTTCTTCAGGAACCATACCAAATGCCAAGGGCAAAAGATTTGAAGTCTGTCTGTATTTTGTACGAAGACCCTTTTGGTCCCAGAAGGTTGTTTCATAAATCTGCTTTTCTGAATTATAAAACTTTTCATTAAAAGCCTTATAAATATTTTCACAAGCTTTTTTATAAATACTGATATCTTCTGTTTCACCGAGAATTTCTGCAATTCTTGTAATACTCAAAATCATTTTATAAATAAATGCAGTACCGCAGATTTCGCAACCCTCGGAAGAGCCCGGGTCTATTTCTCCATCCTCTTCTCCCATTGGAGAAAGCCAGTCTGCAAGACCTCTGTGCCCCCATACCCAGCCTTGATTTTCAAGAGTTTCAATATCATTCAAAGCAAATTTTTTGAGATTTGGATAAAGAACTTCTACAAATTTTTTTTCGTTGCAGTAATCAAGAAGAGCCTCACAAGAGAACATATAAACAGTGTTCCATACAGGAGAATTGTCGATTCCCCATTCTGCCGCAGGCACCATAACGGGAACATTCCCATAAGCTTCGAAACAGTCATTCATCACATCGACAAAGTTTTTCAGGTACTCTGCCATTTGGAAATTGAACATAATTGAGGTAAGACCACAGCTGAAATCTCCCAGCCATCCGTTTTTCTCCCAGACCGGTGTATCGGTTGGTTTACCTTGGAAATTATTAAAGAGTGTTCTCTGCATTATTTCGTGAAGTTTATTTACACTTTTATTTGAACATTCAAATTCAGAAATAATTTCCATATCGTTTGCAATGCGATAAATTGTTATATTGTCTTCAGTAATTTCCACAGGACAATTTTCAACCTGAATATATCGGAAACCCTTATAACTGAACTTGGGTTCTAACTCACAAGGCTCGCCATTACCGATAAAAGTATCCTGCTGTATGTATTCATCAGGCCACCATGGTCCGTCGTGACCTTCATATTTTCCGATTTTCTGTATAAAGCCGTCTTCCTTAAGCTTTTCGCTATAAACAACCTTTATTTCAGCATCTGAAGGCAATTTCAAATCAAGCCTTGCCCAGCCTGTTATCATTTCAGGAGCAATAATAAGATATGTTCCGTTACCTTTATCAATTATTTCTTTAGGTTTAAATTCACCAATTCTTCTTATGGGTGGCATATTTTGCAGTTTTAATTCACCTTCAGGTGCATCAACCAAAACTACTTTCTCCCATTTGAAATCAGTTTTTCTCAAATCGTGGACTTCACCGTAATAAATGCTGTTTTTAGTAATTTGACCATCAAGAGTATATTCCCAATTTTCATCGGTAAAAATGCTTTCACTTTCACCATTTTTAAAAGTTAAATTCAAATCTGCTATAAGCTTCGGAGCAGAACGCCAGGAAGCTTTATCCCAATTCCAGACATTAGTTGTTTCATTGAAAAAGCTATGACCCAATTCAACAATTATTTCGTTTTCGCCTGATGTGAGCAATTCCGAAACATCAAAAACTCTGTATAAAACAGTGCGGTTATATTGGGTGTGGGCAGGATTAAGAACAGTATCATCAGGCAATTTGCCGTTGATTTTAAGCTCAAAAAGACCAAGACCGCAAACGAGAATTTCTGCCTTTTCAAATTCTTTTTCTATTGTAAAACTCTTTTTAAATAAAGGTGCACGGCGATCTTCCACCGTCATATCTGCACCAATCCAAGAACCTTTGAAAAAATATTTTTCACCCATACTACCACACACCCTTCGATTTTTTCTAAATTATAACCTTTATTTCAGCTTATGGCAATAGAAATGGGATGTAAAAAAAGCTCAGACCGCATAAAACAATATAAATCAAGGGGGGTTCATGAAGGATTGATACCTGTAAGAACCCCTTAATCAATGCAAAAGCACAAATTATTAAGAAAAATGAGTTTTATGCTACGAACAAATCTCGCCACTCGACGTACCTTTGTACGCCTTCGGGTAAACAAAAACAAGTCTGAAGCCTTGTTTTTGCTCGGTTTGTCCGTTCTGCATCTTTTTTTCCTATCCCCTGAAAAGAGGCTGTAAGAAACTTTCGTTTTTTTACAGCCCCTTTTAAACTATTTTTATTAGTTTTTCACCTGATGCTTGCAGAAAACACCATATATAACGGGTATGGAAATTGCTCCTATGAGAACAGCAACCGGCAAGAAAAATGCGGTTATATCTAAGGCACTTTGGTTAATAACAACAAATTCCGAATAGCTTATATAGCTTCCGCAAATCATTAATACCGGTGTAAGCTTCAACATAGTTTCCAAAGGTTCCTCTACTAAAACATAAAAATTCAAAACAACCGGTAAGAATCCCAATAAAAGTGAAACAAATGAAGCAACTGTGGGCTTTTTGAAAATAACAGAAGCTGTCAAGGATATAAAAGAAAGCAATATACAACCTAAAGTAATAAAGGGAAAGACTGCAAAAAGCCTGTCAATATTGCTTATTTCCACACCCACATCAGCACCCTCAGCACCGAGAAAAGCGAAATTCACCCCAAACACAATAGCTGTAAAGGCAACTGCACAAATAACCGAATATATACACGAAGCTATTATTTTTGCAAAGACTGTCATTCTTCTGCCACGTTTTGTATGAAGAATGATTGCATCTGTTCCCTGAGAATACTCGGAAGAAAAAACCGTGCAGGTTCCTAATAAAACAACTGCAACCAGCAAGAGTGATAATGTACCGGAAGAAAAGGCATCAAATGCAGATTCCCAACCGTAATCGTAACCATAAACATAGCCCTCAGTCAAAGCGTTTTCTATGGCTTCCGCTTTTTTCAAATACACGAAAGGATCTTTTGTTCCCTCAAACTTTGAAGCCGTGTATTTAAGATGTTTAATAGCCTCAACTTGTTCCCTGTAGTTATTGACAGGAGCATAAACCTCAAAATATTCAGAATAATATTCGGGCTTTATTATGGGTTTATCGGAGGAATCATTCATTATAGCCACAAACTCTTTTTCGGTTATTTCTCCTCTTTCAAGCTTGTGGTGCAACTCTGTCATATCAATTTCGTATCTACCGTGATATGTTCCGTCCATAGGCATATGGGCCACACCGTTTACATATTGCAGGGATTCTTCTATTTCATCCATTGTTGTATAAATATCATCTCTGCTTTCAAAAGCTTCAAGCTTTTGCTCCAATTCCTGAATATTTTCTCGGGAAACCGTAACCTCAGGCATTTTTCTGCCACTCATATCACTTAAAGTATATTCGCCTCTGATTCCGGCTTTATACTGAGAAATCTGATAACCACAAAGGGCAAGGCTACCTATAAAAACAAGAATAATTACACCAAAGCAAAGCTTATTTTTAAAAATCTTCTTCAGCTCATATTTCACAAGAGCTCCCATCAAATCTCACCTCAATTTCTGATTCTGTGCTTAAGATAAAGCAATTTAACCAAAAAGCTTAACAGAATTATAAG
>JAZNTA010000144.1:0-4258 GCA_045591525.1 Acutalibacteraceae bacterium | reverse complement strand
TTTCTGTTTAAATCTCCCACTCAGCAAGCCATTCTGCAAATTCTCTGTAAATAGCTTCCATTTCTTTTTCGTATGTATCAGCATTATTCATCTTATACTGACTTCTGCCATCACCAAATGAACCGCTGTATTCGGTAGTTGTTGCATATTCCTCTGCTTTGAGATCTGCAAATGCACGTTCTGCAAGTGATTTTGCCTTTTTGATATTCTCAACAAGAGTAATAAAATCTGTAGTGCTTACTTCTTCGATAGTTTTTATCATAGAATCGAAATAACCTTCAGCATAGCCGTAATTAAATTGAGCACCTTCAGTTTCTATAAAATTGATTGCATCTGTCGGGTACAGATAGTCTTTACCACCCTCAAATTCAGCAGTGTATGTGGGCCAAAAGCAAAGAAAGTTAATATATTCATACATATTATAAACATCACTGATTACTTCTGTAGAAGCGAGCTGCTGCCACAACTTCATCTTGTCAGACATTTCGCTTGTATCAACCTCAGTATAGGTTGCATCCTTGATTCTGTAACCGTATTCATAGCCGTATTCATCGGTATAGTCACCGAACTCAAGGGTACCCGTAACTTTTATAGCTCTGTCGGTAAACTCAAAAGTGTCACCGCTTTTAGCGTAAACAGCCATTGTGTTTGAAAGCTGTGTTGTGTTTGGCACACAGAAAGGACAGCTCTGATAAGGCAGATTCATCAGATACATAAAACTGCCGTTAATCGGTGAAAGAGTTGACATATAGCCAATGATGTTTACCTGCTTACCGTCAAGCTTCTGCATTGCTTCAACACTGTTAGCCTGAGAGAAACTCAGGGTATTGCCCATAGTTTCATCACCCCCGTTATCGTTACTGCAGGAAACAAACATGAACACAGCAAGACAGGAAACAAGAATTAATACGATTACTTTTTTCATTGCGAAACACCGTCCTTTTTAGACATATTCACCGTACAGATAACGGTTGGAAGCACACTTATGACAAATACAACAGCCATAATCATCAACTCAACGGGATAGATTTTTGCCGTATCAAGAACAATGCCCATTGAAGATACATAACCACCCATAAGCACAAGACAAAGCCTTGAAGCAGCAAAGGCGAGTATTGTAGAAATCAGACCGATGATGCCATTCTGAATGATGTATACAAGATTAATCTTATTCATACCGATACCTATAAGTCGCATAAGTGCAATTTCTTTTTTCGAGTCATACATATTCAGAAGAGTGATAACCGAAATGATAAAGATGTTCATTATGAGGATTATTATGCAAAGTATGTAAACTATCGTGGTGCTCATATCGACATTTTCCAAAACTTCCCTCAGAACTTCTGACGGATTGATAACGAGAAGTTTTGAGTTTTCGCCGTACTCTGCAGAAAGCTGACTATAGGCATTGAAACTTTTACTCTTTACAAGAATTGCACATACATCGCCGTGGTGCTCGTGATTTTTCTCTTCGTGTTCGTCGTGGTTTTCTTCACTGTGATTATGGGTTGCCCAAACAGTTTCAATAGGAGTGAAAATAACATTGTCATAAGCCGTCTTAGTTTCTTTCAGTATGCCCACAACTGCAAGAGGATTGCTTTCGTGAGCGTGCCCCTCACCGGTGAGTCCGTGTGATGTAATAAGTTGTGAACCTACTGTAAGCGAGTATTTTTCTGCAACAGCGGCACCAATAACACACTGGAACTTTCCGGTGAACATCGTGCCATCTTTTATATCCTTACCATCAAGGAAATCGGCAGTAGTACCGACAATTTTAGCCGCGTTATAAGAGTCACCCATCGTAAAGGGTACAACCTTATTTACACGCATATCCTTTTCGAGTTTCTCAACATAATCATAAGATATGGTGCCGAGCGGCTTTTCTGTAAAGAACATTGTGTTCATCGCAAGCTGAGTAGATGAACCGGAGGGGCCGATAATAATATCATAATACCCTGCCGTTGTCTTAAAGCCGCTGTCTACCTGCTGAGCTACATTATAAGCGAGCAAGCCCACACAAGCAGAAATAACAATAGAAATAACAACAAGAATTATCTTGGCTTTTTTTATAGCCATATTTTTAAATGCAAATTTAAACATCTCTTCTGCCTCCTGTCATCTTATTCATATCAACAGTGCAGTCAAAATATTTGCCGAGCCTTTCATCGTGGGTAACAGCAATAAGTGTTTTGCCTTTTGAAATTTCAACAAGCTGCTTTATAACTGCTTCACCGATGGAGAAGTTAAGATTACCCGTAGGCTCGTCGGCAAGGATAATTTCAGGCTTTTTGACAATAGCTCTTGCAATAGCTACTCTCTGCTTTTCACCGCCTGAAAGATGCTTGACTTTTTTATTTTTCTTATCAAGTATTTCAAGAGACTCAAGGACATCATCAATACCTGATATATCAACCTTTTCAAGTCTGAGAATACTGATGTTATCCATTACGGTCATTTCATCAATCAGTTTGAAGTCCTGAAAAATATAGCCGATTTTTTCAATTCTGAATTTATCTTTCTGTTTCTGACTTTTCTTAGTCATATCCTCTCCGGCAATTTCAATGGTACCTTTCTCGGGCGACAATATCCCCGCAATCATATTGAGCAGTGTTGATTTGCCACAACCGGAAGCGCCTAAAAGCATATAGCTTTTGCCTTTTTCAAATGTAATATCGTTATAATCAATCGCAGTTTCATTAGGGAACTGCTTTGATACATCTGTAATTTTAATCATTTTTATCTACCTTTCAGTTTAATTTCGGATACGAAAAACAGGCCTGCCAATGTCGACAAGGCGTGTAGAAAACACGCCTGAAAAGACACGTATACACGTGCCGATACATTAACAAAGCCTGTAAAAGGTAGATATTAAGCTGTAAGTTTTACTTTATTTGCAACAAGGTTGAGCTTTCTCTTTTCTGTGTCAACAAACAAAGACATAATTACCGTGTTATGCGAAACACAAATGAAAATACTGTAACACAACAGACACAAAAATATAGATTTCAACAGTTCTCTTTGCAGTGCAATATCACGGCAAATCTGACAGTTTTCACCTATACAGTTATGCTCGGTATTATGCTCAATCAGACAAGCTGAAAGGAGAATGATCGCGCAAAGCATAAGGCAAACAATAAGCTTAAGTTGCTTTTTCATACATTTTCCTCCTTGCTGAATGATATGATAATTATATCACAAAACAAAATCTAATTCAATATATTACGATAAAAAGAACCCCTCTGAAAATTTCAATATTATGTACATAAAAGGAATTTATCTGCAATAACCTGATAAAACAGGTATTATGTATTATAATATTTAATTTACAGTGATTTCACCGGTTCAAATCCGAGTGTTCTTAAAAAATGGCGATTTTGGTTCTGTCGGTAAAAGGTCAAAAAATCGTCCTTAAAAATGCTGAAAACCCTTGATTTCTCAAGGGTTTTCGGGGAGAGGTTCTAAAGTGAGACCTCATCATGGCCTTACTACCCAATTCTGAACCATAGTTCGTTAATTTGCAAATTTTATGGTTTGAATCTAAAAGATATCTATTGCTAAATTACAATCAATCATATTCGTATTGAATTTTCGGAGCAAATCGTGTATAATAAATAAAAATATATTCCTTATCTGCTCCATACTTTTAAGCAGATAAGAGCAGGACGGTTATATGGATTTTCAAAGCTATTTCCCCATATGGAATAAATTAAACTCTGTTCACCAAGGACAGATAATAGGTTCACTGATCACCCGCACGGTAAAAAAAGGAACGGTGATCCACAACGGCGGAGATGACTGCACAGGGCTCTTGCTGGTAAAGTCCGGTCAGCTTCGCGCTTATATTTTCTCCGATGAGGGACGGGAAATCACCATTTACCGTCTGTTTGATCGGGATATGTGTCTGTTTTCCGCATCCTGTATGATGCGCTCTATTCAGTTTGACATCACCATTGAGGCCGAAAAGGACACTGACCTTTGGATCATTCCGGTAGAGGTCTATCAGAATATTATGGCCGAGTCCGCACCCGTAGCGAACTACACAAATGAACTGATGGCCACCCGCTTTTCCGATGTGATGTGGCTTATTGAGCAAATTATGTGGAAAAGCCTTGACAAACGCGTTGCCGCCTTCCTTTTGGAAGAATCCGCTATCGAGGACAGCGACACGCTGAAAATAACACATGAGACCATTGCGAGTCACCTTGGCTCTCACCGCGAGGTCATCACCCGAATGCTTAAATATTTCCAGAACGAAGGC
>JAZNTA010000143.1:0-2644 GCA_045591525.1 Acutalibacteraceae bacterium | reverse complement strand
CACCAACTTGTACAGAACAAGGTTACACAACATGTACTTGCGAATGCGGTAACAGTTATATTGTTGATTATGTTGACGCAACACATACACCTGCAGATGCAGTTGAAGAAAACTATGTAGCTCCAACTTGTGCGGAAAATGGCAGTAAAGATGTGGTTGTTTACTGTTCAGTTTGTAATGAAGAAATCAGCAGACAGACAGAAGCTATCGAAAAAGCTGAACATACAGTTGTTGAATATGAAAAAGTTATTGTTGCACCAACTTGTACAGAGGCTGGAGTAAAAGAAATTGCATCTTGCTGTACAGAATGTGACACAGTTATCAGTAAAGAAAATGTGACAATTGATGCAACAGGACACGCAGACAATGACGGTGACGGATATTGTGATGCAGATAATGAACTCCTTGACCCATCAGTTGAATGTGAGTGTAATTGTCATGAGACCGGTATCAAAAAGTTCTTCTTCAAGTTTGCACTGTTCTTCCAGAGAATTTTCAGAGCAAATAAAACTTGTGATTGCGGTGTAGCACATTATTAAACAGAACATGGGACGGTGGTAACATCGTCCCATAAATTTTATTTTTATGCATTATATTATGTATAAATGTATAAAATATGCAAAATATGTAATAAAAATGCATAAAAACCGTATAATTATTCATTAAATATGTAAAATAGTGCATAAAAATACAAAAAATATAGAAAAAATCGGTAAAAATACTTGATTTAATAAAAAAAGCGTGTATAATATATCCCATACTGCATTTTGCACAAATTATAACTCAATTTTTCGGAGGAATATACAATGGAAAAGAAAGATATTAAAAAGGTAGTTTTAGCTTATTCAGGTGGTCTTGATACATCAATTATCATCCCTTGGCTTAAGGAAAATTATAATAACTGTGAGGTTATTGCTGTATCAGGTGACGTTGGTCAGGGTACTGAACTCGACGGACTTGAAGAAAAAGCAATTGCAACAGGTGCTTCAAAGCTCTATGTTCTTGACCTCAAAGAAGAATATGTTGAAGAATACATCTGGCCTTGCCTTAAAGCAGGTGCTGAATATGAACAGTATCTTTTAGGTACTTCTCATGCTCGTCCTTGTATTGCAAAGGGGCTTGCTGAAATCGCAATCAAAGAAGGTGCAGATGCAATTTGTCACGGTTGTACAGGTAAAGGTAATGACCAGGTTCGTTTTGAATTGACACTTAAGGCTTTTGCTCCTGAAATGGCAATTATTGCTCCTTGGCGTGAATGGAATATTAAATCTCGTGAAGAAGAAATTGCGTATGCTGAGGCTCACAATATTCCTCTTAAGATTAATCGTGAAACAAACTATTCAAAGGATAAGAATGTTTGGCACTTATCTCACGAAGGTCTTGACCTTGAAGACCCTGCAAACGAACCAACATACAATAAGCCCGGTTTCCTTGAAATGAGCGTTTCTCCTGAAATGGCTCCTGATGAACCGACTTATGTTACAATTCACTTTGAAAAAGGTGTTCCAACAGCTATTGACGGCGTTGAAATGGGTGGCCTTGCAATCGTTGAAAAGCTCAACGAGCTTGGTGGTGCTAATGGCATTGGTCTTCTCGATATCGTTGAAAACCGTCTTGTTGGTATGAAATCTCGTGGTGTTTATGAAACTCCAGGTGGTGCAATCCTTTATAAAGCACACGAACTTCTTGAAATGATTTGTCTTGACCGTGATACACAGCACTACAAGAAGCTTGTAGCACAGAAGTTCGGTGAAGTTGTTTATAACGGACTTTGGTTCACACCACTTCGTGAAGCTCTTTCAGCTTTTGTTGATAAGACACAGGAAACTGTAACAGGTGATGTTAAGCTTAAGCTTTATAAAGGCAATATGATTAACGCAGGTATCACATCTCCATACTCACTTTATGATGAAAATGTTGCGTCATTCGGTGATGATGGCGGTGCATACAACCAGAAGGATTCAGCAGGATTTATTAACCTCTTTGGTCTTTCAATTAAGGTTAAAGCTCTTCTTGACAAACAGAGAGAAGAAAACAAATAATTTTGTCCTGTTTTCCGTTATGCTTCGTTGCTCTCAACTCGTGGTATACCCGATACAACTTCGTTTCGGCAACATTGCCTAACGAAAAACATTTACAAAATTAAATATGTACTCATTACACTCTGTGTAATGAAAACGTAGGGGTTGGCGTCTCGACAACCCGTAACAATAAATATACCAAACGACAAAGGGAATTTTCTCTTTGTCGTATTGTGCTAATATAGGAGAAACATTATGCAACTGTGGAAAGGCAGATTTTCAAAGGAAATCGACCCAAAAACTAACGATTTTAACTCATCAATAAAGTTCGACAGCCGTATGTACAAAGAGGATATTGACGGAAGTCTTGCTCATGCAGCAATGCTTTGTGCACAGGGCATTATCTCTGCTGAGGATTTGACAGCTATTACTGATGGTTTAAAGGCTATCAAAGCTGAAATTGAAAACGGAGAACTGGAAATTGACCCTAATGCTGAGGATATTCATACTTTTGTTGAAGGTGAACTCACTTCAAGAATAGGTTCAGCAGGTAAGAGATTACATACAGCAAGAAGCCGTAATGACCAGGTTGCAGTTGATATTCGTCTTTATCTCCGTCACGA
>JAZNTA010000142.1:0-2371 GCA_045591525.1 Acutalibacteraceae bacterium | reverse complement strand
GTGCCACAGGGATTCGTGTAAGTGAATTAAAATATGTCGATGTAAATTCTGTTATGACAGGTCAGGCTCAGGTTAGGTTGAAAGGTAAAATACGAATGATAATCCTGCCGAAGGAACTATGCCAACTGCTCAAGAAGTATATTAAGGAAAAGCATATCACCTCGGGCAGTGTATTCGTAACAAGAAAAGGTCAGCCGGTGGATCGGCACTCGATATGGAAATCAATGAAACAGCTATGCGAAACAGCTGGGGTGTCAAAAGAAAAAGTGTTCCCACACAACCTCCGCCATCTGTTCGCAAGAACATACTACTCTCTGCAAAAAGATATTGTTCGCCTGGCCGACATACTCGGACACAGCAATGTAAATACTACCAGAATCTATACCGTAGAAAATGGCTCAACCCATCGCAGGCAAATGCAGAGAATGGGACTCGTGCGGATGCAAAATTAAAAAACCACATAATCAGCATTATGTGGCAAAATCATTAAAAATTCTAAATAAATTATACCACGAAAATACATAAAGGTCAATGTTTCAGACATAAATAGAACGAATTTATAAAATTTGCACATGGCAAATAGACCAATGAAAAAATCGGACTCATTGGTCTGAGGCTCTTTTGAATTCGTGGTAACTGCAATCACCTGAGAGGGTGATTTTTTTATTTCAGCCATCTTCGTTACCCACATAATGCTGATTATGTGAGAAAGGGGGTTTAAAACAGAATATGCCCGATATAGATAAAGAAAAAACCTGCTGTTTCTTCGGTCACAGAAAGATTGATGAAACAGAAGAATTAAAAAATAAGCTGTATGAAATTATAGAGAATTTAATCGCAAATGAAAAAGTCGATACTTTCTTCTTCGGGAGCAAAAGTGAATTTGATGACTTATGCCATAAAACTGTTACCGACTTAAAAGAAAAATATCCCCACATCAAACGGATATATGTCAGGTCGGCATTCCAACATATCCCCGACTGGTATGAAGAAAGCTTGCTTAAACATTACGAAGGTACATACTTCCCTGAACATATGGAAAACGCAGGCAGAGCGTCTTATGTGGAACGAAATCAGGAAATGATTAACCAAAGTAAATTCTGCGTGGTCTATTACGATGAAAATTATCTTCCGCCAAGACGAAAAAATGGTAAGCGTGATTTGTTTGACTACCAACCCAAAAGCGGAACTGCAGTAGCCTATGATTATGCCGTAAAAAAGAAAAAGGAAATCATAAACTTAGCATAATGATATCGGTTTCTATTTCGATAGTGTTTTTTAAGTAAAACTTTTGGCTTTTTTAGTGTAAACATTGAAAAAACCAGAAATATATGTTATAGTATGTATAAGTCTAACTATGCGTTATAAAGCGAAGGGAGAATTTATATGGTTAAGGTAAGTTATAACAGATTATGGAAACTTTTGATTGACAAGGGAATGCACAAATACGAATTGAAAAATAAAGCAAAAATTAGCGGATATAATATTGCAAAACTCACCAACGATGAGAATGTAACCATTGATACTTTGGCAAGAGTATGTCTTGCTCTTGATTGCACCTTTGATGATGTTGTTGAGATTACCGGCACTGAAATACCGGCAAGACACAGACATCAAAAACAAGAACCGTAAAAATATTATACACAGGAAACTTATGCCTATATATTTCGTCTAATAAATAACGGAGGTGCCAACGATGAAACAAAACAGACTTTATACTCTTTTACAATCACATAGAAAAACAGGAATAACTATATTTTGGATAGTCGCTATATTCTTTGGTTGCTTCTGCTTTCCTCTCGTTAACTTTACGAAAACTTTAAGCGATACGCAAAAGCAAATCAGTATATGGAACATTTTTATCTGCTTACTTGCTTATGTAGAGGTGGGTTTGCTGTCGGGTTACTTATTTGAAAAGAAAAAGATAGGTGTTGTATTGCTGATAAATGCAACTCACATCATAGCCGGAATGATATGCAGATATTTTCTTGAATTTGGCGAGGTGTCCAATACATATAACTTTACACTCCCCAACATAGTATTTCACATTATAATAATTTCGTGTGTTTGCCTTTGCAGTTACCTACACACAAAGAAACAAATTGCAGAAAATAAGGAGGAAAACTAATGGAATTTATATTTGAAACTACATACAATCAAAAAGCTTTAACTACAATGGCAAAAGGAGTCAGAAAAACTGCTCGTAAAAAGAGAACCAAAAGAAGTCATATCTTCGGTTGGATAGTAATTGCATTAGCACTTCTTCTGACACTTGCTGATATAAAGGACGGTATTGAATTTACTGCTAACAGAATTATCACTTTGGTTGCAGCACTTGTAATTTTTATCGTGCTTATATTTGAGGATAAGA
>JAZNTA010000141.1:0-2134 GCA_045591525.1 Acutalibacteraceae bacterium | reverse complement strand
TATTCAAGTTTATCGAACTGTTTTACATATCGGAATTTACTTCCTTGCCTTTATTATATTGAGCATATCTTTATAAGAAATACCATTTATTGCAAGCACTCTGTTTTGCATAATAGCAAAACTCACGAACATACAAGCAATACCAAGCAAACAGTCTTTTCTTGTTATCATTTTGTTTACTGATAAATAGTAAATATTGAAAACAGATACTGCCAACATCATATATGCCGTAACCATTCCTGGGGTGTAGAATTTTTCTGCTTTGGAGAGTTTGACTCCCATGGTATGTACAAATCCTTCAAAAACGCCAAGAAAGATAGGAACCAAAGTCAGAAAAACTACTGAGTCAAAAAGATATGGAATAATATGAATCACAAGCAGTAAAATTATCACCGGAATATGCGATAGTTCCTTTGCATCTTCACTGAATTTCTTGCCAATCATTCCTTCCATAATTTTTACAAATCCACCTGGGAATCTGTTTTCCTCCCACTCGTGTAACGTAAAAAGAAACACATATGCTATAAGCATTTTTTGCGTAATTGATGGGGTCACATTAAAAATTGCACTGGCTGTAACGAATAAAAACATCAATGTGCTCAATATTTCCAGATTATATTTTATAAGAAATTTTTTCATATAGCGAATACCTCCGTAAAATTCAATTTCCCACCTATTCGACCTATTCAAGTTTTTCTAACTGTTCTACATATTGGAATTTATTAAGCCCGTTCGCTATAATATTGGACGACAAATTCTGCTCCGCCCTTATTTCCAGGTGCTTCTGTTATCAATTTCTGGACTCTTGCCAGATTGGTTTTAATATCACTATCTAACACCACAGAGAAAACGGTGCTTTTTATTGTATTCTTGTTTGCCATAGAATACTCCAATTTCTTGCCCACTCCAAGTTTTTCGATGCATCGTGCATTTACAGGCTGGTCAGATACAAAAGGTATTACCACCATTGGAGTGCCATATACAAGTGCTTCCGAAACACTGTTCATACCACCATGCGTTACAAAAACATCCGCAATCTTTAATACATCAAGTTGTGGAACCGATTTGTAAATGTGTACATTTGATGGGACACCATTTAGCTTCCTAACATCAAATTTCTGACCCACAGAGATGATAACGTCCATGTTTTCGCCACGAAAGGCGTCTACGCAGTTCTGGAAAAAGGATACTGCTCCTTTGATTACTGTACCTAAAGAAATATACACAACAGGTCTTTCGCTTTTTACAAAATCAAACCCATTTGACTTTCTTTCATAGATGGAAGGCCCAAGAAACTTGTATTGTGCATCTGGGAATTCTTCTTCATAGGGTTGGTACTCACGAAGTGTATATACAAGATTTAATTCTGGGGGATTCTGGATAATCTCATCCAGCCAATTATCCGTTTTCATTGGAATGTTTTTTTGTAATATCCTTTGTGAATGCCCTTGCAATCCATTTATGCTTGAATATGGATAATGGGCCTTTGGAAGCAATGAATTCCTCCATTAACTTCTTATTTGTAACTGGTGCTGTAAATACTCGGGCAACAGGCTTATGATGCTTTTCGGCCAAATGCTTTCCAAGAAAGAAGAATTGTTCATAGATGATAAAATCGAACTGCTCTATAATGCTTTCGGCAGCGGCATATGCGTTTTTTATTTGTTCCGATAGCTGCTTATGATTTTGATATCCATAAAATTCCGCCCTACTGTCTGCAATCGCATCTTTCCAATCAAAAGGCAGCAGATAAGTCACTTCGCAGCCTTGGTTTATAAGTTCTTGTACAAGACCAATCGTAGGTAGAACATGACCATAATACGGAAGGTTAATAAAGAGTATTTTCATGATGTACCTCCTCGTCAAATTCAAGTTTTTCTAACTGTTCGTCATATTGGAATTGGTATTATACTGGTTTAATCAAACCGTTTGTCCAGAATGTCTCAAAGGTTTCAGTTGAACCGCCGTGCTCTACAATTTTACCGTCAACAACTCTGTCAATGTCAACTCCCGTAATTTCTAAAACCTTATTGGTTGGTGTTATCCCCAGAAAATCACCTTTGTGGGTTCCACGCATGATAAACTCTGAAATTACAAGTCGGAGGCCAAGCGGTCTTAGGAAGACAAGACTCAC
>JAZNTA010000140.1:0-10117 GCA_045591525.1 Acutalibacteraceae bacterium | reverse complement strand
ATGTTATTGACAACAAAATCAATGCAGATTTAAAAAGCAACGCCATTACAACTTATATAATCAAATAAGCAAAGGAAATTTATGAAATATTTTATTTATAATGTAGAAAGTCTCACAGATGCAGAATATGAAAAATGGTTTTCTTTAATGACTAAGGAAAAGCAGAAAAAAGTGAGCAGATATAAAGATTTTGAAAGAAGAAAATGCTCCGTTGCAGGTGAAAAGCTTATTAAGGCGTATATCGGAAATGCTTTGAATATCGTTCCCGAAAGCCTTAAAATTTCAGCAGACAATAACGGAAAACCATATATCGAAAACTGTAAAATTCATTTCAATATTTCTCATTGTGAAAATATGCTTGTTTATGCCTTTTCAGATGAAGAAATCGGCATTGATATTGAAAGAATAAGACCGATTTCACTTAATATTCTTAAACGATTTTTCTCAGAAGAAGAGCAAGAATATGTTTTAGGTCACATACCAACACAAGATGATTATAAAAAGTGTGAAAACACAGAAACTCTTGAAAGATTTTACAGAATTTTCACTTTAAAGGAAGCTATCTGCAAAAAAAGCGGTATTGGTATTAAGGGTATAAGAGATGCAGACACGCTCCCCTTTCTCGACCATTCTTTTAAAGAAAATGATTTCATAATATCAATAATATAAACAAGAAAGCCACTTGAATTTTCAATGAAAAATCAAGTGGTTTTTAATAATCTATTTTACTGTTCAATTCGATGGAATTTGGTGTTACGAGGCAGTCATAAACAAGAACCATAACACCCTTTTCTCTTGCAGAATTTAAAGTATCGGCAAACTCTTTGTGATGCTCTGCATTGGGTTCAAATACTTCAACACCTTTCATCTGAACAACAAAGAATATGTATGCTTCAAAACCATTATCAAGACAAGAAACAAGTTCTTTTATATGCTTGACACCGCGTTCTGTTGGTGCATCAGGAAAGCTGACGACTCCGTCATTTTCAAGGGTAACGCCCTTAACCTCAATAAAGACTTTTCTTCCACTATCTTCAACATAAAAATCAAACCTTGAATTACCGAATTTGACCTCTCTTTTAATTACTGCATTTTCGGAAAATAGTTCACCTTTCTGAAGCCATTCCGAAACTACATCATTAGGAACCTGACTATCCATATTAACAAGCATAATACCTCTGTCTGTTACCTTTTCAACTGCAATTAAATCATATTTGGTTTTGCGGTTGGGATTATCGGAAACAAACAAATAAACCTTTGCATTTGGTACAAGCAGTTCCTTGCATCGTCCTGTGTTTTTAACATGAACGGTTTCAGTATATCCGTCAACCATAACCTTCGCAATAAATCTGTTAGGACGTTCAAGGAAAACTCCTTCAATAACTTTTGAGTATTTAATAATATCACCCTAAATCAATTTTTCTAACAAACCACAGCAACCCTCGTAAATATCGTTATAGCAGGTTTCAAAATCACCACTGTACCAAGGGTCTGCAACATCTCCGCCACGAGAGGTATAGCTCATTAATTTTGCGACTTTATTTTCCTTATCAGAGCCGATTATTCTTATTATATTGCGAATATTATTGGTATCCATAGCAATTAAGTAATCGTAGTTTTCATAATCGCTCGTTTTGAACTGAACTGCTCTTTTGCCCTCACAAGAGATATTATGCTTTGCCAATTCTCTTTTTGCAGGTGGATAAACGGGATTGCCAACACCATTCCATATTTCTTCCGTACTTGTGGCACAGGAAGAAACAAAAAATTCATCTGCAATCCCCTTTTTATTAACTAAATCTTTAAAAATAAACTCTGCCATAGGACTTCTGCAAATGTTACCGTGGCAAACAAACATAATTCTAATCATATTATCCCCATTCTAAATTCTTGTTTTTGGCACCAAGTTCAAAATGATACTTAACAATACCCAAATCCATTTTTGAGTATGGTCCGATAAGTGCTTTTGCTTTAACCTTATTACCACCTTTATAGGTAAAGTGGAATTTCTGTTGGTTAACCGCAGTTGGTGCAGTCATTGAAGCGTTAACACCATCCATAAACCACTGTGGTGCTTCTCCCTCGCAGGAATACACATCTTCAATAGGTTTATTTTTATGAGGTCTGCCCTGATGAATACCATAACCGATTGAAATAACAAGATAGAATTTTTCACCCCTGTTGATGTCATAATTGACTTTTCTTTTATTGAAAGTCAAAGCAACCCAACAACTGTTTATGCCAAGAGCCTGACAAATTAAAACAAGCTCTTCGCCATAGTAACCTATTTCTTCATCCTTGCCTTTTTCTCCAACTGCAACAATATAATCTGTGCAACCGCTGAAATGACCATAAGAAGCGGCAGAACCCGTAAAAGCTTCAGGCTCATTTATAACCAACTGAAAATGCAAACCACTCTTTTTATTAACATCTTCAATTGCCTTCCTAAGAGCTTCAATATGCTCTTGTTTCAAAGGTTCATCAGTATATCTTCTCACAGAATTTCTTTCAAGCATTGCTTTATATAAATCCATAGTCGTTCTCCTGTTAAATCATTCTTATATTATTATAAATGATAATTATTTATTGTACAAGGGTAAATTATGTGATATACTTTTAATTGTTGCAAATTGAAAGTGGCAGTAAATTTTGAACTAACCAACACAACCGTAGGGCACTGGCTTGCCTGTGCCGCACCATTAATGAAAAAGACGTGATAATATGAAAAAAATAAGATTCGGTATTGTGGGTACCGGTAATATTGCACACCGCTTTGCAGATGCAATTCAGAATGTTCCTCAGGCAGAGCTTTCTGCTGTTGCTTCAAGAACAACAGAAAACGCAGAAAAATTCGGCGATGAATATACCATTCCCAATAGATTTTATAACTACGAAGCTATGGCAAAATCTGATGCTATTGATGTTGCATATATTGCAGTTCCTCATTCAAGTCATGCAGAGTGTTCTATTCTTATGATGAACAACAAAAAGCATGTTATATGCGAAAAACCTCTTGCGGTTAACACAAGAGAGGTTGAAGAAATGATTGCTTCTGCTAAAGAAAATGATGTTTTTCTTATGGAAGCTATGTGGGCAAGGTTAGTCCCCGGAACGATCAAGCTACTTGAACTTATTGAAAATGGTCTTTTAGGCGAAATTAAGGGCGTTGAAGGCAAGTTCTGTTATACTTTTGATGAGGACGAAATGGACCACCATGCATTAAAGAACGAAAACGGTGGCGGTTCTCTTCTTGATGTTGGTGTTTATGGTCTTAACTTCGCAAGCTGGTATCTTGGTAAAGATGTTGAGAAAATTTATGCTCAGGCAGAGGTATGGAACGGAGTTGATACTCACACCTGTGCTATTTTAAAATATAAAAACGGTGCTATTGCAGACCTTTCTTCTGCAGTTCTTTTAAGAAAACCCAACGAGGGTTACATATACGGAACAAAAGGCTTTGTTCACATTAACCGCTTCTATGCACCACAGGAAATTGAAATCAAGCTTCTTGACGGCACCAATGAAACTATTGAAACCAAATATCTCGGCAATGGCTTTGAAGAGCAGATTGTTCACGTTTGCGAATGTGTTGAAAAAGGCTTGAAGGAAAGCCCTGTAAATACTTTTGAACAAACATTATTTATAACAAAACAAATGGATGAAATCCGTAAAAAAATCGGGGTTAAATACCCTCAGGACAAAAAATAAAGGTAGTTTTATGTTAGGAATTTTAATTGTAATTTACATAGTTTTTATATCTCTCGGTCTTCCCGACTCGGTTTTTGGCGTTAGCTGGCCTGTTTTGCACGTTGAATTCGGCATACCCGAAAGCTTTGCCTCGGTTTATAGCATAATTATCGGTGTTTGCTCAGGTGGAGTAAGCTTTATTGCAGGTAAGCTTTTAAGAAAATTCGGTACGGCAAATGTTACCTTCTTTTCAATTCTTCTGACCGCAATCGGGCTTATTGGTATCAGCTTTTCACCAAATATTATTGTTATGATGCTTTGTGCCGTTATAATGGGTTATGGTGCAGGTGCTATTGATACTGGTCTTAATAACTATATATCCCTCCACTATGAAGCAAGGCACATGAGCTGGCTTCACTGCTTCTGGGGTGTTGGTGTAACAATCAGCCCTCTTATAATGTCTGTTTTCCTTAATGGTGAAAACGGTAGTTGGCGAAACGGTTACAGAATACTTGCATTAATTCAATTTTCGATTGCTTTGCTTGTTGCATTTTCTCTCAAGAAATGGAAAAAAATTGAAAAAGGAACAGTTGAGCAAGCAGAGGAAGAGCAAGGCGGAAAGCATAGCTTTATTGATATTCTTAAATTAAAAGGTGCCTTAACAAGCATTCTCTCCCAAGGTCTTTACTGCAGTATGGAGTTTCTTATAGGCACATGGGGTGCAAGCTTCCTTGTTAACAGCTTCGATTACTCTCCTGATGTTGCTGCAAGATGGGTTTCTCTTTATTATGGCGGAATAATGCTCGGACGACTTATTTCAGGCTTTATTTCTATCAAAGCAAGTGATAACACGCTTATCAGGGGCGGTATTATAACCTCTTTTTTAGGCATAATGCTTTTAGCCTTACCTTTAGGTAATATCTCTGTTGCAGGTTTGCTCTTAATCGGTGTTGGCTTTGGTCCAATTTTCCCGAGTATTCTTCATAGTGTGCCCGAAAGATTCGGTGCAAAATATTCTGCTGACCTCACAGGCTTCCATATGGGTGGTGCTTATGGTATAGGATTTGCAGTTCAGCTGGCATTCGGATTTATTGCAACTGCAACAACCTTTAAAATCACACCATTTGTGCTTTTAGGCTTTATCATTCTTTTATTCACAGTAAATGAATTAACAATAAAAACAATAAAAAAATCGAGGTCAGTAAAATGAAAACTGCTTTAATTTTAGAAGGTGGCGGTATGAGAGGTCTTTATACCGCAGGCGTCCTTGATATATTAATGAAAAATGATATTTATACCGATGTTGCGGTTGGTGTTTCTGCAGGCGCATTATTCGGAATTAATTATAAATCAAAGCAAATCGGAAGAGTTTTAAGATATAACATTAAATATGCAGGTAACCCATCTTACACGGGTTGGAAATCCCTTTTAAAAACAGGAAATCTTATGAACAAGGAGTTCTGGTTCGAGGATATTCCGTTTAAGCTTGACCCAATGGACTGCGAAACTTATAGAAATAACAAAACAGAATTTCACGCGGTTATAACAAATCTTCAAAACGGAAAAGCAGAATATAAAAGCATTTTTGATTTAGAAAACGAAGAATGCATGGAATATTTAAGAGCATCAGGCTCGTTACCCTTTTGCTCAAAGCCTGTTGTTGTAAACGGTGTTCCATATCTTGACGGCGGTATTGCAGACAGTATTCCTTTAAAAGAATATTTTGAAAAAGGCTATGAAAAAGCTATTGTTATTCTTACAAGACCTGAGAATTACCGCAAAAAAGGCGGTATTCACGGAGCAAGCTTGTTCTACAATAAATACCCCGAATTTGTTAAAACACTTTCTAGCAGAAATGATGTTTATAACGAACAATGTGATTATGTTGAAAAGCTGGAAAAAGAGGGTAAAATCCTTGTTATCCGTCCAAGTGAATTTGTTGATATTTCAAGGACAGAAACTGACAGAAAAATCATGCAACAAATGTATGATTTAGGCATCAAGGATGCAGAAAACAAATTAGAAGAAATCAATGAATATCTTAAAAAATAAGGTGATATTATGGCAGAAAGAACAATTTATAAACACGTTGCAGTCATCGGTATTGATGGTATGGGGAATTTCAACACTCTTACTGAAACTCCCAATTTAGATAAGATATTTGAAAACGGTGCAACTACCAATTTTGGTCTTTCAATGGACCCCACTATAAGTGCGGAAAACTGGGGCGCTATGCTTCTTGGTGCTGAACCTATAGTTCACGGACTTACCAATAGTAAATTAAGCCATAATGACCATAAAAGCGAGCTTCTCCCCTCTTTATTCAAGAGAATTTATAACGCTATTCCTGATGCAAAATTATATTCATATTGCAACTGGAATCCTATTAACATAGGCTTAATTGAAAAAGATATTCCTGTGGAGAAATATACAAATAAAAACGACAAAGAACTTACAGATGAAGTTGTCAAAATAGTTAAAGAAAAGCCTACATTCTTGTTTGTTCACTTTGATGAAACCGATGGTGCTGGTCACAGAAACGGCTATGGAACAGATGAGCAGCTTGAAACAGTACGATATGAAGATGAGCAGACTGGTCGCATCTTCAAGGCTTATGAAGCTGCAGAAATACTTGATGAAACTTTATTCATAGTTATTGCCGACCATGGCGGATTTGAACACAGTCACGGTGGTTATTCCGATGGTGAAAAATACATTTTCTTTGGTGCAAGAGGTAAAGGCATCGAAAAATCCGAAATAAAATATATGCGAACAGTTGATTTATATGCAATTGTTCTTTATGCTCTCGGTATTGATATTCCGAAATATGATTTAAAAGGCTTTTGTTCACAGGTTCCTGAAGGACTTTTCCCCGATTACAACGGTAAATACGAAAGAATAATCGGTAAACCATATAACCCTGTAATCAAGCCTACACCAGACTACAGAGCACCAAATGGACTGAGTGCTTTTATTCCCGAAGAAAGAACGAAGCTTGCTCTTTTCTTTGATAATAACACCGTTGATGCAACAGGCAAAAACCAAGTAACATCAACTGTAGGAACGGTTAAATTCTATTCCGAAGGTGTTCGCGGAGCGAGAGTTGAGCTTGGTACTAACGGTCATTTCGTAATGGATGGCTTTAAACTCGGTAGCGGAAGCTTTACTGCTTCGCTCTGGATTAAAATTGACAGAGATTTAGTTGACGAGCCTGCAATTTTTGCAAACAAAAACTGGAGCGGAAGAAGATGCACTTGTGGTGTGCTTTTAGCTTTAAGATGCTCAAATACTGCTCTTAACATCGGTTGCGGAAATGATGATTTCGACTTTGTAACACCATTCCCACCCGAAATTTCAACAGGCTGGGTTCACGCAATATTTGTTGTTGACAAAGAAAACAGAAAGGTGCAGACCTATTATAATTTCAAGCTTTGCCACGAAACAGAGTTAGAGCCTCAGTACCTTGTTGAGCTTGACAACTTGCCTTTCACCATCGGCAACGATGCTTTAGGCACATACAACCAAGAATATCAGGCACTATATAACATTGACGATTTATTCTTCTTTGATGGTGCATTCAATGAAGATGACATTAATAAACTCAAAGAATATTATAATTTATAAGGATTTAATATGCATAAAGTAAGGCTTAACAACAGAATTATTGAAGTGCCTGACGGAACAAATTTATCCGATATTTTAATAAAATCGGGTGAAAAGCTCCCGCATCTTTGCGGTGGTAAAGGCACTTGCAGAAAATGTCTGGTTCTGGTTAGCGGCAAAGAAGAACTTTCCTGCCAATACCAAATTAAATCAGACATTGATGTTGTTTTGCCCGAAAATAGTGATATTTTTTCTGAAACGGGCGCAAACGAAAGCGGTGAAATCACAGAAAACTGTTGCTTCTGCCTTGATATTGGCACAACAACTCTTGCTCTCGCTCTTGTTTCACTTGATGAAAAGAGAATTATAAAAGTTAAAACCGCCACAAACCCTCAAAGAGCTTTCGGCGGTGATGTTTTAACACGAATTGAATATTGCAATAAAAACAGTGTTTCGGAACTGCAAACTTGTCTGATTAATAAAATCAATATAATGATTGATGAGTTTGGTGTTAACCGAGTAAATACAATGTATGTTTCGGGAAACACAACGATGCTTCACATCTTTTTCGGTGTTGACCCGTCATCAATTGGCGTTGCGCCTTATATACCTATTTTCCTTGAAGGTAAAGAAATAAACGGTAATGAAATAGGTCTAAAGAACATTAAAAAGGTGATTTCTCTCCCCTGCATGTCTGCCTTTGTCGGTGCAGATTTGGTAGCAGGAATAAACTATGGCGGATTGCCTGAAAATAACAAATACAACTTGCTTGTTGACCTTGGAACAAATGCAGAAATAGTTCTTTATAACAAAAACGATGTTTACTGCACATCTGCCGCTGCAGGTCCTTGCTTCGAAGGAGCAAACATCACCTGCGGTATGAGTGCAACAGATGGCGCAATTTACAGCTATTCAATTGACGGAAGTTATGAAATTATTAATAACACACAACCGAAAGGAATTTGCGGAACAGGTCTTATTGATATTATTTCAATTCTCCTCGAAAAAGGCATAATTGATGAAACAGGTTATATGAATTGTGATGAATTTTTCATAACAAACACCATTAAAATCACCCAAAAAGATATACGCCAATTCCAACTTGCAAAATCTGCGGTATATTCGGGCATTTCAGCCCTGTTAAAAGAAAAGTCGATATTTTTCTCCGATATTGAAAACCTCTTTATTTCAGGCGGATTTTCGGCAAAAATCAATATTGAAAATGCAGTTAAAACAGGACTACTACCAAAGGAATTAAAAGAAAAGATTGTAGTTTTAAACAATAGCAGTTTATTGGGTGCAGTTAAATATGCTTGTGAACAAAATGATTTATCTGTATATCTGAATAATAGAGAATATATTGATTTATCAACAAATTCAGTTTTCAGCGATTTATTTATAAATAATATGGAATTTTAATATTAAATGGGATGTAAAAACTTTTCGTTTTTTACATCCCATTTACTTAATTATTTTTTATCGCCTTTCTTTTCATATCCGAATGTTGAAGCGAAAAGGTCAATTTTAAAGGCTTTTATAACAGAGCTGAAAAGTCTTGAACCTTGAACAGGCATAAGGCGGTTAAATTTGCCCATTGCTTTACCGTCAAACCCAACAACGATATACGACTTTTTATTGAGAATACCTTTAAGGATTCTGTTTACAGCCTTATCACAAGGAGTTGAAACCATATTGATAAGGTCCATACCATTGGTTTCGCCCTGATTTCTGAAAATATCAGTTTTTGTAAATCCGGGGCAAACAAGACCTATGTAAGCTTCGCCTCTGAGTTCCTCTCTCATAGCCTCTGTAAGACCCTTAACTGCTGCTTTGCTTGCAGAATACATTGATGTACCACCGAGAGCCATAAGTGCTGCAGATGACGCCACATTAACGATTGCAGGGGTTTCACTCTTAAGAAGAAGCGGAAGCATAATTTTTGAAGAATATGCTGCAGAATAGAAGTCGATATTGATTGATTCGTCGATTTCTTCCTTAGTATAGTTCATTAGTCTGTCAAAACGAGGAAGAACACCAGCGTTATTGATAAGAACATCGGGCTTAATATCGTTTTGTACAAGCCAATCATGGAAGCTCTGCCAGTTATCATAGCTTGAAACATCAAAAAGCTTATAAGAGAACAGCTTTGCATAATCTCCAAGCTCTTCAACGAAGTTAATCATTTTCTTTTCGCTTCTCGCAACACCGATTACTTTGCAATTATGTTCTTTCATAAGTCTTTCAGCAAGCATTTTACCAATACCGCTTGAAGCACCTGTGATGATTACTGTTTTGTTATCAATCCACTTTGACATTTAAATACACCCCAAAACAAGAAATAATTTACAATGATAAAATTATAACATAGAAGTTTTATGTTTTCAACTGTTTATAATTTTAATTATTATGAACATCAACGGCTGCTTTCCCAATGGATAAAAAATATAGCAAGTCTTTCGACTTGCTATATTTTTGGAGCGGATGACGAGGCTCGAACTCGCTACCTCCACCTTGGCAAGGTGGCGCTCTACCAGATGAGCTACATCCGCATATAATGAATGAGTCATAAAGACTCATTCATGGTGCCTCCGGTCGGAATCGAACCAACGACACGAGGATTTTCAGTCCTCTGCTCTACCAACTGAGCTACAGAGGCAAATTAAAGTGGCGACCCGGAACGGGCTCGAACCGTCGACCTCTAGCGTGACAGGCTAGCGTTCTAACCAACTGAACTACCGGGCCACCTCTTGGTGGGAACAATAGGGCTCGAACCTATGACCCTCTGCTTGTAAGGCAGATGCTCTCCCAGCTGAGCTATGCTCCCATA
>JAZNTA010000139.1:0-2488 GCA_045591525.1 Acutalibacteraceae bacterium | reverse complement strand
TAAATATCTGTACCGCTGTTCATACCGCCGCAGATTGCACCGGCATAAAGGTCAAGATTTTTCTTGATGTCTGTATAAGTTACATCAATGTTAAAGTTTACAACGCCTAAATTTTTAATTTTATATTCCTCAGGGCTTGATGCAAGGTTTGCAAAAAGACCGTAGGCTCTCCAGTTGCCGCCTTCTGTCATAAAAGGAGTGTTCTCGTTTATAACAATGGTCATACCTGATACAACATGACCGTTACCGTCAAATGAACCCTGGAATGAGCAGGCATAATTTTCTGCTTTATTCCAGCCTCCGCCCATAAAACCGTAAGCAGGCGTACCGCCGATGGGAACCCAGTTGCCCCAATTTGAAAGGTCAATATCCGCTATCAGCTTGTAATGGTTTTTAGGACCCTGTCGAACTGCATTTAACTGCTCTGCGGTTTCAATGAGGTATGGGTCATCAATCGTACCGCTGCCTCCTGCAAATTCAAAGGGAGATACTACAAATTCTGCAGGTGCACCCTTAAATGTATCTTCAAATCTGATATTCTTTAAGCAAGATTTAGGTATATAACGCCCGTTTGTAAGAAGTGCCCATTCACCAACAAGTCCGGGAATTTCATCCGAAACATCGAGATCGGCAATTTCAACACGACTGATGGTATAATTGCTCGGGTACTCATGCTCATTTTTGACCATATCAAAATGTCCGTTTGCATCGGTTGTTTCAACATATGCGTCAGTTGTAGGATACACATACTCTGTACGCATATTTTTTTCTATAAATTTATTTACATAGTTTTCATTAAATTCAAAATCTCTTCTTTTAAGCTTTAAATCCCAATAATCGAAAAGAGGGAAATTGAATTCAGCTACCGCAACAGGCAAAAGCATTCTGTTATCCATTGTTTTCTTGAACGCTATCATTGCATCTGTTGCACCTGCATCCATACCCATATCCCATGTGAAGGCTGTCAGATAAACCTCCATTGTTTTGTCATCTATAATTTTGTGACCTATTGTGTGTTCTGCCGCATCACAGTATTCATCGAATTTAATGTTTTTATCAAAGTAATAACCGTCTCTTGCTTTATAGGTTACAACCGCCGATGTATACATAAACGGTTTTACACCTTCGGGATGCTCAAATACAATTTTCTCTACATAAAAATTGGATTTTTTCTCTTCATCGCTGCCTTTAAATCCATATGTAGGAATTCCGTTCGGGAAAGACAGTGCGTATGTATTGATTTTTTCTATGGGGTCTCCGATTTTGATTTTGTTTTTCCACTTTTCATAGTAAGGTCTTTTTGCGTTGTTGCCTTCCCTGTAACAGTCAAAAATTTTATCATCCGCCGGAACATAACCGATACCGCCATCATAGTCAGGATACTTTATTACATGGAAAAATTCGTTTTCACGGTTAATGGATGGAACATAGGCTTCAACAATTGTAATGAGGTTTGCCTGAGCATCCAGATACGAATAATCCGACATGCTTTCAACCTTGCTTCCTGTTTTAGGTTCCAAATGCACATTCAGCCTGTCTTTAAATCTTGCAGTGCCGTAGTCCCCGGGTTCAAACTTGCTGACTGCTGTACCTTTTCTGTTTGCCTTCGCTTCTTCTTGCTTTTTTTCCTCTAATGCAGCTTGGTCTTTGGATTTCAGGTGATCATAATATCCGCGGATAACAGCCTGTTTTTTGTCACCTGATATTTCAACTGCTTCTGCACCCGATTCTCCGTTGATTTTAATACGGAGCTTATTTTTGTCAAAATTATTTTTGTCAAAATACATATTTGACCCTGACTTTATGCGTACTGTGATGTCAACTGTATAGCTTGCATTTTGCATAAAGGAGCCATCGGGATTCCACATTGTACCGTTCCATTTCACATCTGTAACTTCCACCTGACTGCTCTGTTCAACGGTTGCTTTTTTTGCCGCCGTCTCCCACGCATAAGGCTCATCTATAGTGAAATTCAAAGCTTCAACAGGTTTTGCGTCGGATGAAACATCTGAGTTTTCACTTTTCTCTGTGCTTGCCTGTGTTATCTTGTCAGCAGTAATTGTTACCGATTTACTTTTAACCTCTGATTTTGATAAGAAAAAGCCCGCACCGGACTGATTGAACAGGTCAGCTAAAAACAAAGCCTGACCGTTGTCTTCATCAATACAGAGTACAACACCATAGCCGACAAGATTGTTGTTTATACCTGTCAGCTTGTGAATTACAATACTGTTCATATCGGATATACCGCAGCTTTCAGCAACCGTTTTTACTATAGGCTTTAAGTTGCTTGTAGGTGCAGGCGAAACCTTGCTTATATTACCGAAAGTTCCAACCTCGGTAAGAGTCCAGGTGCCTGCACTGTTTTCATAACGTATCATACTGCCTGAAGCACTTGCACCGTATCTTAGCGGAGTCTGGAAACCGGAAACTGTAACTTTATCCCCTTTTTTTGTTGGGAAAGCCGGATTTCGCTGGACATCATAGG
>JAZNTA010000138.1:0-1911 GCA_045591525.1 Acutalibacteraceae bacterium | reverse complement strand
AAAGAGTATTTCCTCGCCACCGATAACATCAACAATTGCCGTACCCTCTGTGAGAGAAAAAGCAGATTCAAGAGAGTCAGTCAAACGAGAATTTATACCATCTTTCATAATAAGGCGGTCA
Source organism: Acutalibacteraceae bacterium (assembly GCA_045591525.1). GTDB lineage: Bacteria > Bacillota > Clostridia > Oscillospirales > Acutalibacteraceae > DTU089. Next base: position 1,790 of record JAZNTA010000138.1, on the reverse strand, counting down.
ACAATAACCTCAATATTATGCTTGATATTCTTTTCAAGCTTAACCTTTTCCGAAAGGTCATACATAATTCCGTCTATTCTTACTCTTGAATAACCCGATTTTCTTACGCTTTCGAGTTCTTTCTGAAATTCACCTTTTTTGCCTTTTGCAATAGGGGCTAAAATCTGAAATTTTGTGCCCTCTTCTAAAAGAAGAACCTTATCAACTATCTGGTCAATGGACTGCTTTGCAATTTCCTTACCGCAAACGGGACAATGAGGAATGCCAATTCTTGCATAAAGAAGTCTTAAATAGTCATAAATCTCCGTTACGGTACCAACAGTTGAACGGGGGTTTTTAGAGGTAGTTTTCTGGTCGATGGAAATAGCGGGAGAAAGCCCGTCAATGCTGTCAACATCGGGCTTTTCCATAATACCAAGAAACTGACGGGCATATGAAGAAAGGCTTTCCATATATCTTCTCTGCCCCTCAGCATAGATTGTGTCAAAAGCAAGAGATGATTTACCTGAGCCTGAAAGCCCTGTGAAAACAACAAATTTATCACGGGGAATTTCCACGCTGACATTTTTCAGATTATGTTCTCTTGCACCTTTTACAATTAAATTCTTTTCCATAAATTAATTTATTTTCCGTTTCTGATTTTTTCAATCTGGTCGCGTAAATATGCCGCATGTTCAAATTCAAGAAGCTGTGCGGCAGCACGCATTTCTTTTGTAAGCTTTTCAATAAGCTCGTTCTTTTCTCTTTCGGAAAGTCTACGTTTTGCAACTCTTTCCTGAATATTATCCTTAGAACTGATTTCAAGAATCTCGCGGACATCCTTTTTAATTGTCTGAGGAACGATACCGTGCTCTTCGTTATATTTCATTTGCTTTTCGCGTCTGCGGTAGGTTTCGTTTATGGCTCTTTCCATTGAGCCTGTAACCTCATCTGCATACATTATGACCTGACCGCCTGCATTTCGGGCAGCACGACCGATGGTCTGAATAAGGGATGTTTCGCTACGAAGGAAGCCCTCTTTATCTGCATCAAGAATTGCAACCAGAGAAACCTCGGGAATATCGAGCCCCTCTCTTAAAAGGTTGATACCAACAAGCACATCGAACTCACCTAATCGTAAATCACGAATTAATTCCATTCGCTCAATGGTATCAACATCAAAGTGCATATAGCGGACTTTTATGCCGTAATCAGTTAAATAATCCGTCAAATCCTCTGCCATTTTGCGAGTAAGAGTTGTAACAAGAACTCTTTCTTTTTTAGCAACTCGCAAATTGATTTCAGAAATAAGATCGTCAATCTGCCCTTCAGTTGGACGGACACTTACCTCTGGGTCAAGAAGTCCTGTTGGACGAATAACCTGCTCGGCAATTTGCGCACTCTTCTCTTTTTCAAGTTCACCGGGAGTTGCGCTAACAAATATTTTCTGATGGGTTTTATCATAAAATTCATTGAATTTTAATGGTCTGTTATCAAATGCGGACGGAAGCCTGAAACCGAATTCAACAAGGCTTTCTTTTCTTGAACGGTCACCGCCGTACATACCACGCACCTGAGGTAAAGTTACGTGAGATTCATCCACAAAAAGTACAAAATCATCGGGAAAATAATCAAGCAAAGTAAATGGTGCTGTGCCGGGTTTTCTGCCCGACATAACTCTCGAATAGTTTTCAATACCCTTGCAGAAACCTGTTTCACGAAGCATTTCAATATCATAGAGAGTTCTCTGCTGAATTCTCTGGGCTTCAAGAAGCTTTCCTTGTGACTTAAACTCTTCAACCCGGTTTTCC
>JAZNTA010000137.1:0-2215 GCA_045591525.1 Acutalibacteraceae bacterium | reverse complement strand
GTGGAATATCTTTTGCAAAATATGATGGACTCATAATAAAAGGTGTTTTTTCGGAAATAGCATAATCTTTAATAATTCCAAGAATTATTGAGCCAACAAATGAAGAATTGTCATAAATGCCGATAATATTCTCGCAACTATCAAAAATAGTATCATAATGAGTGTGAATACCAAGCGGGGTAGGGGTGCTAAGTAGCCTTATTGTACCAGCACTTTTAATACTTGTATTTTTTAAGTGCTTGCTACAAAATCTTCTCACATAGTTTATAACTTTATCATCATTTAAGTAAGGTGAAAACTCTGTGTGAAGTTTCTCTTTAATGTGAGATGCACTTCTAAGCAAATTACACGCATTTTTGTAACAGTTGTTTTCTTTTGATTTATAAATTAATATTTCACGGCGCAAATCAAGAGGGTAATTTTTACCTTTTGTAACAGGGTAATATTTCTCCCATATTCCAGAAAGTATTGGGGAAGTTTTTGAAAATCCACTGTCGCTTATTATGTAGGTGTTAAGATTTTCTATGTAAATTCCGTCAGGGGACTCATCAAAAAAGGGGTTGAATACAGAAAGATTATAGCCCTTGAAATTTTTAATAAGAGTGTTAAAGAAAATTGCTCTTTCAAAATCGCTACCACCATATATTATAAAAACGCTTGAATTAGCGTCTTTTTTATAGATTGTATTGTAAGCACTTAAATAACCGTTACTGCAAATCGCACTCGAAAAATACTTTTTCATAATACCACCTCTTTTTATACTATTCATTGATGTTTATTTTGTTAATTTGTTGACAAAAATGTGTATGTGATATATAATAATTGCGACAAAAATTTATAGGAGTGTATTAAATATGCCATTAGTAAATGCAAAAGAAATGCTTACAAAAGCAAAGGCTGGTCACTATGCAGTTGGTCAGTTCAATATCAATAACCTTGAATGGACTAAAGCAATCCTTCTCACAGCACAAGAGATGAATTCTCCTGTTATTCTTGGTGTATCTGAGGGTGCAGGCAAATATATGTGTGGCTACAACACAGTTGTAGGTATGGTTGAAGGTATGCTTGAAACACTTAACATTACAGTTCCTGTTGCTCTTCACCTTGACCACGGTTCATATGAAGGCGCAAAGGCTTGTATCGAAGCAGGTTTTAGTTCAATTATGTTCGACGGTTCTCACTATCCAATCGACGAAAACATCGCAAAGACAAAGGAATTAGTTGCAATTTGTGAAGAAAAAGGTCTTTCAATCGAAGCTGAAGTTGGTTCAATCGGTGGTGAAGAAGATGGTGTTGTTGGTGCTGGTGAATGTGCTGACCCTAACGAATGCAAAATGATTGCTGACCTTGGTGTTACAATGCTTGCAGCAGGTATCGGTAATATCCACGGTAAATATCCTGAAAACTGGGCAGGTCTTTCATTTGAAACTCTTGCAGCTGTTCAGGAAAAGACAGGCACAATGCCTCTTGTTCTTCACGGTGGTACAGGAATCCCTGCTGATATGATTCAGAAGGCTATTTCTCTTGGTGTTTCAAAAATCAATGTTAATACAGAATGTCAGCTTGCTTTCCAGGAAGCTACAAGAAAGTACATTGAAGAAGGTAAGGACCTTCAGGGCAAGGGCTTTGACCCAAGAAAGCTTTTAGCTCCTGGTTGTGAAGCTATTAAGGCTACAGTTAAGGAAAAGATTGAACTCTTCGGTTCAGCAAATAAGGCTTAATTGAAAATATCATAATTTTATAGTTTTATTTTCGTGATACCGTTGGTCTTTCGACTGACGGTATTTTTGTATATTAATTCTTCATCAAATTATAATTTGTCGGGGAGAATTATTTGTAGGGGACGATGCCCACATCGTCCCGTTTGGGACAAATGGGAACTTATTGCGGGCGGATGTGGGCATCCGCCCCTACGAATTGTGCTCGATAAACTCCAATTTATCAAGGAGTTGGTCATTCTGAGTGTTGTAGGGGCAGGTCTCTGTGCCTGCCCGTTAAAAAGCAAATAAATCTTATAGAGATTCTTCGTCGTTTCATTTCTCAGAATGACTATCTTTATTTATAAATCATTTTGCACTTTGCGTTTTGCATTTTACACTTACTTACAAAATACATGCCTGCCAATTGTGGTCACAACAGGTCTTGACCTAATCCAACGATTACTCGTTTTTGCAGGATTATAATAGTATATAGCACCACCGGTCGGGTCCCAACC
>JAZNTA010000136.1:0-2049 GCA_045591525.1 Acutalibacteraceae bacterium | reverse complement strand
TTTTCGCTTTTATCGGTGCTCTTTTGTCGCTTACGGCTCTTTTCTGTAAAGAGCGCACTATAGAAGAAGATATTGAAAAAAGAAAGAAGGTATCGTTCTTCAAGGGCGCAAAAAATGCTTTGAAAAACAAATACCTGTGGATGATAAACATATCTAATGTTTTAGGTCAGTGGCAGTGGATGATAAATAATCTTCTTCAGTGGTGGTTTGTTTATTCACTAAGAGATCAGGCTATTTACGGCATCGCTGTTAACCTTGTTGTTATCGGTATGACACCGGGCAATCTCGGCTGTGTTTGGCTTGTAAAAAAATTCGAGAAAAAGAACATCCTCATTGTTTCCAGAATTGTTTCTGTTATTTTTGTTCTCGGAATGCTTCTTGCAATCAAGACAGAAAGCATTTGGATTTATCTTATTTGTCTCTTCCTCAGAAACACAATTCAGCCCATTGATTCGGGAGTTACACAAGGTCTCGGAGCTGACGTGCAAATTTATCATCAGTGGAAATACGGCGAGCGATGCGACTCAGTTTCAGGTGTTTTTTCCTGGCTAACAAATCCGCTTAACCTTGCTTTAGGTTATCTTGCTCCGTGGATTCTTGAAAAAGCAGGCTATGCAGCTGACTGGAATATATTTTATGATTCAGAAATATTCAATAAGGTTTGCGGTATACATATATGGTTTAATGTTGCAAGTCTTTTGCTTTGCACAATCCCGTTTTTCTTCTATGATCTGACAAAAGAAAAGTATAATATGTGTGTTAACGAATTACAAAAGCGACTTGAAGAATCCGAGAACAGTGATGCTTCGGAAAAAGAAACAGAAAATGTGGAGGTGGCACAATGAAAAGAATAATAACTGTTTTACTTCTTACATTGGTTTTATGCTTTAGCTTTTCCGCCTGCGGTGAAGTCGACCTCGATACCCTTTTTGTCGGTAACACAGACATTACATATTCGATTGAAAACGGTGAAGCAACCGTAATAAAAGTACCCAACAAAACGATCGTAACCAAAATAGTTATCCCCGATGAATATGATGGTGTACCCGTAACAAAAATTGCTGATTTCTCTGCCACAAACCTTGAATATGTAACAGAGATTACAATAGGTAAAAATGTCAGAGAGATTTCAGATTGGGCTTTCGGCAACAGCAAAAAAGTGACAAAAATAGGAGTTGACGATAACAACCCTTATATATGCGATGTTGACGGTGTTGTTTACACCAAGGATATGAAAACGGTTCTTTTCTACCCTCCGCAAAGAGGCGCGGTTACCGATAAGAATGAAAACGGTAACGAAATTAAATCTGTTTCTTATGAAATCCCTGAAGGTGTAGAGACAATTCGTTCCAAGGCATTTTATAAGTGTTCGGACCTTAAGGAAATTAAGCTTCCCTCTACTCTTAAAACAATAGAAGAAAAAGCCTTCTTTTTATGCGACCTCAAAGAAATCATTTTACCTGACGGGCTTGAAGTAATCGGAAAGGATGCCTTTGGTTTTTGTTCATCGCTGAAGGAAGTTACTGTTCCGGCAAGTGTAACAAGAATCGACGACTATGCTTTTTACAGTTGTACATCATTGCTTAAGGTCAATATGTCAGGTAATGAAAGTGATATTACTCTCGGCAAAAAGTGGTATCCCACTAATAATGGTGCTTCACTTGGCGATGATCTTGTTATAAATTGGAAAAACAAATAAAAAGGAGATAAAATTATGGCTTCAATTATTCAGATAATACTCCGTTTTTTCACCTTTGTTATTGCTTTTTTTACCCGTCCCTTCAGATTTGAAGGTAAAGTAGAAAATTTCAAAGTAACATCATATATAAGAGGTGACAGCGTTCATTCTGCAGCCGACCTTAACTCAGAGGATTTCAATATTATAACAGACCTTATCATTTTCGAGTGTGCCACCTTCAACAGTAAAGGCGAGGTCGAATATGACGAAGCAAAAATAGAAAGAGTTATGTCTGCAGTCCGCACTGTCATCGGTGACAGAGATATTCACATTACGCTCAATCTGCTCGGTCCTCGGGGCAACACGGATTC
>JAZNTA010000135.1:0-1617 GCA_045591525.1 Acutalibacteraceae bacterium | reverse complement strand
AATGGCTGTCTTCTAGTGAGTCTGAAGATATGCAATAGTTATCCATTTTTTACTGAATTTTATACCAGCGATATATGACGGAGGGTTTCGTCAGGCTACTTTAATTACCATGGTTATATGTTCTGTTGCAGGTATTTATTCTATTTGGATTATAACATGAAAGCAACGTGAAATTTGAAGTTGACGGAGGTAATACATATAAGAGTATGGAAGAATTTATAAAACTTGATGAGTCGTATTTAAAAGAAATTGCGGTTTTATACCAGAATGCTTTTATAGGCGAACCTTGGAATGATGACTGGAGCGATAATACGCAATTAGAAGAATATATAAAGGATGTCTCATGTTACTTTACTGGGCTTAATTATGGTCTTGTAAAAGATGGTAAGCTTGTTGCTGTATCACTTGGAAGTGTGCGTCACTGGTGGGAAGGAACAAATTATAACATTGAAGAGTTTTGTGTGAATCCGGCAGAGCAGAGGAAGGGGATAGGTTCAAAGTTTATGGGCATGATAGAAAACGATATCAAGAAAAACGGATTTGCTGGTATCTTCCTTCAGACTGATGAGGATAAGCCTTCGTATCGTTTCTATGCGAAGAATAACTTTAAGAATCTTCCTAGTCATGTAAGTCTCTATAAGAGCGTGGAGAGTTGATTTATGAGACAAATATCAGTCTTGTGGAGAGATTGAAAGGTCTTATGAATTTGAAGTTTGCTCACATTATAAAACTCTACAGCGTGGATTGCCGTAGAGTTTTTTGATATCTAGCGATATTTGAGATATTCCAAAAATTTTTTCACTGCGAGCGAAGCAGTTTTTCTGCTTCTTAGTGCAAGACCAATATCACGATATGCAGGAACATTTAGCTCTTTTGTCAGGATTTTATAAGGTACACGTTTCAATATTAATTCAGGTAATATGGCGATTCCAAGACCACTTTCAACCATTGACATAACGGCGTAATCATCCCATGTTGTAAATTTTACATTTGGCTTGAGATTGTTTCGTTCAAATATTTCGGATATTTCTGCTTTTGCTCCTTTTTCAAGCAACATAAATGGTTCATCACAAAGTGCAGAAACCGGAAATTTATCAACATCTTTTAGAACATGATTTTCAGGAATGATTGCCATAAGCTTATCCTGATGCAAAAAAATGGTTTCAAATTCCTGGTGAGTCGGTAATCTTAAAAAACCACAATCGACTCTGCCTGTATGAATCCATTCTTCAATTTCAGTGTAATCACCTAACAGAAGCTCATAGTCAATGTTAGGATAATCTTTTTGAAATTCTTTAATGATATTTGGAAGCCAATGTGTCGCAACACTGGAAAATGTACCAATGCGAATTAAGCCGGAGTCGAGTCCATTGATTTCATCTATTTGCATTTGGAGTTTATCAAATTCAGCACAAAGGTTTAGTGCATATGGTAATAGCTTCATACCATCGCTTGTAGGCTTGATGCCATATTTACTTCGTTCAAGAAGTGTAATATTCCATTCCTTTTCAAGATCTGCAATCATTCGGCTGACACCGGATTGCGTATAGTTAAGAATTTCCGCTGCTTTTGTGAAGCTTCCGTATTCTACTGTTTTCACGAAAGACAGGTATTTTT
>JAZNTA010000134.1:0-1715 GCA_045591525.1 Acutalibacteraceae bacterium | reverse complement strand
CTGAAATTCGCATGTTCGCCTCGGCAGATATCGCAGAAAATATTGATATATCGCTCGTTTCTATAAAAATCCCGATGATTTCCTTTTTCGTTACCGTTGCTCCAATAATCAAAGAAATATATTCGGTCTCCATTTTTACTGTCCTGATCGCAATAGCTAAAGGTGGGATTGGTATTCATCTTTTCAACAAACCAAATATACGCACGTTCCCCCCAACCGGTTTTGGGCATTATCTCATTCAACAATGAATTTTTGCTGAAAATAATTCTGAACAATATTGCAGACAATTGCCAACGCAAGCTATTCTCCGAAAAATCGGAACCGTTAAATCCGATTTTTTTATACCATGCCATCTTGTCTTTGATAAACAATTCTATCTCATCAGCAATCTTTTCGTGATATTTTGCAACAGCGCGGTCAATCTCATCTGTACATTCGGATGTAATCACCATGACATTGGCTTTATAATGATTTCCTTCTCTGATGATGATTCGTTTTTCTTCAAGTGCTTTAATTTCGTCATCCAGATACGGCAAAGGAATACCGGTTTCAAGACTGATTTGCTGGGCTGTAAGTGAATCATTGTAGCAAGCACTGACAATGTTCTGCTTGATCCTGCTCTGCATAAACTGCCAGAATTGATTTGGGCCTTCACCACTATACATCGGGATCAGCGTTTTGGGATTGTAACTGAGTTCACCAAGATTTCTTTCCATACTCATTCCTTCTTTCAATATTTTTCGTGATTTGAAAAGCAGGTATTTCACCATTCTTTCGGAAATGGCAAGTGAAGATGAAATTTCTGAACAAGAATATCCGTCAATGTAATACAAAATCGTTGCTTTACGATATTTTTCGGATAGCAAAGTCAATTCACGGCGAAGAAGATATATGTCATTGTCATCATCTTCTGTGAATGCTCCGTCTGAAGGAATCTCCTCGGTCAATTCGTATGTGCTATTTTGGGTTTTCTTTCTGTACCACTGCTTATAAACGTTTCCGGCAACGCCCCACATGAAAGCATAAAACGCCCTATCATCGCGAATGTTTTCTGCCGACCTTATCAACTCATACAAAATTTCTTGCGACAAGTCTTCTGCTTCTTGCCGTGTAGATGTTTTTGCCATACAGTAGGAGAAAACCGTTTTGGAGACTTCTTCTATCTTATCGTGCATTTCATTTTCATTCATTTGCTCACCTCCTTATTGTTTTTTTAGAAGCTTCTGCCTTAATAGTGAAAGAAAAATGATTTGGTTAATCTTTTTTGCTAATATTATAACACAAATTTTTTATTTGTCTATAGCAAAACCGCCGAGGGCGGTCAAACGGTCACTCTCGGCGGTTTTTTCAAAAGAATTAAAAAAGGACGGCTCTCGCCGTACCGGAATCTTTCATTTATCATTGACAAGACGAATAAGGATGAGTAGAAAATGAAACTCAAGTAATACTTATAAACTTGAACCATAGGAGGTTCAAGCCCTCGGTCTATTAGTATCAGTCGGCTGAATGCATTACTGCACTTACACCTCTGACCTATCAAACTTGTAGTCTGCAAGTGACCTTACCAACTCAAAGGTTGGAGGGATATCTAATCTTGAAGCATGTTTCACGCTTAGATGCCTTCAGCGTTTATCAAAACCGCACGCGGCTACCCAGCTATGCCCTTGGCAGAACAACTGGTGCACCGGAGGTGCGTCCGACCCGGTCCTCTCGTA
>JAZNTA010000133.1:0-3368 GCA_045591525.1 Acutalibacteraceae bacterium | reverse complement strand
GAGGAAAAACAATTAACAAACCATCCAGTAAAAATAATCTGGGAAGATACTTGCCGAATGCATTTATCTGTAGGTTTGCAAGTGACGTTGAAAGTAATTAGTCGCATAAATCTTTGGTAAGAACTTTAAAAAAATAGCTTTTAAAAAATAGCTTGAATGAAAAAGTAAATTCCACTTGTAAAACGAAATTCCATACTGAAGACTAAATTCATTAAATCAAGGGTTTGACATATTCGGTCAGACCCTTTATTGTGGAATTAAGTTATTCTTGTACCTATATTTCCTAAAAAAGAGTATGCTGTCGCTAACAACTGGAATTGGATCCGGCAAGACTGAATTCCACCTGCTTAGTGCGTAGTTATAGTGGCTCATATCCGCAGATTCATTTTATTTAGGAGTATTCGATGCAGGGTAATTAAAGTGTTGACATCAGGAACCCATATCCATGAAGATACAGGCTTGGGAACAGGCCAGCCCCCTGCCGATGGCAGGGAACTAAGCCTGTTGGCACAATGTGCCAGCCTATCATGGATATCCCTAATGTAAACACATGAAATACCAGCTTCTCATACTCGTGTGTTACACGGTTACTTCGATTTTACCTTTGAGTAGTGCGGGCGTAAGTATTACTTCGTCCGCTGGTATTTCGGTCAAATCAAAGAATTCTAACAGTTCCTTTGGTAGCATAAGCTTTGCTAACGTAAAAGGTGTAAGTCCGCCTAGACTTTCACGACAGGCACTGTTGATATGGCTCATCATAAGCTTCACATCATCTTGTGTCAGTCTGTCGAAGGTCGTGATTGTTTTTGGGCAAATCTTACGTATATATTCATGGTTTTTTTCACAGTGCGGTTTTTGCCATGAGGCCATAGGGTCGCAATAGTAGATATTAGTTCTGAGTATGTTGTCTATACCGCATTCTAATGCATCAGGATGTTTAAACTCCCCGCCTCTGTCTGTGACAATCAGGGGCATCGTCTTGCAGAAAGTATGTGTTCCGATGGCTTTGTTGATGCTATCAAAAGTATTTTCCACACCAATAGCTTCTTTGGAATCCAATAGGAATGCCATCATAAAATCGGCTGCGCAAAAATGAAGTGTTAATAATACTTTCGTACTGCCTTCCGGACCCACAACCGTGTCCATTTCCGTTATCTTTGTGTCTGGAAATTCTTTTAAATAGGCTTCAAGGTCTTTATAGGTTCTTCCTTCAAAGATACCAGTATCATCAATCTCTGTTCCGTGAGCCTGTCTTGGTTTATAAGTGACTTTCTTTGGAAGGTCGAGGTTACCAACGGAAAAAACACCGGAATCAATGTAATTATAAATGGTTTTCTCACACTGCTTAATTTCGGGATGATTATGAAGAATCATATATACCGATTGCCCTTTTTTGATTAAAGGACTTACAATGTCATCAAGAGCTTTGATTTCATTTTCGGTAGCGTTAATACCGGCGCGTGATTCTGAAAGTACAGTTTTGTATTCTCTTTGCGCTCTAGTGGCACGATAATAGTACTTATCTAAGCGACAACCACTTCTTTTGGAGCAGCCGTTGCATACGTATGGAGATTTTTGTGTCTTGGGACAACTGTAATCAAAAGGAGTGTAATCAGGGCAAAAGTTGTGACATCTGTTGCAACGTTTACATTCCCTTTTACAGAAAAGTTCATTGCTACACACATTCTTACGATGGCAGTCCTTTGCTAATGCGCAACGGTGAGCGGAAGAGTTGTATTTATTGTGTTCCTGGAATGCTCTGTGCTTCTTAATCTCCTTGGCGATAGTGGTAGGATCCTTTCCTAATTCGGCTGCGATAGTGGACAGTGGTTTGGATGCATCCAGTCCTTTTTCAATAACAACTCGGTTGTCCTGATTCATGTGTTTTTGATTGGTTTTAATTTTTCTTGACATATATACCTCATTTCTACTGCGGATAAGAGGTATATATAGAATACAGTCTTATTACAGATAGTGTAAGACTAAATTCAGCAAGAAGTGGAATTTACTTTTTTATTTAACGATTAATTTAAAAAGTTAATAAAAGTACTTGACAGTGAGGTGAGTATGTGGTACTGTTACATATGCGTGAAGCGGAAAAGAAAGTAGAGTTCCACTCTCACCTCAGCACAAATGCGTGACTGGTGGTTGATATTGAAGCATAACGAAGGCAGATTTGTGTGACTAAAGTGTGCAGATATGAGTGGATAGTCTATGACTATTCATTTTTTGTTTATAAAAACAAAAAACTATTCCGTAAATGCGAGGAACGAGTAAAGTAAATATTATTTTTATTGGAGGTGCACTACCATTAGCGAATTAATGATTAACGAGCAGATCAGAGACAAAGAAGTACGTGTGATCGGCGAAAACGGAGAACAGTTAGGTATTATGTCAGCAAAGGAAGCAATGAAATTAGCGCAGGAAGCTGAATTAGACTTGGTTAAAATTGCTCCAACAGCGAAGCCACCGGTTTGTAAGATTATCGATTACGGTAAATACAGATACGAGCAAGCTAGAAAAGAAAAAGAAGCAAAGAAAAAACAAAAAACTGTTGACGTGAAGGAAGTGCGTCTTTCACCAAACATTGATACAAACGACTTGAACACAAAAGTAAACAGTGCCAAGAAGTTTATTCAAAAAGGTGATAAAGTAAAAGTTACTTTACGTTTTCGAGGAAGAGAGATGGCTCACATGCAGACAAGTAAACATATCTTAGATGATTTCGCAGATATGATGAAAGATGTTGCATCCATTGAAAAGCCAGCCAAACTCGAAGGCAGAAGCATCAGCATGGTTTTAACTGAAAAACGTTAAAAATACGAAACATATTAAGGAGGAACATATCATGCCAAAATTAAAAACAAATAGAGCAGCTGCAAAGCGCTTCAAAAAAACAGCTACAGGTCAATTAAAAAGAAACAAAGCTTACAAGAGCCATATCTTAACTAAGAAATCTACAAAGAGAAAAAGAAATCTTAGACATGCAACTATTACAGATGCAACAAATGTTAAGAACATGAAGAAAGTATTACCATACTTATAAGATTTGGAAAAGGAGGATTAGAAGGACATGGCAAGAATTAAAGGCGGTTTGAACGCTAGAAAAAAACATAATAGAGTATTAAAACTGGCAAAAGGTTACAGAGGAGCCAGATCAAAACAATACAGAGTTGCAAAACAATCAGTTATGAGAGCACTTACTTCTTCATATGCAGGAAGAAAAGAACGCAAGCGTCAAATGAGACAATTGTGGATTGCTCGTATTAATGCAGCAGCAAGAATGAATGGTTTATCATACAGCAAATTAATGCATGGATTAAAAGTTGCAGGTGTTGAGATCAACAGAAAAATCTTAGCAGATATGG
>JAZNTA010000132.1:0-1569 GCA_045591525.1 Acutalibacteraceae bacterium | reverse complement strand
ATAGTTCCTATGTTTGTAATATGAAAAAAAGCATAAGTCAAGAGATTGATTAAATTTGTAAAAATAAATAAAAAAATGATCTCTAAAACTTATGCCTATGCAAAGTAACGAATTAAATTTCAAAGGACAAAACATCTACGTAGGAATAGATGTACATTTAAAAAGTTGGACAGTGAGTATATTGACAGAAAAGTTGCATCATAAAACCTTCACTCAACAACCTAGCGTTGAGATATTGAGTAATTATCTGCACTCTCATTTCCCTGGAGCCTCTTATTACTCCGTTTATGAAGCCGGCTTCAGTGGTTTCTGGGCTCATTACCGCCTTGAAGGAGAGGGAATATCCAACATTATAGTAAACCCGGCCGATGTTCCTACGAGTCAAAAAGAAAGTCTAAGTAAAACAGATAGTGTTGACAGCCGAAAACTCGCACGTTCTCTACGAGGTAACGAATTAATTGGAATATATATTCCAACGGTTGACACATTGGAATCTCGTACTTTGTTCCGTTGTCGTGATTATATTGTCAAAGATTTAAACAAGATGAAACAACGCTTGAAATCTCAACTATATTTCTATGGGATTAAATATCCCGACCGGTTTCAAAAAAGTGGAACGCATTGGTCAAGAGCCTTTATAAAATGGTTGCGAGAAGATGTAAAATTAAATACCGAGGCAGGAATGAATGCATTAAGAATATTGTTGGATTCTGTAGAAACTCAACGAGAACAGTTGTTGAATGCTACCAGAAAATTACGCGAACTTTCTCAAAGTGAACGTTATGCACAAGACTATAATTTATTACGCTCTATTCCAGGAATTGGAATGATAACAGCGATGGCACTTTTGGTAGAAATTGAGGATGTCAGTCGTTTTCGTAACTCCGACAAGTTGGCAGGATATGTCGGACTTGTCCCTACAACTCATTCTAGTGGAGAGAAGGATAACAAAGGTGAAATTACCTTTCGAGGACAGAAGCATCTCAGAAGCAAAATTATCGAAAGTTCTTGGTTTGCCGCTCGCTTGGATCCGGCTATGCACAGAACATTTCTTGAATTTTGTAAACGAATGGATGCTAATAAAGCTATTGTTCGTATAGCAAGGAAATTATTGAATAGAGTTTTTTATGTATTGAAATATAAAAAAAGATATGAATATGCAGTCATTAAATGATTATATGGACAACATATATATGAATAACCGCTAAGAGGTTCTTGCAGCCATCAGGTCTGCTTTTTATAGAATGCGGTATTTAACTTATCTGGACTAAAAAGGAAAATGTGGCAGGTTACACCAATCCACTGATAGAAGGTTGTTCATATAAGATTATGGCAAGGAATAATTTTAGGGTTTTCTTAGCCATGAAGCGATATCCGTAACAAGTAAAAGGGACAAGACAATCGTCCTATCCCTAATGTGTTACGGCGTAACGCAGGGAGTCTATTGCTAACAAGTTGCTCCCCAGCAGAGCTTGTTTCCTCTTCAACTCCTTGATTACAAAATTAATAATTGTTATTATATACTATTAAAAATCTCTTGAAATATTTGGATTACAACATAGAAGAACC
>JAZNTA010000131.1:0-1862 GCA_045591525.1 Acutalibacteraceae bacterium | reverse complement strand
CTCGTGTAACTTTTTCGGAAAGTTCAACCGAATAGTATTCTGCATAACCCTCCAACATTGATTCAAGCAATATGCCTTCAGCGTTTTGTGATATTGTTTCCGTCGCAGACACCACTTTAACATTATTCTTTTTAAGTGTGTTTTTATAACGTGCCGAATCATAACGGTTACGGGCAAATCGGTCAAGCTTCCAAACGATAACCAGATCAAATTTCTGCTTGTCACTGTCCTTTATCATCTGTTGGAAAGCAGGGCGGTTATCTGTCTTTGCCGATAATGCTCGGTCGATATAGGTTTCTATAATTGAAATACCTTGCTTTTCAGCAAATGCATAGCATTCTCGAAGCTGACCTTCAATGCTTTCTTCACGTTGGCTATCCGAAGAATATCTTGCGTAAATAACTCCAATCATTCTTCCTTCACCTCCCGAAGCATCTGAGAGACAAGCTCTTTCAGCTTTTCATTGAACACAGTCCCGGGAGTAAAGCACATTGTCATTAATGCTTCCAAACCGCCATCTGCCGCAAGTGCAGATTTAATTGCCGGGTATTTTTGCATACCTTGTGGGTTATCCGTTCTTCCAAAGATATAATCCAAGGATACATTAAAAAAGTCTGCATACCACAGTAGTTTTTGGAACGGCGGCTCGGCAACACCCATTTCATAGCGACCTATTGTTGCTTGCGTTGTCTCGCACAATTCCGCCAATTGCTTTTGGGAATAACGCGCATTTACCCTGAGTTCTTTTAGTCGTTCTCCAACAATATTCATATTCTAATTCACCTCCAAATGATTTATGTTTATTATAACACATAAACGGTTTATGGTCAATACGTAAAACAATTTTTATACACTCCATTTTCGTTAATAATTTTATTTCGCGGTACGGCAGTACAGCCGTACCGCTTATATCTTAATCTTCGTCGTCTTCCGAAGCCTCTCTCATCAATCTTTCAAACTCTTCTTTTCCAATGTCGCTTTCGAGAAAACGCTCCATCTCTTCCATCATGAACATAGCTAAAGAAATAAGCGCTTCTTCGGGAACATCCGATTTAAAAACAATCTTAGGATCGCTCATGAGCTACACCTCCTTAAATATCATTACCTCCATTTCCGCCGGAGGCTAGCATCAAAACATATAACATATAAATTCTCCTTAACAAGCGGTAGCTTGACGCTACCGCCATAAACTATAGGCAGATAAACCGCCTATTCTTTACTTCCTATTCTAATTGTCCCTATATATCAATCCCGCATATTTTCGTCAGCAGGATATTGTCGTCAATTTAAATTCTTCCTTCACAATTTTAATTAATAGCTTACTTTTTCTTCGGCTTATCAGCCAAGTAAATTCTTGTCACTTCGGTTCTGTGGTGACCTAAGTTTTCGCTTACATTTTTTCTTGCTTTCTTTGGTCGCTCTTTTAAGGCTTCTTCATAGGTTCTTTGTGCGTAGGTGTGTCTCAGACTGTGCCAAGAGATTGTCTCGGTTCTTTTCTTCTTACCGTCTTCGCTCAAATCTTCGCGGTTTTCTACCATAAAGTATTTTCTGTTATAACTCATCCAATTCTGCAAGGAACGCTTTTCTCTCTGAACGCCGCCCTTTTCGCTACCTGAGATTAAATAATCCCTCGGGTATCTACCTGAACACCTGGCATAGTTCAAATTATCGGTAATAATACCGCGTTGCTCTGCGCTTAAATCGATAGCCCTTGTCTGACCGCCTTTGCCTTTTATGACAAGTTGTCCTGTTTTTAATGCAGACATAAGGTGTTCAACTCTTAGCGTACAGATTTCCTCAAGTCGCAAACCAAATTCAATGGCAAAGTCTATGCCAATGACCGCGTCCTGTCGGCCTTTTTC
>JAZNTA010000130.1:0-1700 GCA_045591525.1 Acutalibacteraceae bacterium | reverse complement strand
GCCCCGAAAGAACAATACGGCAAAACCCGTGACGATGCAAACCAAAGAATAAATGAACTTATTGCGGAAGGAGGAGAAAAATAATGGCAAAATCTGAAAGCAAAGAGAAAATGAATATCTTTCAGGAAATGAAAAAATATTGGAACACTCCTGCTGAAGGAAAACATGTTCCGTATAAAGAATATTTTTCGATTTTTGCCGCAGTCGGCGGTGATTATACTCTGAAATATCTTCAGAGCTTCCTTACCTTCGGTACAGGTTGTTATCTGATTGCACATTACTACGAAATTCCTCTTCTTACATTCAGCGCGATAAACGTATTTTTCATTGCATCAACATATTTCTGGAATCTTCTGACCATGGGTGTAGATGCAAACTTAGGCTTTCTTCCCCCAAAAATTGAACGAAGATATAATGCGGTGTATTTGACCTTTACTGTTTTAGGTTTACTGATGCTTATATTTGATTTTTCCGTTATTCTTCCCGACGGCGTTGCCAACATCATAGATACCCGTTGGAAAGGCATCAACAGCTTCAATATTTTCAAAATCTTCGGTGCGCATTTTCTCACCAACGGATGGAGCGGTTTCAGAAATATTCTTATCAGAAAAAAGCTCCTCAAAAAGCTCGGCAGATACAAAATTTTTGCATATGCAAACGTTATTCAGTGCCTTATTGTTGTTGTGCTTATTTGTACTCTTCCGCTTTACGAGCTCCCGCTTACCGACAGAGTCTGGACTCTTTATCTTCTTTTCCAGTTTTACACAATATTCAATTACGTCGGCTTTACACAGTCTGTTGCTGATAATATCAGCCCCAACCCGCAGGAAAGACTGTATGTGCGTTCATTCCCCGTTAAAATCAGCCATTTTGTTCAGAATATCGTAAACGTTATTCTTCCGACGCTTGCAGGCGTAATGTTCCTTGACGGCATCAAGGATATCGGAACTTTCAGATATCTTATACCCATCTTTTTTGTTGTTTCATCGGGAGTTATGTTCATAGGACTTCGCAACATCAAAGAAAGAATTCCTATGCCACCTCTTGAAAACAGAGAATACCTTTCATTCTGGCATTGCGTTTCGGGTATATTTAAAAACAAATATCTTTGGATAATAAAAATTGCAGAGTTCCTCGACTCATTGGGCAACGGTATGCTTGATATGAAAAGAATCCTCCTTATTTATACTTGGCGTGAAACAGGACTTTTCTTCTCTATAGCAGAAATTATTTATAAAATGTCCGGCAACCCCGGTCAATTCCTTGCACCGTGGATAAGAAAACGCTTTCAGTATAAGCAGCTGATTGTATTCAAATATATTGTCTTGGCATTGAGAAACGGAGCATATATTCTGGCAATTCTCTTTCTTGGCAATTCTCATTTTCTGTGCGGTCTTGCAATTTACATTGCTATGCTTGTTTCCAATACACTTGAAGCTGCGGTTGGTATTGCACAGGATGACACCAAAATCAGAGTTACAGATTATCAGATGTATATTTCCGGAGAAAGACTTGAAGAATACCAAAAAATCATCACTTGGTTCACAACCCCCATCACGACCCTCGTTTCTCTCATTATTCCGCTTATGTTCTACCGTGTAGGATTTACATCTGACTGGGATGTACTTTATATGAGCGATGTAAGAGTTCAGTGTATGCTTATCGGTCTTGGTTTTGACCTTGCCGGATATGTACTGATG
>JAZNTA010000129.1:0-1607 GCA_045591525.1 Acutalibacteraceae bacterium | reverse complement strand
CTTGCCTTATATTTTACTCTTACATCGTACAATATTGTATCAGTATGTTCACTTTTTTCAAATAACGTTGCAGTTTTTTGTTTGCTTTAGTCCGGATATACAATTGTTCTGCCTGTAAAGAATTCTATCACTGCATGCCAGAGCATCATACAGATTTTCTGAGCCTTACCCTTAACTGCAAGCTCAAAAGCGATTCTGGATGAATACTTATCACCGTTATCCTTTGCAGTTTTTATGTAATCAAAGTCAAAGACATCATAAAGACGCTCTACTCTTGTTTCATAAACAGATGTGTCATTTTCATCAATCTCAACTACACGGTAACCGTACTGAGTTGTATAAGCAAGTCCCTTATAACGTGTCATGGGTGAAGTATAAATATCAATATTCTGATTTCTTACACCGAAGGCATTTGTGTGGTCGTGGCCCGTAAACATTGCCAGTACATTACCTGTTTCAACAAGAGCGTCAAACTGACCGTCGTTGTAATAACCGGGACAGGGCTTTTCGTTAAGCTTGCCGTAATTGACCTGCTCGGGGTCAAACATATAATATTCGCCTTCATTATAAATGTGCGGAGTTGCATAAGGCTTCTTTGAATCTACCTTTTTAAGAACATCATAGATTTCGGGTACAATTATATGCTGGAAGACAACAGAGTTAACGGTTTCACCGCCGTTTTCTTCTTTAAGCTTTGCTGCTGTTTCTTTGTACCATTTAATCTGCTCTGTGCGTACTCGGTCATAATGTCTGGGCTCATCTTCGTCATAATCTCCTGAGTCAAACACCCAGAGATTAAACTTGGTTTTATCGCTGTCGGAAGCAAGCACGGGAATATTGAACGTAGCGCAGTTTTTGAAATCCGTACTGTCATCGGCAGATATTACACAGGAGAAGGTCTTGTAATATTCCATAATATCTTTTCTTGTCATGGGACCCTTCTCTGCATCGTGATTACCGAAGGTTACGGCAACGGGAATCTTTCTTGACTCAAAGATATTCATAAGAGCATTGATAAGTTCCTTTGTCTTTTCGGGGTCCTCGTTAGGATGTGTATTATCGCCTGTGAGCACAACAAGGTCGGGCTTTTCCACATCGCAGGCTTCTGCAATTACCCATACCGATGCATCAAAATGCTTGTCATAATTAAGATGAGTATCAGCAATATGTAATATTTTAAGCTTACCGTTTTCATCGAATCTTATTGTTTTATCGGTTTCATTCTGAGCATTTGCAGGGCTGAAATCAATATTTGTGTTTTCAGGGTCCATTTCAAAATAGATTATTGATGCCGCAAAGAGGGCAATCAACACCGCAAAAATGATAAGAATTTTTTTTGCTTTTGACATTATAACATCTCCTTATTCAGCAGATTTCATTCTGTAAATATTTACTTCATAAGCACGAAGCTTATCTGAAGAAAGGGAATAATTTGAAAGCACACATTCACCTTCAGCATATTTTGGTCTGTCAATTTCGTTTTCTGTAAGGTTCATTTCAATATAGAACTTTCCTTCGTCTGACTCTCTGTAAAAACAATAGGTTTCGTCATTTGTTTCAAGAGGTCTGAAATCACCGTAAACCAAAGTCGATTTGTTTTTCTTGCG
>JAZNTA010000128.1:0-3596 GCA_045591525.1 Acutalibacteraceae bacterium | reverse complement strand
CTCGGAACTGATGAAAACCGATGCGGTGCAAACTCTTATCGAGGAACTTTTGCCGATTGCAACGGTTGTAACTCCGAATATTCCCGAAGCAGAGGTTTTATCAGGTAAAAAAATACAGAGCAAGGAAGATATGCTGAATGTGGCAAAGTTAATCGGAGACAAACACGGTTGTGCCGTTTTGCTTAAAGGAGGGCACAGTATCAACGATGCAAACGACCTTTTGTTTGCAAACGGCGAAGCGGTATGGTTTGAAGGAAAAAGAATCAACAATCCCAACACTCACGGCACGGGATGCACACTTTCCTCTGCCATTGCTTCCAACCTCGCAAAAGGCTTTGACCTTGCTATGTCTGTAAAGAGAGCCAAAGGCTATATTTCTGATGCTCTTTCGGCACAGCTTGATTTAGGACAAGGCTCCGGTCCGATGATGCACAATTTTGACCTGCAAGGTGAATATGTAAAGGAGGCGGAGTGAAATGGAAGAAAAACGCACATCTGTCTTTGAAAACGGACTGATATGGTTCGGGGCCGCAGTTTCTATTGCGGAGATTCTTACCGGAACCTACTTTGCACCTCTCGGTTTTACCAAAGGCTTACTTGCTATTTTGCTTGGTCATATTATTGGATGCGCTATGCTGTTCTTTGCGGGACTTATCGGCGGCAAGGTTCGCAAGAGTGCAATGGAAACCGCAAAAATGAGCTTCGGTAGTAAAGGTGCTTTGCTTTTCTCGGTGCTGAACATCATTCAGCTTGTTGGCTGGACTGCCATTATGATATATGACGGAGCACTTGCGGTAAACGGTATTTTTAATATCGGCAACTGGATTTGGTGCATAGTCATCGGTGCTTTGATTATTCTTTGGATTATGATCGGCATTAAGAATCTTGGCAAAGTAAACACCGTTGCAATGGCGGCACTATTCATTCTTACAATCGTTCTTAGTTTCGTTATCTTCGGTAAAGGCACAATGCAGAACATCGGCGGGGAAGGTATGACCTTCGGTGCTGCCGTAGAGTTATCTGTTGCAATGCCTCTTTCGTTGTTGCCTCTTATAAGTGACTATACAAGAGAAGCAAAAAAGCCGGTCAAAGCCACTGCTGTCAGTGCAATTACATACGGTATCGTAAGCTTATGGATGTATGTAATAGGTATGGGTGCGGCTATCTTTACCGGCGAGTCTGACATTGCTCAGATAATGGTGAAGGCAGGTCTTGGCATTGCAGGACTTCTGATTATTGTATTTTCTACCGTTACCACAACCTTCCTTGATGCCTATTCTGCCGGTGTTTCGAGTGAATCGCTATCATCGAGGATCAGCGGAAAATGGGTTGCAGTCGCAGTAACTGTAATCGGCGCTGTAGGTGCAATTTTCCTGCCGCTTACCGATATTACCGACTTTTTGTATTTTATCGGCTCGGTATTTGCACCGATGATTGCTATACAAATTGCGGATTTCTTTATTTTGAAGCAGAACAAAGAAACAAGTGCGTTCAACATTCAAAATCTGATTATTTGGCTTATCGGCTTTGCTATCTACCGATTGCTGATGCAAGTGGATATTGTCGTGGGTAATACGCTGCCCGATATGATTATCACAATTGTATTATGCGTGGCAGTAAATAAAATAGGGAAACTAATTCCAACAAAAATTAAATAGTATTCAAAAAGCCTCTTTGACCAGGAAATTCTGCTCAACGAGGCTTTTTTGTTGCTGTTATTATTATCTGTACTGCAAATATTCAATAAACCGTTTCACTGCAAGTGAAGCTGTCTTTTTATCCCTCAATGCAAGACCTATATTACGATATGCCGGAACATCAAGTTCCTTGGCAATAATTCTGTACGGTACACGCTTCAAAATCAATTCAGGGAGTATTGCAATTCCGAGTCCGCTTTCCACCATAGACATTACCGCATAGTCGTCCCAAGTGGTAAATTTCACATTGGGAGTTAAATTGTTGCGTTCAAAGATTTCAGATATTTCAGCTTTTGCCCCTTTTTCAAGAAGCATAAATGGCTCACCACAAAGGGCAGTTACGGGAAATTTTTCACAGTTCTTAAGCGGATGATTTTCAGGGATAATTGCCATCAATTTATCTTTTTCTAAAAAGATGGTTTCAAATTCAGGATGTGTCGGCAGTCTTAAAAATCCGCAGTCAACCCTTCCTGTGTGAATCCACTCTTCAATTTCGGTATAATCTCCGAGCAAAAGCTCGTAATCAATGTTCGGGTAATCCTTTTGAAATTCTTTTATAATATTCGGCAACCAATGAGTAGCGACGCTTGAAAATGTACCAATGCGGATAAGCCCCGATTGCAGACCATTCAGTTCATCTACCTGCATTTTCAGTTTATCAAAATCCGCACAAAGATTTTGAGCGTATGGCAAAAGCTTCAGTCCATCACTTGTAGGCTTAACTCCGTTTTTGCTTCGTTCAAGAAGCGTTACGTTCCATTCCTTTTCAAGGTCGGCTATCATTCTGCTTATGCCCGATTGTGTATAGTTTAATATTTCTGCTGCCTTTGTAAAACTGCCGTATTCTACTGTTTTTACAAAGGAGAGATATTTTTGTAAGTTCATATCCATAGCATCACCTATTCCGAATTGTGATTTATAGTATTACAAATATTCGCTTTTGTTATGTCTTGTATTATGATATGCTATTTTTACTCCAAATGCAAGAGGTGTGCCATGAATAATAAGTCCTTTTTCAAATACATACTTGCTTTGTTACTGTTTGGGTCAAACGGTATTGTAGCAAGTTATATAGATTTAAGCAGTCTGCAAATAGTTCTGCTTCGTACTTGTATAGGCAGCATTCTTCTTATTGCTTTGTTTTTTATAACAGGAGGTAAACCTACTTTTCATAAACATAAAAAGCAACTCGTTTTTCTTGCTGTATCCGGTATTGCAATGGGCGCAAGTTGGATGTTCCTTTATGAAGCTTATGCACGAATCGGTGTAAGCATAGCATCTCTTTTGTACTATTGTGGTCCGGTTATTGTAATGGCTTTATCCCCGCTGTTATTTAAAGAAAAAATTACTGCAAATAAAGCTGTCGGCTTTCTTGCAGTAATTGTCGGTGTAATACTTATAAATACAAATTCTTTCAATGGTAAAGGTGATGCGTTCGGTATTATCTGTGGGCTGCTTTCTGCTGTTATGTATGCGTTTATGGTCATCTGCAATAAAAAAGCAAGGGACATTGTCGGTCTTGAAAACTCAACACTACAGCTTACAATAGCGTTTCTGACTGTTGCTTTATTTGTAGGTTTAAAACAAGGATATACAATGGAAATAGCACCTAAAAGCATATTACCGATATTCATACTCGGACTGCTTAACACAGGTGTGGGATGTTACTTGTATTTTTCGTCTATCGGAAAATTAAAAGTACAAACTGTTGCCATCTGTGGATATTTAGAACCGTTGTCAGCGGTAATCTTTTCAGTTATATTTTTAAAAGAAATTATGTTACCTTTACAGGTTTTAGGTGCCGTGTTCGTTATCGGCGGAGCAATGTTTGCTGAACTGTCAAAAAAACACAGCATATCACGGTAATTCATACCAAGTAGCTAAATCATCACTGAAAGC
>JAZNTA010000127.1:0-24137 GCA_045591525.1 Acutalibacteraceae bacterium | reverse complement strand
GTGGGGGTGTGGCTGTCGGAACCGATAAGTGTTTTACCTGGAATGCCGAATCTCTCAAGATCAACCTGGTGGCAGATACCATTACCGGGACGAGAAAAACGAACACCGCGTTTTTTACAAACACTCTGAATAAATTTGTGGTCGTCAGCGTATTCAAAACCTGTTTGCAAGGTGTTGTGATCAATGTATGCAACAGATAGTTCTGTTTTTACTCTGTCAATATCCATAGCCTCAAGCTCAAGATATGCCATTGAACCGGTTGCATCCTGAGTGAGTGTCTGGTCAATTCTGATACCAACTTCGTTGCCGGGCGCATATTCACCGTCAACAAGGTGGTTTTTAATGATTTTTTCACATAAAGTGAGACCCATAATCAAACCTCCAAATAACTTGTTTACATTTTTAACAAAGTTATTCTAATATCTTTTCAAGTCTTTGTCAATAAATTAACAGAAATATTAATTAATATATACTATAAATATATGTCGACAAATCTTGCACTTTTTTGTTTATTGTGCTATTATTAATAAGTTGTAGTGGGTTTTAACGCTTTTTCGGGTTATACTAACATTCGGTGATTGAATTATGTATAACGAGCTATATAAATATTTTGCATTTACAACTCCAAATCCAAGTGAAGAGGAAAATAACGATAATTGTGATACGGAAGCAATTGCAGAAAATACCGACGAAGAAAATGATGGTAGCGTAACTATCTGCAGGAATGGTAAATATATTCATTGTTTAACAGTTATCGGGCAGATAGAAGGGCATTATAATCTCCCTCAGAATACAAAAGTTACCAAATATGAGCATATCATACCTCGTCTTGTGGCTGTTGAGGAAAATGATGATGTTTCCGGGTTACTGCTTATTTTGAACACTGTTGGTGGAGATATTGAAGCAGGACTTGCTATTGCAGAGCTTGTTGCAAGTATGAGCAAGCCAACAGTATCACTTGTTCTTGGTGGTAGCCATTCTATCGGAATACCTTTAGCAGTAAGTGCAAATCATTCTTTTATAGTTCCGACCGCTTCAATGACTGTTCACCCTGTAAGAATGAACGGGCTTATTATCGGTGTTCCTCAATCACTTTTGTATTTAAAGAAAATGGAAGAGCGTGTTGTTGAATTTGTTACCCGAAATTCCGGAATAAGCAAAAAAAGATTTAAAGAGCTTATGCTTAACAATGAACAGCTTGTAACAGATTTTGGTACTGTTATAAGCGGTGTTGAAGCTGTTGATGAGAAATTAATCGATGAAATAGGTGGGCTGTCAGACGCCCTCACATATATTGATAAGATATGTAAATAACGGAGGTACTATGGAAATTCTAAAAGCACTGCTTCTTGGTATAATTCAGGGTGTTACTGAATTTTTGCCCATTTCAAGTAGCGGTCATTTATCATTATTCAGGCAATTATTCAATATAGAAACAGATACTGCAGGATTATTTTCTGCAATGTTACATATCGGAACATTGGTTGCAATTCTTTTAATGTTTTACAGACCAATTTATGACTTGTTCGAAGAATTCTTTTTATGTTTAAAGGATATTTTTGCAGGTAAATTTACTTTCAATTTAAAGAAAATGTCTTCAACAAGAAGAATGCTCTTTATGTTTGTTATTTCCTGCGTTCCGCTTCTTTTTTTGCTCATACCAACAGGTAAAGATACTAACCTTATGGATAGTGTTTCTGTATTCTCAAGCGATGACAGCCTTCTTGCAGAAGGGATCTGTTTTATGGTTACAGGCTTTTTGCTTGTTCTCGGAACAACATTAAATGCAAATTATAAAACAAAGAAAAATATAACACCTGTTACTGCATTTTTAATTGGTATTGCCCAGTTATTTGCAGCTTGTTTTCCGGGAATTTCACGTTCCGGTTCAACAATTTCAGCAGGTCTTTGTTGCGGTGTTTCAAAAAAGAATATGATAAGATATTCTTTTATTCTCTGTATACCCGCTGTTCTTGCAAGCGGACTTGTTGAGTTCAAGGATGCAATGGAAACAGATATAATTGTACCTGTATTTCCGATGATTGTCGGAATTGTTGCTTCTGCAGTTGTTGATGTTTTTGCTATTAAATTATTACAGATTTTAATGAAAAAAGATTTGTTTAAATATTTCGGATTTTACTGCCTTGCACTTGGTTTTATTACAACAATAGTCAGTGCAATAGGAAAAATATAAGGAGGGGTTATTGTGGCACAGACTAAAAAGACTAATAATTCAAAGAAAAAGAAATCAAACACAACAAATAAAAAGAATACCACTAAAAAAGCCGCTAAAAACTCACTTTTTAATACTCAACACAAGCAGATTGCATCATTAATTGGGTGCTTTTTCGCTTTGTTTATGGGTGCAGTTGTATTTATTGATGCCGGTAGCCTTTGGGGAATGCTCAGAAATCTCTTTTTCGGCTTGTTTGGTTTAACTGCATTTATTTTACCGATATTCATTCTCTTTGTTTCAATTGTTTCTGCAATTGGCAAGGACAGCAGAAAATATAAGTTTAAAGTAACTGAAAGCTTTGTAATTTTTGTTTTACTTGTTGCATTTTTGCATATAGTAAACTCTCAACCTGAGCTTACATACGGTGAGCAGATATCCGCAGCATATAATGTGTTCAAGGAGTTTGACGGTACAGGTATGCACTATGGATACGGTGTTTTTGGTGCTCTAATTGGCGGTTTACCTTTATTAATGACTGCAGGAAACAAGCTTGCCGCAGGTGTTGTTGTTATTCTTATACTTTTAGCACTTCTTATGCTTTTCACAGGCACAACCGTTTTAAAACTTATTTCTTCCTTAAAAAAGCCTGCTGAGGTTGCCGCAGAATATGCGGAAGAAAAAATGGAGGATTTCAAAGAAACCTACGAAACTGTCAGCGAAGATATTCATGAGAGAAGAGCTCGCAATGCTGCAAAACGCAGAAAAGAAAGTAAGCATCAGATTGATCTTGATGTTCCCATTGATGATGTGGTTCCTGCTGATATGGGTGTTGAACCCATTCTTGATACCACTCCTGCTCCTGCGGAAGAAGAAATTGAGCTTTTAGGCAGTTTTGAAGAAGAACCGCCTATGGATGTTCAGTCCCTTGATGAATTATTCAGTCAAAAAACAGTTGCAGAAACTCATTTTGAAGAAGTTGTTGAAGCTTTTGAGGAAGAGGTAAAGTCTGAACCGACTACAGAAAGTGTTGTTGAAGAAGAATCTAAATCTGATGAATCAATTCCTGAAGAACCGTCAGCTCCCGAGGTTATTTATGAATTACCGCCTCTTGATTGTTTGGACAAACCAAAGCTTAACAGCAATACCGGCAGTGCAGAGGAGCTCCGTCAAAGAGGAGAAACAATCGTAAAAACTCTCAAGAGTTTTGGTGTTGGTACTCGCATTGTTGATATTTGTCAAAGTCCTTCTGTTACTCGTTTTGAGCTTCAACCTGACCCGGGTGTTAAAATCAGTAAGATTACCGCCCTCGCAGACGATATTGCAATGAATCTTGCGGCTTATGGTGTCAGAATCGAAGCCCCTATACCTAATAAAAATGCAGTTGGTATTGAGGTGCCAAATGCAGAAAAAGCTATGGTTACTCTTCGAGAAATACTTGAAAGCACATCTTTCCAGAACTCAAAATCAAAACTCAATGTTGCTTTGGGTAGAGATATTCAGGGTGAAGCAACCTGTGCTGATCTTGCAAAAATGCCTCACTTGCTCGTTGCAGGTACAACAGGTTCAGGTAAATCTGTTTGCCTTAACACGATGATTGTCAGTCTTCTTTATAATGCAAAACCCGATGAAGTAAAGCTTATAATGATTGACCCTAAAAAAGTTGAGTTTACTGTTTATCGTTCAATTCCGCATCTTCTTGTTCCTGTTGTTGCTGACCCGAGAAAAGCCGCAGGTGCTCTTTCCTGGGCAGTTGCAGAGATGGATAAAAGATACGCTTTGTTTGCTGATAACGGCGTAAGAAACCTTCAGGGCTATAATAACTACGCTTTAGCAGAAGGTCTTCCTAAAATGCCTCAAATCGTAATCATCATTGACGAGTTGTCCGACTTAATGATGGCTGCTTCCAATGAAGTTGAAGATTCAATTTGCCGTTTAGCTCAAAAAGCCCGTGCGGCAGGTATGCACCTTATTGTTGCAACTCAGAGACCATCAGTTGATGTTATTACAGGTCTTATTAAAGCAAATATTCCCAGCCGTATTGCTTTTGCGGTTAAATCGCAGATTGACTCAAGAACCATTATTGATACTCAGGGTGCAGAAAAACTTCTCGGTAACGGTGATATGCTTTATTGTCCCGTTGGTCTTTCAAAGCCGGTTCGTGTTCAGGGCTCTTATGTTTCCGATGATGAAATTGAAAGAGTTATAGATTTTGTTACATCTCAGGGTGAAGTTAAGTATGATGATGCGGTTATGCAGGAAATTGAACTTAAAGCCGCTCAGGATGGTAAGAAAAAATCCGGCTCTGCTGTTGATACAGACAATATGGGTGCTGGTGGGGATTATGATGACGAAATGTTCCCCAAAGCAGTCGAGGTTGTTGTTGAAGCAGGTATGGCTTCTACCACTCTTCTTCAAAGAAAACTTAAGCTCGGTTATGCAAGAGCTGCCCGTATAGTTGATGAATTGTCAGAAAAGGGGATTATTGGTCCGTTTGAAGGAAGTAAACCCCGTAAGGTTCTGATTACAAAAGAACAATGGTATCAGATGCAAGCGAATTCTTCCGTATCTGTACCAAAACAGCTTTCTGTTGATGATATTGAAGTTTCATCAGCACCGCTGGAAGAAGTTAAACAAACAAGTGAACCTAATTATTTCGGTTCAGCCATAAACAATGTTAATTACGATGTTGAGGAATAATAATGGATATCTTTGTTGAATACCTTGATGGTAACTATGCTGTTTGCCGTTTGCCCGATAGGGCAGGAAATCTTATACGAGTTCCTCTTAAAGAATTACCTGAGGGCACAGCACCTCTAAAAGTTATTTCTATGAGAGATAACGGCAGCTTTGTTCTTAATGAATATGCAAGAGAAACACGTATGAAGCGTATCACTCAATATATGAGATATAAAAAATACTCATTCAGCTTAAATTCACGATAAAAAGTGGATTTTTTAGGAAATAATTAATAAAAAAGTATTGCATTTTTTGTAAAAGGGTGATATACTTTTTCAGTCAAAAAACTCACGCAGGGTAAATTGTATGTGCCGTGTGCATCGGATGATGTGGTGCGTATGAGTTGAAACTTTGCGGCGGTTTAACAAAAAGGAGGACAAAAATATGTCAGTAGTTTCAATGAAACAATTACTCGAAGCAGGTGTTCACTTCGGACACCAAACAAGAAGATGGAACCCCAAAATGGCTCAGTACATCTTTACTGAAAGAAATGGTATCTATATCATCGACCTTCAGAAAACTGTAAAGAAGCTTGAAGAGGCTTACACCTTCATCAACCAGATCGCTCAGGATGGCGGCGAAGTTCTTTTCGTAGGTACAAAGAAACAGGCTCAGGATTCCATCAAGGAAGAAGCTGAACGTTGCGGTATGTCTTTCGTTAACGCTCGTTGGCTTGGCGGTATGCTTACAAACTTCAACACAATCCAGAGAAGAATCAAGAGACTTGCTCAGCTCAATGCTATGGAAGCTGACGGTACATTTGAACTTCTTCCCAAGAAAGAAGTTATCAAGCTTAACCTTGAAAGAGAAAAACTTGAAAAATTCATGGGTGGCATTACAGAAATGAAGAAAATGCCCGCAGCAATGTTTATTGTTGACCCCAGAAAAGAAAGAATTGCAGTTCTCGAAGCAAAGAAACTCGGTATTCCGATCGTTGCTATCGTTGATACAAACTGTGACCCCGATGAAATCGACTATGTAATTCCCGGTAATGATGACGCTATCCGCGCTGTTAAGCTTATCGCAGGTGCAATGGCAGACGCTATTATTGCTGGTCGTCAGGGTGAGCAGACAGTTGCAGCAGAAGAAGTAGCTGAAGAAGCTGTTGAAGCTGCTGAATAAGTAGTAAATTAATAGGCGGAATTTATTTCCGCCTTGATAACTTTATAAAGGAGGTAACACCTATGGCATTCACAGCTTTAGATGTTAAAAACTTAAGAGAAAAAACAGGCGTTGGTATGATGGAGTGTAAGAAAGCACTTACAGAAGCTGACGGTGATATGGATAGAGCATTTGAGATACTTCGTGAAAGAGGTCTTGCAGCTTCTGAGAAGAAAGCAAGCAGAATTGCTGCAGAAGGCGCTATCATCGCATACACAGACGAAGATGCAAAAGTTACAGTTCTTCTTGAAATCAACTCTGAAACTGACTTTGTTGGTAAGAATGATAAGTTCCAGGAATTCGGTCTTAATGTTGCTAAGACAATTGCTGCTAACAAACCTGCTTCAGTTGAATCTCTCGCAGACCTTAAGCTCGTTGGTTCTGACAGAACAGTTACAGAAAACCTCAACGACCTTATCCTTGTTATCGGTGAAAACCTTAAGATCCGTCGTTTTGAAATCATCGAAGGTGACGTTGTAACATACATCCACGCCGGCGGTGCAGTTGGTGTTGCAGTTAAATTTGAAACAAACCTCAGCGACAAGGCTGAATTCGTAGCAATGGGTAAAAATATTGCTATGCAGGTTGCAGCAATGCGTCCTGAATATCTTGGCAAAGAGTGCATCTCTGATGATGAGCTTGCAAAAATGAAGTCTATCACAATTGATAGTTCACTTAACAAGCCTGAATCTCTTCCCAAGCCCATTCTTACAGCTCTTTTCGATAAGGCTATTGCTGAAAATCTTTTCAGTGCTGAAGATGTTGCTGCTTACGAAGAGAATAAGAAGAGCCCATATCTCTTTAACTTCCTTTCAAAAGAAGCAGTTGCTACTCTTGCATCTCTTGCTATTGCAGGTAAAGATGAATATATTACTAACAAAATCTTTGCAGGTGCAGTTGAAGGTCGTATTAAGAAACAGATTAAAGAAATCTGCCTCCTTGAGCAGACATTCGTTCGTTCTGACCTCTTTGATGGTACAGTTGCAGGCTATGTTGCTAATGTTGCAAAAACAACCGGTGCTGATATCAAGGTTGTAAGCTTTGTTCGTCTTGAAAAAGGCGAGGGTCTCGAAAAAAGAGAAGACAATTTTGCTGACGAAGTTGCCAGCATGATGAAATAAGATTTCAATTGAGGGCGGCTTTCAATGAAAGTCGCTCCATACTTTTTAATTGTTTAAAATGCCGAATTTGGTAAACTATATAAAGTGGTGAGATTATTATGGAAAGAAAAGTCGGTACTGTATCAAGAGGTATTCGTTGCCCAATTATCCGTGAGGGTGATAACCTTGTTGACATCGCAGTAAACAGTGTTATTGAAGCTGCTGAGAGCGAAGGCTTTAAGCTTCGTGACAGAGATGTTGTTGCTCTTACTGAATCAATTGTTGCAAGAGCTCAAGGTAACTATGCCACAGTTCATAACATTGCTGATGATGTAAAAGCAAAGCTTGGCGGAGAAACAATTGGTGTTATTTTCCCCATACTTTCAAGGAATCGTTTTGCTATCTGTCTTAAAGGTATTGCAATGGGTGCAAAGAAAGTTGTTCTTATGCTCAGCTATCCCAGTGACGAGGTTGGTAACTCTCTTTTGACCTATGACCAGCTTGATGAAGCAGGAATTAATCCTTATTCTGATGTTCTTTCTCTTGAAAAATACAGAGAGCTTTTTGGCGAAAATAAACACGAGTTCACAGGCGTTGACTATGTTGCCTACTACTCTGAAATAATTAAAGAGGCTGGTGCGGAAGTTGAAATAGTTTTCGCAAATCAAGCTAAAACCATCCTTGATTATACTGACTGCGTTCTTACTTGTGATATTCACACCCGTGCAAGAACCAAGAGAATTCTTAAAGCTGCTGGTGCAAAGGTTGTTTGCGGTCTAGATGATATTCTTACATCTCCCGTAAATGGTGGTGGATGCAATGAAGCGTACGGTCTTTTGGGTTCAAATAAATCAACAGAAGATACAATTAAGTTGTTCCCCAGAGAATGTAACGGTCTTGTTAAAGATATTCAGGCTGAATTCTTAAAGAGAACAGGGAAACATATAGAAGTTATGGTTTATGGCGACGGTGCTTTTAAAGATCCTCAGGGCAAAATTTGGGAGCTTGCTGATCCGGTTGTTTCACCTGCTCATACAGATGGACTTATCGGTACACCTAACGAGCTTAAGCTTAAATACCTCGCAGATAATGATTTTAAAGGTCTTTCAGGTGCTGAGCTTAAAGAAGCAATTTCTAACAGTATAAAGGCAAAATCAAGCAATCTTGTTGGTAATATGGCTTCTCAGGGTACAACACCCCGTCAGCTTACCGACCTTATCGGTTCACTTTGTGACCTTACAAGCGGTTCAGGTGATAAAGGTACACCAATCATTCTTGTTCAAGGCTATTTTGACAACTATACAGACTAATTTTTGGGAGGTTTAACTGTTATGGAAATTATTAAAAGACCCGACGATATGCAAAGAATTACAACAGTTGAACTTGCGGAGGCTTTTATTGCTGAACAAGTTAACGAGATTCGCAAACAGGTTGGCAATAAAAAGGTTCTACTTGCTCTTTCAGGTGGTGTTGACTCATCCGTTGTCGCTGCTCTTCTTATTAAAGCAATCGGTAAACAGCTGGTATGCGTTCATGTAAATCATGGTCTTATGAGAAAAGGCGAGAGTGAACAGGTTATTGAAGTTTTCGGAAAAGCACTTGATGCAAATCTTATCTATGTTGATGCTACAGATCGCTTCCTTGATAAACTTGCAGATGTTGCTGACCCCGAAACAAAACGTAAAATAATCGGTAAAGAATTTATAGAAGTTTTTGCCGATGAAGCAAGAAAACTTGATGGCGTTGAATTTTTAGCACAGGGAACAATTTATCCTGATATTCTTGAAAGCAATAAACAGGCAGAGGGGAAAAAAGCTGTTAAAGCTCACCACAATGTTGGCGGACTTCCCGAAGACCTTAATTTCTTACTTGTTGAGCCAGTAAAATTGCTTTTTAAAGACGAAGTAAGAGTTGTTGGTGAAGCTCTCGGTCTTCCTCATGCAATGGTTTATCGTCAGCCATTCCCCGGACCCGGACTTGGTGTTCGTTGTCTCGGTGCAATTACACGCGACAGACTCCATGCTTTGAGAGAAGCTGATGCAATTCTCCGTGAAGAATTTGATAAAAACGGTCTTGCAGGTAAGGTTTGGCAGTATTTCATTGCTGTTCCCGATGTTAAGAGCGTTGGTGTAAGAAATGAAGAGCGTTATGAAGGTTGGCCCGCAATCATTCGTGCAGTTAACACAACTGACGCTATGAGTGCAACAATCGAAGAAATTCCTTATAAGCTTCTTCACCATATTACAAATAGAATTACAAGCGAGGTTGAAGGTATTAACCGTGTACTTTACGACCTTACTCCCAAGCCCATCGGCACAATTGAGTGGGAATAAGTTTAATTTTTACAGGATATCTTAACTTGAGATATCCTGTTTTTTTATAATAATTAGGAGTTGCTATGTTTTCGCGAATTTATGTGGAGATTACCAATTTATGTAATATGAATTGCTCTTTTTGTCATGGGCATTCTCGTAAACCAAAGCAAATGACTAAAGATGAATTTGAAGTGGTGCTTGATAGGATTTCAGAATATACGAATTACATTTATTATCATCTTATGGGCGAACCGTTGTTGCACCCGAATTTGCCTGATTTTATACATATTGCATCTGACAAAGGCTTTAAATCAATGATTACAACCAATGGAACGCTATTAAAGCAACTTGGTGATAAAATTCTTGAAGCAGGTATTCATAAAATTAATATTTCAGTACATAGTTTTGAGGATGGTACAGAAGAGCAATTTGAAAATTATATGGCAAATCTTGTTGATTTTGCAATTAAGGCAAATAACAAAGGTGTTATAGTTGTTTTCAGGTTATGGAACAATGGTTTTGACAATGGAAGAAACAACAAAATTATTGATTATTTGAAACGTAACACAAATGATAATTGGACAGAAAACTCCAAAGGTTTTAAAATTCGGAATAAAATGTTTCTTGAATATGGTGAACGCTTTTCCTGGCCTGATTTAAATGCCGAGACACAAGGCAACGATGTATTCTGTTACGGACTCCGCGACCATATCGGAATACTTAGTGATGGTACTGTAGTTCCTTGTTGCCTTGATAGTGATGGAATTATAAAATTAGGCAACATTTTTAATGAAAACCTATCAGATATTCTTAATTCTGAAAGAGCAAAAGCAATTAAATACGGATTTGATTGCAGAGTTGCAGTTGAGGACTTATGCAAAAAATGCGGTTACGCTCAAAGATTTAAGATTAAATAATTCGAGGTGTTTATATGCAAAATATATCTTTTAACGAAATTAATGATTTGGATTTTAAGTTATATGAAAATAATCCTATAATCAAAAATCCGCTTAACAGCTTCGTAGTTGCTGACCCAAGCGTAATAACACCAGATGTTTCTCATGATGGGTTATGGCATCTATTTTGTCATACCTTTTTTGGTGTTTATATGTATGACAGTATTGATGGTGTGAACTTTGAGAAAAAGGGGAGAATTGTTAAAAATGCAATGCGTCCTAATATCAATTATATTGACGGCACATATTATCTCTTTTATGAAAAAACAAAAACACCTATTGAAAATCTTTTTGCAGTTTTCGGTGGTAAATGGAAATCTGAGATATACTGCACGGAATCATCTGATTTAAAAAAATGGTCAAAGCCATATTTAGTTTTAGGCAATACAAGAGATTATGAGATTGACGAAAACGGACAAGCACTTTCCAACCCGTTTTTGATTAATATTGATGGCAAGAACAGGCTTTATTATTCCTGTGGTCAGACTTTTATCAAAGACTGCGGTTTCTGTGAGCCAAGATACATTTCTTTTGCGGAAAGTGATGCAATTACAAATGGTTATGTAGCAAGAACCGAACCAATAATTAAACCTGATAAGGATGTTGAATATCTTAATCTTTGCTCAGGCTGTCTTAAAGTATATAAATTAAAGGATTGCTATATAGGTCTTCAAAACGGATTGTTTGAAAAGGATGGCAAAAGTCATTCCGCAATTGTTCTTCTGAAATCCAATAATGGAGTTAATTTCGAATTTGTAAAATATTTTTTAGTACCACAGAAATGCGGTAACAGTAACTGGATGGCACAATATGTTTATGCTTGTTGCTTAACACTTTATGAAAATAAATTCAGATTGTACTTTAACGCTCGCAATGTTTCAAATAATCTGATAGGTAGGGAAAGTATCGGCTTTTTTGAAAGTGAGGTCATAAAAATTGATATATGAATTAAAAAATTGCAGAGATGGTTCTGATGCAACCTATAAGACAACTGTTGACATCAGCGAAGATAATGGTATTCTTACTTTTAATTTTTTCGCAGAGCATACCGAATTTTACTGTCCACACCACAATTATAATGACATTCATTCCGAGGGTGATGCTTGTGAAGTTTTAATAGGCTCTGACCCTGAAAGAAGATTTTACTATGAAATAGAAATCAGCCCTGAAAACAAGCTTATGTGCGCCCTTATGGAGAACAAAGGTGACGATGAAAACGGCGTTCCCATATTAGAAATAAATTTCGTAGAAGAACCTTTTGTTGAAAGTAATGTTATCAGAATTGAAAACTCTTATGAAGCTACAGTCAGTTTCCCTAAAGAAAAAATTTTATCCGGAAACGGCGAAATCTATTTTAATGCATACAGATTGGAAACAGATGGGGGAGAAATGGATAAGCATTTATTTGCTTTAAATCCTACTATGAAGCCCAAATTTCATAGTCCCTCACATTTTTTGTGGCTTAAAGCTTTCTTGAAATAAGAAAGCTTTTTTCTTTTGTTGGTTTTGACAAAAAAATATTGATTTTGTAGAATGTTTTTGTTATATTGTAATTAAAGTGAATATTTTTTGCTAAAGGAGATGGCAAAATGAAAAAATTTAATAAGGTAACTGCCTTAATGCTTGTCTTTACAATTTTAGTAACTTTTTTGGCAGTTCCGGCATTTGCAGTAAGCGGAAATATACCGGATGATGTTATTGCGATGTCAAGTCAGGTTGCTGTTGAAATTGAGCAGGAGGGTATAGTTCTACTTAAAAACGAGGATAACTCATTACCTCTTGCAGGGAAAAAAGTAAATGTATTCGGTGCCGCATCAGTTGTTCCGCTTCTTGGTGGTGCAGGTTCAGGTGCAATTACAACTCATGACCCTGTATATTTTTATGAGGCACTGCAGGAAGCAGGAATCGCTTATAACGCTGAGCTTAGGGAGTTATATGATAAATATTGCGGTTCTAATGAAATTCTAAAAACCGGAAGCACAGTTTTTAATAATCTTACACAGCTTCTTCTTGCAAAAAGTGCACTGAATGAAATGGATCCTGAAAAGCTTACTGATGATATTATGCAGAATGCAAAAGCTTTTTCAGATACTGCAATTATAGTTATAGGCAGAACAAGTGCAGAAAATTCTGATCTTTCTCCTGAAACACTCAGATTAAGTGATAACGAAAGAGCAATGTTAGACAAGGTTGCTTCAACTTTTTCAGATGTTATCGTGCTTTTTAATATTGGTAATGTTATGGAAATGGGCTTCCTTGATGAATATGAAAGCATCAAGGCGGCTGCAATTATCTGGATTCCCGGTGAATTTGGTATGAGAGCCGTTGGTCAGATGCTCAATGGTGAAGTAAATCCTTCAGGCAGACTTGCTGATATAATTGCTTACAGTATTTATGACCATCCATCAACACAGAATTTTGGTACTTACGAATATGATGGTGGAGAATACTATGTTGAATATCAGGAAGGTATTTATGTTGGCTATCGTTACTTTGAAACCTTTGCAAAGGATAAAGTTCAATACCCCTTCGGACATGGTCTTTCTTACACATCATTTACAAAAGAAATTGTAGCCTCAAGAACTGATAATGGTAAAATGAGCGTTGATGTTAAGGTTACAAACACAGGTGATGTTAGCGGTAAGGATACCGTTCAGATTTATTACAGCGCCCCCTATACCGGAAGAATTGAAAAGAGCGCAATTGCTTTGGGTGGATACGAAAAAACAAAGCTTCTTGCACCCAACGAAAGTGAAGTTGTAACAGTTGAATTCAAAATAAATGATATGGCTTCTTATGACAGATGCAATAATGAAGCTTGGGTTCTTGAAAAAGGCGATTATAAGATTATTCTCGGCGAAAATGTCCGAGAGCATATTGATTCTTTTACTTACACAGTTGACGAAGATATAGTTATAAAGACTGATTATGTTACAGGAACAGAAATTAACAATCTGTTTGATGATGCATATTCAGACTTTTCAATTCTTTCAAGAGCAAATCCCGAAGGTACTTATCCTGCATCAAGATACCTCATTAAAACAGATGCAATTAAAAATGCTGATAAATATCCGGCAGCCACAAAAGAGGGAGAAGCACCTAAAATGGGTGTAACCTATGAAACAGGTGTTATCACTCTTCAGGATGTATATGAAAATGAAGAGCTTATGGATAAATTCCTTGACCAGCTTACTCTTGATGAGATGACAAATCTTGTAGCTCGCGGTGGTTATCAGACTTATGGAATTGAAAGACTTGGTGTACCGCAAACCTGGGATAATGATGGGCCTTCAAGTATAAAAGGTGCACATGGTATTGCCTATACAGATAGCGGTACTGCTTACCCTTGCGCAACTGCAATTGCTTGCACATGGAATAAAGAGCTTGCAAATAAAATGGGTGATAGTGTTGGTATTGAAGCAAGAAGCATTGGTACTGACATCTGGTATGCACCCGGTGTTAACATTCACAGAAACCCAATGGGTGGCAGAAACTTTGAATATTTCTCAGAAGACCCCGTTCTTTCCGGTACAATGGGTGCCGAGATTATTAATGGTGCTTGGGGTCAGGGACTTGTTACAACAATTAAACATTTTGCAATGAATGATCAGGAATCTCATCGAGCAGGTATCTTCACTTGGGCAGATGAACAGACAATGCGTGAAATCTACCTGAAGGCTTTTGAAATTCCTGTTAAAGAATCCGCTTGTTACGGTGTTATGTCTGCCTATAACAGAATCGGTACTGATTGGTGCGGTGGCTGTTCAGAGCTTCTTAAAGATTTACTTCGTGAGGAGTGGGGCTTTGATGGTTTTGTTGTTTCCGACTATTCAAATAACTTTATCGGTAATGGTCATATGAGTCCTGTTCTTGCAATTTATAATGGTAATGACACAATGCTTACAGGTGTATGGTTCCTGAATATGCCGTCCCATATTGCAGCAATACAGATGCAGTATTATGCAGACCCTATAGGCTTCGGAACAGCTATGAGAGAATGCTGCAAAAATATCCTTAAGGTTAAAATGAAAACAAAGGCTTTCCTTGAGCCCGGTTACTTTGTTGATAACGAAGACCTTACAATCAAAGAAGATGATTGGGAATACACAGAACCATATTTTCTTTCAGTTCTCAACCTTGAGTTTTCAAACTTTATAAATCAAATTGTTATGATATTCAGAAAGTTTATAGATTGGAATTTCTGATTAAAAAATAATTAATTTAAGCCGTCGATAGAGAAAATCTACCGACGGCTTTATGTATTTTATTTGTTAAACAGAGTAAATGCAATATAAATGAATGTAGCAATTTCTGCAAGTGAAATTCCACTGGTTACTAATAAAAGTTTCTTATATAATGCTTTTTTAGACTTAAGGGCAAGTATGAAGGTTGCAACGCAAACTACAGCAGGTGCTATTGCAAAAACCAGGGCAAAGAAGATTTTTGCAACGGCTTCTTTGAGTTCATCATTATAAAGATAACCAAAATCATCCTCCTGGCGCCTTTCTTCACCGAGTTTAATTTTCTCAATTATGGTTTCATCATCTAATTTAATAACCTTGACTTTTTCATCGCCAAGCTCCCAGAAATAAAGAGAGGATTTTATATCTGAATCAATAAAGCTGCAGAAGTAATAAGAGTCTTCAACTGCAAGAATCATACCGATTTCTGCATCAAAGCTACCTGTTGCAGAGTCTGCGTAAACGAGGTAATCATATGCAACATTCCAAGAGCTGATTTTAGTTTCTTTTCCGCTGAATAACGCATCCTTATTAATAGAAATTATGTTTTCCTCAGGCCACAGAAAATCAATATAATACTCATCGGCATTTCCGTTAATTAATTTATTATATTCATCAATTAAATCTTCTCTGATAAAATCGATATATAATTCTGAACCATCTTTGAAATATACGGTAACAAAGAATAGTGTTTCATCATAGCTTGAGTTAGTTATCTCAACCATTTTGACCTCTTCTCGTTGCGTATCAGTTAACTTTACTGTGTAGTAAGAACTATAATCAACAAATTCCGTAACGGTATTAACAGGAATCTCTTTTACTTCATCAGATGCGTAGGCTTCTTCGCTACTAGTCATATATGTATCTAAGGTTGTAAAATTAAGCATTGAAGTATCTGCTCGTGTATAGATTGAACCATCATAGTACATATATTTGTAATCATCCGATAAGGTTATAACTCTTTTATTTGCAGCAAAAGAGGGGATGCATAAGCTTAATGAAAGTATAATAACATTAATAAATAATACTAAATATTTTTTCATTTTTACTCCCTCCTTAGTTAAGATTAAGCTTACGGTCGATAAACCAGTTGTTCAAGGTGTATGCAATTGTGCAAAGCATTGCAACAAAAAGAATTATTAACAACAAAATCACAAGAAGAATTGCATCCTGAGTGTTTTCATTACTAAGAGTAAATATCCATTCAAAGAGTGATTCCATACCAAAGAAAAAGAACAAATACACAAACACACTTGAAACAGAAGTTGCAGCATAATAAACTAATATGGCACTTGCTAATTTTGATTTTTTAGAAATAGAACCTGCAAAGGTAATGCAAAGGTAAGTAAAAAGAATCCCCAATGTAATTACAAGTAGAGCAAATACTATAATTTCGAGAAAGAACGTTGTTAAATATAATATGCCATCTTCAGCTATTATTTCTTTAATACTATTAATTAATCTATCGTACCAACCTTCAATAAAAATATCTTTGCGGAAGGTAGTTAAAAGAATGATTGCGCCTTCTGTTACAGCAACAAAAATGGTTGATAATCCGCAAATAAAACCACTTATTAGCTTTGAGGAAAGTATCTGATAACGTTTTACGGGTAGGGTAAAGGTCAGATATCCTTCGTCTGTAAATAAATGCTTATAAAATCTTACATAAACCAATAATTCTGCGAAGATTATAAAAGCAAATATGCTTAAAACAACTAAAACCATACCGATTGTTGCAATCATTGTAACGCCAATCGGAAATTCTTTTTCTGTTTCAAGAATCGAACCGCAACCGGCACCAACAAAAGAAAGAATAAGTGTAGTTAAAGCGCCAACCCACCAATATTTGAAAATCGCATTAAAATCATATTTTAATAATTTCTTCAGCATTTGAATACCTCCTTAAACAGCTCATCAAGAGATTTTCCTGTTTGGTTTCTTGTTTCTTCTGCGTTACCGCTCATAACAATCTGTCCGCCGTAACTGATAAAAATAAAATCATCAAGAACCTGCTCAACATCAGTAATAAGGTGAGTAGTAATAATAATTGTGGCTTCAGGGTTATAGTTGCTGACAATTGTACTTAAAATGTATTCTCTTGTGGCAGGGTCAACACCTGCAATTGGTTCATCAAGAAGATATAGCTTTGCCTGACGGCTCATAACAAGAACAAGCTGAACCTTTTCCTTTGTACCTTTAGAAAGCTTCTTTAATTTTGCTTCTATATCTACGTTTAAATCCCTTAATAGCTTTAAAGCTCTGTCTTTATCAAAATCCTTATAGAAATCTGCAAAGTAGTCAACAATATCTTTGACCTTCATTGAAGCGGTAAAATATGTTCTTTCGGGAAGGTATGAGATGTCTGCACAAGTTTCTTCGCCCACAGCCTTACCGTTAACGAGGATTTCACCTGATGTTGGTTGGAGCAATCCTGCAATCATTTTAATCATGGTTGATTTACCGCAACCATTTGGACCTAAAAGTCCGATAATTCTGCCTTGCGGTATTTCTAAATTAAGATTACTGATAACGTTTATACCTTTAACATAGGCTTTAGATAAGCTTTTAAATTCTAAAATGTTCATCGCTTTTCCTCCTCGATAAATTTTAATGCTTGCTCAGGTGTAATGGAAAGTTGAGCCATATTTTTCATAAAATCTTTAACAATACTTTGGGCTAAATCGTTTCTGCACTCTTCAATTATTGCTTCATCATCAGTAACAAATCTACCAATTGTGTTTTTTGAGATAATCAATCCGTTGTTTTCAAGCTCTGCAAAAGCGTGCTGAATAGTGTTAGGGTTTACAGCCGCTTCCAAAGCTAACTGCCTTACACTTGGTATCTGTTCTCCGGGCTTATATTCACCCGATAACACAGATTTTGTTAATCTGTCTGCAATCTGAAGATAAACAGGTTTATCAGATGTAAATTTCCAAGCCAATAATATCGCCTCCTTGTATTACTGTACTAATACAATGGTACAGCGTCAAGAGTGATTTGTCAAGTAAAAATAAAAGACAACCTTAAAGATTGCCTTTTACCGTGTTATTTTCATTTATAATTGACCCAACATTTTGGGTTTTTATTTCAAAATCTGTATCAAAGGTGTTGTTTATTATTTCTGCTTCTTTCAGGTATTCGAGCCATAAAACGTGTTTTTCACCGATAGGGTCTTTAAATATGTTATTTTCAAGAATGAGTTTTCCGTGGACATAATCTTGGAAATTTTCATCCATTATTTTAGGCGTGTAACGAATAGCTGGTGCACCGGGGTAGGTTTTACCGTGGTCGCAACTGATAATCTGATTATTTCTGAAAATAACTTCTTTTGAATAACCTGATTCAAACCAGAAATTGCAGTCATCCTCCATAAGCAGAGCAGGACCCTGAAGCTTATGAAAACTGTTATTTTCAATTATTACTTCACCACGGGTTGTGCAGAGAATACCTCTACCACTTGTAGTACCGAAATCGCAATTTCTTACATATAAATTCGGTGTCCAGGTTGCATTTTCAACAACATCTTTTTCAATTTCGATTTCAGGTAATGGTCTGTCAAGGTTTAATAAAATATCGGTATCATTAAGCTTTTTATAAGAGATAACCTTTGTTTTATTGTATGGTTGAAGATTGTTCCACTTAATAAATTCAAGTTCATCCTCAACCTCAAAAGCCTGAAAACCCCAGCTTTCATCGTGCATAAAGCGAACAATAATTGTATTATTTTCATAATCTGCTTCAACTATTCTTAAATGGGTACCGTGAACATTAATATAATCATCGTGTGCGCCTTGTGCTTTGCAGTTTTCAATAAATAAATCGCCTTTACAACCTGAAAACTGAAAGAAATCTGCGGTGCTTGTGATTGTTCTGTGAGGGGCAGGAGTCAGGTCGCAATTTTTATATGTAACGTTCTCGCAGAATTGTGAAACTATACCAAGACCGTGCATAAATTTAACTCTTAAATTCTCAAACATGAGATTTTTACATCTTTGAAAAAGGCTTCCTGTCTGGTCACGAACAATATTCCTCGTCTGAAAAGTTGCTCCCATTGGGAAATCTGCATCTTTTTTCTTTAAAACAATTTTCAATCGATTGTTTCCTATTTCTTCTATACTCTCAAAATCTAAATCATCTCGTCTGAAATCTCGTGAAATTTCAGTTTCGGGGTCGAAAATTTTAATATGTCTGCGGTTACCGATATACGAATCCTCCCAATAGGGAACACCTGATAAATCATTTTCGCCTTGCCAAATTAAATTATTACCCTCAATTCTGTAAAGGCAATCCTCATTAATTTCAATAACACAAGTTCCATTTTCGTTGGAAATAACTTTAAATTCTGCCATTGTGGGGCAAGCGTAATCAATTGTAAGATTTTTGATAGTTATATTTTCGCATTTATTGAATAAAAGAGGTGTCATTTTGCCGTGAATAAGCAAGGTTGCACCATTTCCATCAACGGTAATATTCTTTTTACCGTCTAAATAAAGAGCAGAAAAACGTGTGCCGTCAGGATTTTCGTGCTTTTTTGCAGTGTTTGAGCAGTAAAATCCTTTTAAAGAAAAAGAATCGTCCTGGCGAACATCATATATTTTATTTTTTTCTAATATTATTACATTATTATCTTTAATTTCAGAAACTAAATTGCAAAAATCATTCATAATAAAACCGCTTTCAAAAGTGTTATATTGATTATAAGTTCTATTACAGAAAAATACAATGGTTTTTATAGTAGATATTTCAATTTGTTTATGTTAGAATAGGAGAAACCAACATATAAATGAGGTCTTTTTATGAAATACTTTATCGGTGCGGATTTAGGCACATCTTCATTAAAGTTATTATTAACCGAAGTTAATGGTCAGATTATAAATTCTGTTACTAAAGATTATTCCGTTTCATACCCAAAATCAGGTTGGAGCGAACAGTGTGCAGAGGACTGGTGGTCTGCTTTAAAGCTTGGTATGCCCGAGCTTATTAAGGATATAAATGGTGAAGATATTGCAGGAATCGGTGTTGCAGGGCAAATGCACGGACTTGTTATTCTCGATGAAAACGACAATGTTATTCGTCCTGTAATTCTTTGGAATGACGGCAGAACATGGAAAGAAACAGAGTATCTTAATACTGTTATAGGCAAAGATGTTCTTTCAGAGAATACTGCTAACATTGCTTTTGCAGGTTTTACTGCACCAAAAATTCTTTGGGTAAAGGAAAACGAACCCGAAAACTTTGATAGAATTTCTAAAATAATGCTTCCTAAGGACTACATTAACTATTTGCTTACGGGTGTTCATGCTTGTGATTATTCTGATGCTTCAGGAATGCTTCTTTTAGATGTTAAAAACAAATGCTGGTCAAAGAAAATGCTTGATATTTGCTCTGTTAAGGAAGGGCAAATGCCCAAGTTATATGAAAGCTATGAAGTTATCGGTTCTGTTTTGCCTGAGATTGCCTCAGAATTAGGAATTAGCAGTAAGGCAATAGTTGTTGCAGGTGCAGGCGATAATGCCGCTGCAGCCGTTGGTACTGCAACAACAGGCGAGGGTAAATGCAATATTTCTCTCGGTACATCGGGAACTATATTTGTTTCTTCCGAAAAATTCGGGGTTGATAAATTTAATGCACTGCATTCCTTTGCTCACGCAGACGGTGGTTTTCATTTAATGGGTTGCATTCTTTCTGCCGCCTCTTGCCATAAATGGTTATGCGATAAGGTTTTATGTGAGAAAGATTACAGTTTACTTGAAAATGAAATCGATACTGCTCTTTTAGGTAAAAATGAACTCTTTTTCTTGCCCTATCTTATGGGAGAAAGAAGTCCTATAAACGATACTGATGCGACAGGTATGTTTATCGGTCTTCGTCCTGATACAAGCCGTTCTCAGATGCTTCTTGCAGTTTTAGAGGGTGTCAGCTTTGCTATAAGAGATAATATTGAAATTGCAAAATCTCTCGGTATTGATATTAAAGCAAGTTGCCTTTGCGGTGGCGGTGCTAAAAGTAAGTTGTGGAGAAAAATTTTAGCAAATGTTCTCAATATTCAACTTAATATTCCTGTTGCAGAAGAAGGACCCGGTTATGGTTCTGCTATTCTTTCGATGGTTGGAGCAGGGGAATATGAAACTGTTTCAGAATGTGCTGAAAAGCTAGTTGGTATTAAAGAAAATGTTTTCCCTGAAGAAAAGCTTGTTTCTCTTTACGAGGAAGGATACCAAAAATTCAAGCTCATTTACCCAACAGTTAAAGAGTTATATAAAGCTATAAAATAAATTATTTAGTCGCTTGATTTTTATATAGTCAGGCGACTTTTATATGTTAATTTTTCATTAAGAAATATTACCGTTTATTGACTATACTGTTAAAATTTTGTATATTTGAATTATCCTAAAATAGAAATAAGAAGGTGAATTGATGAATTTCGAAAAACTCAATAACTACACAACTATTAAGGAAGAAATCTGCCGTAATAATGACAGTATTGCTCCCGAACTTTATAAAGAACATGCCGTTAACAAAGGTCTTCGTGATATGAATGGTAATGGTGTTGTAACAGGTCTTACAAACATCTCGAAAATTGTTTCATCAAAAATTATTGACGGAGAAAAAGTTCAATGCGATGGCGAGCTGTGGTACAGAGGTTACAAAGTTCAGGATTTAATAAATAACCTTGGAGAAAATGAATTCGGTTTTGAAAAAATTGCATATCTTCTTTTACTTGGTGAAATGCCTGATAAGGATGAACTTAAAGAATTTAAGAAATATATC
Source organism: Acutalibacteraceae bacterium (assembly GCA_045591525.1). Lineage (GTDB taxonomy): Bacteria > Bacillota > Clostridia > Oscillospirales > Acutalibacteraceae > DTU089. The sequence goes on along the minus strand of JAZNTA010000127.1, from coordinate 2,681 downwards.
CGTGATTGCAGAACTCTTCCCAATAATTTTACCCGCGATGTTATAATGAAAGCTCCCAGTAGCGATATAATGAATTCTATGACGAGAAGTATTCTTACTCTTGCTTCTTATGATAAAAATGCTGTTGATACTACTATTCCTAACGCTTTGAGGCAATGTATTCAGCTTATTAGTGAGTTTCCGCTTCTTGCAGTATATGCTTATCACGCATTTAACTACTCTGAAAAGCATGAGAGTATGATTATTCACAGACCCGATCCTAAGCTTTCAACTGCAGAAAATATTCTTTTGATGCTTCGTCCTGATAAGAAATATACTAAAACCGAAGCTAAGGTTCTTGATACCGCTTTAATTCTTCATATGGAGCACGGTGGCGGTAACAACTCGACTTTTACAACTCGTGTTGTTACATCATCGGGTTCTGATACCTATTCAACAATTGCGGCTGCTATGTCCTCCCTTAAAGGACCAAAGCATGGCGGCGCTAATATTAAGGTTATGGAAATGATTGCTGATATTAAAGCTAATGTTCCTGATTTTGATGATAAAGAAAAATTAAGCGCGTATCTTTCTAAAATTATAGATAAACAAGCTTTTGATAAAAAGGGGCTTGTTTATGGTATGGGTCACGCTGTATATTCACTTTCTGACCCTCGAGAAAAAGTTTTCAGAAACTATGTTGAGGATTTAGCAAAGGAAAAGGGAAGAGAAAGAGACTTAATGCTCTATGAAAATATTGAAGAGCTCGCACCGATTCTTATTGCACAGAAAAGAAAAATCTATAAGGGTGTTAGCCCAAATGTAGACTTCTACAGCGGTTTTGTTTATGATATGCTCGGTATTCCTCAGGAGCTTTATACAGCAATGTTTGCAATTGCTCGTATTGTTGGTTGGAGTGCTCACAGAATTGAAGAGCTTATCTGCGTTGATAAAATAATCCGCCCTGCGTATAAGAGCATTATGGAAGAAAAGAATGTATAATATTTCTTGTTGATTTTTAATATAACATAATATATAATACCATTGGTGTGAAACAAAACTAAAATTTTGAGGTGAAAATGATGAAAAAAGATATTTGTAAAGTTGAGTATGACACTGATACAGCAGAGCTTGTTAAAAAGAATACTGTTGGTGAGTACGGTGACCCTGCAGGTTATGAGGAAAGCCTTTATAAAACTGCTGATGGTAAATTCTTTCTTTATGTAAATGGTGGCGATGAATCCCCCTATACAGAAGAAAATATTAAAAGAATGTCTGCTGCTAAAGCAGATGAATGGCTTTCAAAATAATTGATTTCAAAAAAAGACAGTAGGTTTTGTGCCTGCTGTCTTTTACTATATTTATTCAAATTTCATTCCGTATGCTGCACCGGTTGGCTTGTCCTGAAGAAGAATGAACCCGTTTCGCTCGTAGAAGCGTCTTGCACCATCATTATCTGTGCCAACTATTAGCATAACACCTTTTATATTCTGCTCTTTAAGGTTATCACAAAAGGTTTTAATAAGCTTAGAACCAATGCCTTTTGACTGATAATCGGGGAGAATATCAATATGAAGATGGGCAGGGTAGTCCTTTTTATAAATTGCGTGGTCATACATCTCTGTAAGTGCTTCCGCTAAAAATCTTCTATCTTCAATTTCTGAAACGGCGTTTATATATTCTCCGAAATTTTCCTGATATTTATCATAATCTTTAACACCGTAAATGTAACCGATAGGCTTATCGTTTTCATCAACTGCAACAAAGCAGTTTTCCGGTTCTTTTTCAAGATAATATCTGCAGAACATTATTTCAACATATTCTAATACGGTTTCCCAGCCTTTTTTACCAATCATATCGTGAATGCAAATATATTTTGTTGCTTCGAAATCTTTTTCTTGATATTTTCTTATATTCATTTTCTTCTCCTGAAAAGTTTTTCCTTATTATAGCAATAAATTTGATAAAAGTCTATTTATTTTAAAAGATATTTGTGTTATTATATATTTAATGTAAAAATTAGGAAGTGATTATATGAAAGAAATCAATAATGGTGTTTATCCAACAATGATAACTCCTTTTACTGATGACAATAAAATTGATTATAACGGTGTTAAAGAATTGCTGAATTGGTATGCCAAGAAGGGTGTTGACGGTATTTTTGCTATCTGCCAGAGCAGTGAAATTTTCTTTTTAAGCTTTGAAGAAAGGCTTGAGCTTTTAAAGTTCATTATGGCAAATAAACCTGAGGGTATGTCAATTGTTGCATCCGGTCATACTGCAGATGATTTAGATACTCAGATTGAAGAAGCAAAGGCTTTTATTGCTTGCGGTATTGATGCCTACGTTTTCATTTCCAACAGATTTGCAAAAGAAGATGAAGACGATGACGTTTATTTAAAGAATATGGATTATGTTGCATCAAAGCTTCCTGAAATTCCTTTAGGTGTTTATGAATGCCCTTATCCCTATAAACGCAAAATATCACCCTACGTTTTAAAGAAAATGGTTGAAAGCGGCAGATATCAGTTTATTAAAGATACTTGTTGTAGTCTTTCCGAGCTTAAAGAAAAGCTTGATATTATTAACGGCACAAGCGTTAAGCTCTTTAATGCTAATGCGGCAACTCTTTTAGAGAGCATAAAAATGGGTGCGCTCGGTTATTCAGGTGTTATGGCAAACTTCCACCCTGAGCTTTATGT
>JAZNTA010000126.1:0-96257 GCA_045591525.1 Acutalibacteraceae bacterium | reverse complement strand
TTGAATTCATCCCTATAGAAAGTCAGATAGAAAAGTTCCAGAGTGGTTATTATGATGCCATTTCAAAATGCCATATAGACGGAACAAGTACGGTGTTTATTGAATTTATATTAGAACAGATAAATACAATTCTTGATGAGGTTGGCAGTTCTATTACTTCGCCGGGAAGCAACATTTCCGAATATGTTACAAAGCTCCTTAATGTAATGGAATTTGATACACCATATACAGCAAATGAAATTTTATCTCTTTTAGGATTGAAATCAAAAGAAGCGTTGAGAAAGAATTATCTTAATCCTGCAATCAGTGACGGTTTTGTTATTATGACTCAACCCGATAAACCCAATAGCCGAAACCAACGATATATAAAAAAATAGCAAACTGTTGGGCATCAGAAATAATCTTATTATTATCTTGACAAAGCCATTTTTCTATATTATTATGCAGATAGTTGGAAAATCTGAAAAACCGAAAAGCCGAGAACCCTTGATTCTACTGGGTTTGTGGCTTGTCACCCAGGTCTTGTTACCATCAGGTTCTAATGAATGCAAGTTCATGTGGGTTCAAGTCCCATTCTCTGCACCAAGATAACGAAATCACTATTTGTGGTTTCGTTATTTTTTGTTTCAATAGAACAAAAGGGACTTGAACCCCCTCGCCGAAGGCGAACACAATCGGGATTTCGCGAAGCGAATGATGGGCAGAGCCCATCAAGTCCCATTCTCTGCACCAAAATAATGGAATCACTTTTTGTGGTTCCATTATTTTTATTCACTGTTTATTCACAAAGCCTCTAAAAATACAACAATTAATACAACAGGTGTTTAATGTTTCAAAAAACGGGAGTTTTTTTACAGAGTTGCTTGACTTTGTCGGAAAAAACCGATATTATCTAACTACTACTAATAGTAGAAATTAGATTGTTTTGAGTTTTAATTAATTCATATATTATCTTTTTTTACATAAAAATGTTCTTTAAAATGAGCAGAAAGAGGTTGCCGATGGGCACAAAATGTAATTATTTTTCAACAATGAAGGCTATGTCTTTAATAGATTTGCCTATGGAAGAAAAAACATGGCTTCAGCATTATGGCGATATGCCCGAGCATATGTGCTATCGTGAGGGTTCAATTTATGAACTTCTCAAGGAAATGGTCGATAAACAGCCAGATGCACCTGCATTGGAGTTTTTCGATACTGTATATAGCTTTGAGGCTTTGGATGAAAACATTAATATTGTTGCAAATGCACTTAAAAAGTTAGGTGTTGTTGAGGATGAAAGCGTAACAATCTGTATGCCCAATATGCCTGAGGCGATTTTTCTTATTTATGCAATTAATAAAATCGGTGCAGTAGCAAATGTTATTCATCCTTTAAGTGATGCAAACGAAATCAGAAATGCAGTTTCTCTCACAAATTCAAGTCTTATTTTCACTACTGATGTTTCATATAAAACTGTTAAGGATGCTTGTGTTGAACAGGTTGTTGTTTGTGAAGTAAGCATGAGTATGCCACCTGTTCTAAAAACTCTTTATAACTTAAAGGGCAGAAAGCAGATGAAATATTCTTCCGATACAATTACTTGGAAGAAATTTGTTTCCGGAATGGGTGCTATTGCTCCTTCTGTTAAAAGAAACAGAGATGATGCAGCGGTTCTTATTTATAGTGGAGGTACAACAGGTAAATCAAAAGGTATTGTTCTTTCAAACCTTTGTTTCAATGCTCTGGCAATTCAATGTATAGCAGTTTGCCCCGAGGCAAGACCCGGTGCTTCAATGATGTCTGCTCTCCCTATTTTTCATGGGTTTGGTCTTTGCGTTGCGGTTCATGCACCTCTTTGCTTGGGTATGAAATGTATTCTTATTCCTAAAATTGATGTTAAGAAGCTTAATGAAACAATTAAAAAGAAAAAACCTACAATTGTTCCTGCAGTTCCCACAATGCTTAAGGCTATCACCAATAATAAAAATCTTGGTCCCGATAGCTTTAAGAGCGTTAAGGTTATTCTCAGCGGTGGCGACTATTTAAGTGATGATTTAAGGGCAAAGGTTATTGATTATTTCCGTTCCTGCGGTTCAAAAGCCCATATAAGAATTGGTTACGGCCTTTCCGAAGCAACCGCTTTCTTTACTGCAACCGCTTATGGTGCAGAAAATATTGATAACATCGGTATTCCTAACCCTGATACTCACATAAGAGTTTGCGACCCTGTTACAAATGAAAAGCTTCCTGATGGTGAAATTGGTGAAATCTGCGTTAACGGTCCAACAGTTATGCTCGGTTATGTTAACGATAAGGAAGAAACTGATAATGCAATAAGAACCCATTCTGACGGAACACAATGGTTACATACCGGTGATCTTGGTTATCTCGAAGATGGTGTTTTGCATTTCACATCACGTCTTAAGAGAATGATTATCTCCAATGGTTATAATATTTATCCAACAGAGCTTGAAAACATTCTCAATAAGTGCAAATATGTTGCATCCAGCGTTGTTGTTGGTATTAAAGACAAGGTTCGTGAGGAAGCACCTAAAGCGGTTATCGTTCTTAAAAACGGTGTTCAGAGAACGGCAGAGCTTGAGGCGGAAATCAAGGAGTTCTGTAAAAAGAATATCGCTAAAAATGCACAGTTCAAGGAAATTGAATTTACTGATGCATTGCCAACAACCAAAATCGGTAAAGTAAACTATCGTATTTTTGAAAAATTAAAAGACAAGGAAAATGATTCGGATACTGTAGAAGAAAAAGAAACAGTAACAGCAGAAAAAGAATAAAAGAGAAAACCTCGATGAGCAAAAAACTCATCGAGGTTTTTTATATGGCTCTTATTTTGCTTTTGCAGATTTACTACCCCCCGGCGCAGACCAACCGCCTTTTCCATTGTTTTCATCATGAATAGCCTGAACGGCATATTCGTATGTTTTACCTGATTCTACATTCTCGTCAAGGTAAGCGGTTGCATTGCTACCAACTGTGCCGGAATACCACAAGAAACCTCCGTCGGAATCCTTTTCTTTACGTAAAACTCTATAGCCTGTAGCATAAGAATTCTTTTCCCATTTTATTTTAATTCCGCTTGATGTTGCCTTTGCGGAAGTAACATCAACAGGTTCCATACAGGTTACAGGTATTCCTACGGTAGATGCATAATCGCTCATAGTATTTTTGTAAGAAGCTTTGAGGTTGTAAAAGTATGTTTTACCATTTTTAGCAGTTTTATCAACATACACAAAAACACCATACTGGTCTTTTTTCAATTCATCTGCAGTGACAATATCTATTTGTTTAAAAGTTTTTTCACCATCAAGTTTTCGGTAAACATAATATTTATCTGCTTTGTTTGCAGGTTCCCAACGCAAATGAACACCATTTTTGGCATTATCGGGAGTGTAGAGAGCATTAGTATCAACGAATCTTATTTTAAGACCGGTTTTGTTATAATAGCTTGTTGCATCATCTTTACAAGCTTTAACAGTATAGGTATAAACAGTACCGCTTTTTGCAGTATCATCAGTAAAGGTTGTTTTCTTTGTCTTGTCGATAAGCTGGAAATCACCTGAGCCTGACTTCCTATAAATTCTATAGCTGGTTGCACCGCTTACCTTGCTCCATTTGATTTTTACACCTGCATTGGTGTTTTTCACAGAAGAAAGCTTAGGAGTTGAAAGGAAAAGCTGTTTGATTGTTTTATAGGCACTTGTTGTTTTGCCGTTAATAGCTCTCACACGGTAGGAATAAGTTTTGTTATTCTTTACGTTAGTATCTTTATAAGATGTTTTTGTTGTGGTAGTAAGCTTTTTATATTTGGATTCACCGCTTGCTTTTCTGTAAACAGCATATTCCTTTGCGCTTTTAACCTTACTCCAGGAAACAGAGATTGAGTTTGTGTAAACCGTTGCTTTAGCTTTGGGCGCTGCAAGATATTTAAGCTTGAGTCCGGTGCTGTTATAGGCACCGTCTGTTTTGCTCTTATAAGCTTTTACGGTGTAGGTATAGGTTGTGCCTGATTTTGCAGTAGTATCTGTATATGCGGTTTTTGAGGTTTTACCGATATATTTATAGCTTCCGCTACCTGATTTTCTGTAAACCTTATAGCCTTCTGCACCGGTTACCTTACCCCAGCTTACCGCTACACCTGAGGAGGAATTCTTAACAGAAGAGAGCTTGGGAGCAGAAAGGAAATATTTGCTTACCTCATTATAACCGCTCATTACGTCGCCCTTAGCAGCTCTTACACGGTAATAATATTTCTTACCGCTCTTTGCGGTTTTATCAGTAAATGATGTGCCTGTTTCTGTGTCAATGAGAGTCCATTTTGATGAACCTGATGTCTGACGGTAAATTTTATATTTTGTTGCACCTGAGATTTTTGACCAACTGAGATAAACGCCCTTTGTTGTATTTTTTATTGAAACCTTAGGAGAGGCATAGTATGTAATAGTAACGTTTGAACTTGATTGACCCTCGCCTACAAAGTTGGAGCCTGCTACTTTGTAGGTATATTTTTTACCGCTTTTAACATTCTTGTCATAAGTAAATGTTTCGTCAGCACCAACTGTATCAATAACAGCCCATTCGGTTTCGCCTGATGCTTTTCTGTAAATTTTATATTCTTCTGCAGCAGGGTCGGCAGACCAAGAGATTTTCACACCCTGATTTGTGCTTGTTGTTTTGGTGTTTTTAATCTTTGCAGGCTCAATAATTGAACCACCGTTATTAATAACTAAGTTGGAATTAAGTGTAACACTTGCAAGTTCTTTTTCACCGAGTTTAATTGGTGTTAAGCCGTCTAAAGAATCTTTTTCCCAGTCATACTCAGCAATCCAACCATAAACGGGATGTTCAATTAAATTGTAAATCCAAGTATCAACACCGGATTCTATGTTGCCGTTTTCATCTTCCTCTTCATAAGGATATTGCTCGAAACCATATTTTGTTCCGTTTTCATCAACGCAAAGGTCAAATGTATCTGTCATATAAGGATAAAAAACAGTTTTGTAAGAATTATCACCTTCGTCAGCATAGAAAGTGTAACCAATATAGAACCCGTTTGTCTCGTCAAACAAAACATCATATTCAGTGAGTTTGGTAAAACCGCTAACACTGACTGCCTCACCGTTGGCATAATCAGTTGCTACATAGAAATCAAATTCTTCGTCATAAGCAAGAGCATAAAGATAATATTTACCGTTGGGTTCAGAGGTTTCTTCGTCATAAGCTTCTGAACCTATATAATAAACACCGTCTTTTATGAAACCTGCATCGTAAAAATCCAGACTATTGGAAGCTAAATCATAAGCTTCTAATTGTTCATAAATGTCACGGATATAGTTGTTTACAACAGGCATTTCACCGCTGATTTCTCCACCGATTGTAATAAGCTCTGATTGGTCTGTAACGGTTGAATCATTTATATAGATTGCAGGAGCTTCGAATTCTTCGCCGTAGTAAAGTTTCATTTTTACGGTTTCGGCAATACTTAATTTAGAAGCTGATTCACCTGCTTCAATCATAATACCGCCCAAAAGACCTGTTCTGTTAAGAACCAGCTCGCCGTTACCAATAATGGAGATTGAACCGCCACGGGTTGAAGCATCGGAAAGAATTCCGCCAAGCTCATTGTAGCCTATAAGCTCTATTTTGAAATCATCGCCCATTTCCGTTGCGGAAAGCATAGCTGTTTTGCATTTTACATTATTGAGCGTGAGGGTGTTTGTTTCAAGATTATAAGTTGCCCCTGAGAAAACAGCAGGTGTTTCAAAGCCCTCTGCTACCGGGTATAAAATTGACATATCGAATGTTTCCGCATCTATTAAACCCAGTGCAGAAAATTCTGATAAAAGAATATCTTCATTTTCAGGATCAAAGGGGTAAGGTCCGTTTGCTGCAAAAATGCTTATGGGGGACATAATTGTAAAAACTAAAATTATCGCTAAAAAAGCGCTTAATAGTTTTTTCATATTTTTCACTCCTTGTATTTGTCTGAGTTGATTTTTATTTTACAACCTTCTGTGTTTTATAACCGCTTAAGGTTTTTCCGTCAATTGCTCTTACGCGATATGAATAGGTTTTACCTTTCTTAACAGCGGTGTCCTTATAGGTTGTGTTACGGGTTGTTGTAATCTTTTTCCATTCGGACTTTCCGCTTTCTTTTTTATAAATTGCATATTTATCTGCTCCGTCGATGTCATCCCAGGAAAGCTTTATTGATTTTGAGTATTCTTTTGTTTTAACATCAGGAGTTGCAACAAATTTTTTCTTAAGACCTGTCTGGTTATAGGTGCTGTTTGTTTTGCTGTAATAAGCCTGAACGCTGTAATAATAGGTCTTTCCGTTTTCTGCAGTTTTGTCAACATAATAGAATTTTTTGTTATTTGTTGTTGTGTCGATAAGTTTCCAGTTGCCTTTTTCAGAGGTTTTTCTGTAAATTTTATAACCCTGAGCACCTTTTACCTTTTCCCAATTTACTTTAACGCCTGATGAAGCATTGTTTACGGAAGTAAGCTTGGGAGTTGAAAGGTAGTATCTTCCGACTGTTGCAAAGCTACTCATATCATCGCCTGCAACTGCTCTTACGCGATAATTATATTTTGTTCCGCTTTTTGCAGTTTTATCTGTAAAGGTGTTCTTTTTAGTTGTGTCAAGTAATTTCCACTCGGTTGAGCCATTGGTCTGACGATAAATTCTGTATTTTTCTGCACCGGCAATTTTTGTCCATTTCAGATAGATGCCCTTTGAGGTGTTTTTCGCAGTTGCTTTGGGAACATCAAGATGAGTGATAGCAATGCCATCTTTATTGTAATCGCCGCCACCTACATAGTTGAAGCCTCTTACTGTATAGAAGTATTTGGTTCCGCCTTTTACAGAGTTGTCATAAATAAATGTCTCATCGGAACCAACTGTATCAATAATTGTCCAGTCTTTATCGCCTTCTGCTTTTCTGTAAACTCTGTAAGTTTCTGCTTTTGAGTTTGCTTTCCAGGAAACCTTAATTCCCTGATTTGTGTTTTTGAGTTCAATACCCTTTATTTTACCCGGTTCAACAACTGAACCACCATTGTTTATAACAACATCGGAATAAATAGATGCATTTGCAAAATCTTTTTCACCGATTTTAAGAGGTGTTAAGCCATCTAAAGAGTTTCTGTTTTCATCTTCAACAGCAACCAAGCCGTAAACAGGATGTTCAATAAAATTATAAACGTAGGTATCAACACCTGAGTCTATAATACCGTTTTCGTCTTCCTCTTCATAGCTGTATTGCTCAAAACCATATTTTGTTCCGTTTTCATCAACGCAAATGTTAAAAGGTGTTTTTTCTTCGGGGTCAAAAATGCATTTATATGATTTGTCTCCCTCTTCTGCTTCATCGGTAAATCCGATATAGCAACCGAGATTTTTATCGTAGATGGGAGCATATTCGGTAAGAACAGTAAAGCCGTCAAGAGAAACCGGATTACCATTGTTATAGGGGGTTAAGGTATAGCAATCAAGAATTTCATCATAAGAAAGAGCATAAACCTCGTATTTGCCGGTAGTATTATAGGTGCTTTCGTCGTAGTATTCATCAGCTATATAATAAACACCGTCTTTTTCAAGACCGAATTCATACCAGTCATAGCTTTCCCAATAAAGATCGTATGCTTCAATTTGTTCATAATAATTGACGGTGTATTTATTAAATTCTACATTGTTACCTGTAACTGCTCCGCCCAACTTTATAATTTCTGCAGAATTTGTGCAGGCAGATGAAAAAATGTCGATTGAAGGCATTTCAAAATCGGTATCTGCGTATACTTTAAGTTTTACAGTATCTTCAACGGTTAAGGTGGAGTTGGTTTCATTTGCACCAATTGTAATGCCGTTGAAATTCTTGGTTCTGTTAACAACTAACTCACCATTACCTGTAATTGTTACAGAACCTCCTCTGGTGCCTGCGGAAGAGGAAATGTCTCCTAATTCATTGTAGCCGATAAGGTTGATTTTGAAATCATCGCCCATTTCTAAAAGCATAAGTGATGCATATTTAGCTGTAACATTTTTAAGTGTAAGTGTGTTTGTTTTCAGGTTGTATGAAGCACCGGAGAACAGGTCAGATGGTTTGTATCCGTCAATCTGAGGATATAAAACAGCTGTTTCTCCGATGAGAATATCTTCTTCATCGCCCGAAGTTAAATTCATAAAAATGATTGCAGACATTTTTAAATCTGCAAGAGAACCGGGATTTTCTAAATCAATGTTCTCAAGATCAACGGGATGTGGCCCATTTTCCGCAAAAACTGTTACGGGTGCCATAACAGAGCAAATTAAAAGTGCTGCTAAAATAATACTTAAAAGTTTTTTCATTTTCCCCACTCCTTTAATTTTATTGTGGTTCAACTTTAAAATATCATATATTAATGACTATAACAATAGAAATTTGTCTTTTGTAATAAATTAGGTCAATTTTGTAACCTTGAGGTTCAACTGACAATGAAATATAAAAAAGGTTAACCGAAACAACAGTTAACCTTTTTATGTCAGTTGATTTTTATTGTTTTGATTTCCCAAGGCTTAAATGTTATTTTATCAGATACAGCATTTAATTCATTTCCTAATAAATCGGTTTCTGCCACTACCTTTCTCATAGCCATATTGAAGCTTATTGTTTCTTCCGTTTCGGAGAAATTGCAAAAACGGGCTAAAATATGGTTTTCTTCAGGGTAAAGAGCAGTAAGAATAACATTTTTATTATCTTCGTTGATATTTGCAAAGGAAAGCTCTGCAATAGTGCCGTTACCAACAGGTAAATTCTTAGCAGTAGGAATATAAGCATAAGAAAGCGCTTTTTTATGAAGATCTGCTTCGGAAAGATCGCTTTCAAAGGGGAGAACAGAGAATTCGTTTTCGAATACCCCGTTGAGAATTCTGTCACCGCAAAGATATTCGTTTGAATAAATAAGAGGTATGTGAACCTTGTTTCCTGAAACTGCCGCACCCATACAACCTCTGTTGAAAACTGCAATACCGGTTGTGTCATCTTTGAGTGATACACGGTATATGCCGTGGAAATAAGTTGTAGAATTAAAGCTTTCTTCTGCGCTTACATCAACATCAAGAATAATTCTGTCATCGGGATACCAATATTCCTCGGTTTTCCTTAAAGCACCATTCCATTCGGAAATAGAATAGGGCAAATCTCTGAACATTTTTCTGTCTTTTGAAAGGACGGGGTTCATAACGAAGCAGATTTTATCTTCGTGGTGGTGTCCGTTTACTGTGAGGGGTACAGGCTTGCCGTGAGTAATATCGGTTCTGCCAACCTTCTGACCCTGAACATCAAACATAGTTTTAAAGTCAATTCGTTTGTCATTTCCATTGAACTGCATCTGCACTTCATAGGGGATTGAACCGATTTTACCTTTCTGAATTGCCGTTGCAGAGCAAGAAGAAATTTTTACTTCCCACTTACCGTTTGATGTGTAGTCGGCATCATCAACAAAGCCTGTGAAAAGAACTCCATCACCATTATCACACAGAATTTTTTTGTTTTTAATATCTTTGATATATGCAATTCCATCATAAGTTAATTTGATTTCATAGTTTGGTGTTGTGAGAATACCGTTATTTTCAGCCCAATTGAAAGGCAATTTTGAAGAGGCTTCTTTTTCTTCAAGATTATACGATTTTGCGGTGAAAGGCGGTAATTGAATATGTGCATGAAGAGCTTTTTTATCTCCGTCAACAACAATTTCACAGTCGATTTCCTTGCCATCATCAAAAGCACAGTAATCTTTTTCAACAGCAATTTTAACCCATTCATCAATGGGGAAAGAATGAGCGTTTATAACTAAAAGGCTTTCGTTATTCTTGTGAGTAAATTTTGACGCAATATGTTCAAGAGATTTATCTTTTACATAATCGGAAGCAGTAAGAGATGTTGGAATGAATCTTCTTGAAAGGTCGAGAAGACCACAAATTGTAACATCGTGATGCTCTGCTGCAAGAATGTATTTCCAAGCTTCTTCACTCTTTTTTTGTAGAGATTCGCCACCAAGCATAACCGAAAGAGCATTTAGCTTTTCTGCCTGAACTGCCTGAACCTCACCCTGACGGCAACCGTTAAAAATTTCGTTACCGCAATAACCCCAAGGCATTTGTACGTGGAAATCATTGTCTGTTGTGGGCATTTCTTCAACCGCTTCTCCGTAAATATCGGGAATTTCTTCAAGAAGAACATATTGATGATTTTCTTTTTCCTGAGTATGAGCGATAACAGTTTCAATTGGCTGGGTTAAATCGTCATATCTTGAAGCGAGAAGAGGCTCATATTTTTCGAACATCTTTTCAAAGTCTTCGGGAGAATATAATTCGGAGTCAACGGGCCAACGGGAAAAAATCCAGTTATCAACTGTGGTGCAGTTGAAACCGCGTCCTTGCTTTTCATAAGTGGGGACGGCAGGAATTGATGTTCCGTCCTTACCAATCCATTTACCCCAGGCGCAGTCAAAGGTTCTGGGATAACCGTAACCCATAACATGAGAACGCAAAATAGCAGCATCATAACCACATTTTGAAATTAACTGAGGTGTCTGGTTATGAAGAGCAAATTCAGAAATTGCATAAACCGAAGGCGTCTTTCCGAAATAATCAAGATTTGTTCTTACAGCATAAAGAAGCTGACGGGCATTTGATTCTTCGGAAATGGTAAGTGCTAAGGGTTGACCGTATGTAGTCGCACCCAAACCAACTCGGTCAGGATACTTTTCAAGAAGCTCTCCTATGAGTTTAACTACCTCGGGATCTTCTTTTGAAAATTCATCAAAGGTAAAGGACTCATAATCAAGACCGATTTTTAAAGTCGGGTATTTTTCGAGCCAGTCGAAAAGCTTTTTCAAACGGGGCTTAACTTCATCTTTCCAGAGAACATACCCACCATGCTCATAAGTTAAAATATATAACTTTTTATCACTCATAAATAACACCTACCTATGGAATAAAGTATATATACTGAGGTGGGCTTTGTCAATAAAGTTTTATTCGCCTTGCGGCGAGTTTTATTGCTTCGCAGTGTTATTTGTCTTACGACAAGTGGTATTGACCTTCGGTCAGTTGGTGCGAATAAAATAACACTGAAACTGAAAGTTTCAATATCACTATTGACAAGGGCAATAATATCACTCTGCTGTCAAGCAGAATATCACTAAAAATATCGCAAAAGAAAAAGAATAATTTCTAACCACAAAAAGTGAAAGTAAAAAAAGAGGTGACACGGTGTTCATCCGCATTACCTCTTTTTGTTATGTATAATTCTTTTTGAGAAATGAACTATTAAAAATTAGTCATTATATAAGGGATATTTATCGCAGATTCTTGCAACATTTTCAATGATATAATCCTTGCTGTTTTCAAAATCTGTTGCGGCAAGCTTGATGTATTCTGCAATATCAATCATGTCTTGAGCCTCAAAGCCTCTTGATGTAACCGCTGCAGTACCGATACGGATACCGCTTGTAACAAAGGGCTTTTCAGGGTCGTTGGGAATAGCGTTTTTATTAACTGTAATGTGAACCTCGTCAAGACGGTGTTCAAGCTCCTTACCTGTAATACCAAGGCTTCTTAAGTCAAGGAGAAGAAGGTGGTTATCAGAACCGCCTGAAACGATGTTAACACCCTGAGCAATTAGTGCATTTTCAAGCGCTTTACAGTTGGAAACAACCTTTTTGCCGTATTCCTTGAATTCAGGTTTAAGTGCTTCACCGAAGCAGACTGCTTTAGCGGCAATAATATGCATAAGGGGACCGCCCTGAATACCGGGGAAAATTGCTTTATTAACTTTCTTTGCGATTTCTTCGTCGTTGGTAAGAATAATACCACCACGGGGACCGCGAAGAGTTTTATGTGTTGTTGATGTTACAACGTGAGCATAGGGAACGGGAGATGGGTGCATACCTGAGGCAACAAGACCTGCAATATGTGCCATATCTACCATAAAAAGTGCACCGACTGAATCTGCGATTTCACGGATTTTTTTGAAATCAATAATCCTTGAATAAGCGGATGCACCTGCAACAATAAGTTTGGGGTGGCATTCTTTTGCTTTCTTTTCGAGAGCATCATAATCAAGATAGCCTTTTTCATCAACACCATAGCTCTGGAAATCGAAATAAGAACCGCTTACATTAACGGGAGAACCGTGAGTAAGATGACCGCCATCTGCAAGACTCATACCAAGAACTGTATCACCGGGCTGAAGGAGAGCAAAATAAACTGCGAAGTTTGCCTGAGAGCCTGAATGGGGCTGAACATTAGCATATTCGCAACCGAAAAGCTTTTTAAGTCTTTCAATTGCAAGGTCCTCTGCAATATCAACATATTCGCAACCGCCGTAATATCTGCGAGAGGGATAACCTTCAGCATATTTGTTTGTAAAAATACTACCGCTCGCAGCCATAACTGCTGCAGAGGTATAGTTTTCACTTGCAATAAGCTCAATATTTCTGCTCTGGCGGACCTGCTCTTTTTCAAAAGCTTCAAAAAGCTCACCATCGGCACTTTTGAGTAACTCAAAATCTTTTTCAAGGTAACTGTTCATGGGGGAAATCCTCCTCAAATTTAATCTTGCTTATATAATACCTTAAAACAAAAAGCATTTCAACTAAAATAATTATTTAACAATAAGTTCTGTGTTATTAACATAAACAAGGGCAAATTAAAGCTGTTTTTTAGAATTTTTTATATTGCCAAGTGACAAAATAATGGTATAATTAAACTGATATAGTTTGATTAGTTAAATTTTATTACAAACTATGAGGGTGATATAATGAACAAACAAGAGCTTAAAAATAAAATTCTTGAGGCAAAAAAGGCAACCAATACGGTTATTCTTGCTCACACTTATCAAGAACCCGATATTATTGATATTGCCGATATTACGGGAGATAGCTTTTTTCTCAGCAAAAAAGCTGCGGAAATAAAAGCTAAAAGGGTGGTTATGTGCGGTGTTCGTTTTATGGCAGAAAGTGTAAAGATTCTTTCTCCCGAAACTGAAACAATTCTTCCTGTTGCAACTGCAACCTGCCCAATGGCAGAGCAGATTTCTCCTGAAAGAGTGAGAAAATTCAAAAAAGAAAACCCAAACACAGAGGTGGTTGCATATATCAACACAACTGCAGCACTTAAAGCGGAATGTGATGTTTGTGTAACAAGCTCTTCTGCAATAAAAATTGTTAAAAAGCTTCAGGGAGATGAGATTCTTTTCATTCCCGATCAGCATTTAGGTTCTTTTGTTCAGAAAAGTGTACCCGAAAAGAAGTTTATTTTGTGGGACGGTTACTGTCCCGTTCACGCTCAGCTTACAAAAGAGGATGTTTTAAAATGCAAACAAGAGCATCCCGATGCGGTTTTTGCAGTTCATCCCGAATCACCCAAAGAGGTTGTTGAGCTTGCTGATATGGTTGGCGCAACGAGTGAGATTATAAGCTATGCAAAAGCTCAAAAGGGAAAGGTTATCATCGGAACAGAGCGAGGCGTTGTTGATTACCTTGCCATTAACGAGGAAAATGGTGACAGATTTATTCAACTTGCTCCCGAGAAGCTTTGTTGTGAAGATATGAAGAAAATTACACTCGAAGATGTTTACAAAGCAATAATCGGCGAGGGTGGAGAAAAGGTAGAATTAGACGAAGATTTACGAAAAAAAGCGCTTAAAAGCATAAATCGTATGCTTGAATTGGGGTAAGAAAATGAATCTTTCCGAATTGAAAAAACATTATAGTGTAGTCATTGTGGGTAGCGGACTTGCAGGTCTTTACGGAGCACTGAATTTCCCCGAAGACATTGATATTCTTATGCTTTCCAAAAAGGAGAGGCACCAGTCTAACAGCTCCTTGGCGCAGGGCGGTGTTGCTTGCGTGCTTGATTTGGAAAACGACAGTTATGATTTGCATATTGAAGACACCCTTATTGCAGGTGGCAGAGCAAATGATATTGATGCAGTTACTCAGCTTGTTGAAGAGGGTCCTGCAGATGTTTTAAGAACAATTGATTACGGTGTTGAATATGACCGCGATGAAAACGGAGTGCTTATAAAAACCCTTGAGGGTGGTCATAGCAGAAGAAGAATTGTTCACCATAAAGATACATCGGGCAAAGAAATGGTGGACAAGCTGGTTTTTGCAGTTGAAAAGCTTCCCAATGTTACTCTTTCAGATGAAACAATGGTAACCTCAATGAGTCGAATCAAAAACGGCTTTAAGGTTGAAATAATGAGAGGTAATGAGTTCAAGACCGTTTATGCGGATTTTGTGCTTCTTGCCTCGGGCGGTATCGGACGAGTTTACAAATATACAACGAACCCATCGGTTGCAACGGGAGACGGAATACGCCTTGCTTATGAAATGGGAGCTTCAATTAAAAATTTAAGCTATGTTCAGTTCCACCCGACTGCATTTAATGGTGCAAACAGAGAGCAGTTTTTAATAAGCGAAGCCGTAAGAGGTGAGGGTGCATATCTTCTCAACTGTAATAAAGAACGTTTTATGGACAGATATGACAGCCGTCTTGAGTTAGCTCCGAGAGATGTAGTTTCACGCTCGGTTATTATGGAATCAAGGCGACTCGGTAGTAATAATTTCTATCTTGATATTCGATATAAAGGTGAAGAGTATCTTAAAAAACGCTTTCCCGGTATTTATGCAGGGTGCTTAAGTCAGGGTGTTGATATTTCAAAAGATTTGATACCTGTTTTTCCTTGTCAGCATTATCTGATGGGCGGTATTGAGGTAGATTTGAATGCGAGAACAACTCTTCCTCGACTCTATGCGGCAGGTGAGTGCGCTTGCACGGGTGTTCACGGTAAAAATCGTCTTGCAAGCAACTCTCTTCTGGAAGCTCTTGTTTTCGGAAGAAAAGCGGCGGAAGACATAACCCGTTGCATAAGAGCAGGATTTTATAAATTAACTGTTCCCGAAGAAAAAGAGCCTGACAGAACAGGTGCTCCACTTCCTAAAGGAACAAGAACAGAAATTCGTGACATTATGCAAAGAGCATACTTCGTTATTCCCGATGAGGGAGCAATTCCCCAAGGTAAAAAACGGATTGAAAATATACTTAACAGGCTTAAAAACGGTAAATTTGCAGTAACTGCAGATTATTGCGAGGCGCTTTCACTTGCAACTATAGCCTATATAATTCTTCAGGAGGTAGACAAATGATTTTACCACAGTTTTATATTGATGATTTAATTAAAAATGCCATTACAGAGGACATTAACTATATTGATGTTGCAACTGATTATCTTCTTGACGAAAATGCTGTAAGCGAAGCATATTTTGTTGCTAAAGCTGATGGTGTGCTTTGCGGTGCAGAAATTGCAATGAGAGTTTTTGAGCTTCTTGACGACCATTTTACCTATACTCTTCACAAAAAAGATGGAGATATGGTTAAAAGTGGCGACCTTATTGCAGAATTCAAGGGCAGAACTGTTAAGCTTCTTAAAGGCGAAAGAACTGCTCTTAACCTTATTCAGCATATGAGCGGTATTGCAACCCTCACAAATGAATGTGTAAAGCAGACCGAGGGTACAAGAGCAACAATTGCTGATACAAGAAAAACTCTTCCCGGTCTTCGTTCTCTTCAGAAATATGCAGTAACCTGCGGTGGCGGTAGAAATCATCGCTATAACCTTTCAGATTGTGCTATGCTCAAGGATAATCATATTGACGCAAAAGGCGGAATTACTGCAGCGGTTATGGCTCTTCGTGAAAAAATCGGTCATACTGTTAAAATTGAGGTGGAAACAAGAACGTTGGCAGAGGTTGAAGAGGCAGTTTCAGTTGGTGCAGATATTATTATGCTTGATAATATGGACAACGAAACAATGAAACAGGCAGTTGAGATTGTTGGCGGAAAAGCTCTTCTTGAAGCTTCGGGTAACCTTACAAAAGAGAGAATTAAAAGTGTTGCAGAGTTGGGAATTGATATTCTTTCAATCGGTGCTCTCACTCATTCTGTTACAGCGTTTGATATATCAATGAAAATCAAGAAATAAAAATCAAGTAATAAAGGTGCTTTATGGACTATAAATATAAAAACCCTGCTCTTTCTCCCGAAGAAAGAGCAGAAGATTTACTCTCTTTAATGACTTTAGAAGAAAAAGTTGCTCAGATTGATATTCTTCGCGGTGTTGAGTATGCAACTGTTCCCAGCACATTGAACCATTGCTGCATTCACGAAAGCTCTGATGTAGATTATGAGAAGTTTAAGAAAACAGTTGGTGACCACGGTATCGGCTTTATTCACGATTCCTATACCGTTCCTGCAGTTTTCAACAAATTCCAGAAGTATCTTGTAGAAAAAACAAGATTAGGTATTCCTTGCATTTTCACAGGTGAAGCTCTCCACGGAATTTCTTTCCCCGGAGCAACAATTTTCCCTATTCCTCTCGGCCTCGGTGCAAGCTTTAACAGAGAGCTTGTCAATAAAACAGGTAAAGCAATCGGTGCGGAAACCCGTGCTTTAGGTATGCAGGAAATTCTTGCTCCCAACCTTGATGTTGCAAGAGAGCCTCGTTGGGGTCGAGTTGAAGAAACCTTTGGTGAAGATACATATCTCTGCTCTGAAATGGGTTATTCCATCATCACAGGTGAGCAGAAAAATGGTGAATTCTCACGAAATGATGCAGTTTTAACTGAACCCAAACACTATTGTGTTCACGGTATGCCTGAAAATGGTATTAACTGCGCGAACGCAAGAGTTGGTAAAAGAGAAATTGAACAATGCTATCTTCCTGTTTTTGAAAAAGCAATTACCAAAGCAGGAGCATATAATGTTATGTCCTGCTATAACTGTATTGACGGCGAGGTTGTTGCAAGTTCAAAATATTATTTAACAGATATTCTTCGTGGCAGATATGGTCTTAAAGGCTATGTCCGTGCAGATTGGGGTTCAATTACAAGACTTGTTACTGCTCACAGAACTGCAGCAAACCATGTTGATGCTATTTGTGATTCCGTTAATGCAGGTCTTGATATGCAGGGTTGCCTTGACTATACACCTGAATTCTGGGAAAGCACTCTTTTAAATCTTATCAAAGAGGGCAGAGTTTCCGAAGAACTTATAAACAATTCTGTAAAGAATGTGCTTAAAGTTAAATTCGAGCTTGGTCTTTTTGAGAACCCCTATACAGATGAAGAGCATTATAAAGAGGTTATTCGATGCGATGAGCATAAGGAAATTGCTCTTGACGGTGCTCGTCAGGCGATGACATTACTTGAAAATGACGGAATTCTACCTCTTAAAAAGGAATATAAAACGATTGCAGTTGTTGGTCCTTCTTCTGCAAGACAAAGAGTTGGAGGTTATTCTTCCGTTCCCTATGGCTACACAGTTAATTCAGTTTATGAAGAACTTAAAAATGCTTTAGGCGATGATGTAACAGTCCTTCAAAGCTCAGGTTGTGGTATTCCCAAGGGTGTTGAAGCGGTTGCTATGGAAGATGGTCAACCCCATCTTATCGAGGTTTATGACGAGGATGAAAGCGGAAGCATTGAGGATGCAGTTAAAGTTGCAGAGCAAAGCGACCTTGTTATCTTCGTCGGCGGTGACAATAACTTTACAAGTGGCGAAGGTCACGACCGCTCCAGTTTGGTGTTACCCGGGAAACAGAGAGAGCTTATTCTTGAAATTGCAAAAACAGGTAAACCCTTAATTCTTGTTTTTGAAAATGGCAGAGCAATTGATTTGACAGAGGAAGTTAAGGTTTCAAATGCAATTCTTGTTTCCTGGTTCGGTGGCGAATTCGGCGCAAAAGCAATTGTTGAAACTCTTTTAGGTGAAAACAATCCTGCAGGACGCGTACCTGTTTCATTCCCTGCCGATTCCAACAGAATTCCTTGCTATTATTCAATTCTTCCGAATCATACAGAAATGATGTTTGAGGGTGAAAGAGTCCCCAGATATGCTTTTGGTTACGGACTTTCTTATACAGAGTTTGAATATAGCAATCTCAAAATCGAAAAGCAGGGCAGAACAGAATATACCGTTACATTTGATGTTAAAAACATCGGTAAAATCGATGGTGATGAGGTTACTCAGCTTTATGTAAACGATATTGTATCTTCTGTTGTTACACCTCTCAAACTCCTTAAAGGCTTTGAAAGAATAAGTCTTAAAGCAGGAGAAAGCAAAACCGTGGAATTTAAGCTTGATTTCGAAAGCTTCCGACTTCTCAACAAAGAATTGGAATGGGTTGTTGAAGATGGTGAGTTTGAAATTATGGTGGGTTCTGCTTCCAATAACATAAGGTTAAAAGCTATAATAAAAATATAAAAGCAACTGCATTTGATTTTCTTGAAAATCAAATGCAGTTGTTAAGTTTATTGTGAAACTAATTCTTTTTTTGCTTTCCTTTTTTCTCGGAATTTCTTTAAAATCGGCACCTTTATTTGCGGTTCTGTATCGTTGCATTTTTCAACAACAATCATATAGATAATTACCAAAAGAAGATAGGGCATAGGGCACAAAATTCCGGGATTTACTAAAGACATAAGCTCAAGGCTTATATAAGAAAGGAATATTGTCATATTGAAAAGCGTTGCGTGTTTCCAGATTAAAAGATTTCGTTTAATAAATTGATAAACAAAAGCAACAATGCCAACAATACCGAAGCTACCCGCAACCTGAATAGGCTCACAGTGATACCAACAAAGAGCACCGGGCTTGTTTTTGAAAATATCACGGTTGGTCATATTGCCGAGACCTGTACCGAATATGGGGTGATTAAGGAAATCCTCAACTCCGCGGGCATAATGACGAACTCGTGTTTCTGTGTCTGCACCACCCATAAGAAATTCATTGAGAACTTTGAAAACTCTTTGGATTGTTGTATTTAAAAAACTTGTGATTTCAGGTAAATATGTAAGTGCAATAAATACAAAGCAACCGCAAATAAGCAGATATGCAAGTCTACGGCGTTTGTCGTAAAGAATATACATAACCGTACACATAACCATTTCAATAGAACCAAAAATCATACCGCCTCTTGAACCGGTTAAGAGAGTTGCTATGAAAAAGATGAAAGCAAGAATTGCAGCAGAGGATTTGCGGTTTCCTAAAAGAAACGCAAATGGCATTGACATCATAAGCATTGTTGAGGCATTGTTTCTCCATCTGATGTAGAAAATGCCACCCTCATCAATAACGGTGTTTATATTGATGATATAGTGCATAAACACCATAAATGAAACAAACAGACCTATGACTACCATAATATCTGTAAATTTTTCTATTAATAAGTAATCTTTGTTTGTGCTGATTTTTGAATAGAAGAAACAATAAATCAGCAACATACCGAAGCCGATGCCGAGCATATTGTAAATAGCCGCACCGCCAAAATAATCCTTGGCTGAAATAACACCAACACCGCCGATTGTTACCGCTATTGAGACAAATAACATTGGAAGAAACTGAGAGCCTTTGATAGTTGGTTTTTTAAAGTAGGCTATTATATTGAATAAAACCATTACAACCAGGGGGATTGCAAGCCACCATATTTCTCCGAAGGTTGATAAGGAATTATAACACCTTATACCTATGCAATAAGTAAACATTGCGGGTATGAGCATTGCAAAAATATCGCCACTGATAACAAAAACAATACCGGTAATATAGGCTAAAACGACTGAACCCCATATATGATATTGTTCTTGAGGAAAGTATGAATGCAGGCAAGCGAAAATGCCGGTTATAACAAAAAGGATTGTCATCCATTTTTCGCTTAACAGAAACTTGCGTATTTGTTCAAGCTTCTGCAAAGCTTTTTCAGATTTCAATATATGTTCCATTAATATGTACCACTCAAAAATAAATATTCTGTTGTCTCTTCATCCTATCATTATATACTAATTTTAAAAAAACTCAATAAATATTACAAAGTTGTAAAAACTCACTTGCAAAAAGATATGCAAGTGAGTTTAATATTATTATGATAATTCAAATTGTCCTGTATAGAGCTTGTAATACTTGCCTTTTTCTTCCAAAAGGGTGTCGTGGTCGCCTTTTTCAATAATTTCGCCATTTTCAAGGACCATAATAGCATTAGAGTTTCGGACTGTTGAAAGTCTGTGGGCAATAACAAAAACAGTTTTACCCTGCATAAGCGAATCCATGCCTTTTTCAATAAGTCGTTCGGTTCTGGTGTCAATTGAGCTTGTCGCCTCGTCAAGAATAAGAACGGGTGGGTCAGCAACTGCCGCACGGGCAATGGCAAGTAATTGCCTCTGACCTTGTGAAAGGTTGGAACCATCACCTGTAAGCATTGTATTATAACCATCGGGAAGACGGGAGATAAAGCTGTCTGCATTTGCAATTTTGGCTGCTTTTACAATATCTTCGTGAGTAGCATCAAGCTTTCCGTAGCGGATGTTTTCTTCAACAGTACCTGTGAAAAGGTGAGTGTCCTGAAGAACCATTGCAAGAGAACGGCGTAGGTCATCTTTCTTGATTTTTTTGATGTTTATGCCATCATAGGTGATTTTGCCCTCTTGAATATCATAAAAGCGGTTGATAAGGTTTGTGATAGTTGTTTTACCTGCACCCGTTGAACCGACGAAAGCAATTTTCTGACCGGGCTTGGCATAAAGAGAAACGTTTTTAAGAACTGTTTTTTTGTCATCGTAGGAGAATGTTACATTATGAAAACGAACATCGCCTTTAAGAAGCGTATAAGTAACGCTTCCGTCAGCGGAATGGGGATGTTTCCATGCCCAAATACCTGTTCTTGTTTCGGATTCTGTAACATTTCCGCTTTCATCAACATTAGCATAAACAAGAGTTACATAACCATTATCTTCTTCGGGAGTTTCGTCAATGATTTCAAAAATTCTTTCTGCACCTGCAAGGGCTGCAAGAATGCTGTTCATTTGCTGTGAAATCATACTTATGGGGCGAGAAAACTGTCTTGTATATTGAAGAAATGCTGCAAGGGAACCAATAGAAAGCACACCTGCTGCACCACCCAGAAACAAGCCTGTTATACCACCCGTAGCAGCATCACCGACTTTAAGAATTATAAATGCACCCAAAGCCGCAGTACCTGCAAAATTGACATATGAAATATTACCCATAATGGGCATTAAAATACTTGCAAAGGTGTGAGCATTTGTTGCGGCTTTACGATAATTATCGTTAATTTGATTAAAAGTTGCTTTTGCTTTTTCTTCACGGCAGAAAACTTTAACAACCTTTAAGCCTTCAATAAGCTCTTCAATATATCCGTTAACAGCACCGACTGCCATTTGTTGACGGCGGAAATAACCGGAGGAACGTCCCCCGATAAGCTTGATAACATTAAGCATCACAACAAGCATAACGATAATAAGGCAAGTAAGAGCAGGACTTATATAAAGCATCATAATAAAGATACCCACAACAGTTACAAGAGATGTAATTGTTTGGACAAGTCCCTGGCTGATTGCTTCACGAATAGTGTCAACATCATTTGTGAAACGGCTCATAAGTTCGCCGTGAGTATGCGTGTCAAAATATTTGATGGGTAAATCCTGCAAATGCTCAAAAAGGTCGCGTCTTAATGCATTGAGCGTTCCGTGAGAAACGTTGAGCATAAGTCGGGAATAGGTGTATTGGGCTATTGCACTTAAAATATAAATTACACCTAAAATACAAAGATATTTTATGATTATCGAAAAATCCCTGCTACCGGTTGAAAGCATATTGCCGATTTCGTTGATAATAGGTGTTAATAGATATGTTCCTGCAATATCTGCAATTGAACTGAAAAGAACAAGAACAAAAACAACCAGAAGTAAGGCTTTTTTCTGAGTAACATAAGAAAGAAGTCTTAAAAGGGTCTTTTTGGTGTTTTTCGGTTTTTCAAATTTCATTTTGCCTGCAGGTCCGGGTCCGTTACCGTTAGGACGCTTGTTTTGTTTTTCTGCCATTTGACTTCCTCCTTTCTTATTGTTCCATTTTGCCTTCTTGTTGTGAAACATATACTTCTTTATATATTTCGTTTCTTGAAAGCAATTCTTCGTGAGAACCAATGTCGTTTATCTGTCCGTCATCAATAACAATAATTCTGTCAGCGTGTTGAACAGAGTTGATTCTCTGAGCGATTATAATTTTTGTGGTTTCGGGTAAAAGGTTTTTCATACCCTCTCGGATTTTTCCGTCAGTTGCAGTGTCAACTGCACTTGTTGAGTCGTCAAGAATAAGTATTTTCGGATTTTTAAGAATAGCACGGGCAATACAAAGTCTTTGCTTCTGACCACCTGAAACATTAACGCCACCCTGACCTAAATCAGTCTGATAACCATCAGGGAAGCTCATAACAAAATCGTCTGCCTGAGCGATTTTTGCAGCAGAACGTATTTCCTCAAAGCTTGCATTTTCATTGCCCCAACGCAAGTTCTCTTCAATAGTACCCGAGAAAAGAATGTTGGTCTGAAGCACCATTGAAACGTTATCGCGAAGGTTGTGGAGCTTATAGTCTTTTACATTTATTCCGCCAACAAGAACCTCACCTTCGGTAGTATCGTAAAGTCTTGGAATAAGCTGAACGAGAGAGGATTTGGCACTACCCGTTGAACCGATAATACCAATGGTTTCTCCGGATTTAATTGAAAGATTAATGTCTTTTAAAACCTCTCTTTTAGCATTTTTACCATATTTGAAAGATACATTTTTAAATTCAATGCTACCATCACAAACAGTAAGATTTTCATCTGCATTTTCATCGTCAATATGGGGCTTTTCGGAAAGAACCTCATAAACACGGTCCATAGAAGCCTTTGACATAACCGACATAACGAAAATCATTGAAATGAATGAGAGTGATATGAATATCTGCTGAATGTATGTTATGAAACTCATAAGGTCGCCTAAGAACATATTTCCGTTAAGAATAAGCTTTGAGCCAACCCAAAGAATAAGAATAATACAGGTGTAAATCGAAACAGACATAATAGGTCCGTTAAGAATAATAAGCTTTTCTGCAAAGATTGAAGCATCCTTTAATTCATCATTTGAGATTTTGAATTTGTCTTTTTCGTGCCTTGCACGAACAAATGCTTTAACAACTCTTGCAGCAATAAGGTTTTCTTGAATAAATGTATTAAATTTATCGTATTTTTTAAACATTTTTTTAAAACGCTTGTGTGCTTTAATACCGATAAAGAGAATAAGAAAAAGCATAACAGGAGCTACACACATAAAAATAAGGGAAAGCTTTTTATTTATGCTGAACGCCATAATAATTGCCATTGAGAACATAAGAGGAGAACGTACAAACATACGAACCGCCATCATAAAGGTGTTCTGAATCATTGTTATATCAGTTGTCATTCTTGTAATAAGAGAGCCTGTTGAAAATTTGTCAACATTGGAGAATGAAAAATCCTGAATTTTCCGGAATATTCCGAAACGAAGTTCTGCACCGAAGCCCATACCCGCTTTGGCGGCAAAGAACGCCGCTGCAGCACCGCAGGCAAGGGAGATGCAAGCCATTACTATCATAAGTGCACCAAGAGAAATAATCAGGTCTGTGCCCGATTTGTTGCCAAAGCCCAGTGAAATAAGGATTTCTGTTATAAAGCTATCCTTATTCTCAAGAGGCTGACCGCTTATTCCGCAGTCAATTATAACAGACATAAGAAGAGGTATTATAACCTCAATGAGAACTTCCAAAACAATTGAAAGAGGGGAAAGTATCGCATAAATTTTATATTTACCCACATAGCTCATAAGCTTTTTAATCATTTTCTGTTTCCTCCTTTGCGTTTTTTTTCTCTTTTTCAATTTCTGCTTTCATCTGACAATTTGTGAGGTTTTCCGTATCAAGATTATTGTATAATCTCTGAAGAAAATTGCACAGCAAATAACACTCTTCATCGGAAAAATCCTTGAACATTTCTTTGTCGGTTTCATCGCAAATGTTTCGGAATTCTTTTAGGATACGTAATCCCTCGTCAGTTAAAGAAAGTCTGTTTTTTCTGACATCCGCTTTATCTGTTGTGCGGGCAACAAAACCACTTTTTTCGAGTCTTTTTATTGATGTTGCAACACTTGCAGGAGAGATATGTAAGCTGTCTGCGAGCTCTTTTTGCGTACAAAGATTATGTTCTTTAATATATTCCAATATCATCGGTTGCCCATAATATAACCCTGCTTTCTGAGCAGATTTTGTTATATGGTAACGATGAATGAGAGAGGTTGAAATGAGTTTATGCACCATTTCTCTATAGTTCATTTATTGATAACCCCCAAAATAGTTAAACGTTTAAGTATACAGTTGAATATAATACCATTTTTTGTGATTTTATTTTTCCAATAAAGAAAAAAGATGAAAATTTTTATTCTTTTACAAACTGGTAATATTCATTTTTTAAAAGAAATTAACAGTTTGTTTTGGTTACATAGTGACGATTTTTACAAAAACTTTGTGCAAATTTAACAAAGTGAGATGGTAAATTTTAACTTAGGTGTAACAAAATATATCAAAATTCTCTTGAAATGAGTTTCTGTTTTTGATATTATTAACTTGATATAATGTAATCGGAAGATTTGAATTTTGGATGTACAGGGTTCAATTCTTTTCGGCAATAGCAGATTTGTGTGTTTGTGAGGTGCGGAAGTGAAAAAAGAGAAAACGAATGATTATAACGATTTCCCTCTGTATGTATTCCATCAGGGGAAGAACTTTAAAGCACAAGAATTTTTAGGTGCACATAAAGTTGAAGACCGAAAATATGTTTTCAGGGTCTGGGCACCCAACGCAGAAAATATTTTTGTTACAGGCACTTTTAATGGCTGGAGTGAAGATGCCGCACCTATGTATCGCCTTAATGATGGTGGTGTATGGGAAACCTATGTTGAAGGTGTAAATAATTTTGATGCTTACAAATTTATTATCTGCACAAAAACAGGCAGAAAGCTTTATAAAGCAGACCCGTATGCAATTCATGCTGAAACCCGTCCGGGAACAGCTTCAAAAATATTTGAAGGTAATTACAAATGGAATGATGGTGCTTGGCTAAAAAAGAGAAAAGCCACAAGCGTGTATTCTTCACCGGTCAATATCTATGAAGTTCATTTAGGTTCCTGGAAACGATATGATGATGGTAATACATTAAGCTATCGGGATTTGGCAAAAGAACTCGTTGAATATGTTAAGAATATGGGTTATACCCATATCGAGCTTCTTCCTGTGGCGGAGCATCCCTTTGATGGCTCATGGGGTTATCAGGTAACAGGCTATTTTGCAGTAACCTCTCGTTACGGCACTCCCGATGATTTTAAATATTTTGTTGATCAATGCCATAAAGCAGGAATTGGTGTTATTGTGGATTGGGTTCCTGCTCACTTTCCAAAAGATGCTTTCGGACTTGCCGAGTTTGACGGCACACCTTGCTATGAATATGCAGATATTCGTAAAGGCGAGCATCTTCAATGGGGAACGAAGGTTTTTGACTTCGGAAGAAACGAGGTTCAGAGCTTTTTGATATCAAATGCATGCTTCTGGCTTGACGAATACCATATTGACGGTCTTCGCGTTGATGCAGTTGCTTCAATGCTTTACCTTGATTACGGCAGGGATGATGGCCACTGGATTGCAAATGCCAATGGCGGTAACGAGAATTTAGAGGCAGTTGCTTTTCTTAAACAGCTCAATGAAACTGTGTTCACTGAGCACGGCGATGTTATGATGATGGCGGAGGAAAGTACCTCCTGGCCAATGGTTTCAAAGCCTGTTTATATGGGCGGACTTGGTTTCAATTTCAAGTGGAATATGGGCTGGATGAATGATATTCTCCGCTATTTTTCCCTTGATGGAATATTCAGAAAGTTTAATCACGATTTGATTACTTTCTCTTTCTTCTATGCATTCAGTGAAAATTTCGTGCTTCCTATTTCACACGATGAGGTTGTTCACGGAAAGTGCTCTCTTATAAATAAAATGCCCGGTAACTATAATGAGAAATTTGCAGGCGTAAGAGCATTTTTAGGTTATATGTATGCCCATCCCGGTAAAAAACTTCTCTTTATGGGTAGTGAGTTCGGTCAGTTTATTGAATGGGATTACAAAAAAGGTCTTGATTGGCTTCTTCTTGATTATGAAATGCACCGCTGGTTGCAGGATTATGCAAGAGAACTTAATAAATTCTATAAAAAGAATTCTCCACTATGGGAAATTGACTATAGCTGGGAGGGCTTCAACTGGATTGTAAGCGATGATAACACCAATTCTGTAATTGCCTTTATGAGAACAGATAAAAAGGATGAAAAGATTATCGCTGTATGCAACTTTACCCCCGTTTTGAGAAAAGATTATAAAATCGGTGTTCCCGAGGGTGAAGCTTATGAACTTGTTTTCAATTCCGACTCCAAAAAATTTGGCGGTTCGGGTGAAAGGATAAAGAAAACCTATAAAACAAATGATGGTGAGATGCATGGATATAAGCAGTTTATAGAATTGACTTTACCACCTATGACAACACTTTATTTCAGAAAAAAGAAAGTAGAAAAACCATCAAACAAAAAAGCAAAAAAATAACTAATATATATCAGGAAAGGAATGTAACGAAAATGGCAAAAAAGAATGAATGTATTGCAATGCTTCTTGCAGGCGGTCAGGGTTCTCGTCTTGGCGTTCTTACAAAAAACATTGCAAAACCTGCTGTTCCCTATGGCGGAAAGTACAGGATTATTGATTTCCCCCTTTCAAACTGTGTGAACTCAGGTATCTATACTGTTGGTGTTCTTACGCAGTATCAACCACTTGAACTTAACGACTATATCGGTAATGGCGGACCTTGGGACCTTGACCGTGCAAATGGTGGTGTTCACATTCTTTCTCCCTATCAACAGATTGAGGGTACAGAATGGTATAAAGGTACTGCTAATGCGATTTATCAGAATATTCAGTTTATTGACAGATATGACCCTGAATATGTAGCAATTCTTTCAGGTGACCATATTTATAAAATGGACTATGCAAAAATGCTTCAGTACCACAAAGAAAAAGATGCTGCTTGCACAATTGCTATGCTTGAAGTTCCGTGGGAAGAGGCTTCCCGTTTCGGTCTTATGTTTGTGGATGATGACGGAAGAATTACTGCGTTTGAAGAAAAACCCAAGAATCCTAAGAGTAATAAAGCTTCAATGGGTGTATATATGTTTACTTGGGAAAAACTCAGAAAATATCTTATTGATGATGAAGCAAATCCCGATTCATCAAATGACTTTGGTAAAAATGTTATCCCTGCAATGCACGAAGCAGGTGAAAGACTTTTTGCTTACGGATTTGATGGCTATTGGAAAGATGTCGGAACAATCGATTCACTCTGGGAAGCAAACCTCGACTTGCTTAATCCTAAAGCAAATATTGATTTATCAGATAATAGCTGGAAAATTTACGGCAGAGGCGCAGTTACCGCTCCTCAGTATGTTTCCGATAAAGCTGTAATTGAAAATTCACTTGCAGCAGAGGGTTGTGAAATTGAAGGAAAGGTTGACTATTCGGTTCTCTTCTCCAATGTTACAGTTGAAGAGGGTGCATTTGTTGATTATTCAATTGTTATGCCCGGTGCAGTAATTAAAAAAGGTGCGGTTGTTCAATACGCAATGGTTGCAGAAAATGCAGTTATTGAAGAAGGTGCAGTTGTTGGTGAAAACCCCGAAAAATGTGAAAATCTTGAAAACTGGGGTGTAAGCGTTGTCGGTGCAGGTGTTGTAGTTGGTAAGAATGCAACAGTTAAAGCACAGTCAATGATTTCAGAAGATGTTAAGGAGGGCGAAACAGTATGATGCCGAAAAATGTTCTCGGAATTATTTATTCCAATTCTTACGATTCCTCTTTAGGTGCACTCACAGCAAGGCGAACCATGGGCTCAGTACCCTTCGGCGGAAGATATCGTCTTATCGACTTTGCTCTTTCAAATCTTGTTAATTGTGGTGTTACGAAGGTTGGTGTTATTGCAAACAGCAATTTCCATTCTCTAATGGACCATGTTGGTAGCGGCAGACCTTGGGACCTTTCAAGAAAGGTTGACGGTCTTTATATGCTTCCGCCCTTTACTCCCGGTGCTACTGAAAAAGATGGTGGCGACAGAATTGACACGCTTAACAGAATAATGGAGTTTATTGCAAAATCAAAACAGGAGTATGTTCTTCTTATGGACACTAATGTTGTTTGTAATATGGATTTATCAAAGCTTTTCAGCTTCCATGCAGATAAAAATGCAGATATTACCATTGCTTATGCAAACGGCAAAGCACCGAAGCTTGAAAGAACAATGGCTCTTACACTCAACGAAGAGGGCAGGGTTACAAATGTTGGTATTGATGTTAAAACTGAAAGCGATATCAACTATTCAACAAACATTATTCTTATAAGAAAAGCTCTTCTTGAAAGACTTATCGGCGATGCAGAAAGCTACGCTTATACAAGTTTTGAAAAAGACCTTATTCAGAAAAATGTTTCTCACCTTAATATTTATGGATATAAGGTTGATGAATGGACCCGCACAATTGACAGTATGGAAAGCTATTTTGATGCAAATATGGCTCTTCTTGAGAAAAATTGCAGAAAAAATCTCTTCCGTGCAGATGCACCTGTTTATACAAAGGTTCGTAACGATATGCCTGTTATTTATGGTATCACCTCAAAATGCGAAAATTCTCTTATTGCAGACGGTTGCCAGATCGAAGGTACAGTTAAGAACAGTATTATTTTCCGTGGCGTAAGAGTTGCAAAGGGTGCAGTTGTTGAAAATTCAATTCTTATGCAGGATGCTTTTGTTGGTGAGGATGCGAAGCTTAATTGTGTAGTTATGGATAAAAACACAGTTATCACTCCCAAGAAAACCCTGAGCGGAGATAAGAGCTATCCCTTATTTGTAGGTAAGGATATTGTTATCTGATTATATGTTGTTTTTGGTTAGTGAGGTGTTAATATGGCAGTTTGTCCCATTTGCGGATGCAAAACCGAGGAGTTAGATTTTGTTGATCGAAATTTAAACGGAACAAATTGTAAAGTATGTTCTTTCTGTAATCGTCAACTGAATGTTTTTGATGCAACAGATGAACCTACTGAAGCGCAGTTGAGGTGGCTTGTTGCGGTAATTGGTAAAGATGTTCCTGAGAGGACAGAGTATATTTCTTCTGCTTTAAAAGCTATCCGTTCACGTTTTTCTGAAGAAGAAGCGGAGCAATCTGCCACACCTATGCAACAAAAAACGAATTTAGTGCAACAAGGTTCTGTTAAAAAAAGTAATACAGATAGTGATTTGATTATTGAGTTGCAAAATCGTATTGCTGCACTTGAAAATGAAATCCGGACAATGAAAAGAAAGCAAATGATAAAAACAATTATTGAACTAGGTGCACCCTTTGTTCTTCTTATCTTGTTAATTATTGTATTCCTATCATCGGGCATTATGGATAATCTTAAGGCAATATTTGATATGGCAGGAATTGCATTGTAAAATTCAGATGATTTAACGGAGGTTTAATATATGAAAGTTTTATATGCTGCAAGTGAGGCCCTTCCTTTTATAGCAAGTGGCGGATTAGCAGATGTAGCCGGTTCTCTTCCTCAGGCTTTAAGAAAAAGACTTGTTGGTTGCAGAGTTGTTATGCCTCTTTATGACGGCATAAAGCAAGAACTTAAAGATTCAATGAAATTTATAACAAGTATTTCCGTTCCTGTTGCATGGCGCAGACAGTATTGTGGAATATTTGAAGCAAAAGCAGGGGGAGTAATTTATTATCTTCTCGATAATCAGTATTATTTCAAGAGAGACTCTCTCTATGGTTTCTATGATGATGCGGAGAGATTTGCGTTTTTTGCAAGAGCAATTCTTGAAATAATTCCTCATATTGATTTCAAGCCGGATATTATTCATTGTAATGACTGGCAGACTGCTCTTACTCCTCTTTACTACAGCACAATGTATGCAAATCAGCCCGGTTACGAGAATATTAAAACAGTTCTTACAATTCACAACATTCAGTATCAGGGCGTTTATGGTGAAGAGCTTATCGATAATGTTGTTGGTATTGACCACGCTCATAAAAATCTTATTGAATATGATGGTGCGGTAAACCTTATGAAAGCGGGTATTGAGTGTGCTAATGCGGTTACAACCGTTAGCCCATCTTATGCTAAAGAAATTCTCGACCCATGGTATTCTCACGGTCTCGATACAATTCTTCGTGAAAGAAGCTATAAATTACGCGGTATTCTCAATGGTATTGATGTTGAAAATTATAATCCTGAAACTGATAAGGATGTTTTCAAAAATTATTCTGTGGATAATATGCGCGGTAAAGCGGTAAATAAAAGAGAACTCCAGAAGCTTTTAGGGCTTCCGGAGAAAAATGATACTCCCGTTATGGGTATGGTAACAAGACTTGTTTCTCACAAGGGTCTTGACCTTTGCAAAGCAGTTCTTGATGAATTACTTGCCACAACAGATATTCAACTTGTTGTTCTTGGTTCGGGAGACTATCAGTATGAAGAATTCTTCAGAGGCCTTGCACAGCGTTATCCCGATAAAGTAGGTCTTTGCCTTGGATTTATTCCTGATTTGGCAAGAAAAATCTATGCAGGTAGCGATATGTTCCTTATGCCTTCAAAGAGTGAGCCTTGTGGTCTTTCGCAGATGGTTGCTCTTCGTTACGGGTCAATTCCCATTGTCCGTGAAACAGGTGGTCTTCGTGACTCTGTTACAGATAGCGGTGACAATATGGGTAATGGCTTTGTATTCTCATCTTATAATGCTCACGATATGCTACATGCTATAAAGCGTGCAGTTGAGGGTTATCAGGATAAGAAGGGTTGGGCAATTCTTGTTAAAAGAGCAATGGAAAGCGACAACTCTTGGGGTAAATCTGCTAACGAATACATCAAAATGTATAAAGAAGTATTAAAGGGTTAAATTCAGTTTTCGGGCAACTTTATAGAGTTTGCCATTTTACTTAACAGACTTTCAACTCCTTTTATGACGGCCTCGATACTCTTGGGTTCGGGGCCGCCGTAGCGTCTTGCGTTAACGGTTTTTTCAGGGAAATCATCAAGATATGCTTCAACTAATGAAAGGCAAACTGCCTGTGCATATTTTGGTGGAAGAGAAAACCATCTTTTGGGAATATAGCCCTTTTGAGCGGCGGCAAAAAGAGTTCGATAAATTGTTGCAGCATAAAGTATATCGGCGTATTCTCCGGCTTGGAAAGACCCTGCATTCATTCTTTCGTGGGTCATAATTGCAGCACGGTAAATAGAGTTTGTGTTAAAAACAGAGTCCTCTTCTCTATCTTCAAGAGCATTTGAGTTGAGTCCTGAACGACTGTTTGTTATCCCTAAGATGTAGTCTGTTGTAACATTATAGTATTCAGCAGCTTTGCATAAAAAAGCTAAACTATATTCACGAATGCCTTTTTCATAATGGGATAAAAGTGCTTGAGAAACGCCTAAATCTGCAGCAGCATCTTTTTGGCTCAAGCCTTTTTCCGTACGCAGTTCAACCAATCTTTCGTTAAAATTTGTGTTCATATTAACCCCTCACAACAATTTTGTTATACAATTTGTATAATAATATACACTATCTTACAGGAGAAATCAATGAAAACTTATACAATTCATTTAATTCGTCATGCTCTTACCCAAGGAAACATCGAGGGCAGATACATAGGTCAGACCGATGAGGAGCTTTGTCAGGAAGGTTTAAACCAACTTGAAGTAATGAAAAGAGATTATAATTATCCTGCAACTGATGTTGTGTTTTCAAGTGGTTTAAAGCGTTGTATCCAAACTGCAAAAATTCTTTATCCGGATAAAACGCCCATTGAAATGAGAGGCTTTGAAGAGTGTGATTTCGGTGAGTTTGAGGGTCATACAGCCGATGAATTAGAGCGTTATGAAGAATTTTCGCAGTGGCTTTCGGGTGGTGAAGATGCTCGTCCTCTTAACGGAGAAAGTAATTCCGAATTTGCAACAAGGGTTTGTGATTGTTTCGCAAAAACGGTTGATGGCTTGCTTAAAACAGGCACAAGAACTGCTGCAATCATTACCCACGGAGGTGTTATGATGAGTATTCTTGCAGCTTTCGGTGTGCCTGAACTTCCGATGACAGAATGGCTTTGTCCCTCTTGTTGCGGTTATACAATTCGTATAACACCATCACTGTGGAGTGCAACAAAAAAATTCGAGGTTATAAGCGAAATTCCTGCTGAGCCTCTTACTGCAGAGCAAGAAGAACGCTTGTGGGATTATTATGCAGATATACCCGAGGATGAAGATATCGATTGGGAAAATATGTCTGACGACGATTTTAAATTAGTCTGAGGTGAGTTGAATGTCAGATTATAAAATTTTTGCAAATCATGCCCATCTTTTTCCTGAAAAAACAAAACCGAATGGTGATTTAAACACCTTGAAATCCATTATGGATGAGTGTGAAATTGAAGGTGCAGTTTGCTTTTCGCCATTTTGGCATCAGATGGATATGTACTCACATACAACGGGACAAAACCCTTGCGAGTGGGTGGCAAAAGAACTAAAAAATGAACCAAATCTTGTGGGTTTTGGTACAATTGATTTTGATAGAAATGATTTAAAAGACCAAGTAAAAAAAATCAAGGATTTAGGTCTTTATGGAATAAAAATTCATCCGGCTGCGCAAGAGGTTAATGTGGCAGGAAAAGAGCTTTTTGAAGTTTATGAAGAAGCGGAAAAGCAAAATCTTTTCTTGTCCTTTCATACAGGCCTTCATTGGCACAGAATAGCAGATTATCAGATGCTTTTGTTTGATGAGGTTGCGTATAATTTCCCGAAGCTTCGTTTCAGTATGGAGCATATGGGTGGTTACAGCTTTTTCAGGGAAGCGTTACTTGTTATGAACAACAATTCTCGTGGAGAAATTGACCATGTTTTTGCAGGGTGGACAAGCATTGCGATGGAAAAGGATGAGTTCGGAAATATCCGAAGGGGTGCTTGGTCAATTACCGATGAAGAGCTTTGCGATTTGATATATCAGACAGGTCCAAAACGCAGTATTTTCGGCCTTGATACGCCATATAAAGATGCAAAAATGATAAAAGAATCTATAGAAAGAATAAAAAACCTCCCCATAAGCGAGGAGGCAAAGAAGGGTATTCTTGGTGATAACCTTAAAGAAATTCTGTTTTAAATGCAAAGTGCAAAATGCAGAATGCAGAATTATCGGGTGCTGCGCACAGCTATTATAATTTGGCGTATTTTCGCGCCCCGAAACTTGCCACTTGCCACTTTCAACTTGCAATTTTAAAAAACGGCATTTCCGCCGTTTTTTAATAAATCATATCAGCAGTTGTCCAGTTTTTGAGAACTTCAAACTGGTCGGCTGCTTCTTTTTTTGCACCCTCTAAATCGTGGTCACGATAGTTACCGCATTCGATTGCGCTGACACCAGGTACATCGCCCTCAAATTTTGAAATGAAATCAAGCGCTTCTTGAGTGAGTTTAAGTGCATCTGCGTGAGTGATTCCGGTTGTGAGGAAATAAAAACCTGTTCTGCAACCCATAGGACCAAAGTAAATAATATTGTTTTTAAGAGTGCTATTGCGGACATAAGTAGCAAAAAGATGTTCAAGAGTATGAATAGCCGCATTTTCCATAACCTCTTCCACATTGGGACGGCGAGTTCTTATGTCGTATGTAACAACATCTCCGTCAATTCGAGAAATGTACATGCCTCTTAAGAGTTTTGTGTGGTCAACATTGAAACTGTCAATTCTTTCCATTTGACTGTTCTCCTTAGTATCTTTAGATATTTTATTTTCTTTATTTCTTAAATTTTTAAAAAAATCAGTCAGAATATCGGCACATTCTTTTTCCATAAATCCACCGATATATTGAGGCTTGAAGCTGAAATCTGCGTTGAAAAGATTAACAACAGAGCCACAAGCACCATTCTTTTTATCATGGGCTCCGAAAATAACTTTTTTAATTCGGGAATTGATTATTGCACCTGCACACATAGGGCAGGGTTCAAGGGTAACATAAAGCTCGCATTCCCAGAGTCGCCAACCGCCTAAACGCTTACAGGCTTCGTTTATAGCTTCAATTTCTGCGTGGGAAAGAGCATTTTTCCCTTTTTCTCGACGATTTCTGCCTCTGCCAATGATTTTATTACCTATTGTGACAACTGCACCAACAGGCACCTCGCCATCTTCGGCGGCTTCTTTAGCGAGGCGTATAGCCTCATTCATAAATTCAATGTTTTCCATATCAGAAAGCAGGGGGCGTTGTTGTTAATTGAGTAACTGCCTGAATTACATAAAGAATTATTGCAATTATCATAACAGGAGAAGTATTAAATTTGATGAATTTTTCTCCTGCAGTCATACCGTTGTAGACACCGTTGTTTTTGAGAGTATCATCATTTTTATACCTGGTCAGATAGAGAATAAGCCCTATAATGCCAAGGGTTATACCAACTGCAGAGCCTACATAGAAAAATGTGTTTGAGACATATTCATCAAAATAATAAACCAAGCCTGAGGATATTGCAGACATACCGTTCATAAGAGCGTGAATGATAACACCTGTCCATAAGCTTTCTGTTGCAATAACGGCATAGCCGATAACAAGTCCGCAAAGGAATGCAAAGGGCATCTGAACAGCGTTCCCGTGGAAAACACCAAACACAAAGGCAGATGTTACAATCGCGAAAAGATTTCCGTACTTACGAAGACTTTGCATAAGAACTCCACGCAAAGCGAATTCTTCAACAAGCGGCGGAATTAATGAGGAACCGAGGAATATCATTAATACATCTAAAGTGCTTGAGGGGTCTTGCATAGCAGTATAGTCAGAATAAATGCCCAAGCCCTCACCAAAAACTCTCAGAAAAACAGTAATGTAATTCGCAAGAAGACAACTACCAAAGCCAATCAAAATGAGCAAAAAAGCCTTTGTTTTATCTTTTGGCGGATTATAAGGAATGTTTTTGAAAAGCTTTTGACTCTTTAGAATTTTTGAACCAATAAAGAAGGCTCCACCCACACTTAAAACAGAGTAAAAAATTCCAAAAGCAGAAGCAAAAGTAATGTTGCTTTCATAAAGTTTACTGAAAGTTGGGGTCACAAGTAAAAATGATAGTAAAAAAGAAATTCCCAACAAAATCAGTAAAATTAAACCGGCGCTTGTACCTAAAGACTTTATAATTTTTTCATGATATCTGCGTTCAAGAAGTTTTTTTCTTTGTTCTTCCAGATATTGAGGATTGAAAAAGCTTTGTGGTGCACCATAGTGGTACTGAGGTCCATTGGCAGATGTGTTGGTGTTATATATTTCAGCAGGAGATTGGGGCTGAGGGGGATGGTTGTTGCCCTGCGGTGAATTATCCATTGTTTCGCCTGTTGTGTTAGTGATGTTATCAGGTGTATAATCCATATCTTTTCCTTTCATAACTTTATTTGCTTTAATAAATTATATCAACTATTGCTATAAATATCAACTGATAAATTGTGTATACACAATGAATTTTTACAATATGTAGTGTTGCGAAAAAACTGAAAACAATGTATAATTTTATAGAATACGATTTAAACGAAAATTAAGGATGATTGTAATGAATAAAATAACCCACAGACTTAAGATCGCGGGAGAGGAATACAGAATTGTTTCTGATGAATCTTCTGAGTATATGAGTGATTTGGCTCACGAAATTGATTTAAAAATGGCTGATATTCTTCGTGGTGCCCGCGTTTCTACAACTCAGGCGGCAGTTCTTATTGCTTTGCAGTATGCTGACGAGGCAAAGAAAAACGGAGGAACAACAGATAATCTTCGTTTACAGCTTAAAGAATACCTTGAAGATGCCGCAAAAGCCAAAAGCGAAAGAGATTTCTATAAAAGAGAGCTCGATAGAATTAAAGCTATAAGCAATACCGAAGATAAAACAGGTGGACTCTGGAGATAATTATGGAGACTTTAAAAATAAAAAAAGTAAGAGAAGAAGCAAAGATACCTACAAGGGCTACAAGCGGTAGTGCAGGTCTTGATTTATATGCTTGCATTGATGAACCGATTACTTTAAATAAAGGTGATAAAGTCGTCATTCCTACAGGAATAGCAATTGGTCTTGATGACCCTCACTATGCGGCATTTATTCATTCAAGAAGCGGACTTGCTGTTAAACACGGCATTGCTCTTCTTAATTCGGTAGGTGTTATTGATAGCGATTACCGAGGAGAAGTTTGTGTTGGTGTAATTAAACTTACAGAAGAACCATATACAATTCAACCCTTTGAAAGAGTCGCCCAGATGGTTATAAAACCAGTTGAGTTGCCTGAAATTGTTGAGGTACAAGACCTTGACAATACTGAAAGAGGCGCAGGTGGCTTCGGGTCAACGGGGAAAAAATAATGAGTACAACTATTGCAGCAATTGCTACCGCTCAGGCGGCAGCAGGATTAGGAACAGTAAGATTATCAGGCGAAAACGCTCTGTCAATTGCGGACAGAGTTTTTTCTGCTGTTTCGGGTAAAAAATTAACAGGTGCAAAAGGGTATACTGCATATTACGGAAAAGTTCACGACGGAGAAACCGAATTAGATGATGCGGTTGCTCTTGTTTTCAGAGCGCCAAAAAGCTATACAGGTGAAGATGTTGTTGAATTAAGCTGCCACGGCGGACTTTTTATTCTTCAGAGAGTGCTTCGTGCAGTTTTTAATGCAGGTGCAGTTGCTGCAGAGGGTGGAGAATTTACCAAAAGAGCATTCCTTAACGGCAAAATGGATTTATCGGAAGCAGAAGCGGTAATGTCACTTATATCTGCATCCGGTGAAGAAGCAAGGGCGGCAACACTCAATGCTCTTGATGGTGCATTGAGCAGAGAAATAGGTGAATGCAGGGATGAGCTTGCAAGAACAGCGTCATTTCTGGCGGCATGGGTAGATTATCCCGATGATGAAATCCCTGAACTCTCTGACTCTCAGATGACAGAAACTTTATTAACGGTTAAATATCGCCTTGAAAAACTTCTCGACGGCTTTGATTCAGGTCAGGCTATTCTTGAAGGTGTTGATACTGCCATCGTAGGCAGACCAAATGTTGGCAAATCAACTCTTCTGAATGCACTTTCAGGAAGAGAAAGGGCAATTGTTACATCAGTTGCAGGCACTACACGTGACGTTCTTGAAGAAACAGTGAGATTGGGCAATATTACTCTACGCCTTGCAGATACGGCAGGTATCAGAACTGATACTGATGATGAAATTGAAAAAATCGGTGTTGTAAGAGCAAAAGAACGATTTGACAGAGCAAGTCTTGTGCTTATGGTGCTTGACGCAGAGCAAGGCTTATCAGATGATGATAAAGAGCTTCTCGAACTTTGCAAAAATAAGAATTCTATTATAGTGATTAACAAAACAGATAAACAAAAAACGCTGTCACGAGAAAGTGTGAAAGCGTTTATAAAAGATGAAAATATAGTTGAGATTTCCGCTAAAAACCGTAAGGGTATGGACGAGCTTACTGCTATGGTTGAAAAGGTTGTAGGCACTGCAGGTTTTGACCCTTCAGCACCCCTTATCACTACCGAAAGACAGCGTGATTGCGTAGTGAAGGCTGTTGAAAATCTGCAGGAAGCACTTGACGGTCTTTTAATGGGTATAACTCCCGATGCGATTAATGTTTGTATCGATTGTGCTGTAGAAAACCTTTGCGTTTTGACAGGCGAAAAAGCAACGGAAACCATTGTTAATGAGGTTTTTAAGAATTTCTGTGTTGGAAAATAATTAAAAATTAGAATTTATAATTTCTTTTATAAACTTTTCGGTTGGGTAATCCATGATTATCCAACCGTATTTTTTTTGTTTTTTAAGAGAAATGTCTGAAAGTTTTTTGTTAATGTATTTTGCACTCCTTTTGGGGTTGTAAAATAAGCTTGAGCAAGAGAAAAATGTGATTAAAATATCGTTTGTTTCTGGTGGCTTTTTGATAAAAGGAAATACTGCCGCTTTCCACTTTTTTTGTGGAGTTAAGCCGTATAAATCCTGAACAGTAAAGGCTTTTCCTGTAATGCCCTCATCACGATTTAAAATCTCGGCAGTTTCATAAATTCTTTTAATATTATCTTTCTGATAAACCCATGTGGACAGGTTTATTCCAGTATTTAAATCCGTGTATTTTCCGTTGCTTTTATCAATGTTATCACGGTTTAAAAGAACTATTTTCCCGCGAACCTCTTTTAATGACGGTACGCAATTTTTTTTGTACCAGACAGTATCTTTATCAAGATAGTTTTCAAAGAATATATCAAAAGTTTCTTCCTGATTTGCACCATCATCGCGTTTGTAACTCAACAAAATTGTTTCTGAAGGGTTTTCAGCCAGAAAGCTTTTGCAATCGTCAATAACACTATCGAGATACAGTTTCTCCATTTTGTTTTCCGGGCTTTTGCAGTCTGCTATATCGTGAACGAGTTTTAGCTTTTCTCCATTTTTTTCAACGCGGATGTCAAGGAAACGAACACCTGAATTAAGCTGTTCTGTAATGGTTGAATTCTGACATTTTGAAAGAAATGGAAATTGAACTCTGTAAGTGCAACTGTCGTGGGTTCCCGGAATATTTATTTCTGAAATTTTTATTGTGTCAGATAGGCTACTCATCCAATTGTTCAAATGAATCAATCCTTTATTGAGCTTGTTTACATAATTTTAACACATTTGCAAATATAATGCAATAATTGTTATTTATTACATTAAATACGTTAAAATATATTCTCTTATATTATTGCAAAAGATGAAACTTTGTGTTAAACTGTATAAGTTAAAATGCGTTGTAGTGCGGTTTTATAAATTTACAACAAATTAGCGAAGGAAGGATTATTTTGAATACATTGATTAAAAATGTTGTAGCTTTTGCGAAGAAGCATATGAAAGTTTTTTTTGTGGCTTTTGATTTGATTTCTGTATGCATTGCGGCTTCTTTAGCAACATATTTAAAATTTGATGCACCGGTATTTTTCCCTAAGTGGTTTAATAATAATGTACTTCTTATTATTTTAGCTGATATAATAATTACGGCCATTTGTTTTGTTGTGTTCAAAATATATAGCAGGATGTGGCAATATTTTGTGGCAAAGGACTATACGACTCTTGTAAGTGCCTTTGCTCTTTCAAAGATTATTGTTATGATTCCGTTTATGTACATATGGATTACATATACACGCTCTTTCCTCACATTTATGGTTCTTTATTCAGTAATTCTGTTGGTTTTGTTTATAACAACAAGAGGCTTGGTTTTTGTATCTTATAATTTATGGCGTGCAAAAATTCTCGCTCCTAAAAACGCAGAAAACGGAAGAAGAAAGAAAGTTATGATAATTGGCGCAGGTAGTGCGGCTATACGCCTTATCAATGAACTTAAGGGTATAAACAACGTAAATCGTTATAAGGTTGTTGCACTTATTGATGACAACAAAATGAAGCAGGGAGAATATTTGAACGGAGTAAAGGTTTATGGTGGAAGAGGAGAAATTATAAAAACAGCCAATGAACTTGATATTGATGAGATTTTTTTGGCGGTGCCTTCCATTAGCGGAAAGAACAAAAAAGAAATTCTGGAACTGTGTAACAAAACAGGCTGTGAATTGAAAACATTACCCAAAATCACTGTATCCAAAGAAGGAGAAAGCATAAAAGCTCAGCTACGTAAAGTTGATTATACTGACCTTTTAGGAAGAGAACAGATAAAGCCTGATCTTACTAAAGTTTTTGAACTTCTTAAAGGACATACTGTTCTTGTTACAGGTGGTGGCGGTTCAATAGGCAGTGAGCTTGTTCGTCAGATTGCAAACAGTGGAGTGGCAAAGAGAATTATTATTCTTGATATTGCAGAGAATGGTGCTTATGAAATTCAGCAGGAAATCAGAAGAATTTATCCTCAGGTGGATTTGAGAGTTTTAATTGGTTCAATCCGTGATGAAAAAAGACTTTGTGAAATTTTTGAGGAATACAAGCCGAGCTTTGTTTATCATGCTGCAGCACATAAGCATGTTCCTCTTATGGAGGATAGCCCTAAAGAAGCTGTGAAGAACAATGTTTTCGGAACATATAATCTTGCAAAAACAGCGGATAAATATGGCGTAAAAAGATTTGTTATGATTTCAACGGACAAGGCGGTTAACCCAACAAATGTTATGGGCGCTACAAAGCGCATTTGTGAAATGATTGTTCAGTCGTTTAACAAAATTTCACAAACAGATTTTGTTGCGGTCCGTTTTGGTAATGTGTTAGGATCAAACGGTAGTGTAATTCCGCTCTTCAAAGAACAGATTGAAAATGGTGGTCCCGTTACAGTTACTCATCCTGATATTATTCGTTACTTTATGCTTATTCCCGAAGCGGTTTCTCTTGTGCTTCAGGCGGGTGCATATGCTAACGGGGGAGAAATTTTCATTCTTGATATGGGCTCACCGGTAAAGATTCGTGAACTTGCAGAAAACCTTATAAGACTTTCGGGACATATTCCCGGGGAAGATATAGAGATTAAATATACCGGTCTTCGTGATGGTGAAAAACTATATGAAGAGCTTCTTATAAGTGAGGAAGGTATTCAGAAAACACAGAACGACCTTATTTATGTTGCAAGACCTATGGAGTTCGATTCCGAAAAGCTTTTTGAAAGAATAGGTTATATGAGAGAAATTATGGAGGGAGCTTCATCCCGTCAGATAGTTGATATGGTTAAAGAACTTGTACCTACATTTAAACCTCAGAATGAAGCGTATAAGGATGAAGAAAAAGAAGAAGTTAACGTTTAGGATGTGAATTGGTGAAAATTTTAGTAATATGCCAATATTACTCGCCCGAACCTTTCAGAATAGCAGATATATGTGAAGCATTGGTGGAAGGTGGAAATGAAGTTGATGTTATAACTTCTTTTCCTAATTACCCAATGGGTGAAATATATGAGGGTTATAAAAAAGGTGAGCATAAGGATGAAATAATAAACGGCGTAAATGTTCACAGAGTTTTTACCATAGGCAGAAAAACAGGCGCGCTTTATAGGTTTATAAACTATTACACATATTCCATAGCCTCAACTCGTTATGTTTCAAAATTTAAAAAACAGTATGACGTTGTTTTTGTATACCAGCTTTCGCCTGTGATGATGGCAGAAGCGGCATTAAAATATAAGAAAAAATTTGGCAAAAAAGTGGTTTTGTATTGTCTTGACTTGTGGCCGGAAAGTCTTACTTTGGGTGGAATAAAAAAGGACGGAAAAATTTATTCGCACTACAAAAAGATTGCTGGAAAGATATATAGCAATGCTGATGAAATTTTGGTTTCATCAAGAATGTTCAAGGATTATTTTGATGAGAAATTCAATATTGATTCGGGAAAAGTACAGTATCTCCCCCAATATGCAGAAGATGTTTTTTATCCAACAAACGAGACTTCGGAAGGTTTGTTAAACATTACTTTCGCCGGGAATATAGGTACAACCCAAAGTATAGAAACTATTTTATATGCGGCAGATAAGTTAAAAGGGGAAAAATTGCATTTCCACTTTTACGGTGACGGCTCCGGCTTCAATAAAATGGTAAAATTAGCTGAAAGCTTACATTTGGATAAAGTCACTTTTCATGGTAGAGTTCCTGTAAAGGAGTTGCCGGAA
Source organism: Acutalibacteraceae bacterium (assembly GCA_045591525.1). Lineage (GTDB taxonomy): Bacteria > Bacillota > Clostridia > Oscillospirales > Acutalibacteraceae > DTU089. The sequence continues at coordinate 54,589 of JAZNTA010000126.1, read as the reverse complement.
AAATATGCAAAGAGCGACGCTCTGATTGTAACACTTTCGGACAACCGGGTTCTTTCGATGTCGTTCCCGGGAAAAATCCAGTCATATATGGCGGCAGGTAAGCCTGTTGTGGCGGCGGTAAATGGTGAAGCGGCAAAAATCATTGAAGAAGCGGCTTGTGGTTTTGTTTCTCCTGCAGAAGATGTTGAGGGCTTGGTGTCTTGCATAAAAAAGCTTATTGATGCAGACAGAAATCTTTTAGGGAAAAACGCCAGAACATATTATGAGAACAATTTTCAAAAGGAAGAGTTTATTCAAAAACTTTCAAAAGTGCTTACAAAATAAACAGGTGATTTTGTGAAAATTTTAATTGTGGGTTTGGCAAAAATTAAATATATGCCTTATCTGAATTTGTATCTTGAAAATTTAGATAGAAAAAAGAACAAAATTCATCTTGTTTATTGGAACAGAGATGAACAGTCGGAGGATTTATCTTCTGTTGAGGGGCTTGAATTACACGAGTTTAAGTGCTTTCAGGAGGATGAAGTTTCCAAAATATCAAAGATAAAGAATTTCTTGAAGTTCAAAAGATATGTGAATTCTGTTTTGAAAGACGATTTTAATTTTATAATTGTTTTGCAAACTGTTACGGCAATTTTGCTGTTTGATGTTTTGATGACAAAGAAGTTTAAAGGTAATTATATTTACGATTACAGAGATTGTACCTATGAGAAGAATAGTCTTTATAAATATTTAGTAGAACGGTTAGTCAATAATTCAAGAGCAACTTTTGTAAGCAGTAAAGGATTCCAAGAATATTTACCTGTTAGCGAAAAAATAAAATTTGTTCATAATGTTCTTACAGAGGATTTGAAAATTTCTAAAGTTCAAAGCTTCAATAAAACTCATTCCGAAAGAATAAGAATAGGTTTTTGGGGCTTTTTGCGAGAAGAAGAGGTAAACTTAAAAATCATAGAAAAAATTTCAAAGGATCGGCGGTTTGAGCTGCACTATTACGGCAGAGAGCAAAAAACAGCTTACAATTTAAAAAAGTATGTTTTACAAAATCAAATAAAAAATGTGTTTTTTCACGGTGAATATTCACCTGGTGACAAATATGATTTTTTGAAAAATACAGACATAATGCACAATATTTATTGTGGAGATAAAATGTTGTCTGCAATGAGCAATAAGTATTATGATGGGGTTGTTTTTCAAATACCACAGATTTGCATGTCGGGTTCTTATATGGGTGCTTTGGCAGAAAGCCATCAAACAGGTTGTCAAATGAACCCTTATAGTCCAAAATTTACCGAGGAGATTTATGACTATTTCACCGGAATGAATATTGAACAATTTGAACAAAGTTGTCATAGAGAAAAAGAAAAGATACTTTCAGAAAACAAAGAAGTAAAAGAAATTATAAATAATATTTCATAGTTTAAAGGGGTTAGCGATGAAAAAAGTTTCAATTATCACTCCTGTTTACAATTCGGGGGAATATATTTATGATACAATTAATAGTGTATTAGCTCAAACATACACAAATTGGGAAATGATAATTGTTGATGATTGTTCAACCGACAATACCCGACAAATTGCAGAATGCTTTTGTAAAAAAGACGAACGAATAAAGCTAATAAAGCACACAAAGAATCAAGGGGTAGCTACAGCACGAAACACTGCTTTGGAGAATGCAAGTGGTGAATATATAGCGTTTCTTGACGGAGATGATTTGTGGTCCGAGAAAAAACTGGAAAAGCAGGTGGCTTTTATGGAGGAAAATGGGTATGTTTTAACTTACACCGCGTATCAAAAGTTTTCCTCCGATTCAAAAGCAAAAAGCAAAGTTATTTATGTACCTTCACAAATGACAGTTAAAGAAATTTATTACAACACCGCCATTGCTTGTTTAACAGTAATGGTTAACAGACAAAAAGTCGGGGATTTTCGAATGCCGATGCTTGACCATGCTGAAGATCAGTGTACGTGGCAGACAATATTAAAAAAAGGATATGTGGCTTATGGATTAAATGAAAATCTGGCATTGTATCGGGTAAGCGCGCATTCACTTACGGGCAATAAAATGAAATCGGCACAAAAACAATGGAAGGTATATAGAAATCACCATAACTTTTCATTTGTTAAGAGTAGTATTTATTTTGCAAGTTATGCTATAAGAGCAATCATAAAACATTTGTAAGGAAAAGTGAGAATGTTAACAATAATTATTGATTCTTTTGACGAGTATAGTGATTTGTGGCAAAGTTTTTTTGAAATCTTCAAAAAGCAATGGTCGGATTGTCCATATGATGTCAAATTAGTGTCAAACAAAAAAACTTTCAACGGAATAGAAACGATTTGCATAGGTGAGGAAACTTGCTGGTCGGAGCGTACATTAAAAGCAGTTTCTCAAATAGAAACAGAGTATGTGCTATTGTTGTTAGAGGATTATTTTTTAGGTGAGAAAGTAAAAAACGAAGATGTTGAGAAACTGGTTTCGTTTGTGAAGGAACACAACGCTAAATATTTGAGGCTAACCAATATTCCACCAAGCAGATTTAGTATGGGTGAAGAAATTTTTCCACTTTATGAAGATGAAGAATATGCTATAAATTTACAGGCTGCTATATGGAGAAAAGATTTTCTTGTTGAGTCATTAAAAAGGTTTCACGGAAACGCATGGGAGTTTGAGGTTGGTTTTCTAAAAAATGCAGTAAATGGAATTCACAAAAAAATGACAGGTTGTTTTGCTGTTTCAAAAGACCCGTTACATATCAGAAACGGAGTGTTAAAGGGAAAGTGGTTTCCCTCAGAGATAAAATTTTTCACCCAAAAGGGCTTTGATATTTCTTGGCAAGAGAGAGGCAAACTTTCTCTCAAACAAGTTTTGAAATATAAATTGTCAGTGTGGTTGAAAAATAAAATATCATATAAAACCAGAAAAAACTTAAAGACAATCTTGAAAAAATTTGGTGTTAAGTTTGTTTCCGATTTATAGAGTGGAGATGTTTGTATGAGGATACTCTGGGTTAGTAGTATAGCATGGAAAGAACAGGGAGAATATCCGTACCAGGTTAATGGTCCTGGGGCGGTATCGGGTTCGTTGTTTCAGCAAGCACTTATAGAAGAACTTGAAAAAATGGGACACAATGTGGACATTGTTTCAGATTATCCCTATGCGAAAGGTAGTAATATACACCACAAGTTGGAGTGGAAACATGGTGATAAATCAAATGATGTCGCTGTAAAAACTATAGATATTCCATACTATTCATTATTGTATAAAGCTAAAAACTTGAAAAAAGAAGTAGAGGAAAAAATAAAAAAACAAACATATGATGTTGCCATCGCCTATTTGATGCACCAACCTTTTCTTGACGCAATTGCTTTTGCTAAGAAAAAAGATCAAAATATAAAGACAATTTTGATATGTCCGGATTTGCCCGATATGATGGATATGTCGTTAGAACAAAAGAAAATAAAAAAGTTGCTGAAAAGCATCGATATGAGAAGAATAAAAAAATTATGCAATAAAATGGATGGGTTTGTTTTATTTACAGAAGAGATGAAGGAAAAAATTTTTGTAAAAGAAATGAATTACACGGTAATTGAAGGTATTGCAAACATAGAAGATTTAAATCCAACTTTTGTAGAAAAGGAAAACTTCATTATGTATGCTGGCACATTGCATAAGAATATAGGAGTAGAAAATATCATAGAGGCTATTAATTACATTGATGACAACAACATAAAGTTGAAAATATATGGTACAGGTGAACTTGAGGGTTTTGTTAAAGAAAAGGCACGAGAAAATCATAGAATTATTTATGGAGGGTTTATCGACAGAATATCGCTTTTTGAAGAACAAAAAAAAGCTATAGCCCTCATTAACGCAAGAAATCCCGAGGATGATTACACAAACTACTCATTTCCGTCAAAAACTTTTGAGTATTTATATTCAGGAACCCCTTTTATAACTACAAAATTAAATGGTGTTCCAAAAGAATACAGAGAGTTTTTATTTGAATTAGAGAACAATAAACCCGAAACGATTGCGATGGAAGTTGAGAAGATTATAAACCAAAAAGAAGAGGTTGAAACTGTTGGACTGCGTGCTAGAGAATTTGTGCGCGAAAGAAAAAACAGGTGTATACAAACAAAAAAATTCACAGAATTCTTATATCAGATATTATCTTAAAAGCGATGTTATAATCAGGAGACGAAATGGCTATTAAAGTAATGCATTATTATACATATCCTGAAAATTCAGGCGGACCACTCACTTATATTAAAAATATTATGAACAGTAAGTATTTTCCTCATGTAGAGTTTAAAGCTTGTTTTCAAGGTAAACCAATATCTCAGGTGCGCCCTAAAGATATAAAACGAATTGTTGAAGAAATAAAGGCATTTTCTCCGGATATTTTACAAGTTCATGGAGTTCAATCAGAAGGTGTGCTTGGTGTTTTTGTAGGGAAAAGAGCAGGTGTACCAAAAATCCTGATGACGGTACATGGGATTCAGATAGATGCACAGAATATTAGCTCAATTAAGAAATCGTTTTTTAAATATATTGCAGAACCATACGCGTTGCGAAATTCAGATGCAGTATACTGTGTATGTGATGCTATGGCGTCCCGTGAATTTATAAAAAACAATTCAAAAAAACTTTTGCCAACAATTCACAATTTTATCACTGATGATTTTGTGAATAAAGAAATATGTGAGGATTCTTTTAAAGATTCAACTAGTAAGACGATTGTTGTTACAGTGGGAAGAGTAAGCGTAGATAAAGGCATGGTGGAATTAGAGAAATGCATACGCAGTACTAAAAATACCGATGTGCAGTATTGGATTATCGGTAGCGGGGATTATGAAGAGAAGATGAAGTTTAATCTTAGCAATGAGATTAAGCAAAATAAGGTGGTGTTTTGGGGGCAACAAGAGAATGTGAAAATGTTTTTAAATAAAGCAGATGTTTTCTTGTTCCTCTCGCATCACGAAAATCTATCCATTGCTTTGTTGGAGGCAGCATCACAAAAGTGCTGTTGTATAGTAACCTCTGTTGGCGGTAACACAGAAATTGTTTCACATGAAATTGATGGTTTAATAGTACCTCCCTGTGATCCGAATTCAGCGAAACAAGCGTTAGAAGCAGTGTTGGATGATAAAGCGCGCTGCAGCAAATTTGGCGAAGAAATATCAAAAAAAATACGAGTTAATTTTGACGAAAAAACATTTAGTACAAAACTTAATAGCGTATATTTAAATTTATTGGAAAGGAAAAATAAATGACAGGTATAGAGCAATCTCCGTTGTTAAAACAACAAAAATATACTCTGCCCAGTATAGCCGCAATAATGTTGGCTGTATATATGGCTTTGTTGCCATTTGAGTATGTTTTATCAGGAGAATCAGGAACTATCAATAAATATGTCGGGATTCTTGTTATAGGTTGTTGTTTAGTCAGTCGTTCTTTTAGTTATAAACTAAAGAAAAATAACATTAAAATTTTCCTTTTTATTATGTTTGGTGCCATATCAATACTTTGGGCAATTTCTCATGTGTATTGGAAAGATGTATTCCTCTCATATTTGAAGAATGCAGCATTATTTTTTGTTGTAGCTCAATGTAGATTTACCAGAAGAGAAAGTCGGTTTGTACTGTATTCCAGTGTGGTTGGAGCATTGTTTTTGTTGGTGTATCTTATTTTTTCACCAAATGTAATGGTCGATGCGTTTAGTGGACGAACTGTAATATCAACAAATGATGACTTCTTTGACCCGAACTATATGGCAGCAGATATTTTAGTGCCAATAGGGTTTATGTGTGGTGTCTTTTTCGATAATCTGAAAAAAAGAAAGTTTTTAAAAGTGATAGTGGCTTTGATTGTCATTCTGTTGATATTTTATATTGAAATATTATCAGGTAGCCGAGGCGGTTTAGTGGCAATACTTGTTATGTTTTTGTCAATTACTATTATGAATTTCAAAAGCCATGATGTAAGAAGAAAAATTATAATTGTTTTACTATGTGGCATAATACTTTTTTCAGTGGTAAGTAATCTGTTGCCTGAACAAATTATGGAAAGGTTTACGTTGGAAAGTCTTCTTGGACAATCAGATTCAGGTGGTGGTAGGCTGGTTTTGTGGGATGCTGCGTGGCAAGGCATCAAGAAAAAGTTTATTTTAGGTTATGGCGCCGGGTGTGCTATTCCCGCCGTGGGAATGTTTCATGGCATAAATCGTGCCTCCCATAGTTTATATTTATCTTCTGTTTTAGAGTTTGGTGTTGCATCACTTTTACTATATTCAGCTATATTAAGTGAGATGCGCAAAGCATACAGGAAAAGATTGTATACAGAAGTTGGAATTTCTATAGGTGTTTTAGTGGCAAGCATATTTTTAGATTCTCTATCTACAAAATTCTTTTGGGCATTTTTAGTAATTTTATTCATAAGAAATTCTGCGGTGACGAGTTATGGTAAGAAAAATTAGTGTTGTTATAGGGAAAATCCTGTTTGGAATAAATAAGATAGTTGAAAGATGCAAAAGCCAATATATTTTGCAATGCATACAAAATTCGGGCGATTGTCATATAGGTGCATCTTGTGTAATAACACATCCGCAAAATATTGTATTAGGAAAAAATGTCTGGATTGGGGATAATTGTCTTTTTATGTGTGCAAAGGCAAAAATAATAATGGGTAACCATATTATGTTAGCTCCGAATGTGTCAATTGTAACAGGAGATCACCGTATTGACAAAGTAGGAGAATACATGGATTCTGTTACAGAAAAGAAAAAAGAAAATGATATTGATGTTGTAATAGAAGATGATGTCTGGATAGGAATGAATGTAACAATTTTAAAAGGTGTTACAATAGGTAGGGGTAGTGTTATAGGTGCTGGTAGTATTATTGTTAAAGATGTTGCACCCTATTCAATATGTTTTCCGGATGCGACGAGACGCAAGAAACAGCGATTTACCGATGAAGAAATTGTTTGCCATGAGAAATTTATAGAGTTAAATAGGTGATAGTATGAAAGTTGGCATTTTAACATTTCCACACTCACCAAGTTACGGAGCGTCATTGCAAATGTATGCCTTGTATAAGGTTATTGAAGCGCAGGGTCATGAGCCGTATATAATAAATTATCAAAATAAATATATGATGACAAAACAACATATGAATTGTGGTTTTGTCAAAAGAAAACTTTTAAATGTATTATCGTATAGAACGAAAAGTAAGTATAAAAAATTTGAAAGTGTCCTTAAATTGGCGCCATTGAAGACTTTAAGTGACTCTTCTATATTACGAGAGCAAAGCGAAAAATTAGATTTTATTGTTGTTGGTAGTGACCAAGTGTGGAACCCTGATGTAACAGGAAAAGATGAAACATATTTTCTTGATTTTTGCGATGATTGCAAAAAAGTTTCTTATGCAGCCAGTTTTGGTGTAGATTTTCTTGACGATGATTTTTGTGAAAAAATTTCGAATTTGTTGATGAAAATCCCCAGTTTAAGTGTTCGGGAAGAAAAAGGTGCACAGATAATCAAGGAACTTATACAGCGAGATGTTCCGATTGTGGTTGACCCTACTTTTTTACATACAAAGAATTTTTGGGAAAATGTTTCGTCTGAAAAAAGCGTTGTTAGCGGTAAATATATTTTTTCATTTGTTTTTAATCCAACGAAAGAAAACAGTGAATTTTTAAAAAATATATCTAATGAAACTGGGTTACCAATTGTCAGAATTTCAGATAATTTTTTAAAAAAATCAGATAAAAACAATATATATGTGTCCGGTGTGGGTCCCAAGGAATTTATAAGACTTATTGTTGACGCTGAATGTATTGTTACAGATTCTTTTCACGGAACAGCTTTTTCTATATTGATGAACAAAAGGTTTTATGTAACTTTGTCCACAAAAACAAATTCAAGATTGGAAACATTATTGAAGGCAGTTGGTTTAGAAGATAGAATAATACAGGATGGAAGTGCAAAGCTCAGCGATATTGATTACGATTCTGTAAACAAAAAAATAATCGACTTAAAACAACACTCTTTGAATTTTTTGACAGAAGCACTTTCCGGAGAAAAAAACGATGAACAGAAGTAGAACAAAAGAATTTATAAAAGGAACGTTATCTACAGGGTTATTGCAAATTATAGTAACTTTATCAGGGTTTGTAATTCCCAGAGTTATGATAACCGTATATGGTTCTGAGATAAATGGTATAATTTCTTCTCTAACTCAGTTTATAAATTATTTTACGTTAATAGAAGTTGGATTGAGCGGAGCGGCAATTTATGCACTCTATAAACCGTTGCAAGAAGAAAATCGAGAAGAAATTAACTCAATTGTAACAGCAGCTAAAAAACTGTACACCAAATCCGGAATAGGTTTCGTTTTGTTGGTGCTGATTTTAGCTGTAATTTTTCCAATATTTACAAATATTTCTACTTTAAAGTATTGGGAAGTCTTTTTATTATCCTTTGTAATTGGAATGACAGGGGTACTTGATTTTTTTACCCTTTCAAAATATCGAGTTTTGTTAACAGCAGACCAAAGAGTGTATATTATTTCATTGGCAAGTATAGCTTACTATGTAGTATTTACTGCCATAATTGCAGTTGCATCATTCACTCCAATAAATATTCTTGCAATAAGAATTTTGGCATTGAGTGCAATTTTCCTTAGATCATTAATATTGGTGGTTTACTGTAACAAAAAATATAGTTGGCTTAATTTTAAGACAAAACCGAATTACGAAGCAATCAAATCTAAGAACGATGTGTTGTATCAACAAATATGTGGTATGATACAAACCGGTATGCCCATTTTGCTTGCAACTTTTGTTGTTCGGGATTTTAAGACTGTAAGTGTTTTTTCGGTATATAATATGATATTAACAGGCATTAATGGCGTAATAGGTATTTTTTCAACTTCTCTTGCATCGGGATTTGGCAATTTAATAGTATCAAAGGAAAAAAATTTACTTCGTAAGACTTTTGGAGAGTTTGAATCGGGTTATCAGATAATGATAACAATAGTGTATTCTACAGCAATATTTTTAATAGTTCCGTTTGTGAAACTTTATACAGCAGATGTAGAAGATATTAATTATATTCTTCCGGTATTCGCATGCCTTTGTGTATGGAACGGAGTTTTATATAATGTAAAAACACCTTTAAGCATGTTGGTCGTTTCGGCCGGTATGTACAGAGAGACACGAATGCAAAACACTATTACATCAGCAATAATAATCATTCTGGGAATACCATTTACAATGTTGTGGGGATTGAACGGAATAATGATAGCTTCCATTGTCTCCAATATATACAGAACTATAGATTTTATATTTTTTGTTCACAAAAATATAACAGAAGACAAACCGAAAAAAAGTATTTTGAGGATTCTTTTGGTATTAGTGTGCATGGGTATTGCAACAGTATTGTCTCAGATAATTAATTTTGAAATAGCTTCTGTTTTAGCCTGGGTTAAATATGCAATTTTTATTTTTATAGCAAGTACTTTTAGTGTGTTGATTATTATGGGGTTACCAGATAGAAAAAATCTTGGTAATTTGATTGTGAGGATTAAAAATTTAATCAATCCGATTGGAGGACATAAATGAATATCACAAAAACGAATGAGTGTGTGGGATGTTCAAAATGTGCTGCGATATGCCCTCAAAAAGCAATTAGTATGCTCCCGTCTGAAAATGATATAGGTTTTTTATATCCTGTAATTTCAAAAGAGAAGTGCATATCGTGTGGAAAGTGTGTTCGTGAATGTACAGCAAATATAGAGGTTAATAAATATCCACCATTGAAATACATAGTAGGTCGTTCTCTTACAACTGAAACATTGCAGGCAGTGACTTCAGGTGGCGTAGCAACCGAGATATCATTAAATTTTATAAGAAATTTAAATGGGGTTGTTTATGGTGCAGCATTTGATTCAGATATGAAGCTTAGACATGTGCGATGTGAGAATGCAAAACAAATAGAAAAAATAAGCGGTTCAAAGTATTTACAAAGTGATATTATTAATGTGTATGATGAGATACAAAAGGATCTTGATAACGGAATCCCTGTATTATTTTTAGGAACCCCTTGTCAATGTGCTGCAATGACCAGATTTTCAGTTAATAAAAATTTTTTCCTTTGTGATTTGGTATGCAACGGTGTGGGTAGTCAAGAGATTTTTGAAAAGCACAAGAAATTTATTGAAGATACATACACAGATGAAATATTCGATTACGTTTTCCGCCCCAAAACAGTACACTATTTAGAGCCGTTTGAGCTTGTTCGTTTCAAAAGTGGTAAAACTCAAAAACTTATTTCTCCATGGGAAAAGTGGGGAACATTATATTATAATTCGTTGGTAATCCGAGAGTCCTGTTTTTTGTGTAAATTCACTACTGTTGAACGTGTTGGAGATTTGTCTTTTTCAGATATTCCAAAAGAAATTATGGAAAACAAGGGCGATGCATTTGGTGTTGGGGGAACATATATAAGTGTAAATACCACTAAAGGTAATCAGCTTTTAAACCTTGCAGCTTCTAATTGTTTGTTAGATGAAGCCGGAGCTTATGAAAAAAGCAGGATGAAAAAGGCGGTAACTAAACCTCTCAATAAAGATGAGTTTTCGTCTCTCTATTGCAAATACGGATTTAAAAATACTAAAAAAATAATTTTAGGCAAAAAATTAGAATACAAAAGTTTTTTAATTAAAGTATTGTATAAGTTAAAGAAACAAGTCTAATTAGAAATACTATCATATTTGATTAATTAAAAAACAAACACAAATTCAATTTGGAGGAATAAAACATGTCATTATTTACAGGAAAAACGCTTATGATTACCGGAGGTACAGGCTCATTCGGTAATGCAGTTTTAAATAGATTTTTGCAGACGGATATCGGAGAAATCCGTGTGCTTTCCCGTGATGAAAAAAAGCAGGATGATATGCGTCATGAATTCCAGGCGAAAATGCCTGAGGTTGCAGAGAAGATAAAATTCTTTATCGGTGACGTTCGTGATTTGGCATCTGTTAAAAACGCAATGCATGGTGTTGATTATATTTTCCATGCAGCTGCTCTCAAACAGGTTCCCTCTTGCGAATTTTTTCCCATTGAAGCAGTTAAAACAAATGTAATAGGAACAGAAAATGTTCTTACTGCGGCTATTGATGCAGGGGTTAAAACTTGCATCTGCCTTTCCACAGATAAAGCTGCTTACCCCGTAAACGCTATGGGTACATCTAAAGCTATGATGGAAAAGGTTATTGTTGCAAAAAGCAGAACAGTAAGCGAGGATAAAACAAAAATCTGTTGCACTCGTTACGGCAATGTAATGTGCTCAAGAGGTTCCGTTATTCCTCTCTGGATTGACCAGATTAAGCAGGGAAAACCCATTACAATAACAGAGCCCTCAATGACACGTTTCATTATGTCACTTGATGAAGCAGTTGACCTTGTTCTTTTTGCATTTGAGAACGGTGTAACAGGCGATATTCTTGTTCAGAAAGCACCCGCTTGCACAATTGAAACTCTTGCAAAAGCAGTTACAGAGCTTTTCAATCCCGAAACAGAAATTAAGGTTATCGGTATTCGCCATGGTGAGAAAATGTATGAAACTCTTCTCACAAATGAAGAATGTGCAAATGCAATTGATATGGGCGATTTCTATCGCGTGCCTAGTGATAAACGTGGTCTTAACTATGATAAATATTTTAAAGAGGGCGACACAGAACGTGCAAAGCTCAGCGAATTTAATTCAAATAACACAGATCTTCTTAATATAGAAGAGGTTAAAGAAAAACTTCTTTCACTTCAATATATCAGAGATGAACTTGCTTCTTGGGAGAATAAATAAATGAAAATTCTTGTTACGGGTGCAAAGGGCTTTGTTGGTAAAAATCTTTGTGCTGCATTAAAAAATGTTCAAGAGGGCAAGGATAAAACAAGAGGGATTGATAGTAATCTCGAAATTTTCGAATATGATATTGATACTGAAAAAGAGCTTCTTGATACATATTGCAAGGAAGCAGATTTTGTTTTCAATCTTGCAGGTGTGAATCGTCCTCAGAATCAGGAAGAGTTTATGGAAGGTAATTTTGGCTTTGCTACAATTCTTCTTGAAACATTGAAAAAATACAATAATACTTGTCCTGTTATGCTTTCAAGCTCTCTTCAGGCGACTCTTATCGGCAGATATGCTGAGGGTGACTATGGTAAGAGCAAAAAAGCAGGGGAGGACCTATTCTTTAAATATTCCCAAGATACCGGGGCAAAGGTATATGTTTATCGTTTCCCAAATCTTTTCGGTAAATGGTGCAGACCTAATTATAATAGTGCTGTTGCAACCTTTTGTAACAATATTGCAAATGATTTGCCTATTCAGGTAAATGACAGAGCGATTGAACTGACTCTTCTTTACATTGATGACCTTGTGGATGAAATGTTTGCAATTTTAAGAGGCACACCTCACCGTTGCGAGTTTGATGGTCTTAATGAGGTTGCAAAAGCAGACGGAAGATTCTGTTACTGTCCCATAACCCATAAAGTTACTTTAGGCGAAATTGTTGATTTGCTTGATAAGTTTAAAAATCAGCCATCCACATTAATAATGCCTGAGATTCCGTATAATTCATTTGCAAAGAAGCTTTATTCAACATATCTTTCATATCTCCCTAAAGAAAAAGTTTCTTTTCTTTTGAAAATGAATGTTGACCCGAGAGGTAGCTTTACAGAGATTATTAAATCCGAAAAATGCGGACAGGTAAGCGTCAATATTTCTAAGCCCGGCATCACAAAAGGTCAGCATTGGCACAATACAAAATGGGAATTCTTTATTGTAGTTTCAGGTAAAGGTCTTATTCAGCAAAGAAAATTCGGCACTGATGAAGTACTTAATTTTGAAGTGAGCGGTGAAAAAATAGAGGCAGTACACATGCTTCCGGGTTACACACATAACATAATTAACCTTTCTGATACAGAGGATTTGGTTACTGTTATGTGGGCGAACGAGCAATTTGACCCGGACAAGCCGGACACATTCTTTCTGGAGGTAGAATGATGGATATTAAACTTGATTATTCAGATATTTCTTTTAAAAATAATGGCAAGTTGAAGCTTCTTATAATTGTAGGAACTCGTCCCGAGATTATAAGACTTGCGGCGGTTATTAATAAATGTCGTAAATATTTTGACTGCATTCTTGCTCACACAGGTCAGAACTATGACTATAACCTTAATGGCGTTTTCTTTAAGGATTTAAAACTAGAAAACCCCGAGGTTTATATGGACGCAGTAGGTGATGACCTTGGTGCAACAGTTGGTAATATTATCAATTGCTCATATAAGCTTATGAATCAGATTAAGCCTGATGCACTTCTTATTTTAGGCGATACAAACTCCTGCCTTTCTGCAATTTCTGCCAAAAGACTTCATATTCCGATTTTCCACATGGAAGCAGGTAATCGTTGCAAGGATGAATGCCTTCCTGAAGAAACAAACAGAAGAATTGTTGATATTATTTCTGATGTTAACCTTGCATATAGCGAGCATGCAAGAAGATATCTTCATGAATGTGGTCTTCCAAAGGAAAGAACTTATGTAACAGGTTCTCCTATGGCAGAGGTTTTGCACGAAAACCTTGCTGACATTGAGAAATCTGATATTCTCAATAAATTAGGCCTCCAGAAGAAAAAATATATTCTTCTTTCTGCTCATAGGGAAGAGAATATTGATACTGAAAAGAACTTTTTATCACTTTTCAATGCAATTAATAAAATTGCAGAAAAATATGATATGCCTATTCTATATTCTTGCCATCCCCGTTCAAAGAAAAGGCTTGAGGAAAGCGGATTTGAGCTTGATAAACGAGTTATACGTCACGAGCCTCTTGGCTTCCATGATTATAATAATCTTCAGATGAATGCTTTCGCCGTTGTTTCCGACAGCGGTACGCTTCCCGAAGAATCAAGCTTCTTTACATCAGTTGGGAAACCCTTCCCTGCAGTTTGCATAAGAACAAGTACAGAACGTCCCGAAGCACTAGATAAGGCATGCTTTGTTCTTGCGGGTATTGATGAAAAATCACTTGTTCAGGCAGTAGAAAATGCGGTTGATATGAATGAAAATGGTGATTACGGTATCCCTGTTCCCACCTATGTAGAAGAAAATGTTTCTACAAAGGTAGTTAAGCTTATTCAGAGCTATACAGGCGTTGTTAATAAAATGGTTTGGAGAAAGTTTTAAAAAACGAGTTGTTGTTTCACATATTGTGAACAACAACTCGTTTTTATAGTAGAACCACACTTTAGACATATAATTCTGTGAAATTACATATTTAGAGTAATAATAAAAAGAACATTGGAAAAGAAAAATATTAGAGCTGTAAAGCAAGGATAAATATTTAAGCAATGTGTTTTGGTATAATAGTCTTGATTATGAGTGTTTTGTTACTGCTTTTTGGTTTTACCTTCAACAACGCCGTCAGCTTTTAAAACAGCAGTGATTGTACACAAAAAACATTTTATATCAAACAAAAACCCCATTTTTTCTGTATATTCACCATCTAGACCGGCTTTGATATCAATATCCAATTCATCTCTGCCATTAATTTGTGCCCATCCGGTGAGGCCGGGGCGGATATTATTAGCATTATATTTATCGCGTTCTTCAATTAAATCATACTGATTCCACAAGGCTGGTCTTGGACCGATTATGCTCATTTCGCCACGCAGGATATTAAATAACTGAGGTAGTTCATCAAGACTTGTTTTTCTCAAAATTTTACCTGTTTTGGTAATCCATTGTTCAGGGTTAGATAATTCATGGGTTGGCGCATCGCGTGGAGTATCTATACGCATTGTCCGAAATTTTAAAATATTAAAGTGAGTCTTATTTATACCAACTCTTTTTTGTTTGAAAAAAACAGGTCCTTCGGAATCTACTTTTATTGCTAATGCAATTAATCCCATAGGAAGAGAAAAGGCTACTATGCCAATTAAAGAAAGTAATATATCAAGAAATCTTTTGATATATTTTTTGTACATTTAATACAACCTCGTTTACACATATATTGTTTCGTTAATGAGCTATGATTTAGTCATAAACTGACACATATTAATTGTATCACACACCATATGTAAAATCAATAAAACAAAAAGAAAAAATCTCTCCCGCAGGAGAGATTTTTTATATAACTTTAAACATTGAAAGCATAATTTCAATTGTTTCCATATATTTGGTTGCGTTAACGGGTGTTCTGCACTCGATAATTATGCAACCACCTTTGTTATCGTCAACACAATATACTGTTGTGATAATATCACTATCGCTGTCACCTGTTTGTGAGCGATAAACGGTATTTGTGTTTTCGATTTCAAGTGCGGAACTGTTTAATTTTTTATGGTTCTTTTCTGTTGCGCGGCAACACTCTTTATAACCCATTTCTCTGACAGGCGTTATGGTCATTTTTACGCTACCATTATCCTTGGCAGTAAGAGTCATAATACCATCATCATTTTCATCTGAATTAAAAACAGTTTTATCAATAAAAAGTGTATAATTTTTATTGGGATTGATAATGGGGTCTGTTGATGCCGGAATTGTAATGGTGTTTCCTGTCGAGAGAATATTAGTTTCAGAAGATTCTGTAGAACTTGAAGTAATTGCAGTAGTCTGTGTGGTATCAGAAATATCAGTGATGTTCGGTGAATCTGAATTGCCTGTAGCTTTTTTACCAAAAGGCGCAAAAGCTATAGCAATAATTGCTATAGCTACTGCAAGAACGCAAAGAACTATTATTAAATTCCGCTTTTTTTTATCGCTCATAATTAAGCTTTATCCTTTGAACCGAAGAGTTCGATTTTTTCACGAACAGTTTCTTTAATTGCTTCGCAACCGGGAGCAAGAAGCTTTCTGGGGTCAAATCCTTTGCCCTGAAGGTCTTTACCTGCTTCAATATATTTTCTTGTAGCATCCTGGAATGCAAGCTGACATTCTGTGTTAACATTGATTTTGGAAACACCGAGAGAAATAGCTTTCTTAATCATGTTAGCGGGGATACCTGTGCCACCGTGAAGAACGAGGGGCATTGTGCCTGTTTTTTCCTGAATTGCTGCAAGTGTATCAAAAGAAAGACCTGCCCAATTTTCGGGATATTTACCGTGAATATTACCGATACCTGCTGCAAGCATTGTGACGCCAAGGTCTGCAACCATTTTGCATTCGTCGGGGTCTGCACATTCGCCTGCACCAACAACACCGTCTTCTTCGCCACCGATAGAACCAACTTCTGCTTCAAGAGAAAGGCCTAATTCTTCGCAAGTTGCAACGAGTTCTTTTGTTTTTTCAATGTTTTCTTCTATGGGGTAGTGAGAACCGTCGAACATGATTGATGAGAAACCTGCCGCAATACAAGCTTTTGCGCCTTCGTATGAACCGTGGTCGAGGTGAAGAGCAACGGGTACAGTGATGTTAAGGTCTTCAATCATAGCTTTAACCATATCAGCAACCGTTTTGAAACCGCACATATATTTACCTGCACCCTCGGAAACACCAAGGATAACGGGAGAATTCATTTCCTGAGCGGTAAGAAGAATGGATTTTGTCCATTCAAGGTTGTTGATGTTGAACTGACCAACTGCATATTGGCCTGCTTTCGCTTTTGTGAGCATGTCTTTTGCGTTAACTAAAGGCATTTTGAACACTCCTATATATAAAAATTTTTATAAACCATTAAATGTCTTCTTCTCTCAAATTGAGAACAAGTTCTTTTTTTGTTGGAACAAGTTTTGTGTATTTAACACCTGCAGCATCAAACATTCTTTTGGATGCTCTTGTGGAAGATGTTTCGGCATATTTATCGGAAAGATAGATAACCTCTTTGATACCACTTTGGATTATTGCTTTTGCACATTCGTTGCAAGGGAAGAGTGCAACATAAATTCTGCTTCCTGCAAGGCTTCTTCCTCGACAGTTGAGGATTGCGTTAAGTTCTGCGTGGCAAACATAGAGATATTTTGTGTCATAAGGGTCGTCGCCACTTCTGTCCCAAGGGAAAACATTATCATCGCATCCTGCAGGAAAACCATTGTAACCAACAGATAATATTCTGTTTTCATCATTTACGATACAAGCACCAACCTGAGTGTTAGGGTCTTTGCTTCGTTCTGCACATAGCATAGCAGCACCCATGAAAAATTCATCCCAGGAAATATAACCATCTCGTTTAGCCACTCTTGCCACTCCTTATCTCCAATCAAATCCATTCTATATTATACATTCTATTTGTAAAATTTTCAACATAAATTAATAATTTTGATAAATGGATGAGGAATTTTGGCATATTTATGACATTCTTAATTTTTATTTTCTAAAAAAGAAAAATAAACCGTTGGTGTTTTGGTATTATTGACTAACAAACTATTCTGGTTTAGGAGAAAAGATATGGGTAAAGGTTATTTCAAGAGAGTTATCAGTATGTGTAAGCCTTGGGAGCTTGTATATTGGTGGATTTTAAGAATTTTAATGGTAGGCGGAATTATTCTTCGTCTTGTTGAGGCGGATGAACTGGGAATGTATCAGCCTATGCAGATGGCAGCAAACCTCTTAGGTATGTTTGCTTTCGAAATCTGTCAGGCTTTCCCTGCAAAAACATTCCCTCGTTATTTTTCCGCATATTTCCAGAATATTACCATTCTTGGATTTTTCCTCGCATCATTTGGTGGTGCATTCCTTAACTTCTATTACATAATTCCTGCTTACGATAAAGCTCTTCATGTATTCGGATGTATGGAAGCCGTGTTTATCAGCTATGAGCTTATTTGTGCAATGCAGCTGAGAGATAAGGTGGTTGTTCCTGCAAAGTATATTACTCTGGGAGCATTTGGTGTTGCATTTGTTTTTGCGGCAGGTTGGGAGTTGTTTGAGTTCTCATTTGACCAGTGGTTTGGTGGTGATGCTCAGCATTGGAATCTTGAACTTGCAATTGAAGAAGCAGGTGGAATTGAAAACATCTTCAGGCTTATTCCACTTGATGCTGAACGTTTTGAAGCACGATTTGCAATTATGGATACTATGGAAGATGCAATTTGTAATGCAATAGGTGCAGTTATAATGTATTTGATATTGAGAAAGAAGCCTTACAGACATATGGGTAAGAACAATATCAACAAAATGATTGAAGAAGAATTGGCTAAAAATACCAAAGAAAGCATAACTGCATAAATATATATTGATTATTCGAAAGAAAAGATATATAATCACAATGTATATAATATAAGGAGGAGTACCTATGTCTAAAAAGGTATTGGCAGTTATACTGTCACTTATTCTTGCTTTTTCGGTAGTTGCAGTTCCTGTTGGTGCAGCAGATATCTCGCTCGAAAACTTCAACATCGAAAATGTTTTCAACCAAATTATTGATAAACTTATTTCTTTTGTTCTTACATATCTGAATAAGTTCTGGCCCGGATATGATGACCAGTGGGTAGGTCAGGAGGAGTATGTTCCCGAACATTTCTATACCGGTGAAGAAACCTTTGATACTGAAGTTTCTGACGGTGCTGAATGGGAAATGGGTTATGCAGGTGCATCTCTTCTTGATGGCATCGATGCAACAAGCGGTGATTATTTCCTTGCAGGTACACTTGAGCCCATCGCAGGTCGTGTTCCCGTAAGAGTTGTTGATGACCAGAGAGTTCGTGTTTATGCAGTAACAGACGGCGTTAGCGGTGTTGTTATTCAGGCTGTTATCGATGGTTTTGGCTTTTCTCGTGGTGACGTTCAGATTATCCGTGAAAGAATGGAAGAATTTGCAACAGAAAATAATGTTGTTGCTATTAATGTTTCTGTTCTCCATCAGCATTCCTGTATCGATACTCTCGGCATGAATGTTCCTCTCGCTCAGGCACTTCTTTTCAATACAGGTAATGCTGCCGCAGGCGGTATTATTGAAGACCTTAAGGTTGAAAAGAACCAGGAATTTATGGAGAACCTTTTTACAAAAACTGTTCTTGCAATGAAGAGAGCGGTTAAAGCTATGAAGCCCGGTGAACTTCATTATGGATATGCTGATATAAATGAGCTTATCCATGATAAACGTGAGCCCATCTCTTATGACCCCAACATAAATAGACTTCGTTTCGTTCCTAACGATGGTGGTCAGGAAATCTGGGTTCTTGAAGCAGGTATCCATTGCACAATGCTTGGTGCAGGTCCTGATGAGCTTACAGCTGATTTCCCCTATTATATTGAAAGAAAAATCAAGATGGAAACAGGTGCAAATGTAGTTTATGTTCAGGGTGCTGAGCTTGCAATTACAACTGATTGCGATACACTTAATCTTCCTGAAGATATGGATGGCGTAGACAGGATGGTTGCATACGGCGAAGCAGTTGCAGATAGAGTTATTGCAATTGATAATGATGTTGCTCTTGAGCCTGTTCTCAACATCAAAATGCAGGAAGTTCGCCTTGATGTAACAAACGAAATTCTTACACTTGCTGCTCGCGAGGATGTTCTTAATCCCGTTATTGTTAAAACAGAAGACGATTATCAGATGATTACTGAAATCGGTTATATGGAACTTGGAAATGAAGTTGCTATCTTCATTTGCCCCGGTGAATTTGAACCCGCTCTTATTTATGGTGGCCCTGAATCCGGCGATGCATCTTGGTCCGGTGAAGAATGGGGTTATGAACCTCTCAAGAATTTCACATCTTGTGAAAACGTAATGGTATTTGGTCTTTGTAACGACCAGGCAGGTTATGTTCTCAGAGATAATGAATACCATTCAATGTTCACAGAGAACGAAGAAATCAATGTTATCTGCGATACTGCAGGTTCAGCATTTGTAAATGCGTTTATGGACCTTGTTGAGTCAACAAAGCAAGCGGTTTAAAATTAAATATATTAATTGGAAAAACTCACTCTGTAGCAAGTCGCTACAGAGTGAGTTTTTATGTGTATAAAAAATAAATAAAGACAACACTAACCATTACAATTAGACAAATAACAATACCTGAAAACTTGACAATGTTGGGGTTATCAACTATACTATAATAGTATATGTATAATTATATATGTATGTGTCTTTTGCCAAAAATATTTGTCGGAGGAGTTCAAGATAATGGCGTTTAAAGCGTTTGAAAAAAAAATATGGTTATCATCGCCTACTATGCATGGAGACGAACTCAAATATATGAAAGAGGCGTATGATACTAATTGGATGTCTACCGTTGGAGAAAATATAGACTATACCGAAAAAAGTATTAAGGAAAAAATAGGTTGTAAATACGCCGTAGCATTGTCTTGCGGCACCTCTGCTTTGCATTTGGCAATAAAACTTGCTGGTGGTGAACCTGGGGATAAAGTTTTTTGTTCGGATATGACTTTTTCTGCAACTGTTAATCCGATTGTTTATGAAAATGAGGTTCCTGTTTTTATAGATGCTGAATATGAAACTTGGAATATGGATCCGTTAGCACTTGAAAAAGCTTTCCAATTGTATCCGGATACAAAAGTGGTAGTGGTGGCTAATTTATATGGTGTTCCGGCGAAAATGGAAGAAATACAAAAAATATGCCAAAAATATAATGCAATAATAATTGAGGACGCAGCTGAATCCCTTGGCGCTACATATAAGGGAAGACAAACAGGTTCCTTCGGACAGTATAATGCGATATCTTTTAATGGTAATAAGATTATAACCGGCTCAACAGGCGGTATGTTTTTAACTGATGATTATGAAGCAGCAGAGAAAGTTAGAAAATGGTCTACACAAAGTAGAGAGATAGCTCCATGGTATCAGCATGAGGAGATTGGTTACAATTACCGTATGAGTAATGTAATAGCGGGAGTAGTTCGTGGGCAAGTTCCATATCTTGAAGAGCATATTGCACAAAAAAAGACGATTTATAATGTATATAAAGAAGGTTTTAAGGATTTGCCGATTATCATGAATCCGTATATAGGAAATATTATGGAGCCTAATTTCTGGTTATCCTGCATTTTGATTGATGAATCCGCTATGTGTGAACAGAAACGCACTGATAATGAAGCTGCTTTTATAAAAATGGCCGGAAAAACTTGTCCTACAGAAATTTTAGAAAAACTGGAATTATATAATGCCGAGGGCAGACCTATTTGGAAACCCATGCATATGCAACCATTTTATAAGGACAATCCGTTTGTATCTTGCAATGAGTCGGACATAAGTGTTGGTGAAGATATATTCCGTAGAGGTTTGTGTTTGCCAAGTGATATAAAAATGACACGAGAACAGCAAGATATAATAATTGAAATAGTAAAATCTTGCTTTTGAGGTTACATATTATGTATGAAAAATACTTTAAAAGACTTTTGGATATTGGCATTTCTTTCTTTTCTCTGATTATATTATCCCCAATATTTCTTTTCTTGGTTTTATCCGGATTAATTGCAATGAAAGGAAACCCCTTTTTTACACAAGAGCGACCGGGCAAGGACGAAAAAATATTTAAGTTAATTAAATTTCGAACAATGACAAGCGATAAAGATGAAAATGGAAATATCTTGCCTGATGATGTTAGACTTACAAAGTATGGTAAATTTCTAAGAAAATCAAGTTTGGATGAATTGCCGGAATTAATAAATATTCTTATTGGCGATATGTCGCTTGTTGGTCCCAGACCGTTACTCGTCCAGTATTTGCCATTGTATAATGAACGCCAAAAGCACAGACATGATGTGCGTCCGGGGTTAACAGGCTTTGCTCAGGTGCGTGGACGAAATGCAATTTCTTTTGAACAACGATTTGAATATGATTTAGAATATATTGAAAAGATTTCTTTGAAAACTGATTTAGATGTTGTAGTAGAGACGATAAAAACTGTTTTAAAAAGAGAAGGAATTAGTTCTGAAACTTCAGAGACAATGGAGTTGTTTACAGGCAACTGATATTCACTGAGTGGGAAGAGGATATTAAATGAAGTTAATAATTATCGGAGCCGGTGGTCACGGAAGAGTGGTTGCTGATATTGCTAAACTGAATGGTTATTCAGATATAACATTTCTTGATAATAATACCGATATACAGTTGTGTGGCAACTATAGAGTCATAGGAGAACCCAAAGAAGCAACTAAATACAAAGATTGTGACTTCTTTGTTGCTATAGGAAATTCTGTTGTTCGTCGAAATTTTCAAATGTGGCTTAATAAAGAAAAATTGAAGGTGGTCACTCTTATTCATCCTAATGCTGTGGTTGCAGACACTGTGGAAGTTGGACAGGGTTCTGTTGTTATGGCCGGAGCGGTTTTAAACCCATATACAAAAATTGGCCAGGGATGTATTATCAATACCTGTGTTTCTGTAGATCACGACTGTATTATTGGAGACTATGTTCATATTGCAGTTGGTTCTCATATTGCCGGAACGGTAAAAATCGGAGACAGTACATGGATAGGTGCGGGGGTAACAGTTATTAATAACATAAATATAACAGGTAATTGTATGATAGGTGCGGGTGCCGTAGTTGTTGATAATCTGACAGATGAGGCTACTTATATTGGTGTTCCGGCAAGGAGAAAAAAATGAAAAAAATCTGTTATGTAACGACACTTTCGATTTCTATACGTGCGTTTTTTATTGAACAATTAAAGTATTTAAGTGAAAATGGTTTCGATGTAACAGTAATCTGTTCTCCTGATGATACACTTAAAGAAAAATTGGGTGATAGCATCAGATATATACCCGTTAGTATTCCCCGAGGGATTCACCCTTTAGGAATGATCAAGTCAATTTTAGATTTGAGAAAAGTTTTTTTAAAAGAGAAGTTTCAAATGGTTCAGTATTCTACACCGAACGCAGCCTTTTGTGCCTCAATTGCTTCTCGCGTTGCCGGGGTTGGTGTACGTAATTATCACCTAATGGGTTTGAGATATTTGGGTGAAATCGGAATAAAAAGAAAATTACTGTTTGAGATGGAAAAAATAGCGTGTGCTCAGTCAACATCCATAGAATGTGTCAGTCGTTCGAATCTTAAGCTTGCCACCGAAAACGGCTTATTTCCTCAAGGGAAAGGTACGGTTGTTTTTAACGGTAGTAGCGGAGGTTTGAATATACAGCGATACGATAAGAGCTTCAGAAGCGAATATCGTAAAAAAATAAGAACTAAGTACAATATTCCTGAAGATGCATTTGTTTTTGGTTTCGTAGGTCGTATTACTCGAGATAAAGGTGTAAATGAAATTTTAAATGCATATAAAAACTTTGAAAATGAATACCTTATGATGATAGGTAGCGAAGAAGATGTAAGTGGAATCGATAGAGCGCTTTACGAATGGTCAAAACAAACATCAAAAATTATTTATACAGGGCAAGTAGATGATATTGAACAATACTACTGTGCTTTAGATGTATTGCTGTTTCCCAGTTATCGAGAAGGATTTGGGAATGTGGTTATGGAAGCTGCTGCTATGGGAACACCGGCTATAATAAGTCGCATTCCCGGTCCGATAGACGCTGTTTTAGAAGATAAGACGGCTTTAGTTATTGATGCAAAGGACGAAAAAAAGCTGGAAATTGCAATGAATAAAATAATGCAAAATGGCTTGTTTAGCAGTATGTCGGATGAAGCGTCAGAATTCGTATGTTCACATTTTGACAGTAAAATTCTTAATGAAAAAATTTTAGAACGCAAAAATTTTCTTTTGGAAGGAAATTAATATGAAAAAAATAGCGATTATTAATCGTTCTAACTTTAAAAATTATGGCTCGGTTTTGCAATGTTATGCCCTTTGCGAAGCAGTTAATTCGCTTGGTATGGAAAGTGAGCTTGTGTGGGTTAAGGGAAATCTAAGCGAAAATTATGATTTTCGATTTAATAAAATTGTCAATTCGATATTTAAATTGATAACACATCCATATCTTTTAAAATCGACAGCAAAAAATGTTGGAGATATGAATTCACGTGTTATAAAAGAAAATACCATTAAGTTATTTAATGAGTTTACACAAAATTATATTAATCAAAAGCTTTATACAATAAGCGAGTTGAAAAAAGCTTCGCAAAAAGTTTATGAAAAGGTTATATGCGGAAGTGACCAGATATGGTGTTCTACTACTCTTTACGTGGATCCGCTTATGTATTTGAGGTTTTCTCCTGAAGAAAAAAGGATTGCCTATGCACCTAGTATAGGCAGAGAGTATATTCCTAAATACAACTTATCTGAAATGAAGCGATATATTTCTCAAATTCCTTGCCTTTCAGTGAGAGAAAAGAAAGGTAAAGAACTGATAAAAGAACTTACAGGTAAGGACGCGGTTCTTGTTTGCGACCCTACACTTTTATTAAGTAAGGAACATTATAGAACTTTGCAAAATAAAATTGATGGGGTTGATAATGCTTTAGTATGCTATTTTCTTGATGTTCCTTCAGAGAAAACACAGAAGAAAATTGCATATTATGTACTTGAAAAAGATATAAAGGTAGTATGTTTGGGATGTCGGCTTACATATCTTGAAGAGGTATGTGATGTTGATTACCCTGATTGTGGACCTAGTGAGTTTTTGTATGTAATAGATCATGCAAAAAAAATTTTTACTGATTCCTATCACGGAATGTTATTTTCGATAATTTTTGAAAAAGACTTTCTTTCCATAGAACGTGCATATTGTGAATTTGATCAATCATCAAGACAAAAAACAATTCTTGAAATGTTCCGACTGCCTTATCTGTATATTACAGAGAATGATGATATCATTGAAAAAGAAATAGATTACAAAGAGTTTTCCGATAAAAAGGACGGTTTTATACAGGCATCTTTTAATTTTTTAAAGGAAAGCATCAATAAATAAAAAGGAGAAAGAATTATGAGCGAATGTAAATTAGAAGTTCTTATGAGCGCAATGCATCAAAGCGATTTTTCACTTGCTTATAAAAGTAATATCCAAAGCGATCTCCTTATAATAAATCAATGCGATAGAGATAGTTATGATGAAATTGTAGAGAATGGCCATCTTTGGCGTATGATTTCTACAACAGATCGTGGACTTTCTAAAAGTCGTAATATGGCAATAAAAAATGCTCGAGGAGACATTTGTTTGTTGTGCGATGATGATGAGGTTTTTTTTGATGGATATAAAGAGGGCATCTTGACAGCATATAAAGAAATTGGTGATGCAGATGCGGTAGTGTTTAATGTAGAAAGAATAAACTACACTATGAAAAAGACCTACTATAAGATTACTTCTGTTCGCCCAACTCCTAAATACCGCGGTTACAGCAGTCAAATGCTTAGTTTTTCACTTGATAAGATTCGTAAGAATGATATTTTGATGAATGAGCGATTTGGTTCGGGTACACAATGGGGTGGAGGAGAAGAAATCCTGTTTGAGCAGGAGATTAAACAAAAGGGATTGAAACTCTATGAACATCCGTATACAATTTCTACGGTAGATTACTCAGGTGGAAGTGAGTGGTTTAGGGGTTATGATGAAAAATATTTTTATAATTTAGGTGCATTTATAGGATTTCAATTTAAGAAAAAGTTTCTTCTTCGTCAGATGCGTATGTTGGTAACATGTTTTCGTCTTCGACGCGAGAAAAAACTTTCATTTATACAGAAGATGAAATGGATGCAGATCGGAAAAACTCAATTTGAAAAAGATGTTCCGTTTGCTGAATATAAGAAAGGAAGCAACAAATGACATATACTTTGCCGGAGAAAAATTTTTGTTGTGGGTGTTCTGTTTGCAGTAATGCATGTCCGCAAAATGCTATTACTATGGAATATGACGAAGAAGGTTTTATATATCCTAAAGTGAATTTGGAAAAATGTGTTGATTGCGGACTTTGTGCAAAAGTATGTCCAAATACGCACACAGATAATTTAAACAGACCATTTTCAAAAGTGTTCGGTGGCTATTCATCAGATAAAGAAGTTATGGAAAACTGTACTTCAGGCGGATTTGTTACTGATTTGTCGAAACTTGTGGTTCGTTTGGGTGGTGTTGTAGCCGGTGTGCGTTATGCGAGTGATTATATTAAGGCAGAATACGATATAGCACAGTCCGAAGATCAATTAAAAGCTTTTATGGGTTCTAAATATGTTCAAGCTGAAAAAAAAGATATATATATACGCATAAAAGATTACTTAAAAGTTTCTGAAAAACCGCTTCTTTTTGTAGGGTGTCCGTGTGACGTTTATGGGCTTAAACGTTATTTAAATAAAGAATACGAAAATCTTATAACTTGCGAGCTTGTGTGTATGGGAGTGACATCATACAGAATCGCAGAAGATTATAAAAAGTATACTGAAAATAAAAATCGCTCTTCCCTTGTTTTTATAAATGCCAGAAGCAAAAAAAATGGTTGGTATGTTCCCCATTTGGAAGAAGTTTTTGAAAACGGTAAAACAAAATTGTCAACTTTATTTGGAACTATGTATGGCTATGGTTTTCAGGTTTATAATCGTCCAAGCTGTTTTTCTTGTTATTATCGTGGAGAAAATGGTGTGGGAGATTTCAGAGTTGGAGATTTTTGGGGGATAAAGCCGGAGGATCCGTTTTGGAACAAGAATGGTGTAAGTTGTATTTTTGTTCGAACACCAAAAGCACAAAATTTGTTAGGGAAATTAGCTGAAGATGGTTTTATTGTTTATGAAACACAATATACAACAGCTACAGAGAATAATATGAGTTCGTATAAGAATAAAGATGAAAAGTATATTCTTTTAAGAGAAAAATTCGCAAAAATATATCTTGAAGAAGGTTTGGAGAAGGCTTGTAGAAAGACTGAAAGTATACCAGTAAAACTAAAAAGAGTTCTTCCTGCAGACCTTCAACCTATGATAAAGAGATTCTATCATCGTTTATATGATAAAAAAAGGGAGTAAAAGTGAGGAAAATATGCGCATTTTACTTTTGACAAGCGAAGAGTGGAATGACCGTACTTACGGTAATAATAATATGACAAACTGGTTCTCGGAGTTTGAGGGAATTGATATTGCACATGTTTATTGCAGTGCAGGAAAACCCGAAAATCGTTGTTGCCTTAAATACTACCATTTCAACGACATTGAGATGGGAAAAAGTGTCTTTCAGTTTTTTGGAAAAGCAAAAGGATGTAAACTGATTTACGAAAATTATCCGCAGGGTTTATCAACTATTCAGGGAAAAACAAATAAAAAAGTTCCGAGAATCTTAAAAACTGAAACGGTCCGTTTCATAAGAGATATTGTCTGGAAATTTGCTCGAATTGATACAAGTGGGTTGAAAGAATTTATATCTGAGTTTAATCCCGATATTGTGTTTACTCAAAGAAAAGCTTCTTTGCGGATTTTACGCATTGAAAGAGAAATACATAGGCTTTTTCCGGAACTGCCATTTATGGTTTACACAGCGGATGATGAATATTCTTTAAAACAATTTTATATAAGTCCAAGTTTTTGGATTCATCGCTTTATGATTCGCTCTTATATGAGAAAAAATATAAAGTTTTATAATTTATATTATACAGATGCCGAAAAACAGGCAGAAGAATATGAAAAAATATTTTCTGTAAAAACAGCTTTTCTTGCAAAGTGTGGAGATTTCTCAAAAACAAAACCTCATGAAAGCACTAACGAGCCATTGGTGATAGTATATGCGGGTAAGCTTTATTGCAGACGATGGCGCACATTAGAAGAGCTTGCAAAAGCGCTGAAAAAGGTTAATAAGGACACAACCCGGGCGGTGCTTCATATTTATACACAAAGTCCGATTAAATCACGATACCGCAAATATCTGGATGATAAACAAAATAGTTTTATTTTAGGTAAAGTTTCATCCGAAGAATTAGAAGATATTTATAATCGCAGTGACATTGCGTTGCATATAGAAAGTTTTGATATAAAGAACCGTTTGCTTACCAGATATTCATTTTCAACCAAAATTATGGATTGCATGAATACGGGTTGTGCGGTAATGGCAATATGTCATCCATCGCAAAACGGACTTCAGTATCTGAGAAAACAAGATGCAGCAATTGTTGTTGATGATCCAAGAAATCTTATGGGGATTTTAAATGAACTGTGTGATAATCATTATTTAATAAAAGAATTTGCACAAAAGGCAATAGATTGTGGAAAAAGAAACCATCAAAAGGAAGTAGTGCAAAAACTTTTGATGAGAGATATGGAAACATTGACAACAGAACAAAAAGGAAAAAGATAAATGAAAGTTGTACAAATTAATGTCGTATATCGATCTGGTAGTACAGGAAAAATTGTATATGATATGCATACATATATGAATGCACAAGGCGTAGAATCAGAAGTTTATTATGGACGTGGAAGCACCATAGATGAGCCGCATATTCATAAAATTTTTAATGAATATTATTCAAAAATGAACAGCGCTTTATCTAGAATAACTGGTATAATGTATGGTGGTTGTTTGCTTTCAACCCAAAGGCTTATAGCGGCAATCAAGAAAGAAAAACCGGATGTAATTCATGTTCATTGTATTAATGGATACTTTATAAATATATACAAACTTTTCGATTGGCTTAAGAAAAATAAAATTCCAACGGTCTTAACACTTCATGCAGAATTTATGTATACGGGCGGGTGTGGATATACTTTTGAATGTGAAAAATGGTTGAGCGGATGTGGGAATTGTCCCCACTTCAAAAATGATATAAAGTCATTGTTCCTTGATCGTACACATATTATGTGGAATAAAATGAAAAAAGCTTTTGAAGATTTTGGAGAGAACATAATAATTGTTTCTGTTTCTCCGTGGTTAAAAGAAAGAGCGGAGAAATCACCCATATTAAAAGAGCTTTGTCATAAAGTTGTGCTAAATGGTCTTGATACTAATGTTTTTCGCATCTATGATACTGCTTATTTGAAAAAGCAACATAATATTTCAGATGAAAAAATTGTTTTTTATGTGACTCCTAACTTTAATACGTCTCAGCACCATATAAAGGGAGCACATTATTTAATTAAACTTGCAGAATTATTAAAACCTATAAATGTAAAAGTTTTTGTTGCAGGTAATTATGATTCAACATTGGTTTATCCCGAAAATATAACTTTTTTGGGTAAGCTTTCGGACCAAACTTTGCTTGCAAAGTATTATTCTTTGGCAGATTTGACGATTCTTACAAGTAAAAAAGAAACTTTTTCTATGGTTGTTGCGGAAAGTTTATGTTCGGGTACTCCGGTTGTTGGTTTTGAAGCGGGTGCTCCTGAGACAATTACCATTTCTGAATATAGTTCTTTTATTGAATTTGGTGATGTGGAAAAATTATTTAGGGAAACACAAAGGTTTTTAAATATGGATTTTGATAAAGAGAAAATATCATTAGAAGCACATCAAAAATATGCAAAAGAAATTATGACAGAAAACTATTTGAAAGTATATCAAGACGTAAGAAAGAAGAGACAACAATGAGAGTATCTAATATTCATCCTTCGAAGATGAACGCGGTATCATTTTTTGAGTGGATTGCTATTGCTTTTTTTGCTTATTATTATATTTTGCCATCAGCTTCGCTTTCAATTTCATTTGTGTTAGTGTTGGGTGCGGGTATGCTTTATATAGCTTATATTATGCTTATGCGTAAACCCTCTCAGGATATAGTAGTTACAATAATAAAAATATCAATTGTTGTATTATTGGTATCTCTTTATTATTATATATTTACAGTTACTCTTACGGTTTCATCGCAAGTTTCAAATTATGAATTAAAACGTTTTATATCAAAGTTTCAGCAGCTTTTCTTTATGATGTTGCCTGTTCTTTTTACATACCGCTTAATTAAGCATGGCTCTGAAAAGCAAAAAGTAGCAATGTTGTTTTTTTGTGGAGCTTTGGTGAGCTTTGTTATTTTTCAATCTATTCAAGAGCTTGCTGTTAATGAGACAGCTTCTCGTGTGTGGGGAGAATTTAACGATATGAGCGAGAAAAATGTTGGTACTTATTATTTTGTTTATGGTGTTGCTGTAGCAGTACCTGCGATTTTTGCAGCCTCGTTTAATGCAAAAAAACTCTCGTGTCGAATATTTCTTTTGGTGTATGTTATTTATTGTATGGTTTTCCTTGTGATGGCTCAATATACAATTTCGCTTTTAATTGCAGTAGTTCTTTCTTTTGTCGGCATTTTTCTTAGCACCAAAAAGGATTTGACAAAAGCAATGGTGCTGATACTTTGCCCTATTTTTATTATGATACTCCCCGATATTATAGATTGGTTTGCTGAGAATTTTGCGGGTGGCTCTATGCGTGTCAGATTGCTTGAGGTTTCAAACTATTTTACCGGAGAAAGCATAGGGTATAATCTTGGCGGAAGACTTAAACTTTATGCAGGAACTATAAAGGCGTTTATTGATAATCCACTTATAGGTTCTTCGGGGTTAAGTTTTGATGGACACGCTACTTTTCTAACAGTACTTGCAGATATAGGTATCATAGGCGGAATTCCTTTTTATTGGCTGTATTTTTCTACAAGGAAACGCATTTATGGCATATTAGAAAATAAAACATCTAACCGTTGTTTTTTACTGACCTTTTTGTCAGTCATTTTTACAGGATTTTTAAACCCGATTCATGCCTCGCTTTCTTTGTCAATGTTGGCTTGGTTTGTGATACCGTTAATGCTTGATATAGTAATTGAAAAAAAAGGAGAAGAAATATGAAACAGTGGAAAACCGATGTTGCAGTTTTACTTATTTTTTTTGCACGACCAGACACTTTGGAAAAAGTGTTTGAATCTGTTCGTGATGCTCGCCCACGCACATTGTTGCTTTGGCAGGACGGTCCCCGTGAGGGAAGAGCGGATGATATCGAAAACATTAAGAAGTGCCGTGAAATAGTTGAAAATATTGATTGGGAATGTACGGTTTATAAAAAATATAATGAAAAGAATTTTGGTTGTGATCCATCAACATTTTATTCTCATAAATGGGCATTTTCTCTTGTGGATAAATGTATAATTCTTGAAGATGACCGTATTCCAAGCCAAAGCTTTTTTCCTTTCTGTAAATATCTTCTTGACAAGTATGAAAATGATGAAAGAATAAACCATATTTGTGGAACTAATTTGTTGGATGTTTATGATGAGTGCCCAGAGGATTATTTCTTTGCGCCCTGTGGTTCAACCACTTGGGCAACATGGAAGAGAGTTGCAGACAGTTGGGATGAAGAATATCTTTTCCTTGATGATGAATATAAATTGGATTGTTTAAAAAAACTTTATGGCAAAGCCTGGGGGGATAAGTGGTATGAAGTGGCACACGCTCACAAGAAAAAAGGTGTTCCCTATTGGGAAACTGTTTTAGGTATGAGTGCTCTTCTTAATTCAAGGCTTGTTATTATTCCTAAAAAAAATATGGTTTGCGATATTGGTCTTACGGAAAATGCAACACATACTCATTCTCATGCAGAATGTTTACCCAAAGAATTTAGGAATATGTTCAATATGAAGGCGTATGATGTAGAGTTTCCTATGAATGAGCCTAAGCATATAGTTGCTGATATGAATTATATGTATAAATTAACTTTAATTAATGGTATAGGTCATCCATTTATCAAATTTAAGAGAAAAGTTACTTATTTGGTGAAATGTATCCGTTATGGAAAATTTCAACTTATACTTGCAAGCTTGAAAAGAAAATTAAATCAGTGAGGTAATATATGAGCAAATATACTGTGTGCGGTTACGATATGGAGGAGCTTCATAAAAGAATGCTGGAGATTGCTATAGAAGTCGATCGTATTTGTAAAGAAAATGGATGGAAATGCTCTCTATATGGTGGTTCTGTTATTGGTGCGGTACGCCATAACGGATTTATTCCATGGGACCATGATATTGATATGGCAATGCCTCGTCGTGACTATGATAAATTTGTTGAATATATGAAAAATAACCCAAACGATAAGATTTTTTTCAGTAACTATAAGTCTGAAAAAAGGTATCCTAACAGTTGGGGAAAGGTGCGCCTTAATGGCACCGTGTTTCAGGAGATAGAGTTAGTTCCTATTCCGGAACTGCACAATGGTGTGTTTATTGATTTGCATCCTATTGATAACATAATCCCCTGCTTATTAAAAATACAGGTCCATGCAGCAATGTTTTTCTCTTGCGTGGGTAAAGTTAAAAGCAATATCTATACAGGCTCTAAAATAAAGAAAAATATTTACAAAATGTTTTCTTGGTTACCTTATGAGGCAATTAATGTCCTTCGTGATTTTTCATTGAAAATATTTAAGTATTTCCCTACAAAATATGTTTATAAGCTTGCACATCCAAACAACGGAGTGTACCCTATTCCAAGATGTACATTTGAGGATTTGATTGAGCATCCGTTTGAAGATGTTGCCTTTAACATTCCACGTAATTACGATGAGTTTTTAACAAAACGTTATGGTAATTATATGGAAATACCACCGGAAGCAGAAGTGTACGAGTGCTGTACAAGTATTGTAGAGTGTAATTTGGAGGTAAATAATGGATAAAGTGTTGAGTGTTATTGTTCCTGTATATAATGTGCAAAAATATTTACCTCAATGCATAGATTCTATTTTGAATCAAACCTATCAAAATTTAGAATTAATATTAATCGACGATGGTTCTCCGGATAAATGTCCTGAAATATGCGATGATTATGAAAAAAAAGATTCCAGAGTAAAGGTTATACATAAGGAAAATGGCGGACAAGGTTCTGCAAGAAACAGGGGTCTTGATATCGCTACGGGTGATTACATAGCCTTTATTGATAGCGATGACTATGTTGAGCTTGATATGTTTGCTATTATGGTAAAAGCACTTGAGGAAACGAACAGCGATATGTGTCATTGTGGGTTTATAACACACACAGGTTTAAGAACTGTTTTATCTGACGTGCCTGAAGAAAACTATATATTAAACAGTTCCGAAGAAATATTAAAAGAATATTTTTCTTTTACTTTTATAAATGGTGGACCTTGTGCGAAGATTTTTCGTAAAAAAGTTTTTGCGGATCTTCGTTACCCCGAGGGCGTTGCAAGAGAAGATGTTTATATTATGCATCATGCATTTGCAGCATGTGATAGGGCGGTGCATTGCGGAAAGTGTTTGTATCATTACAACATTCGAGAAGGAAGTAGTGAGCATCAGGAATTTGACCCTAAGTTTTTGATTTCAATAAAAATAGCAGATGAAAGATACGAATTTATTAAAAAGAATTATCCAAATCTTTTGCCTTTTGTAGAAAAAAGCAAGTATGGTTCGCGAATTTCTGCAATCAAAAAGATAGTCCGCTCGAATTCTGTGAAAAAATACAGAGATATTTATGATGAACTTATTAAATATTTAAAGGATAACACTCCCCCAACAAAAAAATATAAGAAACAAAGAATGTTAATTTTATATTTTCCGCTAATCTATAAGTTGGAAATAGATATTAAACATAAGTATAGAAAAAAAATAAAAAAGGTCCTTTCGAAAATCAAGCGCATGTAACAGGAGTATGAGTATGAAAAAAATAGGCATAGTGACACATTACTATAAAAACATTAACTATGGCGGTAATTTACAGGCATACGCATTGTGTGAATTTTTGAAAAAGAATGGGTATGAAGCTGAACAAATTTGTTTTTTAAAGCATTCTTCAGGAAGGGAATCGTTACTAAAAAAAATTGAAAAATTGCTGTTTCGGGGTCCAGATTATATTATATCAAGGGTTCTGAAAAAGTTAAAAAAAAGAAATTTACTTAAAAAAGTCGAAAAAACTTCAGAAGAGATTGCCTGCGAAAAAAAAACTAAAGAAATTATAAAGTGTCGTGCTGAAAATTTTAAAAATTTTAGTGAAAAAATTATACCGCATAGTGAAAAAGTGTATTATGCTGATACAATAAGAGAAAGTGTTTGTGAATACGATGCCTTTATAACAGGTAGTGACCAGGTATTTAATTTCAAATCGTATCATCCGATTTATTTCTTAGATTTTGTGCCTAAGCATAAGAATAAGTTTTCTTATGCTGCCAGTTTTTCTATGGATATGCTCGAACCATGGCAGAAACGAGTGGTAAATAAAAGTCTGCGTTCGTTCAATAGTATTTCAGTAAGAGAAAAAAGTGATCTTAGTTTTCTTGATGATATAAACGGTAAAGAAAAGGTTTGCGTTTTGGATCCAACACTTCTCTTGGAGACAGAGGATTGGGACAAGGTTTGTTCCGACAGATGCGTAAATGAAGGTTATGTTTTTTGCTATTTTTTAGGTGAAAACCAAAAAGAACGAGAGTTAGCTCGAAAATTTTCAGAAGAAAAAAATTTAAAACTTGTTACTATTCCTCATGCTGGTGGTGGCATGCGAATGTATGATTTTGATTTTGGAGACGTTCAATTTCCTGTAGCTTCACCTGAGGATTTCATATCATTAATTAAATATGCAGATTATATTTTTACTGACAGTTTTCATGCAGTAGTGTTTTCACATATTTACAAACGACAGTATTTTATTTTTAATAGAAACATCAAAAAAAATATGACGTCGCGTATTACAAATATTACTAAAATATTTAATACAGAAGATAGATTTTGTTTTGACAGTGAACAGGAAACGTTAGAATATTTATTAGGTTTGGAGCCAATTAAATATGATATTACCTTAGAAAATTTGGGAGAGTTAAAAGAAAAATCAAAAAAATTCTTATTTGATAATTTAGGGAAGTAATTATAAGAAAGATGTGTAATTATGCTTGAACTTACTGCTAAATCAAAGTGTTGCGGTTGCCATAGTTGTGCCAATAGTTGTCCTAAAAACTGTATAAAAATGGAAATAGATGATGAAGGATTTCTATATCCGGTTATTGATAAGAAGCTGTGCATTAATTGTGGAATGTGTGAAAAAGTTTGCCCTGTAATGAACAAACCAAAAATTGAAAAGACCAAGGATAGCATATTTGTTTATGGAGCATATACAAAAAATGAAGATATACGTGAAAATAGTTCATCAGGAGGTATTTTTACGGAGATTGCTACCTATGTTATTGCACAAGGTGGAGTTGTTTTTGGTGCTACTTTTGACGAGAATTTGCATGTTTCGCATACATATATTGAAGATGTAACACAAATAAAAAAAATGCAAGGTTCAAAATACCTGCAGAGTACTATCGGAGAATCCTTTAAACAAGCAGAAAAGTTTTTAAGAACCGGCAGATTGGTGCTCTTCACCGGGACACCTTGCCAGATAAATGGACTGTACAGCTATTTAGGGAAAAACTATGATAACCTTATTACACAAGATATTATTTGCCACGGAGTACCGTCTTCAAAGGTTTGGGATGAATATATAAAATATATGGAGGAATCCCGAAACAAAAAGGTTAAAGAGATTTATTTTAGAAACAAGGATCATGGTTGGAAAGACTTTGATATGAAAATAGTATTTGATACTAAAGATACGTATTCGAAAAGGCACAGTGAAGATGTGTTTATGAAAGCTTTTTTAAAAAATCTTTGTCTCAGACCATCGTGTTATGCTTGTTCTTTTAAAGATTTAGTTAGAGGAAGTGATATCACTCTTGCGGATTTTTGGGGAGTAAAAAATGTAATGCCGGAGATTAGTGATGATAAAGGTGTTTCATTGGTATTTATAAATTCGGAAAAAGGAAAATGGATTTTTAAAGAAATCAAAGAAAATATTGAACACAAAAAAGTAGAAAATGTTGAATTGGCAATAAAATATAATCCTGCAATGATTTCTTCGTGCAATATTCACCCTAACCGCAAAGTGTTTTTAAATAATGTTTCAAGAGGAAATTTAGAGCTACTTGTGAATAAAAAATTAAAAATAAGTTATATAAAAAGGCTTGTTTATAAATTAAAAAGAATTATAAGAATGAGCTAAAGGTGTTTAATATGGACAAAAAGTCATTAAAAAACAAAACAATAATGGGAATGATATGGAAAACCGGAGAAAACGGTGCGGCTCAAGCAATTCATTTTGTTGTTTCTATTATTCTAGCAAGAATGTTGCTACCTGAGGATTATGGTATTGTAGCTTTGGTTTCTCTTTTTATAACTATTTGTGACAAACTTGTGGTAGGTGGTTTTGCAACTTCTCTTGTGCAAAAAAAAGATGCTGATAACAAGGATTTTTCCACAGTATTCTTTTTTAGTTTAGTAGCATCTATTGTTTTTTTTGCAGCATTATTCTTTTGTGCGCCGATTATTGCTGATTTTTATGATGCTTATGATAGAGAAACACTGATCCCGGTTATACGAGTAATGGGGTTACAAATTGTTTTTGTTGGTATTAATAGCGTGCAAAATGCTTATGTTTCAAGGACTATGCAGTTTCACCGCCATTTTGTATCTAACCTGATTGCCACAATAATTGCAGCTGTTGTCAGTATAGCAATGGTATATAATGATTTTGGTGTGTGGGCTTTAGTAGCACAATATATTATAAAAGCTTTCGTAGGAATGGTTGTACTTTGGTTTACTGTAAAATGGAGACCGGATTTTGTTTTTTCTTTGTCCAGCTTTAAAGAATTATATTCGTATGGTTGGAAAATCTTTTTATCCTCTATTATAAGAACGCTTTATAATGATGCAAGAAGTCTTGTTATAGGTAAGGTATATAGTTCGGCAGATTTGGCTTTTTATAACAAGGGA
Organism: Acutalibacteraceae bacterium; assembly: GCA_045591525.1. GTDB lineage: Bacteria > Bacillota > Clostridia > Oscillospirales > Acutalibacteraceae > DTU089. The sequence goes on along the minus strand of JAZNTA010000126.1, from coordinate 17,955 downwards.
CAAAGTTTCCCCCAACTTTTGGAAACAAATGTAGCTGGGGCAATAGATTCGGTTTTGTTTCCTGCGTTATCTATGAAGCAAGCGGATAAATCACAATTATTGTCAATGTTAAGGAGATCAATAAAAACAAGTACTTATATTATAACGCCTATGCTTGTGGGTCTTGCAGCCGTTTCTACCGACTTGGTAACGGTGCTTCTTACAGAAAATTGGCTTGAATGTGTTTTTTACTTACAGATTATCAGTGTCGCGTATATTTTTGTTCCTATAGCAAATGAAAATTTACAAGCTATAAAGGCAATTGGAAAAAGCGATGTCGTTTTGAAATTAGAAGTTGTAAAAAGAATAGTTGGTATTGCACTTTTGATAATAGCAATTCCTTTTGGCGTAGAAATGATTGCAGTAAGCTTGCTTGCCAGCAATATTCTGATAACAATAATTAATGCTATTCCTAACCGAAAACTTGTTGGGTATAAGTATAAAGACCAAATTTTAGATATACTTCCATCATTTTTGATGTCTGGGGTAATGTATAGTGCGGTGTGGGCTATATCGTTTTTATCACTTCCGCCGATAGTTCTTTTAATTATTCAGGTTATTACAGGTGCAGTTGTTTATATAGGGTTATCAATTATAACAAAAAACGAGAATTTAAAATATATAATAGAAACTACAAAGAGTTTCTTGAAAAAATAAAGTATTAATTGTATGGGGTGATAAGGTGAATCGGAGAGTTATTGAAAAACTTAAGTTGTATGAATCTGCAAAAATACCATACTTTGCAGGACTTTCTTATAGATTGTTTTCAAAACTTGAAAATAATGTTTTAAACAATTGTGAAATACCCTCACAACCGTTAAACAAAGAAGAAAGGGATATTACAGTAATTGTATCGCTTACCTCTTTCCCTGCAAGAATAGAATATGTCCATATTGCAATTAAGTCATTAATGCTTCAGAGTTATAAGCCTGACAGAATAATACTTTGGTTAGCAAAAGAACAATTTCCTTCACAGATTTTGCCGGAGAGTTTGACAAATTTGTGTAAGTATGGGTTAGAAATAAAGTGGTGTGATGATTTATATGGTCATAAAAAATATTACTATTGCATTAAGGAACAAAAAGAAAATGAAGTGGTAATTACTTTTGATGACGATATTATATACTCGGTAGATTGTATTAAAAGGCTCGTTAAAAAACACAGGGAATTTCCTGATTGTTTAGTATGTGAACGTGCCCAATCACCCAAATATGATTCTCAGGGAGAAATAGAAAAAAATCCTGGAAGATGGAGAGTAATTTCAGATGTTGGGTGTGAAAAGCCTTCATATAGTTTGAATCCATCTCCCGGGGGTGGATGTCTTATTCCATATAAGGCATTTTATAAAGATGCATATAATAAAGAAATAATCTGTGAACTTGCGTACAAAAATGATGATTTGTGGTATATGTTTATGGCAGCAGAAAACGGTACCCGAACAATAAAAACAAGAAAATACCACAAAATATTTACTCTGGTTGCTGGTTCGCAAGAGATACAAATGGCAACAGAAAATGTTATAGGGAATAAAAATGCTGAAATAATGGAAGTGTTAAAGGCAAAATATCCTACAGCATATTCAAGAATTGTTACAGATGAAGATTAGTTAAGAGAAGGTTAAAAGTGAAAAAATGCTAAATAAATTAAAATATTTTATAACACTGATTCGAGGGAAAAAACTTACAAGAATGTGTGAGAAATATGGTAAAAGAACAAGTGTTATAGGAAAAATCACAGTTATCAAGAAAAATGCAAATGTAATCTTAGGTGATTATTGCAAATTTTATAATGGTGTCAAGCTTAGTGTTGTAGGATATGATAAGACCATTCCTACCTTATCAATAGGTAATAATGTTGCTATAGGTGATCGAACAGAGATACATTGTGGAAAAAGAGTTGAAATTGGTTCAAATACATTAATTTCATGGGATTGCTTAGTTATAGATCGTGATTACCACAAATTTGGCGCAGATGGCATGGTTGAGAAAAAAGATGATATTATTATAGGCGAAAATGTTTGGATAGGTTGTCGTTCTATGATAATGAAAGGTGTAAAAATAGGTGATGGTGCAGTTGTAGCAGCAGGGTCAGTTGTTACAAAAGATGTTCCGGAAAGAGCAATGGTTGCAGGTAATCCTGCATCAATTATTAAAGAAAATGTTTTTTGGGAACCATAATATAGTGCGTTGTAAGTTTTTGGCGTTGATTATTTTTAGTAAATGTATACGCAACAATAAAATACAAACTGTCTTGATTTAGTTATAAGAAATCAAGGCAGTTTGTTTTTTGCTTTAAATTGTCATTGTTTACATAATTTGAAAGAGCCTTTTGGTTCTTTGTCTATTTACAAAAAACATTATAATGTGTTATACTATAATATATATAATTATGTCTTGCAGTGGTGGTTTTTGATGGAACGAAAAAGCGGTGTGCTTTTACATATATCATCCCTTTGGGGAGACTATTCTTGCGGTGGCTTTAGCGACTCTGCAAAGGAATTTATAGATTTTCTTTCGGATTGTGGTTTTTCATATTGGCAGGTGCTTCCTTTTGGTCTTGTTGATGAATGCAACTCGCCTTATAAATCATATTCAACCTTTGCAGGTAATCCTTATTTTGTGGATTTGGAAAAGCTTTATAACAAAGGTCTTTTGACATTGGATGAACTCGATAATGCCCGTCAGAAAACGCCCTACTCTTGTGAATTTGAAAGATTGAGCATAGAAAGAGTCAATCTTCTTATAACCGCTTCTCAAAGAGTTAATGCTGAACAAAAAGCAGATATAAATGGTTTTATTTTTCAGAACAAGCATCTTAAAGACTTTTGTACCTTTATGGCTCTTAAGTATGCTAATGAGAATAAAGAGTGGACTTTGTGGGAGAACGAAGTGCTCGATGAAAAAATAGAGTTTGGTTGGCGTTTTATTCAGTACGAATTTTTCACTCAATGGGCTGATATTAAAAAATATGCTAACGAAAAAGGTGTAAAAATTATAGGCGATGTGCCTATTTATGTTTCCTTTGATTCTTCAGATGTTTATTTTAACAGGGGCTTGTTTCTTATTGATGATAACAATAAAATGACTGATGTTGCAGGAGTTCCACCGGATTATTTTGCTGAAGATGGTCAGCTTTGGGGTAATCCTCTCTATGATTGGACAGCAATGGAAAAAGAAAATTATAAATGGTGGAAAGATAGAGCTTCCTCGTATCTTGAACTTTTTGATGGCATAAGAATTGACCATTTCAGAGCCTTTGAAAGCTTTTGGGCAGTGAAAGGTGACGCAAAAACAGCTAAAGATGGCAAATGGGTGAAAGGTCCCGGAATGAAGCTTATTAATGCAATTAAAAGTGTTTCGCGAGATAAACTCATAATTGCAGAAGATTTGGGAGATATAACCAAAGAGGTTGTTGAACTTGTTGAGGAAAGTGGTTTCCCCGGTATGAGAGTTTTCCAGTTCGGATTTTTTGGAGGAGAGACACCCCATAAACCTCATAATTACATAAACAATTGTGTTGCATATTCAGGCACGCACGACAATAATACTCTTTTGGGCTATTTATGGGAGACACCAATTGACCAGAAAAATGAAATTATGCGGTATTGCGTATGCGACGAAAATCAATGGAACGAAAAAGGTTGCAGAGCAATAATCAGAACAATTATGGCAAGTAATGCAGGTCTTGCAATTTTTCCTGTCCAAGATTTATTGGGTTATGGTAACGATACCCGACTTAATGTTCCCGGCAGAGCAGAGGGTAACTGGCTTTACAGAATAACAAAAGACCAACTCAATTTAATAAACAAACAGGAATTAAAAGAATTAAACAGATTATACGGTAGGTAAGATTATGGCAGATTTAAAAGATATAACATTATATTTGCTTGATATGGATGGTACGGTTAATTTAGGCTATGACCCCATTGACGGTGCAAAGGAGTTCCTTGAAACTCTTAAAAAGCAAGGAAAGAATTTTATTTTTCTTACAAATAATTCCTCGAAAAATGCTATGGACTATGTTGAAAAAATGCGTTCGTTGGATTTTCCCTGTGAAAAAGAAAATGTTTTTACATCGGGTATGGCAGCGGGAATGTTCTTGCAGGAAAATAAAAAAGATTCTTTAGTTTATGTTTGCGGAACAGAGTCCCTCAAAACCGAGCTTAAAAAATATGGTGTTAATATCAGCGAGGATGGTATAGGTGCTGATACTGTTCTTTTAGGCTATGATACTGAGCTTGATTATAAGAAAATCCGTATAGTTTGTGACCTTCTTGATGGCGGTGCAGATTATTACGCAACTAATATTGATATGGTTTGCCCCATTGAAGGTGGCAGATATCTTCCCGATTGCGGAAGCTTTGCAGATATGTTTGAAAATGCGGTTAAAAGAAGACCGATTTTCTTAGGAAAGCCCGACAGAACAATGATTGATATTCTTGCAAAAAGAGAAGGAGTTCCTTATGAACAAATCGCAATGGTTGGTGACAGAATTTATACCGATGTTAAAACAGGTATAAATGCAGGTGTAACCTCCGTTCTCGTTCTTTCCGGTGAAACTACTGTGGAAGATTATGAAAAAAGCGATGTAAGACCCGAATATGTTTTAGGGTCTGTAAAAGATATTTTAGAAGCTATCAGATAAAGGAGAAAAGCTGATGTTTAAAAGATTTATTACTGTTTTAACGGTTGCTTCACTTTTGTTTTCAGTAATGTCACTCGGTTTTGTTGCAAATGCTGCATATACAGAGGAAATACTTTATGGTGATGTTGACGGCTTAATTAATGAAGCTACCAAGGAATATGATGTTGATACAGATGATGCACGTCTGGCACTTCAAATAGCTGCAGGTGTTGCTTGTTTAGAGAATGAAGAACAGTTGAAACGGGCAGACGTAAACTTTGATGGTGAAGTTACAATTTTTGATGCCCGTCAGATTCTTCGAGGGGCTGCAGGTTTGGCATCGCTTCAACCATCAGGTGCATTTAATGGATTTGATGGTGGCGGGGTTTTCAACAATGAGGAAAGTCTTGTTGCATATTTCAACGCCTATCTTAACAGAATAAAAGTTACCGAAAGTGAAGAAAAGCAATATATTGCAGCGACAATAACCAAGACAGAATCTGACAACCTTACTGATTTTAACATTAAAGAGGTTGAGCTCCCGGTTTTGGGAAATGCAAGTGCAGAGGGTATTGCGTCTATGGTTAAGGATAGCTTAACTGAGGACGATAAGGAAAATGAAAGCATAATTATACCTTTCGGTAGTGATGATTTCTCCTTGGTATCAGTTGAAAATGAAGATTATGTATCTAATCTTTCTACTTCTGATGTTTTTGGTTCAAAAGCTGTATATGATGCAGAGTCAGGTCAATTGACAATACAAATTGCACTTCCTGATTCTGAAATTGAAATGGCAAATCAGTCTGCATATGCGAAAGTTTTTAATACATCTGATATGATAGCTGAGCAGAACACCACCTTGATGAAACTTATGAAACTAAGTTCAGGTGAAAGTGCAATGCTTCGTGAATTTAAAAACTGTGTTCTTACAATCGTTGTTGAGGTTGCAACAAACAATGTATTATCATACACTGCATTATACCAATCAAAAGTTTATGTAGCGAAAACTACAGTTGGTATAGGAAATACTTTAAATGCTAAATTAAAAGGCATTGAATTTGAAAAAGACCATTTAATTAAATACGAAGATTTTCAATGGCCGACCGTTCAGCCAGTTCAATAAAATTATATTTTGGGGGATTTAATATGAAGAAATATGTTCTTGCTCTTGACCAGGGCACAACAAGTTCAAGAACAATCGTCTTTGATAAAAAAGGCAGAATTGTTTCAAAAGCACAATATGAATTTGAACAGATTTACCCCAATTCAGGTTGGGTGGAGCATAACCCTTATGAAATTCTTGATTCACAGCTTCGTTCTCTTTCTGCGGCTATTGAATACGGAAAAATAGACCCTAAAGAAATTGCTGCAATTGGTATTACTAACCAAAGAGAAACAACAATTCTTTGGGATAAAGACACAGGTAAGCCTGTATATAATGCAATAGTGTGGCAGTGCAGAAGAACTGCGGCAATTTGCGAAAAGCTTAAAGAAAGCGGACTCCAGGACTATGTAAAAGAAAAAACAGGTCTTCTTATTGATGCTTATTTCAGTGCAACAAAAATCAAATGGATTCTCGACAATGTTCCTGAAGCAAGAACTCTCGCTATGGACGGAAAGCTTCTTTTCGGTACAGTTGAAACCTGGCTTATCTGGAACTTAACCAATAAGCAGGTTCATATTACTGACTATAGCAACGCTGCAAGAACGATGCTTTTTGATATTGAAAAGCTTTGCTGGGATGAAAAGCTTTGTAACGAGCTTGGTATTCCTATGAGCATTCTTCCTGAGGTAAGAGAGAGCAGCTCTGTTTATGGCTATGTTTCTGAAGATATCCCCGGTCTTAAAGCATTAACCGGTATTCCCATTTCCGGTGCTATCGGTGACCAGCAGGCAGCTCTTTTCGGTCAGGCATGTTTTAAAGCAGGTCAGGCAAAGAATACATATGGCACAGGCTGTTTTCTTCTTATGAATACAGGTGACAAGCGTATTCACTCTCAAAATAACCTTATTGAAGGTATTGCATGGGGTATTAACGGCAAAGTGACTTATGACCTTGAGGGTAGTGCGTTTAATGCAGGTTCAGTTATAAAATGGCTTCGCGATGAATTAAGACTTATTTCTGAGCCCAGCGAATGTGATTTCCTTGCAGAAAGCGTTAAGGATTCTAACGGAGTTTATCTTGTTCCTGCATTTACAGGTCTTGGTGCTCCTTATTGGGATATGTATGCAAGAGGTTGCATTATGGGTCTGACAAGAGGTGCAAACAGGGCTCATTTTGCAAGAGCGGTTCTTGAAAGCATAGCTTTTCAGGTTACAGACCTTGTTGATGCTATGTCTAAAGACAGTGGCATTTTAATGAGTGAAATGCGAGTTGACGGTGGTGCATCTGTAAGTAATATTCTTCTTCAGATACAGGCAAATCTCACTTCTTCCAAGGTTAACCGCCCTAAGCTTGTTGAAACAACTGCTTTGGGTGCCGCATATATGGCGGGTCTGGCTGTTGGCTTTTGGCAGGATTTTGATGAAATTGAACGCGTTCGCGAAGTCGACCGAATTTTTGTTCCTACAATTGATGGAGCTTCAAGAGAAAAAATGATCTGCGGATGGCATAAAGCCGTTGAGAGATCAAGAAATTGGGAAGAAATGTAAGTGTTTTGCTAATTGCTAACGGCTATTTGCTTAATTGGCATCTGGCATCTGGTAACTGGCATCTTGAGGACGTTTTATGACTACAGAAATCTTAATTATATTATTCGGTGCATTAACTGTTGCACTTTCAATTGTTTGTATTGTTCTTGTTCTTTCTTTAAAGAAAAATAAGAATAACGATGCAATTTATGAGGAGTTTCGCCGTAACCGTGAGGAAATGGCGAGAGCCGGCAAGGAATCCCGTGAAGAAACAACGGCTTCTCTCAGTAAAATTGAAGATAAGTTAAGCCAAATGCTTAAGGAGAATTATCAGAGCCGAATCGACTTAACCGAAAAAATTTCCGCTTCTTTAAAGTCTATTCAGGAGCAGAATATTCAAAGCTCTGAAAGACAGTCAAAGGTAATAGGTGAATCTATTTCCAAAATGCAGGAGAGCAACGAAAAGAAGCTTGAAGAAATGCGTGTAACTGTTGATGAAAAACTTACAGCAACTCTTTCAACCCGCCTTAATTCCTCATTTAAAACTGTTTCCGAACAGCTTGAAAATGTTTATAAATCTCTCGGTGAAATGAAAGAACTTTCTCAAGGGGTTACAACAAATGTAACCTCTCTCAACAGAATTCTTACCAATGTAAAAGCGAGAGGTACCTGGGCAGAGGTTCAGCTTGAATCAATCCTTGACCAGACAATTCCCGGTCTTTATGTTAAAAACTATTCACCAAAAAACAATAGCGAGCATGTTGAGTTTGCTATTCGTTTTCCTAATAGTGATAAAAACGGCGAAGATATATTCTTACCAATAGATTCAAAATTTCCGTTAGAAGATTATGTTCGTGTTTGCGATGCGGCAGACAGAGCAGACCCCGATGGCTTGCAGGCAGCAAGAAAAGCTCTTGAGGATAGGGTTCTTGCAGAGGCAAAGGATATAAAAAAATATATTGTTGTTCCTCAGACAACTCCTTTTGCAGTTCTTTACCTTGCAACGGAAGGCCTTTATGCAGAAATAGCATCTTCAAAAAGCGGTATTGCAGAAAAATTGCAGGCACAGAATGTTATGATTGCAGGTCCTTCCACAATAACAGCTCTTCTCAATTCCTTTGCTATGGGCTTTAAGGCTATGGCAATAAATGAAAAAGCCGATGAAGTGAGAAAGCTTTTAGGTGCGGCTAAAACCCAATACGAAACTTTTGGAAATGTTCTTGAAAAGGCAAGAAAGAAAATTGATGAGGCAGGAAAATCTCTTGACGAAGCCCGTCACAGAAATGATATTATTCAAAAGAAGCTTAAAGGCGTGGAAGCACTTGAAACCGGTGTTGCCGGTGAGGTTCTTGAATTAACTGAATATACTGAATAAAATAAAAGCTGTTGGATTTTTATTGTAAAAATCCAACAGCTTTTTTAATCTTTAAAGTTTGTCAGTAAAAAATCTTTTTTCCGAGCAAAGAACAAAATCAAATGTTTTTTCCTGTCTGTAGTCGATTCTTTTGCCATCTTTTTTTATAATATAACCTTCATATCGTAAGGTTGTTTTGCCGTTTTCTATCTCACCCGAAAGCACAATGTTATAGGCTGAGCCGCCCTCTTTGCTGTGTTCGGTAAGCTCAAGAACTATAGGGTCGTTCCATTTCATAACTTCATCTATTTTTGCTCTTTGTAACGGGGAATCGGGTAAGAAGCCGATTACAGCGGAAGTGATACTTAATCTTTCACTATGAAATTCTGTTTCAAAATTATCACTGCTTGAAGCTATCATTTTTCCAACACTGATTGTTGGGTAAGAGGTGTAATACCAGGCACCTACGATTGAAAATGTAACAATCAACGCAAGAATAAGCGCTAACAATTTTCTTTTCATAAGGAACGCTCCTTTCTTTTATTCTTGTATATTTTTTGTGAGAATGAAATCGTGAACGAATTCTTTTTCAAAAGGTTCTTCAACACCTGTTTGACCATCGGTTATTGTACCCGTATAGGTGACAATTGTTTTACCTTTTTCAAAGGTGAATTCAATTTCAATATGATAATCATCTTCCTTGTGCTCATCATAGAAATTCATTCTGAAATCATTTTTAGTATTGGTAAGCTCTTCCGCCAAAGGCACTTTATTTTCAGGCATATGAGAATAATGTATTATAAAATCCTCAAAGTATTGTCCGTCATCTTCAACGGGTGTTGAAATACCAATTTTAATATCATAATAGTTTGGTAAATATATGAAATAATACCCACTTATTACTAAAGCTAAAGCAACTAAAGCTGTGATTGCAATTTAATAAGTTTATTCATAGTATCACCTCTTATTTTCGTAAGGGATTACATAAGATGAATACGTTCCGTCTGTGTATTTTACGAAAACAATTCTTCCGTTATTTAAGATGTTATATGCTATATAGCCTTTTTCTGTTAAGGTTTTAATCTGAAGCTTATCTGTTACTTCCTTTACAGGTGGCTTAGTGTAACCCGCTTCTTCGGTATTGAAGCAAATAGCTATAAATCCGTCAGAGCCGGATGTGAAGAATGGCTGGTGGATTTCAGCATTTTTGCTTTCACTTAAGGTTTGATTTTCCCAAACGGAATAATCTCTGATATCACCAACCAAAACCTCTTCTATTTCTTTTTTACATTCAAAGTGCTTGTAGAGGTCAAGGTCTTTTAGTGCTTTTACTGTGTTTTTCATATTGGGGTTAATATAGAAATTTAAACATTTTGCTTCGTTTGGTGCGTAATTGTTTTGATAAGATGCAAAGCTAAAGGAAAGTGTACCGATTTGAGCTTCTTTAGGAGTAAACCATTCTGAAGAGCTTATCTTACAAATATCTTCATAAATTGCATTTTTCAGTTTGATGAAATCAGCTTCGGTAATTTCATCAAGTACGGATTTTATTTCACCATCTCTTGTTTTAATGAGTATAAAAGCATCGTTGTCATAGTAATCCATAATATAGGGATGTTCACAACCCATTATGCTGTAACGTGGAGAAATATCAAGGTTTTCAGTACCATTTATTTTGGGGAAAAGACAGTTCTTATATAGTTCTTTTGCGGCTTTTGTGTCCCATAGCCTGAGTATTTCTTCCGTTGCATCGCAACTGAGCTTTTCGTAATTTCTGATAATTTTTGAGCCATCATTAAGTGTATATACGATTTCGAATCTGGAAGCAGTTGTATCTTCACTCTTTTTTGAGGCTTTTTTATGTAGTTCAAGAATGGTTTCTATGTCATTTTCTTCGGTTATAACTAAAGCGGTGGTCGATTCGCAAATGTATTGGCGTATGAAATAAGGTTCCCCGTTAAGATTAGGGAAAAAATCATTGAACGGTGCTGTTATTTCTATTTTGGATATTTCTTCGGCTTTTGGTGCATTGTGATATGTTCCGAATATACCTGTAATACCTAAAATTGTTACTATACCGATAGTGCCGCCCAATGCTAATCCGCCAATTAGCGAGATTTTTAGCTTTTTGTGGGTGAGGTGAATTACAAGTCCACTGATAATTGATGCTATGAAACCAAAAGCTATGCCTAATACAATTACTAATAAGGCTACGCTATTAGAGACTATGGGAGAAAACTGATTCTGAAAATAATCAATAGCTATGGCAGAAAGGAAAAGGGGAGCGGTAAAGGAAATAATTATTGACATACCTTTATTGTTACCCTTGAAGCCGGAGCTTTCGGGCTTGAATTTTTTGCAGAAATAACGGTTAGCAAAAGCTATTACTGCAACGCTGATTAATATCCATATTATTGAAAAGACTATCTGAATAATTGCATCTGAATCTAAGGGTGTGTTTATAGGATGGGCTCTGTCAAACCCTCTTGAAAACATAAGAGAAGATATAAATATTGGGTCTGCTTTTACTAAAACATCAGTAGTGTGTGAGTAGTAAGGACCGGCATATCCGAAGAGAGATAAGTCAAAAATTATATCTGTTAAAGTTGCAGCTGCTAAAGGTAAAAATGCTATGGACACTGCTCCTGCAACAGCTTCAATTGTTCTTCCTGAAAACATACAAGCCACAATTGAAATAGTGTAGCAAGTAAGGAATACTCTGATAACTCTTATAAGCTCAAAAAAGAACCAAGGGAACATATCAGCCTTAAAACCAAAAACCTCTATATTTAGTTTTAAGGCAATAGCATAGGGGAGCATAATGCAAAAGATAGCCAATGCTAATGGTATAATCAAACGGTTTAAAAAGAGCTTGTTCCTTTTTATACTGAAGCTCAAAAGTGTGGAACAATATTTCTTTCTGTGCAAAAATTCAAACTGGGAAATACCTAAAGCTAAACCACCTATTATAGCGAAAAGAAAAACATTTTCGTGTTCGCAACAGAAATGGTATAAAGAAGGTGTGTCTGATGAGTGCAGATATTGTTCAATATAAAAGGTTGTTTTTCCGGCTATTTTATCCTGCTCGGGATTCAGCACCATAAGGAACATTAAAATCCCGAATATAACTATTATAAAGGCAGAAAGGGCAGAAATGCTGTTTATTAAATCTTTTCTTGCTATTAATTTATTTGAAAATTGATTTGATTTTTTCATTATCAGTCACTGCCTCCGTTTCTTCTGAAAATACTTCTTCTAATGTCAGAAGAGTTGTTTCAATGCTTTCTGCACCTAAAGTGTTAAGCTTTTGAATTTCGCTTTGAACGTCACCGCACACTATCATAGAAACAGCCCTGCCTGAAAGTTTAATTTTGCGGTAATTAATGCCTTTAAATGTGCTTTCTGTTACGGGTTGGGAGAACATCATTTTAACTCTTCTAAAATGCTCGCTTACATCTTCAATGGGACAGTTCAAAATAACATTCTTTCCATTAATAATAACAATATGGTCGCAAACTCCCGAAATTTCACCTAAATCGTGGGAGCTGATAATAACAGACGCACCTGTATCATTAATATATTCAAGTAAAAGCTTTCTTAAAAGCTCTTTTTTATGAGGGTCAAGTCCATCAAATGTTTCGTCAATGAGAAGATATTTGGGTTTAGTAGCAAACGCAATTGCAAGAGCCGCTTGCTTTGTCATACCCTTTGAAAGACTTCTCACATTTTTCTTAATATCAAGTCCGAAAATTTCACAAACAGATTGCAAAATTTTAAAATCAAAATTCGGAAAGTAATTTTCATAAAATTTTGCGGCGGATTTTATGGAAGCTGTAACAGGGAAATAAAAATTGTCGGAAAGATAGAAAAGGTTTGCTCTTTCAACATCGTTGTCGAAAGCATCCTTGCCGTCCAACAAAACGCAACCTTTGTCAGTTTTAAATATTCCTGCACATACATTTAATAAGGTGGTCTTACCACTTCCGTTAAAGCCTGCAAGACCTAAAACAGAGGCATCTTCAACTGTAATATTAATATCGTCAATTGCTACATAGTTGCCATAGCTTTTTGTCACGGATTTAATTTCAATCATTATTATCACCCTTTCCATAAATGTTTTTTGCCAGAGAAATAACTCTGTCAAGAGATACACCTTTTGCCTTTGATGAAGCTAATATACGGTTTAACTCCGCTTCTGCATTTTCTAAAACAATTTGATTGGCAACTGCATTTTCGCTAACAAAAACACCTTTTCCGGGGAGTGAATAGGTAACTCGCTCACTTTCTAATTCCTGAAAGGCACGTTTAACGGTGTTAACATTCAGCTCCAAGTCAGATGCCAATTGGCGTATTGAGGGTAATTTATCATGGGGTTTAAGCTCACCAATATTGATTAAATTGATTATTTGTTCTTTAATTTGTTCAAAAATTGGTGTCCGACTTCTCGGGTCAATAATAATCACTTCATCACCTCCTGAATATCGGTGTAACTGTGATATTACACCTATCACAGTTATAAAATAGCATATATATTTGTGTTTGTCAACTTGTTTTTAAAAAATAAATGTTTAACATAATTGCCTTTAAATGAAAAAAAACCGCCACTCTTTCGAGTAGCGGTTGATTTATTGAAGGATGGAAATTATCGTTAAATAGCTGCGCCAATAAGTTGGAGAAGCATATTAATGTATTCAAATATTACCTTAATAAAATGCATATCTGCAAAAGCTGTGTTAAAATCAGCTGTGCCGACTGTATCTCTCGTTATAACAGCATTACAAGTGAGACAGTTTGTTGATTCTGTGCCGTTTTCAACAAATGTCTGGTCATTGTTATATGTCCAGGTGTTTTCGTCAATAACATGTGGCTGCGCATCATGTGTTTCGCCACAACCTTCACAAACAATAGCATGATAACCGGGTTTGTTAGGGGTATATTTATATGTTGTGATGTTTACGTATCCATCGGACCATTGATGAGTAACGTCAATGGGAGTTTTGAGAATTTCTACACCACTAAGATAAGTGATAACCTCTAAATTATCAACTGTAAGGTTTTCTTTGTTTGTGGGATTGAAATTAAACAAATGAGCATTGGTGTCATTATATGTGAAAGTACCTGTTGCACCGGCTGTTGTTGTAATTTCGATTTCTAAACCGGTTGCATCATATTTCTCAGCATCTGTATAAATTGTTTTTACGGGTTTTGAAATTACAACAGGTGTTGATGCAATTACAGGGAAATCAAAAAATGCACCTGTTAAATTAAGCTCTGTGGGAATAGAAAGAATGTTTGTATCACCGAATCCCAAAGCACCGGTTGAGAGAGCGGGAGCAGAAAAACCATTGATAGAAACATCATACTCTAATGCACCGAAAACTGAATTGTCTTCAAAAGATACAGTAATGTCAGCAATAAGAGTAATGTCATTGACTTTTAAATGGTATTCGGGCTCTTTATCAGAGTTATAGATTTCAGCAAAATCCACATCGGCATTTCTTGTTTCAAAAATACCAAAAAACTCTTCGGGAGATGTGATGTAATCATAAGAATAAGTTGTACCATTTATGTCGGTGTAAACTGCAGAAAATGAAGTGATTTCATCTGTGTGAACTCTTGATGTACCATCAAGTGCACATATTTTGTTATCGTTTATAGAAAGTGAAATTTCAAAGTTTTCGGGTGCCAATGTATAATCAGTTGAGAGCGCAATATTATCCGTTGTCTGGAATTTGAGGCCCTCTGCTGCAAAAACATTAGTGGTCATTAGGGTGAAAAGTAAAGCAATAGCAAGTATTACTGCAAGAATTTTTTTAGTTTTCATAATTAAACCAACACCTCCAAATTAAGAAATGCCAACAAGCATTTGAATTAAGGAAACAACAATCATATTGAAAAATGATAAAATCATACTTTCCATTCCGCTCATTGTTTCACCTTCAAAAATAGAAAGGAAGGTCTCTGAGTCGGGAATGTTTCTGGTAACTTCAGCATCGCAAACAGAACAACGACCGGTTGTAGTTTGCGGTACGAATATACCACCATCATCATTGGGAATCCATTCAACAACATAATCATAATCGCCAGCTGAAGGTTCATATTTATCAGGATCACCTTGAGAGTAATCGTAGTGATTTTCAAACTCATGAAGAGAACCACAACCAAGGCAGTATTTGCCATGACCATTACCAACAGCAGTAAGTTCACCAAGAATATGTTCTACGGTAACAGGAATGTTGGCTACAAGCTCATTGCTATAGTAAACATCAATGCTTGTTGTTTCAACACTAAGCAATTCATCAAGTTCGGGGTCAAAACGGAATTTTGTATCGGCAGGTGTATAAACAATATTATTGCCATCAACAAGAATAACAAGACCCTGAGGATTGAAATGTTCGGAATCATTATATGCTGTTTTGAGTGGTTTTGTTACAATTTCGCTTGTAGCAGCAAAAGAAAATACTGCTAAAGGCATTACAAGCATAACAACCGCCAAAAGGACAGCTAAAGCTTTTTTTGTTTTCATGATAATTTCCTCCAATTTATCTTTATACGTATCGATATTATAACACAGTTATCTCCAAATGTAAATACACAAAATACAGTTAAATTATTATATAAATTGTATAAATATTGGGGTTCGGCAGGTTTTGGAGCAAAAATAGCTTTTTGCAGGAGAAATTACGGTTGACGAAACATATTCTGACAGGTATAATTTTATCGGTGATAAACATGTTGATTAAAGGTTTTCAAAAGTTAACATTATTAGATTTTCCCGGAAGAACGGCGTGTACCGTTTTTACGGGAGGTTGTAATTTGCGTTGTCCGTTTTGCCATAATGCTTTGTTGGTTACGGAAATGGATGACGATTATTTTACTGAAGAAGAGATTTTCGCACATCTTGAAAAAAGAAAAAATGTTTTAGATGGTATTGCAATTACAGGCGGAGAACCTCTTTTGCAGAAAGATATAGAACGTTTTCTATATGAGCTTAAAGAAACAGGAATAGCAGTAAAGCTTGATACCAACGGCTGTTTCCCTGATAAGCTTGATGGGATTCTTCAACTGGGTCTTGTTGACTATGTGGCTATGGATATCAAGAATTGTCCTGAAAAATATGGTGTAACGGTTGGTATTGAAAATTTTGATATTGCCCCCGTCAAAAAGAGTATAGAACTCCTAGAAAACAGTAGTATAGAATATGAATTCAGAACTACTGTTACTGAGAATTTTCATACTGTTGATGATATTGAGAAACTTGCAGAATGGATTCAGGGGACAAAGCGTTACTTTTTGCAAAATTTTGTGGATTCAGGTCAGCTTATCGACAACTCTTGCAAGGGTGTCAGCAAATCAACTATGTATGAAATGCTTGAAAGAGTAAAAAAATACATTCCGAATGCTCAAATAAGAGGAATATAATTTCAATATCTGCTACAATATGTTGAGATAAAGCACAATATATTGTGGCAGATATTATTCTTATAAGGAATATCGACAAAATATTACACAAAAAGACAGCAAAATAACTGTGAATATTTACTATATTTTCACAAAAAGGCGACAATATCTTGTGCTTCATCGGAAAAGTTTCTGAAAATTAACACAAGATATTGTGTTTTATATGTTGACAAAACGCAACATATCTGCTATTATCATTTACGGTCGCTTTGGGGAGTGGTTATGCTCCGGAGCAAACTTAATAAACAATAATATGAAAGAGGGAGAATTATGTATCAGGTAATTAAACGTGACGGCAAAATTGCAGATTTTAATATTGAAAAAATTGCAATTGCTATCAAACAGGCTTTTGAAGCATGTAATAAACAGTATAATGATAACATCATCGATTTCCTTGCACTCAAGGTTACAGCAAACTTTGAACCCAAAATCAGCAACAATCTTGTTGCAGTTGAGGATGTTCAGGACAGTGTTGAATCTGTTCTCGTTCAGGCAGGTTATGCGGATGTTGCAAAGGCATATATTCTTTACAGAAAAAATCGTGAAAAAATCCGTAATATGAAATCAACTATCCTTGACTATAAGGACCTTGTTGACAGCTATGTTAAGGTTACAGACTGGCGTGTTAAAGAAAACTCCACAGTTACTTATTCAGTAGGTGGTCTTATTCTTTCTAACTCCGGTGCAATTACTGCTAACTATTGGCTTTCAGAAGTTTATGATGAAGAAGTTGCTAATGCTCATCGTAGCGGTGACCTTCATATACATGACCTTTCAATGCTTACAGGTTACTGTGCAGGTTGGTCTCTTAAACAGCTAATTCAGGAAGGTCTCGGCGGTGTTCCCGGTAAAATTACATCCGCTCCCGCAAGTCACCTTGCAACTCTTTGCAACCAGATGGTTAACTTCTTAGGCATTATGCAGAATGAGTGGGCAGGTGCGCAGGCTTTCTCATCATTTGATACTTACTTAGCTCCATTTGTAAAAGTAGATAACCTTGATTACAAAGGCGTTAAAAAGTGTATTGAATCATTCATTTTCGGTGTAAATACACCATCTCGTTGGGGTACACAAGCTCCATTCTCAAACATCACTTTAGACTGGACTGTTCCAGCTGACCTTAAAGATATGCCTGCTATTGTAGGTGGTAAAGAAATGGACTTCACTTATGGTGATTGTAAAGAAGAAATGGATATGGTTAACAAAGCATTCATTGAAGTTATGATTGAGGGCGATGCTCATGGTCGTGGTTTCCAATATCCAATTCCAACATATTCAATTACCCGTGATTTTGACTGGTCAGAAACTGAGAACAACAAGCTTCTCTTTGAAATGACTGCAAAATATGGTACTCCATACTTCTCAAACTATGTAAACTCAGATATGGAACCAAGCGATGTTCGTTCAATGTGCTGCAGACTTCGTCTTGATCTTCGTGAATTAAGAAAGAAGAGCGGTGGTTTCTTCGGTAGTGGTGAAAGCACAGGTTCAATTGGTGTTGTTACAATCAACTTACCAAGAATTGCATATCTTGCTGAAAATGCAGAAGATTTCTACAAGAGACTCGATAAGCTTATGGATATTTCTGCTCGTTCACTTAAGGTTAAGAGAGGAATTATTACAAAGCTTCTTGACGAAGGTCTTTATCCATACACAAAGCGTTACCTTGGAACATTTACAAACCACTTCTCAACAATCGGTCTTATCGGTATGAACGAGGTTGGTCTTAATGCAAAATGGCTCCGTAAAGATATGACAACAAAAGAAACACAGGAATTTGCTAAGGATGTTCTTAATCACATGAGAGAAAGACTTTCTGACTATCAGGAAGAATACGGTGACCTTTA
>JAZNTA010000125.1:0-26208 GCA_045591525.1 Acutalibacteraceae bacterium | reverse complement strand
TAAGCACTCGCGAGAGTGGCGGAATCGGCAGACGCGCACGTTTGAGGGGCGTGTGGTAATCCCGTACGGGTTCAAGTCCCGTCTCTCGCACCAAAAATCGACATTCTTCGAAAGAAGGATGTCGATTTTTACTTTTTCACTCTTAACTATTCACTCTTCACTAAACCTGTCGATTTTTGGTGCAGGTAAGAGGTTATAGTGAAGAAATATCTATATAAAACAGAATCAGACTTGTTCCGCTCAGCCAATATTGTATGCACACTAAAAACATGATATAATAAAAGAAAATTCATAATTGAAGTGGCAAACAAAATGGAATTATTAAAGAATTATTACAGTATACACTCAACTATTCATAATGATATCAAAGATTTGATTAAATCAGGTAACTATGAGAGAATCATTTTAGATTTAATGAACGCATCAAGTAGGATTTTTCCCAACACTTATGTTCATATAGATAATCAGTCTCATGGTGAATGTGATTTTATTGATTCTGTTACTGGTAAAAAATTTGATGCGAAAATCCCTATTGATGAAAAGCAAGGAAAAATAATTGGTAGCCGAAATGGTGACGTTCGTGCATTGACAACTGAATTGTACAATGAAGCTTTAGAATTTCAAGCTTGTTTTTCAAAAGAACAGAAAAAGCCTCTTAATGAATTAAAATTATTCAAAAAAATGAAAACCAACATCAGTAAAACAAAAGCAGATGAAAATGTTATATTTTTTATTCCATACCCAATTGTTTTAGATTTTGAAGGTTTTCCTCTTATAGGCATACAAGACCTTCTCAAAAAAATATATCGTGAAATGGCTACAAACATTGATTTATCTCAAAAACATTTATACGCAATTTACATTTCTTTTGATAAAAAAATGGTTCTTCGTGATTTAGAAACAGATGAAAGAGAGTATTTGGATTTTCCTGATATGCAACACTACGTTAATTACGATATTAAACATATAAGTACAGAGTAAGAACAATTATAAAAGGTGACAAATTATGCTTGATACTAACAACAAAACAATAGATTTAACAAGTATAAGTATAACAGAAAAACTTATCTTTGTTGTCAAAGCTTATGAAGAATATTTGTTAAATTGCAATATCACCAAAAAATGGATTTCCGAAGATGAAATTATATTGGTTATTGAAAATGAGTTGGTCATTGATTTCTTTTTAACTTCACATAGTTTTGGCGAACTAATAAGTGGTAATATTAGAGAAACAAAAAGCGATTTTCATTATATTGTGATTCAAGAATTAACACATAATTCATTATTCAATTTTAATCACGCAAGTTTCAGAAGAAAATTCAAATATGGACATTGTGCGATAGAATTTTTGAAGTTTCGAGGAATTAATTCATATAGAAAAGAAATCGATCGTTTTCCAATAATAAACAATCTTTTTCCAGAATTAAAGTTAATTGATAGATACAATGCATATCCTGGAGAATTATATCACTTTGTCGTCTTTGAAATGAAAGATACCAACGGCAATATTGGTTTGGGCATAGGTTATACCAAAGGTGCTGTGCACAAATTTGTTCTAAAAATAGGCGCTGAGTTAGCAAACAAAAATTCAAGAACCCTCATTCAAAATGGTTCTAGCAGTCTTGATTATAGATTAAGCAAAGATTTTGTTAGTGCCTTTTTATCTTGGGAAGGCAAGAAAAAACTGTGGAGACTTGAAAACCAATTAACATATTATTATGTTGATGTTTATGTAAAAGAAGAAGTCGATTTGTACAGTTTACCTTCTGAAATATTGAACAATGCAAAGTCAGGAAAATACGAAAAATTTGAAAGAGGTCAATATAAGAAACCTATAAACCGTTGGAAGACAGAAGAACTTGTATACAATATTGTTAAAAAGTTGTACCGTCAATATAAGGTAATATATCAATACCATCCTTATTATTTGAAGACTGCCAAAGGAAGTATGTCATATGATGTTTACATATGCGGTTTAAAAATAGCCATCGAATATCAAGGCAAACAGCACTTTGAGCCTGTAGAATACTTTGGCGGAAAAGAGCATTATGATAGGCAAGTCGAGCGTGACAAATTGAAACTGAAACTTAGTGAGGCGAATGGTATAAAACTGATTTATATAAATTATTGGGAGGATGTCACTCCTGACTTAATTATTGAAAAAATAGGGATTACTCCACAAAATCATTGTATGGATTCAAATCCTTAATATATAAATATCGAGGGTCTTTTTCTGCCCCCATACCCTCACTTCCCCAAATCCCATCTCTCGCATAGAAAAGTATAGAAAACACAACGAAAAACTGCAAATTTTTGTTTAAAATCCGGGCATTTTTAGGGAATTGGTTTTGGGATTTTGTTGGGGTGTAATAATATTTATTTTGCTTTTCGGCAGGACTTTGTTCCTTGAAAGAAATCATTGATTTTGTGGGTTTTGTGCGTTTTCCAGCCCTTCAAGTCCCGTCTATCGCACCAAATAAAGAACTTACACTTCAGTGTAGGTTCTTTATTTTTATTTCAGAAAACAGGTAGGGACATAAACACATTAAAAATCTTCTATATTGAATTTTTAGTATAGAATGGTATAATAAGACTCAACAAACATTCAGGAGAAAAGTTATGGAAGTAAGATTGATAAAACCTGAAGAGGATGTGGATTATCTTAAGATATCTGCTGCATCATTCATCTGGAAATTCGATAAAGAAGTAGATAAGGAAGTTGAAATGCCCGTTCTCGGTGCATTTCATGAAGGCAAGCTTATTGCAGGTATGGAATTATTTGATTTCAAGTGCAACTACTGCGGAAATCTTATAAACACACTTGTTCTCAGCGGAATATGCAGTCAGCCTGAAAATCGCAGAATGGGCGGTGTAAGGGCAATTTTTGATGAAGTTGGCAGAATCGCCGTTGAAAATGATGTTGTAGCAGGCTTCCTTTCAGCCTTTTCAATTTCATATTACGAGAAATTCGGTTTTGCAAATCTAAATCGCCTTTTTGCAATCAGTGTACCTTTTCATAAGCTTGAACATATTCCCCGTAATAATGATGTTGAGCTTTATACGGGTAAACAGCTTAAAGAGCTTTGCGAGCTTCACAATAAATGCGGTTTCAAAGAAAATCTTATAACTATGAGAGAGGATGAAAAGCATTTTTGTAAAACTCCTCTTGAGGATGCAGATTATACCTATATTCACCGAAATGCTTTAGGAGAAGCTGACGGATATGTGCGTTTTAAGGTAAATCGTCCCGACCGGCTTGTTGCAGAGGAGTTATTTGTGCTGACACCCGATGCCCTTAAAGGAATTATAGGTTTTTTAAGAAACTACGATGGTATCGTTAAAACACTAGTTATAAAAAAACAGTACCCCGGTTCACCCTTTGCTTGCCTTGTTGATAGAATTGACCACATCAACTATGAATACGATAAAGGCTATGCAGGGCGAATTTATAACCTTAAAAAACTGCTTGAAAATAATGTTTATCCCCAAGAACACGGCAAATTCAGCATATTGAGCCTTGATGATTTAGAACAGAATAAAGGCATATTTGATGTTGAATATGAAAACGGCAAAGCAACCGTTACCCGAAGAACTGATGGTGGCTATGACATCTCACTCACACCCCCTGCAGCCGCAAGACTTCTCCTTGCAGGTGAGGGTCACACTGCTCAGACCGCTGTTTATATAGATGGTGTTGAATTGAAAAACAACGCTTCCGATTTCTTCCGCGCTTTCCCTCACCGTGCAACACGTTTTATTGACAGCTTCTGGTCTATATAAAGAACAAAACCGCAACTCCTTAATTAATAAGGAGTTGCGGTTTTTAATTTACGGCATATAAGGGTTATTTTCGTATTCGTAATCTTCCGGCATAATCATCGGTCTGAAGTAGTTTATTGTGTAATCAATTCCCCATTGACCTTTTTTTCCTTTCCAATAATTCGAATGAGGCTCAATAGAGAGCATACCGTCATAATTCTTTATGTAAAGCAAATCCATAACGGCTTTCCATTCTATCATATCAAGACCTGCAGGTGCATCGTCATAATGCTCGCCATCTATGTAAACAGCACCTTTAAGATGGAAATGATAAAACCGTTCGCCCCAATCTCTGATTTCAGCAAGGTAGTTGCCACCTCTGCTCAGACAATGAGACGGGTCATATTTTATACCAAGAGTCGGAAGAGCCGAAAGCACAGGATACCAAGCTTTTGGCTCAATAACAAAGTTTTCCCAATTACAATTATATACTGCTATTTTTACTTTTTTATTTTCCGCATAAGAAATAAGCTCTTTCAGATAATTAATCGCAATTTCGCAGTTTTCATAGAAGCTTTTATTTTCGGTATAATTAACACCGCAATTATATACGGGGCAACCGACTATTGATGCGGCATCTATAATATTTTTATCATCCTGCAAGGCTTCAGGTATAATTTCACCAGTATCGTCAATTCTCTTCATTCCCCATCTGCCCATTGAACCTACTTTTACACCATATTTTTCGCAATAGCCTTTAATATCAGATGCTTTTGCAAGAAATTCTGCTGAATTATAATTATGATTAACGCAAAATTCAACAGCTTCAAGACCCTTTTCGCTGACATATTTGATATTGCCTTCTTCCCAACCGTTTATTATACCTAATTTCATATTATCCACCTCTGAAAGTTTTATAATTTCAGGTTATCACAAATATTTTTGAAAAGCAACAACATTCTTGCATTATCGTCCTTTGTTTTATATAATGGTTTTATAGATTATTTTGGGGGTATTATTATGCTCAGAAAAAGACAGGTTCATCTTGATTTTCATACCAGCGAATATGTACCGGTTGGTAATAATTTTTCAAAGGAACAGTTTCAGGCTGCTTTGAAGGCGGGTCATATTGATTCAATTACCGTATTTTCAAAATGCCATCACGGTTGGTCTTACCACCCTACCGAGGTTAATGAAATTCACCCTCAATTAGATTTCGATTTGCTTGGTGCTCAGCTTGAAGCCTGCAAGGAAATTAATGTTAATGCTCCCGTTTATATTTCTGCAGGTTTTGATGAAAAAGAATATCTTAAACGCCCCGAATGGCGTTTTTGCCCCTCTCTTGAAAAAGAAGGTATAGAAAAATATAACAAAGAGGTGCATTTTCATCTTCTTTGCTTTAATACAGGCTATCTTGATTTTCTTTGTAAGCAGATTGAAGAGGTTATGGTGAAATATAACCCTTGCGGTATTTTTCTTGATATTATTTCTCCAAGAATTTGCTATTGTGACAAATGCGTCAGCGATATGAAGGCTTTCGGTCTTGATATTGAAAATGCAGAAGATTTGAATAAATTTGCTCAATCAGTATTTAATAAATATCTTGAAGAAACAAATAAAGCAGTAAGAAAGCATAGCGCAACTGCGACAATTTTTCATAATAGCGGTCATATTCCAAAAGGTGATTACCGCTATATTGATTCAAATACTCACCTTGAGCTTGAAAGCTTGCCCACAGGAGGTTGGGGCTACGACCATTTTCCGCTTTCAGCTGCTTACACACGCACTGTTGAAAACAAGGATTTCCTTGGTATGACAGGTAAATTCCATCATAGCTGGGGTGAATTCGGTGGCTACAAGCACCCAAATGCCCTCATTTATGAAACTGCTTTAAGCGTTGCAAACGGTGCAGGCTGTTCAATCGGCGACCAGATGCATCCTCTTTCTGAAATGAATATGACAACCTATAACCTTATAGGCAAGGCATATTCCTTGATTGAAGAAAAAGAGCCTTGGTTAAATGATGCGGTTAATGTTGCCGATATTGCTGTTTTGAGTCAGGAAGCAACCACAGGAAACAGGGATGCAAAAGCAGATATCGGTGCAAACAGAATGCTCCTTGAAAATCATTTTCTTTATAATTTTATTGATGAAACTGCTCAATTTTCGGATTATAAGCTTCTGATTTTGCCCGATGTTTCAAGCTACAGTGATGAGCTGATAGACAAAATCAAAGCATTCGCAGAAAATGGCGGAAAAATTATCGCAACAGCAGATGCTTTAGTCAAAGATAATAAATTCTTCCTTGATTTCGGTGCAGAATACAAGGGAAAAAACGAATTTAATCCAACATATTTTGTTCCGGATTTCGAAACGGTAAACGGCACAACGGAATATGTTATGCGTTGTGATTTCAATAAGTTTGAAGTAAAAAATGGTGAAATCGTTGCATATATGCAGAATCCGTATTTCAACAGAACATTAGAGCATTTCTGTTCCCATGCTCACGCACCAAATAATCCTGATGATGCTTTCCCAGGTGCAGTTATTAACGGCAATATTGCCTATATCGGATGGGATATTTTCACCGCCTACGCTAACCACGGGCATCTTTGCTTCAAAGAGCTTTTTACATACATTATTAATAAAATGATGGATGATGAAGTAACTGTTTTTGCAGATGTTCCCGATAAAGCAGTTGTCACTTATACAAAGCAAGAAAAAGAAAGCAGAAGCATTCTCCATCTTCTTTTTGCTCACACAACTGTTCGAGGAAAAAATACCGAGGTTATTGAGGATACAGTACCGCTTTATAATGTTAAATGCAGCGTAAAATATGATAAAAAACCCTCAAAAATCACCCTTGTTCCTTTGGGAGAAGAATTGAGTTTTGAATTTGTTAACGGCAGAGCAGAATTTATCGTTCCAAAGGTTGATATTCACCAAATGGTTGAAATAAAATAACAGGAGTTGCGAAAAATGTCAGCATTTTTAAAAGCTTCAATCGCTTTTATTGAAGTTATTTTATATATAACAGGTGTTTTTACTGCAGATACCACTATAAATTACGGTGGTAACGAATATATAGCACAAGAAATTTCTGCACCGATGACAATTGTTGAAAACGGTGCTTCGGATTTCGTTATCGTAACAGAAGAAAATCCTGATGCAACAATTAAAACTGCCGTTAAGGAATTGCAGACATATATCAAAAAAATCAGCGGTGCAAAAGTAAAAGCGGTAACAGAAAATGAAGTTACACCTGAAGATAAAGCAATAATTATAGGCGAAACCGTTCTTGAAAAAGGGCTTGTAAAAATAAACCGCAAAAACATAGCAGATGACGGATTTAAAATTATATCCGACGGAAAACATCTTTTTATTTCGGGTGAGGACAATCGCGGTACTCTTTATGGCGTTTATACATTCCTTGAAGAATATCTTGGTGTTCGGTGGTTCACTCCCGAGCTTGAGGTTGTTCCCGAAAACAAAGATATTATAATTGATGGGAAAATTAACAGAACAGTTGAACCCTCATTTTCTATCCGTAGAAATGACTGCATAGGCACAAGCGATGCCCACAGAGCAAGAACAAAAATGAATGTTTCATTCTGGAATGAAGCAACCGAATATGGCGGTGCATTAACCTATGTTTTATGGGATGTTACTCTTGATAAATTAGTACCCGATGATCTTATAACCGAACACCCCGATTATTTTGCGACAACTGCCGAGGGAACAAAAACCCGTGACCACGTTTGCCTCTCAAATCCCGATGTTTTAAAAGTTGCCGTTAAAAATGCAAGAAATGCAATCCGAGAATGTGAAACAGGAGCAAAATATATTCACATCGGTCAAAAGGACAACACAAATTATTGCCGTTGCGAAAAATGCGAAGAGCTCTATGAAAAATATGGTAGTGTTTCTGCTCCGACAATTCTTTTTACAAATGCTTTTGCGGATGCACTTGACGATGAGTTCCCCGATTTCACATTTACTTTTTATGCCTATAACGAAACTGACAGACCACCAACGGATTTGTCACTTCGTTGCAACGAAAATGTTGTTCCCGTTCTTTGCGGACTTCACAAGGCTTGCCGAAGCCATCCGTTAACCGAATGCGGTTCAAAGGACGGTAACGAAACTTTTGAAAATCTTTTCGGAAGTCCTGAACCAACAATACATAAGGATTTTGAGAATTGGACCAAAATTGCCGATACTACATATATTTATGACTACACCATAAATTTCATTAATACCGCCCAATTTTTCTCAAACTTTGAATATATGCAGTCAACAATGAAATATATGCACGATATTGGTATAACAGGCTATATTTACAATTGCGGTGACGGCCATATTGCCGCATTTAATGAGCTTCGCAATTATCTTCTTTGCAAAATTCAATGGGATGTGAATTGCGATGTTGAATATCATATGATGGACTTTTTGAAAGCCTATTATGGCGAAGAAGCCGCACCATATATCAAGCAGATTATTGATATTCAGACTGCTCAGACGAAAGTTTCTGCTCATGCTTTTGATTTTGATTGGCACTATCAGGCTGGTTTTTATCCCATGAATGTTGCAGTTGCTCTTGATGGTCTTTGGGAAAAAGCTTTATCTGCCGATATTACTGAAGAACAGCTTTTTAATGTTGAAACAGCAAATTTAAGCTGGGAATATTACAAAGCAAACCAATTTTTAGATAAATATACGATTCTTAACCCATTCAGGCATAAAAGAATCGAAGAGCTTTATGACTCTATGCTTGACCACGGTATAACAAAGGTTTCAGGCTTTCAGGAAATACCACCAAAAGACGAAATCAACTTTATGCAAAGACCATATAACTGGGGATAAAAACTTATAACATAAAACTTTTAATTTATACTTCGAGGAATTGTTGATGAAAAAAGTTTTTTATTTAATCATAGCGTGCTTATTAATAATTAATGTCTTTATTAATATGCCATCTGCTCTGGCAACAGATGCAACTGAACTCTTCCGGGTTACAACTGATGGTTTCAGTTGTGACGGAACAATTACATATACTGTTTTCCTTAAAGAAGGAATAACTTTTTCGGGTGCTTCAATCCGTTTTAAATATGATAGTTCTGTTTTAGAAGTTAAGGAATGCGAACCTTTTATGACTGAAGACAGTTATGGCGACCCTATTGAGAATATTTCGGGTATTTATGAAAGCGGAAAAATTACAGGTTTTTCAGATATTTACGGAATCATCTTTATGTATGGTGGAGAAACCGACTATATTTCAAAATCTTCAGACAAAGCCTTTATTCAAATAACTTTTAAACTCAAAGATAATGTTTTAATTCCTTTTTCTGAGACTAATATAGAATTTTATTGTTATGAGTTTGTGAGCTATAATAACCCACAACTAAACATTTATAAAGGTAATGAAAAAAACATTGCTACTTTAAAAAACCTACCAAAAGAGCATTCTTTTTCAGATAATGTTTGTTCAGTTTGCGGTTGCTTCTGTTTTGAATATATAAAAAATGAAACCGGAATAACAATAACAAAATATAATGGCAGAAACGGCAATTTGGAAATTCCCTCTATCATTGATGGATTTTCTGTTACGGGAATAGGTGACGGAGCATCTGCCCTCTGCCCTGATGTAATCAACATAAAAATTCCTGATTCTGTAATAAGCGTAGGTGCAAATGTTTTTTACGGAACTTCATTTTATAAAAACGAAAATAATTGGAAAAATGGTGCACTTTACATTGATAATTTTCTCATAGATACCAATGAAAACATACCGTTGAAATATTATGTTGATAGTTCAATTATTATTGCAGACGAAGCTTTAGACGGCTTTTCGGGTTATGTTCTTTGCCAAAAGGACAGTTTTGCTCATAAATACGCAGTTTCAAACGGAATAGATTTTATTGTTCCTACCATAATCCCAACAAACGACAATTCCTCAGTAGATTTTCCTAATCAACTCATTTTTACATCTGTTTTAAGATGCGATAATCCGGAAAACATTATTTTTGTCCCCGAAAATATAAATTTAGAAGTGAATTTTTATTCAGATACAAATATGTACTTTGGTACAGGCTCAATATTTACCGTCTATGAACAAAATGATTATATGGGAGATTACACTCTTATAACCGAAGGCGATTTAGATGGTGACGGAGTTTGCGATGTAATAGATGCTTATATTACATACTTATACTCAGCAGACTTTTTTGAACCGACACAAAATCAAATTTATGCCGCAAACGGTGAAATTTCAGAAGAGATTGATTCTTCAGATTATCAGTATGTTGTTAATATTGGGTTAAATTCATAAAAAATATTTTGAAAATATTTATACAAAAAACTCCTCCCGACCAGAATCGAGAGGAGTTTTACTTTGTAATTCTTATTTATAAAGAGGTCCGTAAGCTTCGCAAGCGCGGAAATCAGCACTTTCAAGCTCCTGAGTGCCGAATGCATTCCAGCAAGCAGGACGGAAGATTTTGCTTTCGTCAACGTTGTGCATTGAAACGGGGATTCTGAGCATAGAGCAAAGAGTAATAATATCTGCACCGATATGACCATAAGAAATTGCGCCGTGGTTTGCACCCCAATGATTCATAACCTCATAGGCAGAGGTGAAAGGACCTTTACCTGTAAGAGTAGGAGCGAACCATGTGCAGGGCCATGTATAGTCTGTTCTCTTCCAGATAACGTCAGAAACTTCATCGGGAAGTGCAACTGTGTAACCTTCGCAAATCTGAACTGTTGGTCCAAGGCCTTTAACAAGGTTAAGACGAATCATTGTTGCAGGCATTTCAGCTCTTGTAAGGAAACGGCTTGAATATCCGCCGCCACGGAAATAACCGTTATCAGCTGCGCACCATTCAGTTGCATCGTTCATAGCCTTAATATCAGCATCTGTTACATCATACCATTCTTTGATGATACCGTTGCCGTTTTCATCCTTAACCTCACCGCAAGCATCAAGACAGCAAGCACCGGAGTTGATAAGGTGAATAAAGCCCTGAGCTTCTTTTGCTTTACCTTCAAGGTCATAGCCTGTAACTCTCTTAACCGCTTCAGGACTCCAGTATGTACGAACGTCTGCAAACATCTGGGGTCTGTTTGTAAGGAGCTTCATAAGGAGCATACTTACACCATTAAGAGTATCGTTTTCTGTTGCAAGGATGTAGGGCTCTCTTGCACCGTTCCAGTCAAAGCTTGTGTTAAGCATTGCTTCTGCAAAGTCAGCATTGGGATAGAAGTCTGTCCACTGTCTCTGACCCTGGAAGCCTGCTGCAATAGCATTGTGACCAACCATTTCTTCCTCTCTGCCTTCGGGAAGATTGGGGTTGCCGTTCATAAGGTCTTTGATGATGCACATCATTTTAACTGTGAATTCCCAGTCTTTTTCCTTCTGTTCATCGCTCTTTCTTACGAACTCGGGGTTCTTATCGAAACCAACCTTGCAGTTTTCTCTAACCCATTTATATGCTTTCTGATATTCAGCTTCGTCATAGATGCCTTCTTCCATTCGACGGATAACCTCAACCTCGTCAACGGATTCAACGCGCATACCAAGATATTCTTCAAAGAAATCTGTATCAATTGAAGAGCCTGCAATACCCATACAGATTGAACCAATCTGAAGGTATGATTTACCTTTCATTGTTGCAACTGCAACTGCACTTCTTGCGAAGCGGAGAAGCTTTTCTTTAACATCCTCGGGCATTGTTGTGTCGTCAGCATCCTGAACGTCTTTGCCATAGATACCGAATGCGGGAAGACCTTTCTGTGCATGTGCTGCAAGAACTGCTGCAAGGTAAACTGCACCGGGTCTTTCAGTTGCATTGAAGCCCCAAACACCTTTGATTGTTGAGGGGTCCATATCCATTGTTTCAGAACCATAGCACCAGCAAGGTGTAACAGAAAGAGTAATCATAACTCCTTCTTTACGGAATTTTTCTGCACAAGCAGCTGCTTCTGCAACGCGACCGATAGTTGTATCAGCAATAACAACCTTTACGGGCTCACCATTGGAATATTTAAGATTTTTTGTGAAAAGCTCAGCAGCAGCTTTAGCCATATTCATAGTCTGCTCTTCAAGAGACTCACGAACTTTGAGAGGTCCACGTCTGCCGTCGATAATGGGTCGAATACCGATTACGGGATATTCGCCGAGAAATCTGTTCTCTGCCATAATAATATCATCCTTTCAACTGCGTTTTGTAACACAGATTATTTCATTTAATAGTATATCACAAATATTTTTCTTTGCAATTGATATAAAGTAAAATTTTCCTTTAAATATTAGGTGAAATTGACAAATGTTAAAAATATAACATTTATTGACAAAATTTGTCTAACAATATACAATACAATTGTATAATCCTGAACTGAATAATTAGGTAGAGGCGCGATTGACAAGATTAGGTTTCAGAGCCGCGGGGCAATGAAGAAGCCGAAAGGGGAAATCGCCGAAACAAAAGCATTATACCCGGATATGTTTTTGTTGGTTGCTTTGTTAATAGCAAAGCGACTGTCACATTTGTGGAGAGCTATCATCGATTTAACTATCATGACTGTTTTTCACACAGCCATGATTTTTTATTTCAGGAAAGGAGTACGGGTTCTGCCCAGCTCTAAAGGAAAGGAATGTAAAATATGAAAAACCAAAGAAAACGCAGATTTTTTGCGGTGCTTATTATGTGCATTTTTATGTTCACTCTCGGCACTATCTGCTCCGCAACAGCGGATGAAGATGCAGCGGTTATGACTATCGGTGCAACAGAATCCTCAGTTGTTACAGTCGGTGAAACAGAATATGACCTCTCCGACGGTGACTCCGCTCTCGCTTATGTTGACAGCTATGCTGACAACCTCGAAGCAGACCCGAATTTTGAAACAAACGTTGCTACAGCAATTAACAAGGTTCGTGAAACCATTCCCCAGTATGCAACTTTCTGGGCATTGCTTGCTCCCATTATCGCTATCGTTCTTGCTCTTATAACAAAAGAGGTTTATTCCTCACTTGTTATCGGTATTATCGTTGGCGGTGCAATTTATGCAGGCGGTAATTTTGAAGGAACCCTTGTTCACGTTGTAAGTGACGGCTTTATTGCAAACGTTGCGGACTCCTATAATATGGGTATTCTCATATTCCTTATTCTTTTAGGTGCTCTTGTTTCTATGATGAATAAAGCAGGTGGCTCCGCTGCATTCGGCAGATGGGCAACTGCTCACATTAAATCAAGAGTTGGTGCACAGCTTGCAACAATTGCCCTCGGCGTTCTTATTTTCATCGATGACTATTTCAACTGCCTTACAGTTGGTTCAGTTATGCGCCCCGTTACAGACGGCCACAAAATTTCCCGTGCAAAGCTCTCCTACCTCATTGACGCAACAGCAGCTCCTGTTTGTATCATCGCTCCCATTTCTTCTTGGGCAGCAGCAGTTGCTGGCTTCGCTAACAGTGCAGGAGCAGAAAATGGTATCGCTCTTTTCATCAAAGCAATTCCCTATAACTTCTATGCTCTTCTTACAATCGTAATGATGATTTTCCTTGCTGTTACAGGTCTTGACTTTGGTCCTATGAAAAAGCACGAAAAGAATGCTAAAGAAACAGGTGACCTTTTCACAAGCGGAACAAAACAGGCTATTGCTGAAATGGAAGTTAACGAAAAAGGTAGAGTTTGTGACCTTATCGTTCCCATTATCATTCTTATTGTAAGCTGCGTTATCGGTATGATTTACTCCGGTGGTTTCTTCAGTGGTGAAAGCTTTATCGATGCATTTTCCAACTCTGATGCTTCTGTTGGCCTTGCTTACGGTGCATTTGTTGCAATTATTCTTACTGTTATTTTCTACCTTCTCAGAAGAGTTCTCTCCTTCAAGAGCATTATGGAATCTCTTCCCGAAGGCTTCAAAGCAATGGTTCCCGCTATTATGATTCTTGCATGCGCTTGGACTCTTAAAGCTATGACTGACTCTCTCGGTGCTAAGATTTTCATTTCTCAGCTTATCGAAGGCAGTGCAGCAGGCTTCCAGGCTCTTCTTCCTGCAATTATCTTCATTATTGCAGTTGGTCTTTCCTTTGCAACAGGTACATCATGGGGTACATTCGGTATTCTCATTCCCATCGTTCTCTCCGTATTCGGTGCAGGCGAGCCTATCACAATAGTTGCTATTTCTGCTTGTATGGCAGGTGCGGTTTGCGGCGACCACTGCTCACCCATTTCCGATACAACAATTATGGCATCCGCAGGAGCACAGTGTGACCACATTAACCACGTTTCAACTCAGCTTCCCTATGCACTTACAGTTGCAGGCGTTTCTGCAGTAAGCTATGTTATTGCAGGCTTTGTTCCCAACTGGATGATAGTTCTTCCCATTGCTCTTGTTCTTATGATTGGTACACTCTTTGTTATCAAATCAGTTACAAAGAATAAAGCATAAAAATAATTTTAATACATAAATATGCCCCATACACATTTTCACGAAAATGTGTATGGGGCATTAAATTATTTCATAAGTCCGTTAAGAAAATCTACTGCTGCTCTGATATCTTTTGCAGGGTCGTCGCCAACCTCACGCTCAATTGTAAGGAAACCGTTGTAACCGATTTCTTCAAGTGCTGCAAGGTATTTGGGGAAATCTACACTACCCTCACCGAGAGGAACTTCTATGAAAGAATCGTCTGTAACAATAACATCCTTTTTAATTCCGTAAACGATTTCGGGGTCACGGAAGAAAATCTGCTTACCGTCTTTAGCGTGGGTATGAACAATATATTTTTTAAGGTTATGTACTGCCTGAACGGGGTCGTCACCTGTTACCATAACAAGGTTTGCAGGGTCAAGGTTTACGCCAACACCTGTGGAATTAAGGCTGTCAAGGAAGCCTTTAAGAACTGCGCTGGTTTCAGGACCTGTTTCAACTGCAAAATGAGCATCAATTGAATCTGCATATTCTGCAAGCTCGTGGCAAGCTTCCTGCATAATTTTATATCTATCATGGTTGGGGTCAGAGGGAACAACACCGATATGGGTTGTTACGATATCTGTTTCAAGGTCTTTTGCAAGGTCGAGAATTCTTTTTGATTTCTCAACTCTTTCTTTGTTAAGGTCCTTGTGGATAAATCCGCCACCGCCAAGGTCACCGCAAAGAGCAGAAATAATAAGTCCGTTATCTTTAACAAGCTTTAAAAACTCTCTTCTCTTTTCGGGAGAAAGGTTTTCAGGAGCCATTTCACCATGTGTAGAATAAACCTGAATACCCTGAGCGCCGCATTCTGCCGCTTTTTTTACGGAAGTGGGAATGTCGGTTCTGAAGCTGTTAATGATGATACCAATAGGAAATTTTTTCATTTTGAACACCTCTGAAAAATTTATTTAGAATTTATTTTCATTGCTATTTTGAAATTCCTGCATCTCCGGTGGGAGATTCGTCTGCGCAGGTTGAGTAGGTTGATTAACTTGTTGTGCATCTAAATTATTTACTGCATTTGCAACATAAGATGGAGTCTGAGGAGCATTCTGATTAACAGGATTTTGCTGATACACAGGTGGTTGATATTGTTGATTAACAGGTTGATTGTAGCCATATCCGCCATAATTTTGCGGGTAAGCTTTGTATTGAGGAATACTGCCGTAGGTCAATTCATATTGTTTTAATTTCTTTTTGTTTTTTGAATATTTAACAATTAAAGTAACTGCTACAATAATCAGAATTAATGTAGGTGCAATGGTAAACAAAGCAATAAATCCTGCAACCATAGAAACCATACTGTCATCTTCAAACACATCTCCCATAAAATTTTCCTGAGAAGCTATAATAACTTCTTCATAAGCAGGAGAATTTGAAAAATCATGGTCTGCATTTTTTTCGGGCTTATCATTTTCAAAATGCGTTCCGTTTAAAACAATTCCGTAAACTGCAGTCATTAAATCTCCGTAATATTCTGTATTTCCGTTTATATCTTCATAACTTACAACAAATATATTTTCTTTTGTTGCAAATATATATGAATTGAAATAATAAGCAAATTCTCCGTTTACATCTTCTTCAGAATAAGCATAATTTCCTTGAACATAATAACAGGAATAACCATTTGTTTCTCTTTTTTCCGTTAATTCATATTTAACAAAGCATTCGTCTGTTCTTTCAAGGTCACTTTCATATAAATAAAAATGCTCAAAAACTTTTTGTACCTGCCAATCCTTTAAGATGCAAATACCTTCCGGTGCAAATTTGTTTTCACCAACGCAAAATTCAAGGTAATTTCCATCTTCATCGTAATAAGACAAGCTGTCGGAAAAAACTGAAAGCTCATATTCCCACGGAACAAAAGTATAAATTTTGTCATTTTCCGCAATTTCTTTTCTATCATCATGAGCAAAAACGGAATATGGAAAAACAAATGAAAAAATCAATACAGCTACAATTATAAGGGTAATTCTTTTATTGGTTTTCATCAAACTGCCCTCCTTGCTGTTTATTTAAATCATTTTGAGAAATATATGTATTCCCCAAGGGAGTTGTTCCCATAGGTACTCCTGTTGGGTTTACAGGAGGTACTGTATAAGGAGCATTATTTACATTAGAAATGTACTTTGCTGGAGTATTTTGTGATACAGAACCGAAAAATCTTTCGTATTCTTTTACTTTTTTCTTTGTTTTACTATTGAGAACACCGAACACTATTGTAATTATAAGAGCAGGGAAAAATAATGACATAAATAATGTTCCTATCAATGTAACTATTAAAATCTTTCCGCCACTATCGCCAAACATTTTCTCAAATTCTTCCATCAGTGCATCTTCTGTCTGAATATCGGGATGTTCAGGTGTAATTTGGTCTGAATCAACGAAGGGCATTTGTGAATTTCCGATGTCTTCTCCTGCAAAAACAGAAATTGTGAGAAAACACAACAAAAGTGCAAGAATAAGGGCTAAAATTCCGATTTTCTTTTTCATTTTAAATCCCCCTTTATTTTTTTCCAATATTCCTTTGCTGCCTGCTCCTGCTTATTATCACCAAATTCATAATATTTAGCGTTTTTAAGAACATCGGGCAAATATTGCTGCTCTACCCAACGATTAGGATAA
This sequence comes from Acutalibacteraceae bacterium, assembly GCA_045591525.1. Lineage (GTDB taxonomy): Bacteria > Bacillota > Clostridia > Oscillospirales > Acutalibacteraceae > DTU089. The sequence continues at coordinate 9,345 of JAZNTA010000125.1, read as the reverse complement.
TCGTGCGGATATTTATAAAACTGACCTTTAACCTCGGCATCATCACCATCAAAATGCTTATTCTGAAGCTGACGAGGAATAGGTCCGCTTTTACCTTTTCTGATATCGTCCATTGCTGCATTAACTGCATCATGGGCGGTATTTGATTTTGGGGAGTTGCAAACAAGAATTACCGCATCTGCAAGAGGCAATCTTGCCTCGGGCATACCCACCTGAAGAGCTATATCTGTTGCAGCTTTAACAATGGGTAGAATCATTGGATAAGCAAGTCCAACATCTTCTGCGGCGCAAACCAAAAGGCGACGGATTGCAGAGGTCATATCTCCTGCCTCTAAAAGCCTTGAAAGATAATGAATTGCAGCATTAGGGTCAGAACCTCGCATTGATTTTTGAAATGCAGAAAGAATATCGTAATGCTCGTCACCCTCTCTGTCGTACCTCATTGCACTTTTCTGAGTAAGCTCTTTTGCGTGTTCAAGAGTGATTATTCTTTTTTCATTTTTCTGCGGTTTACTGGCAGCTAAAACGCAAAGCTCAACTGCATTAAGAGATTTTCTCACGTCTCCACCACAAGCAGTTGCAATATGTAAGGAAACTCCATCTTCAACCTGAAATTCTTCGCCTTTTTCCTCAGCTAATAGAATAAAGCCACGAATAACCGCTTTTTCTACCTCTTGGGGCGTAACATGTTTGAATTCAAAAACAGAAGAACGGCTTAAAATTGCGCTGTAAACATAAAAATAAGGATTTTCAGTTGTAGAAGCAATAAGAGTTATTGACCCATCTTCAATGTACTCTAAAAGAGTCTGCTGCTGCTTTTTATTGAAATACTGAATCTCGTCAAGATATAAAAGAATTCCGTTCGGTGCTGTAAAAGCATTAAGGTCCTCAACAATATCTCTTATATCCTGAGTTCCTGCAGTTGTGCAGTTAAGCTTACGAAGAGTTCTGTCAGTCTTTTTTGCTATCATTCGGGCAAGCGTCGTTTTGCCTGTTCCTGATGGTCCATAAAATATAAGGTTAGGAAGCTCTCCTGACTCAATTATATTTCTTAAGGGCTTACCCTCACCTATCAGGTGCTGTTGACCAACAATTTCATCTATACTTTGAGGACGAATTCTGTCCGCAAGAGGTGTATGCATATTTTTCTCCTAATTTTTAATTTAAAACATTTGCCACTCAAAAAATCCGATTATAGCTACCAATATAAATGGCAGCGTTCCGCATTTTCTGAAAAGAAACGATCTTTTCATATCGGGTGAAAGGTCCATTTTATCAACCTTATCAATACTTTTTGTCAGCTTCTTATAATACAGATTTGTTGCATAAATACCCATTATTATTCTTATACCATATGTTATTATATAAGTCATTATCTGAATTGGAACGGGAGGCTTATATTCATTAGTAAGCTTATTAAGCTTCATCTGCTTTTCCGTTAAAGAAACATTGGAATCCTTTGCATTATAAAGGAGTATATTCTCATAAAAATTCGGGTCTTCTTCAGCACATTCGGTAACAGAATTTATAATTTCTTCATTTGACATAATATTAAAACTGATTGTTCCTATCATAAGAACATATAATGCAAGAATAATTGCTGCAAATTTATACATTTTTCTGTATAAACACCAAGCAAGAGGAACAAAAAAACTTGCGATATTCCAGGATACTGCTTTTTTCGTTTTATCCATTATCATAAAATGAGGAATATAAAATTTCTGATTTTTTCCTATTGCAGCTTCATAGAAAGAAATATGCTTTCCGTTAAGCATATGATCTCCGTTTCCGCCTTTCATTTCCTCAATTATTTCCTGAACAACCTTTTGAGGGTTTTCATTTATCTTTTCTGAAACTTCTGATTCAGAAACTATATCTTTTTTTTCCTCTACATCAACAAATTCTACCTCAATGGGTTCATTTGTGCCATGCTTGTCCGTATTCGCACAATTTCCATTTTGAATATAACATTCTCTATGATGAGGTGTTCCGCATTCGGGGCAAACAACAACATCATCATCCTCTGTAAACTGATTATTACAAACCGGACACTTATAATTTGAGTATTTCATTTTTCGCCTTTCTTTTGTTTTAATTATATGTTTTCAAATTAAATATTACAGTAAATTTTTCATAAATGCAATATTTTGTAAATGAAATTTAAATTATTTTAATATATTCAATTTTTTTGAACATTTATTTCTTTAAATGTCGATTTTTTTCTCTTTTTTGTTGAAAAACAACTCCCTATATGATATACTTTAGAAGAATATATTATAGTAATTATATACATTATATATGTAATTTTGGGGTGAAATGATTGGATAATATAATTGAACTCTGGAGTGCGGTTCTTCAACAAATTGCAGGTAATGTTTCAAACGCGGTTTTATCAACCTGGATTAAAGATTTAGTGCCCATCGACTTTGATGGTGACTGCGTTACCGTACAAGCTTCTTCAGAATTTAAAAAGAATATTATTGATAATCGATTTTTAAATGAAATTAAAAAAGCTTGTGAAAATGTAATAGGTTTTCCCGTTAACGTAAGTGTAATTGTTGATGAAGCAGCTGTTAAAAATGCAGAAGCAACTAAAAATAGCAATAAAAATACAGATAAAGGTCAGATTTCAGGCGAAAATGAGTTTGATTCTTCAAAATTAGAGCCTACATTTAATAACTTTATTGTAGGCTCAACAAATCAATTTGCTTATGTTGCTGCAGTTGCAGTTACCAATAATCCCGGTAGTGTTCACAACCCTCTTTTCATTTACGGCGAATCCGGTCTTGGTAAAACTCATTTACTTAAAGCAATAATGTCTGAGCTTAAATCAAGAAAGCCCACAATGAATATCATTTATACCAGCGGAGAAAATTTTCTTAATGAAATGATTAACCATATGGGTGAAAAAAATATGTCTGAATTTCATAATAAATACAGAAATGCAGATATTCTTCTTATGGACGATATTCAGTTTATCGGTAAAACAAGTGTTGCTCAGGAAGAATTTTTCTATACCTTTGAAGCACTTATTAACCAGGGTAAACAAATCGTACTTACATCTGACCGTCCCCCTAAAGATATTCCCACATTGGAGGAAAGACTTCGCAGTCGTTTCGTTCAAGGACTTCTTGCTGATATTCAACCACCTATGCTTGAAACAAGAATTGCAATCATTCGCCGTAAGGCTCAGGCATTTAATATGACTATTCCTGATGATGTTATTGAATTTATTGCAGAACGCCTTAAAAACAATGTACGTCAGATAGAAGGCGTTGTTAATAAGCTTTATGCAGTTTATTCAATTGACGGCAGTGCTCCCACAATAGGAGTTGCAAATGATATTATAAAAGATATTATTTACTACGCCCAGCCCACCGAAGTAACAATAAACAATATTATTGATAAGGTTGCAAGAAGCTTTGGAGTTTCTCCTGAAGATATCCGTTCAGAAAAGAAAAAATCAGAAATTTCAAACGCCCGTCAGGCAGCTATGTATATTATGAGGGAGGTTACAAACCTTACTTTTGAAGAGATAGGCGGTCAGTTTGGAGGTAAAAAGCACTCAACTGTTATTTATTCTATTGAATCATGTGAAAGTAAAATGGAGGATAACCCCTCACTTAAAAATAATATCTATGATATTATGAAGAGTATTAAGGACGAGAGACTGGATTAAATGCCTTCGGCATACAGGAAACCCCCGGCGAGGGTTCCCTACAATAAAACAGTCACACCGGACTGTTTTATCTACCTTCCTGCGCTCTTTAATATAATGTATGTCGCATTCTGCGGAATGCGACAAGGGCTTTGCCCCTTGACCCCACAACCTTTTGAAAAAGGTTGGCGAAAACTTTACCTTTGAACAATTTGAACATAGATGTTTAAAAAGTTTTGAACATTCTCTACACTGTGGTTTTTAGGTGCTAAATTACTGACACTTATTAACATTTTCCTTACAGAATAAAAGCGTCCCATAAATCCTTTTAAATCAAGATATAAATGCTCTTTTCTACAATTTGACAGTGCCTACTACTGCTACTGTTTAATTTAATATTTTTAACTAAAATTTTAGTTTTATTCACAAAATCAAAAATCTTTTATTTCTATCTTTATGGAGGTAGCATTATGAAAATAATTTGTAACACATCCGTTCTTGCAGAAGCTTGTAATATTGTTCAAAGAGGTGTTCCCCAGAAAAGCACTCTTCCTGCAACAGAAGGTATCTATCTTCAGGCTAAAAACTCAAAACTTACTCTTACAGGCTATGATCTTGAAGTTGGTATCACAACTACAATTGAATGTTCAACAGAAACTGATGGCAGCATTGTTCTTAACGCTCGTCTTCTTTGCGATATTTTAAGAAGATTACCTGCTCAAAGCGTTACAATTAACTGCGACAGCCATAACCTTTGTAAAATAACATCAGGAGAGGCAGAATTTTCTCTTGTTGGTATTCCTGCAGATGATTATCCTGAGCTTCCCACAGTTTCAGGTGGTATTCCCTTTGCAATTAAGCAAGGAATTCTTAAAAATATGGTTAAGCAAACAATTTTTGCAGTTGCAGTTCAAGACATAAAACCAGTTCACAAAGGTATTAAATTCGAAGTTGAAAATAACAACCTTCGCCTTATTTCCTGCGACGGCTTCCGTCTTGCTATCAGAAACGAAACTATCGAATACGCAGGCGAAGATATGACCTTTGTTGTTCCTGCTAAAACTCTTTCTGAAGTTGTTAAATTAACAGACGATGACGATTCAAACATTACTTTCTCAATCGGTAAAAAATTCATTCTTTTTGAAATAGGTAATTACAGAATTATTTCTCGTCTTTTAGAGGGTGAATTCTTTAACTATAAAAACGCAATTCCTTCAGAAAGCACAACAAAAGCAAGAGTTAACCTTAAACTCATTCTCGATAGCGTTGAAAGAACATCTCTCCTTATTACAAGTAAAATCAAGAGTCCTGTTCGTTGTATCTTTGATGACAATACCATAAGAATTTCAAGTGCAACTTCACTCGGTGCTGCAACTGATAAAATTCCTGCTTCAATCGAAGGAAAAAGACTTGAAATAGGCTTTAATAATACCTATTTAACTGATTGCTTACGTACAGTTGATGTTGACGAAGTTAAAATTGAGCTTTCAAGCCCTGTTTCCCCTATTATTGTTAAACCAGTTGAGGGTGATAATTTCATTTTCTTAATCATTCCTATGAGATTAAAAAATGAAAATATTGGTTAATAAAAAGTTTTAAACAAAGATTGAAAGAATGTTTAAAAAATGAAAATAAAAGTTAAAGTTGCTCAAAAAGAACATAAAGATTTTATTTTAAAAGGTGATTATATTCGTCTTGATGACCTTTTAAAAAATGTTGGTGTTGTTAATACCGGCGGACATGCAAAAATTATAATTCAAGAAGGCGAAGTTAAGGTTAATGGAGAAATTTGTACAATGCGTGGCAAAAAACTCCGTCAAGGTGACTGCGCTGAATATGAAAGAATAATTTACTACGTAAAATAATTTAGGGTTAAGTATGACGGTTAATTCTGTTAAAATTAAAAATTTCAGAAATATTGCCAATTTAAGCTTTACTGCTGACAACGGAGTAAATGTTATTTACGGCGAAAATGCACAAGGAAAAACTAATATTTTAGAGTCTATATGGCTTTTCACAGGTTGTAAAAGCTTTCGTGGTTCAAAAGATAATGAATTAATTAAATTTAATGAAGATTTTGCTAAAATTAATTTAGAATTTTCAGATAATTCAAGAGAAAAAAAATCTGAAATAATTATTACTGATAAAAAGAAAAACGCTTTTTTAAATGGTGTTTCTCTTCGTTCTACTGCTGAACTTATAGGATCATTTTATGCGGTTATTTTCTCCCCTGTTCATTTATCTTTAATTAAAGATGGTCCGGCTGCAAGAAGAAAGTTTTTAGATACTGCATTATGTCAGTTAAAACCTTCTTACGCACAGAATCTTGCAGGTTATAAAAGGACTTTAATTCAAAGAAATGCTTTACTTAAGGATTTGCATTTAAATTCTCAGCTTTATGATATGCTTGACACATGGGATGACCAATTAGCAAGATATTCTGCTTGTGTAATTAAAGAAAGACTTAATTATATTGATTTACTTTCTGAATATAGCAAAGATATTTATTCAGGTATTTCTGAAAATAAAGAAAATTTTTCTGTTTTTTATTCAAAAAATATAAGTAAAGATTTTTCTGTTAAAGATATTTATTTAAGCGAAACTGAAAATCTTAAAAATTCTCGTAAAGAAGATATATTTTCAAAAACAACGACAGTTGGTCCTCATAGAGACGATTTAGAGATTTTAATTAACAATGTAAGTGTAAGAAGCTTTGGTTCACAAGGTCAACAGCGTTCTTGTGCATTAGCGCTTAAATTAGGTGAATCAGAAATTATAAAAAAAGTTACGGGTGAAACCCCTGTTGCGCTTCTTGATGATGTTATGAGCGAGCTTGATGAAAAACGTCAGGATTATGTTCTAAACCATATAAATGACAGACAAGTATTTCTTACTTGTTGTGACCCATCACAAGTTTTAAGGCTATGTGACGGTAAGTCCTTTCTTATTAAGGACGGTGAAATAATTTAATGTTTATTCACATCGGTCAAGATACAGTTGTTATTGATAAAGAAATTATAGGAATTTTTGATATGGATAATACAACTGTTATGAAAAAAACAATAGATTATCTCAATAATGCAGAAAAAGAAAAAAGTGTAATAAATGTTGCACCTTTTGAACTTCCAAAATCCTTTGTTGTTTGCCAGACATCAAAAGGAAAAAGGATTTATATTTCTCCTGTTTCCGTGGGAACTATTTTACGAAGAATAGAATCAGGTAACCCACATTAATTATATAAATAAATTATTTCATATATTTATTTTGAATCTTCTACGGAGGTTAGTATTTTGGACGAAAACATTATTAAAACCGAAGAGGAGCTTCTTGAAGAAGCTAAAGAAAACGAAGTAGTTCTTGATGAGAATACAGAAATTGACACTGTTGTTACTGAAAAATATGATGCAAGTGCAATTCAGGTTCTTGAAGGACTTGAAGCGGTCAGAAAAAGACCCGGTATGTACATAGGTTCAACAGGACCTAAAGGACTTCATCACCTTGTTTATGAAATTGTTGATAACTCTATAGATGAGGCACTTGCAGGTTTTTGTACTCATATTGAGGTTGAAATTCTTCCGGATAATATTATAACTGTTCGCGATAATGGTCGTGGTATTCCTGTTGGTATTAATGAGCAACAAGGTCTTCCTGCTGTTACTGTTGTTCTTACCGTGCTTCATGCAGGCGGTAAATTCGGTGGTAGCGGATATAAGGTTTCCGGCGGTCTTCATGGTGTTGGTTCATCTGTTGTTAACGCTCTTTCTGAATGGTTTGAGGTTGAAGTTTCTCAGGACGGACATGTTCATTATCAAAGATTTGAGAGAGGAACACCAACTTGTGACCTTAAGGTTATCGGAGATACAAATGAAACCGGTACTCTTATCAGATTTAAAGCAGATGCTGAAATATTTACTGAAACAACTGTTTATGAGTTTGAAACTCTTGAAAGAAGATTAAGAGAACAGGCTTTCCTTAATGCAGGTCTTTCAATTTCTCTTACTGATAAACGTGATGTTGATGAGGTAAAAGAGATTTACTGCTTTGAAGGCGGTATTTCATCCTTCGTAGAATTTGAAACAAATAAAAGAGGTCTTTCCCCTCTTCATGAAAAACCCATTCATTTTTCTGCTGTCAGTGGAGACAGAGAAGCAAATATTGCTCTTATGTATAATGACAGCTACAATGAATTAATTTTGAGTTTTGCTAACAATGTTAGAACAATTGATGGCGGTACTCATGAAAATGGTTTTAAAACTGCACTAACCAGAGTATTCAATGAATATGGAAGAAAATATAAACTTTTAAAAGATAATGATAAAAACCTTTCAGGTGACGATGTTCGTGAAGGTCTTACTGCAGTTATCAGCGTTAAGCTTACTGAGGCTCAGTTTGAAGGACAGACAAAGGGTAAATTAGGTAATACTGATATTACTCCTCTTGTTTCAAAATGTGTTTATGAAAAGCTTTCCACATATTTTGAAGAAAATCCTGCAGAAGCAAAGGCAATTTTCAGCAAAGCACTTGATGCTTCAAGAGCAAGAGAAGCTGCTCGTAAAGCAAGAGATAATGCAAGAAGAAAATCTGTTCTTGAAAGTAACAGCCTTCCCGGTAAGCTTGCAGACTGTATTGAAAAAGATAATGTTAGAACTGAAGTTTATATCGTCGAGGGTGATTCTGCGGGCGGTTCTGCAAAGCTTGGTCGAGACAGAATGTTCCAGGCTATTCTTCCTCTTTGGGGTAAAATGCTTAACGTTGAAAAAGCAAGACTTGATAAGGTTATCGGTAATGATAAGCTCACACCCGTTGTACTTGCTCTTGGTACAGGTATAGGTGAAGATTTTGATATTAATAAGCTTCGTTATGATAAAATTATTATTATGGCCGATGCCGACGTTGACGGTGCTCACATCAGAACACTTCTTCTCACATTTTTCTTCCGTTATATGCCTGAACTTATTACAACAGGCCATGTTTACCTTGCTCAGCCTCCTCTTTACAGAATAAGTAAAGGTCAAAAGCACCATTATGCTTATTCTGATGAAGAAAGAGATAAAATAATGTCTGAACTTGGAAATGGTGTTTCAATTCAGCGTTATAAAGGTCTTGGTGAAATGGATCCCTCACAGCTTTGGGAAACAACTATGAATCCCGAAACAAGACTTATGCTCAGAGTTACTGTTGAAGATGCAGAAAAAGCAGATGAAACCTTCTCAATACTTATGGGTGACAAGGTTGAACCCAGAAGAGAATTCATAGAGAAAAATGCAAAATATGTTAAAAATCTTGATATTTAAGAAAGGGAGGATTTAAAAGATGGACGAATTTAATGAAAAAACTGAAGGCGTCACTCAAGGTGTAAATAATCTTCCTGACCCTTATGAAAATCAGCGAATTATAAATGTTGAAATCAATAAAGAAGTAAGAACAGCTTTTCTTGATTATTCAATGTCTGTAATTACATCCCGTGCTCTTCCCGACGTGCGTGATGGTTTAAAGCCTGTTCACAGAAGAATTCTTTATACAATGTATGAGAACAACCTTACTCCCGATAAGGCATATCGTAAGTGTGCTGATACAGTTGGTTCCGTTCTCGGTAGATATCATCCTCATGGTGACGCATCTGTTTATGATGCAATGGTAAGACTTGCTCAGGATTTCTCAATGAGATATATGCTTGTTGATGGTCA
>JAZNTA010000124.1:0-3104 GCA_045591525.1 Acutalibacteraceae bacterium | reverse complement strand
TTGAATGAATTCCCGCTCTTCGTTGTCAATGGTACCCTTTTCGTTGCCGGCATCCACCATCATGCGGATTTCTTCCTCGCTGACCTCTTCCACTTGGGCATTAGGGTCAATGCCCATCAGCCGCAGAACGCCGTTGGTGGACACGGTCAGAAACCATACCAACGGTGCACACAACTTGGAAATACCACTAACGAGGCCAGACATGCCCAGTGCCAGGGATTCTGCCTTCCGCATAGCTACCTGCTTGGGTACCAATTCGCCGAATACCAAGGTGAAATAGGACAACACAACGGTGATAAACACCACCGCAATGGTATCCAGCACCTCCGGCGCCAAAGGCACGCCAAGTTCCAACAGCCAATCCACCAGCCTACCGGAGAAATTCTCCGCCGCAAATGCAGAGCCTAAAAAGCCGGACAGGGTGATGGCAACCTGAATGGTGGCCAAAAACCGTGCAGGCTGACTGGTGAGCCGCGCCAAACGGACGGCACGCTTATCTCCTTCGGCGGCCATCTTGGCTAGTTTGTTGTCATTCATGGAAATCACTGCGATTTCCGCACAGGCAAAGATTGCATTCAGTGCAATCAGCACTACTTGCAAGCCCAGTGTTAATAGAATAGAATCCTTCATTATCTTCTTTTTCCTCCGATTTTGTATCAAAAATTCCGCAAAAAATGCGCAAAAGGCAAAGCCTATATTCTACACCCTTCGGTGGGGACTACGCTTCGCCTGTACAAACCTGTGACACAAAGGAGGATTATCGGGATTACTGTCGCCGTCGTCCATAGCTTTCAAGAGAGCTCCTTTCAAAATATTACTACTAATTATAGCACACTGTGGAGAAAATGCAAGAACTTTTTAAAGAAAATGCAGTCCTATTGGTGTTGCAAAATAAAAGCTATTATTTTAGTGAAATATCTCGCTGTCGCCCGATGTAAAATAATTTACTTCGTTGAAAAAAGCACTTGCTATTGCAAGTGCTTTTTTCTGGCTGTTACGAACCATTATGATGCCGCTTTGTTTTAAAAAAACAGGTATTCTTTATGAGCATAGAAAATATTTTTTTATCGACCTCTATATTCTTGTTTTAAAACCTGTGCCATTTCCTCTGGAGACTCTTGACAACCACCTGCAAGCCACAATTTAATAATTGCATTAAGACCATTTCTAAAAAATTCAATATGATACTTGATATTGCTATCAATATGTTCTTGTTCAGCTCGTCTTGTATCATATATCGAGACAAGGTGTTTGTCGTCATAGCACAGTTTGAAATATGTCTTATAGAAAATTTGGTTTTCCTTGATATGTTTGAACATCTTTAGCACACCGGTACGCTCATTAAAATAATCATAATCGGCAAACAGATCGCTGAACTCATTTTCGAGTTTTTTTCTTGTCTTATCCGCAAGATCAAATATATCAATGTAATTTGCGTAGAAGGTGCTACGGTTTAACCCTGTATTTTTGATAATATCCGAAACAGTTATTTCTTTGACTTCTTGCGTTTGCAAAAGCTCTATAAACGCCTTTTCGATTTTCTCTTGTGACTCCCTGCGCCGCTTGTTGTTCTTTACATTCATAACAATTCTCCATTATTCCAACACTTGTCGTTTAATTGTTGATTGTTTTGCTTTAGTAAAAATATTATACTATAAATGCAATAAAAACACAAGTGTTGGTTTAATGAAAGGAGTTTTAAAATGAAAAAGAGTAGTTTTGTTGCTTTGATATTAGGAACTGTGAGTGGGGTGCTTTTTGCACTTGGTATGTGTATGGCACTTCTGCCGGAATGGAACGCCTTTACAGAAGGCATAATTTTCGGTGCTATTGGTATCGTGCTTAGTATTATCACGGCACTTATCTGGTGCAAGATGGAAAACAAGAAACTTCCGAAAATGAGTGGTAAAAATCTGTTCCGTACTATTTACACCGTCATTGCCGCTTTGGTACTTGGCGTAGGTATGTGTATGTGCCTTGTATGGCAGCAAATCATTTGGGGCACACTCGTAGGACTTCTTGGTATCATTATGCTGATTGCTCTCATTCCGATGATTAAAGGTATCAAATGAAAGCATTAGATCTTGTAAGAAGTCCTTATACAAGTCTTGCGTTTAACGCTATTTATGCGCTCGGCAACTGCATTATAGGTTTTCTTACACATTCGTGGTGGTTTATTACAGTAGGTGCGTATTATACCGTGCTTGCAATCACAAGGTTTTCTGTGTTGCAGGTCAAACGAAAAGCAAGTGGCAATTATGATATCGAGCTTTTTGCACGGCGCATTACGGGAATTTTATTGGTGGTACTTTCTTTCTGCATAGTGGGAGTGAACATAATGTCCGCTGTTAAAGATAGAGGCAGCGCTTTTCACGAAATTGTAATGATTACCATTGCCACATATACATTCACTAAAGTTACCATTGCAATTATCGGTATGGTAAAAGCAAAGCGTTCTGCTTCGCCTGTATTAAGGACACTCCGTAATATTTCGTTGGCAGATGCGTGTGTTTCCATTTACACAATGCAAAGATCAATGCTGGTGTCCTTTCCGGGTATGGAAGCGGCGGAAATCTTATTACTAAACATATTTACGGGAACAGCAGTATGGATTGTTGTACTGCTTCTTGGAATCAATCTGATTGGAGGAAAATATACAGATATGGCTAAATCAAAAATTGTAAAAGCAAACGAAAAAATCGCCGAGGCAGTAACCGGCGGTTACAAGAAAATTGAAAAAGGCGTTGTAGACGGATACAAAAAAATCGAGCAAGGCGTTGTAGGTGGTTATATAAAAATAGAAGATAAGTTTATAGATACCTATCTCACCAAAGACGGCGAAACCGTTGAAGAAGCAAAAGCAAGATTGAAAGAGAAAAAATAAAATAGAACTGATTTCTCAAGACTTTTCTTTGTGGTATCTAAATAGACCACAAAGCTTGATGTAGAGAAAGGATTAGCTTTTCTGTGGGAAAGCGAATCCGTCCTCAAGCACAAAAGAACGACACCAAAAGGTGTCGGGCTTTTGTGGGTGTTACGAACCAATATGATGCCACTTTGTTTTTTGAAAAAAAGGAAAAATAATGATTTTTTATTTTTTTTAA
>JAZNTA010000123.1:0-2165 GCA_045591525.1 Acutalibacteraceae bacterium | reverse complement strand
AATATGCGTCAGAAATACATACTCTGAGCAGCCAAAATTAAATATTCAACTGTAACAAGTAAAGCCGGATGAGATTATACCTTATCTGGCTTTCGCTTGTTTTTCTGATAAATTTATTCACAAAGCAAATTAACCAAATTCCGTTAATATATATTGCAATTGTCGATTAATGGTGCTATAATATATTTTACGCATGTTATTTTCATAAAATGAAGAAAGGTAGGGATTTGTTTTGGATGGCATTACACAACTTATCAAATCAGAAATAATAAAACAATACAAAAGTGTACGTAAGTTTTCCGAAAAAAGCGGTATTCCGTATAGTACGCTTTCTAATGCGTTGTCTAAAGGGATTGGCGGAACATCCTACGAAACGGTTATAAAGATTTGTAATTTGCTTAACCTAAAGCAGGCGTATGATGCGGATCTTACGGTGTTTAATGAGCATTGTTATGAGATTTGTTCTATGCTTTCAGCTCTCGATGATCATGCAATACATACTCTCAAGACCATTTTAAGTGTTGAGTATGAACGATGCACTAATGGTAAGAAGATACATAGACCATATGAAAGATTATCGATAGCCGGTCCAGCCCTCGAAAGTCAGAAAGACACCAAGGAGGGTACTGTATGATTAGCAAAGAATTAAAGCGTTTAAGTCGACGTGAGCTTGTAGATATTATCTATCAGTTAAAGAAAAATGAGCAGGAAATGCAAGAAGAAATAGAGTTGCTTAAAAACGAACTTCAGGATAAACGAATTCGTATTTCTACAGCAGGCTCAATTGCCGATGCGGCTATGTCAGTGACAAATGTATTTTCTGCCGCACAAATGACTGCGGATCTCTATTTGCGTGAAATCTCATGTATGAGAGAAGATACGGAGAAAGAGTGCGCTAAAAAGGTTGAAGAAGCTGAAAAGAAGGTCAGAGACATTCTCGCCGATGGTGAGAAAAAATTTGACACCTTGAAAGCGGCTTATAAAAAAGAATATGCGAGATGGCAACAACTTAAATCAGAGGTTGCAGCGCTTGAAGAAAAAAACCAGTTATTGCGTGAGGGGATAAATGATGGCCAATAAACATGCAAAAAAAGTTTCTGTTCCCTCTTTAACGGAAATTCAAAGTGAGCGCAAGCGTATACGAAGGGGTACATACTATCGCCAAGCTCTTCGAGGCACGGTTTCTGTGCTTTTGGTAGTAGCTGCAGTCGCGGTTTTAATTACAACCTTGTTTTTGCCAATTCTTCAAATTTCGGGTGATAGTATGTCACCTACGCTAGAACATGATGAGATCGTTGTCCTTTTAAAAACAAAAAAGTTTGAGAGAGGCGATTTAATCGGCTTCTATTATCAGGGAAAAATTCTGCTAAAAAGAGTCATAGCGTTGCCCGAGGATGAGGTGGCAATTGATGCCGATGGCAATGTATACGTAAATGGCGAATTATTAGAAGAACCTTACGTTACAGATAAGGGACTTGGAGATTGCGACTTAGAATTTCCATATAAGGTACCGGGAACAAGTTACTTTGTATTAGGTGATAGACGCTCTAATTCGGTGGATAGTCGAAACTCGGTGGTTGGGGCAATTTCAAGAGATGATATTATCGGAAAGGTCTTTATAAGAGTCTGGCCGCTTCCCGAATTTGGATTCGTTTACTAAAAACATTTAAAACTACTTAAACGAAAGGAGGGAGAGACGTGCAGGATATCTTGAGTGAAGGCCTGAAGAAACTAAAGAAAAAGCGAGTTAGAAGAACGCGAATGCTTGCCATTCTGCTTGTTCTCTCCCTCATAGTTTCTTTAGATGTTTTCTGGTCCTTACGACAACCGGGTCTGACGTTAGCTGGTGATGCCGACTGCAGTATGGTCGAGCATACTCACGATGAATCGTGCCAAAACGGAGAATTCCCATGTGAGCTAACAGAACACGTTCATACCATTGAATGTTATTCCGATGAAACAGCTGATGTGGAATCGCAACTCGACTGGCAGAAAATGTTTGATAATTATCCCTTTACGGGAAGTCTGAGTACGGACTTAGTCGGTATTGCTAAAACACAGGTTGGGTATTCTGAGAGTAAACTTAACTTTGAGGTAAACAAAAGTGGCATACGACACGGTTACACACGATACGGTGCTTGGTACGGAACACCATACAGCGATTG
>JAZNTA010000122.1:0-1737 GCA_045591525.1 Acutalibacteraceae bacterium | reverse complement strand
TTCCTTTGAAATGTTCGTGTTATACGCCCAATCTATCGGAATCGGAACAACCTGGATTGGCGGAACTATGAATCGCTCTGCTTTTGAAGATGCAATGGAACTTGATAGTGACGAAATTATGCCTTGCGCAAGTCCTTTGGGATATCCTGCGAAAAAGATGTCCATCCGTGAGAGTATGATGCGAAAAGGAGTTAAAGCCGATGAGCGTCTTCCTTTTGAAGAGTTATTCTTTGACGGCTCATTTGATAAGCCGTTATCTAAAGAAAAAGCAGGTAAATGGGCGGATGCCTTAGAAATGGTAAGGCTTGCCCCATCGGCAGTAAACAAGCAACCCTGGCGAGTTGTAGCAACCGACAATACAGTTCACTTTTACTTAAAACGCAGTAAAGGTTTTAGCTATAACGAAAAACTTGATATGCAAATGATTGATATGGGTATCGCCCTTTGCCACTTTGACCTGACGGAGAAAGAGAATAATTTGAATATTATCTTTGAACAAAATGATCCAAAACTTGAAACAGATGCTCAGTATATTGCATCTTTCAGGTTAGTATAAAGGAGGATGATGTAAATGAAAAATAAAGGTAAAATAATAGTATCCGTTATCGGTGTGGTGTTAAGTATCGCTTTGCTTGTTGTAAGCACAATTTTGGCGGAAGAAAAAATTATAAATCCTGCGACTGCAATCGTTCTTATAGCGGTTTCGGTGGTTTTAGTTTTGATTGCGATTTCCTATGCTGCGAAGGTTGACTACGAAACAGGCGTTTATAAATGCAGAAAGTGCGGACACATATTCAGACCGACTTTCAAGGCATATATTTTGGGTATGCATACACTAACTACAAGACACCTTAAATGCCCTGAATGTAACGAAAAATCCTGGTGTACAAGAAAGAATGCAAAGGTGTGACTTCGGTCACACCTTTTTCTATTGACATTTCTATAAAGTTATGGTATGATTATTCATACCAATCATACAAAGGAGATGCAAATATGAATATACATGATGGAAAATATGCATGGATGGTTAAAATCGGCGAAAAGGGACAGTTTGTTATTCCTAAAGAAGCAAGGGAACTTTTTGACTTACAACCTGGAGATGAAATTTTAGTTCTTGGCGACACCCAGCGAGGAATAGCAATTCTTCCTAAAGCAAAGCAACAAGATTATGTTAAACATATTTTTAGCGATATAGAAGAATGAAATCAGGTGAAGTAATATGAGCAAAATTGTTTTCTTTTGTATCCCTGCACACGGACACACTAATCCCACTTTGGGCGTTGTTCGGGAGTTAGTCTCTCGCGGGCACGAGGTATGGTATTATTCCTATAACATTATGCGTGAAAAAATCGAGTCGGCAGGTGCAACATTTATATCCTGTGACGATTATGATATGGAGCAGAAGCTAAGTGTCAAAGACTCTACCCGTGTGGGAAAAGATTTGGCATTCTCGACAAAGATATTGGTAGATACTACACTAGCTCTTGATGACAAGGTTTGTAGGGAGATGGCAGAGCTTAAGCCTGATTGTATCGTGGCAGATTCCATGGCATTATGGGGGAAAGCGGTTGCACTGAAGCTTGGTATTCCTTTTGTTTCTTCAACTACAACTTTTGCTTTTAATCAGCACTCGGCAAAGATTATGAAACAAGGCATTGGAGATTTGTTTAAGATGCTCTTTGCAATGCCAAAAACATCTAAACAAGTCAAACGGCTAAAGGATAAGGGGTATCCTGT
>JAZNTA010000121.1:0-1811 GCA_045591525.1 Acutalibacteraceae bacterium | reverse complement strand
GTGGTATTTGAGCACCATTTAGAAACAGTTGAAGGGTCTTTCCCTAACTGCTCTGCAAGCCATTTACCTGTTTTCCTTTGTTCTACAAGTACAACTTTTAACCGATTAACATTCTTCATTGTAATCTAATCATATTGATTTTACACAAAGATATTGAAAAATAATCAACTAAAGAAATTTTCAATAAACAAAAGCATAGTTGAACTGATGATTATTTACATTTTATCTTTGTAAATTGTAAGTAAATTTGGTTTTAGTTGTAATATAAGGCGTAAACAAGTGGGGATTAAGTTAATAAAGCATCATTTGTCCGACGGTTACAAAGAATATTTGTAAGCCTCGGAAATATGTTCATAAGATATGATTATTGCAGAACAGATAGCATTTGTCCGAAGCAATTAGAAAAATTCTAATACCCTCGGACAAATGCTCTGTAGATGTCTCTGATGTGGGAGTATATTTCTCAATCTTAGTACACAAAGAGCCCCATTTATCTATATTTGCGGTAAACCGCGAATATAGACTGCACTCGCAGTGAAATGTCAAAGTAAACTTTGCTTATCTCGCTCGTTTGTTTCTATATTTGAAAGACATTGACTCATTTTGCTTTTAGCCACCCGCGTAGCATAAACTTTGTCTATGTTTCACGCGACCAACGGCTACAAAACTTGTCGATAACAAAACAAAGGAGTCATTGACTCGTTTTGCTTTTAACCACCCGCGTAGCATAAACTTTGTCTATGTTTCACGCGACCAACGGCTACAAAACTCGTCGATAACAAAACAAAGGAGTCATTGACTCGTTTTGCTTTTAGCCACCCGCGTAGCATAAACTTTGTCTATGCTTCACGCGACCAACGGCTGCAAAACTTGTCGATAACAAAACAAAGGAGTCATTGACTCGTTTTGCCTTTAGCCACCCGCGTAGCATAAACTTTGTCTATGTTTCACGCGACCAACGGCTACAAAACTTGTCGATGACAAAACAAAGTTTTGTCATTCTATTCGATGAAAAATGGAAAATGTGAAATAATTACCTTGTTTTAGTGTGGATTATGTGAAAAAGAAGCTCAATTTCGTCGGGAAAATGTGAAAATAGATAATATTTGAACAGAAAAGGATGGAACACTTCTTTTATTGTTCAAAATATTGCTATCGGGTATCATCTAGTGGTTTATTTTCACTCCTTGAGTGCCATTTTAAATCTTTTGAGCAGAAATTATCGCAGCAAACAATGAAAAAGGTTGTAGTCGAACAACCATATTGAAAACATTTTGTATATTTGCACTGTATGATACTAAATAAGGTACTGTATGAAATATCTTAATATTAAGAAGGCTTTGACTGCATGGCAAGAGTTGCAACCACTATCTGAGAAGGATAAGGATAGGCTTAGCCGTCGTTTTACTGTTGACTTCAACTATAATAGTAACCATATAGAAGGCAATACATTGACTTATGGCCAAACGGAATTCTTGTTGTTATTCGGCAAGGTGATTGGAGAGGCAAGTGTGCGCGATGTTCAAGAAATGACAGCGAGTAATGTCGGTTTACGAATGATGACAGAAGAGGCGAAGGTAAAAGAGACTCCTTTGACGCAAAACTTCATTAGAACACTACACCAGACATTACTTCGTGAGGATTATACAGTATATCGTAATTTGCCTGGAGGAGTTCAGACGAGCTATGTGATACATGCCGGGCAGTATAAAACTCGTCCTAATAGTGTGATTACACGATATGGTGACAGATTTGAATATGCTTCTCCTGAAGAAACTCCCAGTCTGATGGCAGACTTAGTGGATTGGTAT
>JAZNTA010000120.1:0-1819 GCA_045591525.1 Acutalibacteraceae bacterium | reverse complement strand
CCTGCAAGTCTTATTCCCATAATAACATGACCGAACAAAACTAAAAAACAAGCATATCCTTTCAGTCTGTCAACAAGCACATTTCTTTCCATATTGCACCTCCTTAAAATCATTTTACCTTTTCCTTGCTCCTGCAAGTTGCAGAAACAATATATTTCGGTCTTCCTTTAATTTCATCATAAATACGGGCAACATAATATCCGATAATACCCAGGCTTATCATCATAATACTTCCTATAAATATCAGGATAATTATAACCGTTGTCATACCTTCAAGGGCAATACCACGGATTTTATCAATAAGTGCCCAAACACTGAAAATTGCAGTAATAATAAGCATCATAACACCAAGCACGGTTACAATCTGCATTGGTGCTGTTGAATAGGCAGAAATATTTGAAATGGCATATTTCAAAAGGCCTATGGCAGACCATTTTGATTCACCTTCCAATCTTTCATTAACCTCGAATTCAACCGTTGTTTTGTTAAAGCCTACCCAAAATGAAATTGCTCTGAAGAAACCTTTTCTTTCAGGAATTCTGTTGAGTATATCCACAACCTTGCGGTCAAGCAGTTTAAAATCAGAGGCGTTTGACATATCAAATCCTACTACCGAACTGATAACCCTATAAAACTTTCTTGCAGCAAAACCATGCATTTTGCTTTCTTTGCCTCTTGTTTTTTTAATACCCTCAACAATTTCATAGCCTTCCTGCCACAGACGATACATTTCCACAATTTTCTCAGGAGGATGTTGAAGATCGCAATCAATTACTACAACTGCATCTCCTTGGGCACTTGCAAGTCCTGCCGAAATGGCTGCTTCTTTTCCAAAATTTCTTGAAAAATGCAGTCCATATATGTTTTTTTCTTTATCGGCTAAATTCTTTATTTTTTCATATGTAGTATCCGTAGAGCCATCATCAATAATAATAATTTCATTGTCAATCTGAGCTTTTTCTAAAATCTCTGATATCGTATAATAAGCTCTTTCTATGGATAATTCCTCATTGTATGCAGGAATAATTACGGACAGCATTTAAACACCTCCTGAATTTTCATTAAATACTTTTTCAAGCTGCGCTACCGGCATAGGTTTGTAATAGTAGAATCCCTGAAGAAAATCACAGCCAGCTTCTATTGCCGCTTCTTCTTGCCCTTTCGTTTCGACTCCTTCACACAACGTCTTAAAACCTATATCATGTGCAGTACGAATAATATTTTTTAAAATAATAAATCCTGTATCAGTAACCGAATTCTGTGTTATCGCCTTATCGATTTTCACAACAGAAATATCAAGGTTTTGCAAATCACCGAAAGTAGTATATCCGCTTCCAAAATCATCAAGCAAGATAGATATACCTTTTTCCTTAAGAGCTGATAGATTATCTATCATTTGTTTCCTTGCTTCTCCGTTTATGTTTTTATCCTCTAATATTTCAACCGCCAGGCACGAAAACTTCAAATCATACTTCTCGGCAATTCCAATTATTTTCTCTGCAAACTGAGGATCACATAAGGTTGACCTTGAAAAATTGATGGTATATTTATATGATTCCCTTCGTTTTTTATCGTTGGAAATCCATTTGCAGTTTTTTTCAAAAATATAATAATCAAATTTATCATTGATTCCTACAGAATCCACAGCAGACAAAAAGCTACCGGGAGATAATACCCCCTCGCTTTCCGAATTTAAACGAGATAAAACTTCCGCACCTATTATTTTCTTTGTTTTTGCATCTAAAACAGGTTGATACTCAAGGAAGAAAAGTCGGAGGCCAAGCGGTCTTAGGAAGACAAGACTCACTGACAACTCCTT
>JAZNTA010000119.1:0-25131 GCA_045591525.1 Acutalibacteraceae bacterium | reverse complement strand
CGCTCATTAACCGATACTCTAGCGTATCGCTTTTCAAACTTCTTTCGAAGCCCGAATTTTACTGTCGCAAAATCTTGTTTTACGCTCAAAAAAATCTCAAGGGTTTCTTCTTTTCTCGTTGTTTAATTTTCAAGGTTCGTTTGCTACTCACAAGGCTCGGTAGTTTGTCCTCAACTCGCGAGTGCCTGAATATAATATCATCTTCGATATCATTTGTCAACAACTTTTTTGCGTTTTTTTAGCGTTTGTTCAACCCACCCGGGTGTTTCGCTTTTTCTCGCTCTAAAGAGCATTTTTCGGTTATTTCCGACGAGCTCTGTTTGTCGCCAACGAGTCAGAATTATATCACTATGATTTCAAAATGTCAATACCCAATTTTTAATTTTTTCAACTTTTTTGCAGTTGATTTTTCAACTATATTTTCATATTGGTTTATATATGAAAAACCTAATACATTCATATCATTATATAACTCTTTTAAGGGCACAAGCACAAAGTCACGCTCTCCTATTAAAGAATGTGGGACAGTTATATCAGATGATTTATTCTCATAACCTTCAACTATCAACAAATCCAAATCAATTACCCTTGGTCCGTTTTTAAACTTACGAATCCTGCCCATACCTGCTTCAATTCCTAAGCATGCACCTAAAAGCATCTCAGGTGATTTGTTTGTTTCCACCTCAACAACAGTATTATAAAAGCTTTGCTGTTTTGTATAACCCCAAGGTTCCGTTTCATAAATTGAAGCACATCTTAAAACTTTAACATCAGGCAACAAATCCAACGCTTCAACTGCATTTCTGATATTTTCTGCTCTGTCACCTATATTTGTGCCGATACCTATTACTGCTTTCATTCCCCAGCTATCTCCGCATAATCTTCTCTTGTTATTGTTTCTTCAACTGCTACATAATCAAAATCTGCACTTATGGGTGCTTCAGGCTTTTTAAGAAGCACTGTCACACTTTTAAGTTTGGGATAAGCTTTCATTATTTCCATACCAACTTTATTGGCAGCGTACTCAATTAAGTTATAACTTTGAGCAGTAAAAACTGCTCTTGCAGTTTTAATTATCTTTGCATAGCTTACGGTATCATCAAGCTCATCACTTGCGTTTGCAGATTTAGCATCAATAATAGCAGTAATATCAAGTTCAAACATCTGACCGTTAATTTTCTCTTCAGGGTTCACTCCGTGGTATGCTTTTAATCTCAAGCCCTTAACAATTATCTTTTCCATATTTCCACCTTATATTACAATAGTATATTAGCAACCTTTAATGCATCTACAGTTTCTTTAACATCATGAACCCGCAAAACTCCTGCACCATTCATTGAACAACAAATAGCCGCCGAAACACTTCCTGCAACTCTGTCTTTAGGATTTTTCTTACCCGTTAATTCGCCGATCACCCTTTTTCTTGACACACCTATTAACAAGGGTGAATATTGAGCCAATGTTTTGCAATTTCTTAAAAGTTCGATATCATCATCACGCGTTTTACCGAAACCTATACCACAATCAAAACAAAGACTATCTTCATTTATCCCAAAAGCAACTGCAGTTTTTTTCATTTCGTCAAAGAAAGAAAGAGCATCTTCAACAACGCCATTTTTATAATCATTCGTTTCTTTTGAAGATTTACCTCCTGTGTGCATAAAAATCCAACCGGCATTATATGCTTTTACAACCTTTGCCATCTCGGAATTAAAAGAACCACTTTCATCATTAATTATACTGACACCATTTTCAAGGGCAAGCTTTGCAACCTCGGGTCTGAATGTATCAACAGACAATGGTACCTTTGCATTTTTTATAAGCTCAGGTAAAATTTCAAGACGTATTAATTCTTCTTCAGCAGACACTATTGTATTGTTGGGTGCGGTTGAACAAGCTCCGATATCAATAATATCTGCGCCCTCTTCATAAAGATTATCAAGCCTTTCGAGAGCACTCGAAAGGCCATTAAATTCACCACCATCAGAAAATGAGTCAGGTGTAATATTGAGAATTCCCATTACAAGAGGACCATTTTTCTTTTTTGTTAAAGCATTAAAAGAAAACATTATTTCCCACCTGTCAACAAAGACATAACTTCAGAACGGGTTCTCGCATCACTTCTTGCAGTACCACGAAGAGCAGAAGTCTGAGTAACCGCACCCGCAGCCTTCGCACCACGCATTGTCATACAAAGATGCTCCGCTTCAATAATAACCGCAACACTTTTTGCGCCTAATTCATCATAAAGAAAATCTGCAATCTGAGTTGTAAGGCGTTCCTGAACCTGAGGTCGCTTTGCATATACATTAACTATACGTGCAAGCTTTGAAAGACCTATAATTCTGCCGTCTGCAGGAATATATGCAATATGAGCTTTTCCTACAAAGGGCAAAAGGTGATGTTCGCACATTGAATACAATGGTATATCACGAACAACTACCATTTCATCATTACCGGGTTCATTAAAAAGTTTCAAATGAGTATGAGCATCCTCAGAAAGTCCTGAAAAAACCTCTTCATACATTCTTGCAACTCTGTTGGGAGTCTCTTTAAGACCCTCTCTATCAGGGTCCTCCCCTATTGCTTCAAGAATATCCCTGACTGCTCTTTCTATTTTTTCTCTATCCATTTTAATCCACCTCAAAAGAAAAGACAAAGAGCATTCATCTTTTCATCAGTACTATAATAAACCTTTGCACCAACCAAATCTTTAATAAGACCCAAATCATGATAAATCGTGTAGATAACACCTGTATTAAAAAGAGTATCTTTTGCTGTATTAAGCGAAGCTGTATCGTTGAATCTTAATTCAACGCATTTATACCCACGACGACTCGCATTATAAGCAGCGTTTTCAACAGCAATCTCCAATTGTTCTGTTGCGACATCATTCACAAAAGCATTTTCATAAACAAAAAAATTGTATTTTTTAGCAGTGCATAAAGGTAAAGTTTGGTCGATATTTCTATGCTCTAAAAGAATATCGTCAGTTGTTACATTAAAAAATGTATGACGAAGAACCTGAGTAGCTGTTTTAGGGTCATCCCAGGTAACATCAACAAAATAGCCCTCACCATCAAGCAGAACATAATTCCACATATGACCTATAAAATTTTTGCCATCTTCTGTTGACTCACCTGTTACAAGCCGATTATCAATATTCAATTTACTCAAGAGGTATTGGAAAGCTCTTGCATAGCCTTCGCAAGATGCTTTACCATTGACAATACAACCATAAACTGAATTAGCAAAAGAACTTGTATCCGGGTCAACATAAACGCAATTTGTTACAAGATAATCATGAATATAAAGTTCTTTTTCATAGGCGGAGGTGTATTTTTCTGCACCTTTTAAAATAGCAGGAACAACTGCTTCCAATTCAGTTTTCTGCTTCTGATATATTTCTTTGTTCAAAGCATAAGTAGGTTCAAAGAATGTCTTCAAACCTTCTTTATACACTTTGCAATTAACACCCAAGCAAAAAAGGTCAGGATTGTCATAAGAAAGTGCAGTAAAAATTCTGTTAAGGTTGCCGAATGTTAATTTAGGAATTTCTATTCGTTCAGGCATATCATAAATACTATCTAAAATAACTGTATAAATAGCTTGTTCCTCTGCCGTGAGTTCAAAATAACAATGCCTGTAATAACCCGAATCAATACCTGATGCAGGTGCTTTTAAATTCTGGAACTCAGCAGGTTTCAGACTTGTATCATAAATGGCATAAAGAAGAAATCCGCAAACGGCTACCGCAACAAAGAAAACCGTCACTAACGCTACAAATATCTTTGTTTTTTTACTATTTATCTTCATCATCAATCTCCTTTTCGGAAACATATACTTTCAACTTTTCTTTTGAGGTCTGAGGAATAAGATATTCAATTCTATCTTTATTTTCTGTGTAATCCACAATAGAAATATCACTTTTACAATAGTTTATCAACTTTGAAAAAAGTGTGTCTGCAGAGCTGAATTTTTCGATATTATAGAACGCCTCGAAAGAAGAAACTACAATTTCTGCATTCAATCTTGAACACTCGTAACCTTTTTCGGTTTCACAGATATATTTCATATATTTGAAAATCTTTTCGGGGGCAATTGTGTTATCTCCTCTTTTCAGTTCAAGAAACATATCGGGAGTATCATATTCAATATCTTTATTTACTCTGACAGTTATATCCCCTAATGCTCTAAAAACAGATTTATATCCCGAATCAGTAAAAAGAACATATCTGTCGATATCAACCTGATTATCTCTTTCAACGGCAGAAACAAGTTCTTTTACGCCACTTTGAAGCAAAATCTTTTCGTAAGCAGACTTTTCTTGTTTGCTTTTTCTGGTATGGTCAAAAGGAATAACTCTTACGCTCTTTTCACTCAGATTCACATCAACAAGGTTAATAAATCTTACTTCTTTTTCATCATCGGAAGTAACTGCTACCAAGAAAAGTGCATCGCCTTGCAACACGATATTATCTGTTTTTTCCGTAGTAGGAATTGATGTAGTACTTTCTTCGTCGTTTTTAACAAAGATATTGTTAAAATCATAATTCAGAGAGCGCCACAACAAAAATGTTGAAACAGAACCCAAAAGAATTACAAAAGCAATAAATATACAAACCAAAGCTATGGTTTTTCTTTTTTTATTTTTACGTTGCAAGTCAAAGCCATATTTAGCCAAACTAACACCTCGATAACTAATTATACATATACATCTTAATTATACTAAATCATTATAAAAAAAACAATACCAAAAGAAAAATTCACATTTCCTTTTGGTATTGTTCATATTTGTTTTCCGTAATGAGTTGGATTAAGAATTTTGCCGACACGAGGCACAAGAAAATCAATCCACCAATGAAACCATTTCCCGATTAATATGCATTTCAGTTTATCTCCGACTTTTTTAGCTTTTTCATCAGTACCGGGAATATAACTGGGGAACATTTTTATTCTGTTACCCTTAAATTCAAATTTTAAAACTCGCTCTGCAACGGATGACAATGGTCTTATATGCATTACAAAAATATTTTCGTTTTCCCAATAGGCATAACTTCTGACAGGCATTTTTAGTTCGCCTATAGTAATTTCATCAAAACCTGCTACACCATTCATCGGAAGATAAATTTTGTTTTTAAACCCTCCATCTTCCTCCCATGAAAATGTGCAACCATTATTTGAAAACTCAAATTTCAGGTTATTCATATTACCACCCCTGTCTTTTGCAAAGAAGACTATGGGCATCGGTAACATACTTATAGGAAAGCCTATAAAATTAATAAACCTGCATTTTCTTAAAGAATATGTTTTACTATTTATTAATTTTTCTGTCTTGGAACGAGTTTTATTAATTACAGTTGATTTATCAGGTAAAGTTATTTTTTTGCTTTTCTTTTCCGAATTAGCTTCAATAAAAGCATTGGGCATATATTTCCATATAACATCGAGAGTTTCCTGCAAACCACTATGCTCTGATGTCATAATTAAACACGCATTATAATCTTCAAAGGAGATAGCGTACTGACAAAACATTCCTTCGCATCTGTATGTGTTCGGCATACCTGCACACCGCCAGAAGCCACAACCGTAACCGGCACTCGCATCCGGCTCTTTTTCGCTAACGGAATTATCTGTTATAAAGCTTGTTGCTTCTTTTGTCCACCATTCCGGTACAACCTGAACACCATTATACTTACCATTGTTCTGATAACAAAGAATAAACTTAGCAATATCCTCTGTTTTCAGCTGTAATCCCCAACCGCCTGCTTCAACGCCATCAGGAGAGTGTTCCCAAAAAGGAACATCAATTCCGAGAGGTTCAAATAACCGAGAAGTAAGATATTCAGTTATAGACTCACCCAAAACCTTACAAAGCATTTTTGAGGCTATATAATAATTATCGTTTACATATCGCCAGCTTGTCCCGGGTTCAAAAATCCATTTAGCATCAACAAAAAGTTGCAACCAATCATCACTTTTACTGCCTCTTATTGATGTTTGCTTACCTGCTGTCATACACAAGAGTTGATAAATTGTAATTTTTTCTAAAAACTCATCTTTATTTTTATTCAACTCAGGAAACACATCAACAAGTTTTGTTTCTCTTGTTATTTTACCTTCATGCAAAGCAAATCCATAAGCAGTTGCAAGAAAACTTTTACTTATAGAATAAACCATATGGGGCATTTCGGCACCAAGAGGCTTACTCCACGCTTCACAGGCTACCTTATTATTTCTTAAAATCATTAAGCTATGAATATTAATGCCTCTATATGACATTTCCTCGGTCATCTTTGAGATAACCGAGGAGTCTATACCTACTGATTCGGGAGTTTTGGCTCTTTCAATTGACTTATTCAAAATCTTCATAGTCCTTTATATGCTCTGACTCGTAGCCCTTATAAACATCAACGCTACGAATATGCCACTGAACAAAACCATAGTCATCAGCCATTCTGTCGGCTGTATCTTTCCATTTTCTTGCAACATCTACTGTTTTTGCAAAAAGCTCTTCTACTTTTTCGGGGCTCTGCAAGTCAGTGGATTTTGCCCCACTTACTTCAACCATTTTCTTTATAGCACCCGGGTTATCCATAACAGGACAGGAACGAAGCATATTATTTGAGAAAGGCTGACGTGCTTTATAAGCCATAAAAATCGGGCTTTTAAGAGCATCAAGAACGTGTTTATCTTTATCCTTGATATTAACATTTGAATAGTGGGCAAATACACAAGGCTCACAGTCACCATTAGCACTGATATGGAAATATTGCTTACCACCTGCAACGCATCCACCAACATATTCACCATCATTAAAGAAGTCTATTGTAAACATCGGCTTAACTTCTTTAAATCTCCATTTGCGAATTTGGTTATACATTTTTTCACGTTGCTCTGCAGTTGCCATAAGTTCGGGAGTTGAACCGCAACCAACAGGAACAAATGTAAAATACCATGCAAAAAGAACTCCTTGTGAAATAAGGAAATCTGCATATTCATCGGATGCAATAACATCTGCATTGGCTTTTGTATAGCAAAGTGAAGAACCGAAAGGAACACCACGCTTTTTGAGGCGTTCCATAGCAGAAATAACTGACTTATATGTACCCTTTCCACGACGAGCATCGGTTGTTTCCTCATTACCTTCAATTGAAATTGTAAGGAACATATTACCAACCTTTTTAAGCTCATCTGCAAAAGCATCATCGCAGAGAGTACCGTTTGTGAAAGTTATGAAAAGGCAATCGGGGTTTTCTTTACATATACGAATAAGGTCATTCTTGCGAACAAGAGGTTCACCACCGGTGTAAAGATATACGTATGTACCAAGTTCTTTACCCTCTTTGATAACTTTATTTATGTCATCATAAGTCATCTGAAGATGGTTACCATACTGAGCCGCCCAACAACCTGTGCACTTAAGGTTACAAGCAGTTGTAACATCAATAAGAATTGCCCACGGAATATTACATTCGTGTTCTATCATTGCCGCACGTCTTCTGTCATAGCTTTTTACAACACTATTAATGAACGGCGGAATAAGCTTCTGAATAACATCAGGGTCTGTATCCATAACAATTCTTTTAATAAGAGTTGCCCATTCATTTCCGGGTCTAGAAAGTCTTTCCTTAAGACCTCTTAAAACCTTGTGATGAAGTTCTTCTTTTACTAACTTATCCCCAAAATCAATAAGCTTGAAAAGATTTTTGTCATAGTCTTTTCTTACGTATTTGATTGCTTCCTTAATTATAAATGCAATTGCTTTTTGTTTAAACGACATTTTTAAAATCCTTCTTTCACCAAGCTATTCGCCATTCTTCTGTTTGTTCACCTTCAAAAGTAGCGGAACCGCTTATAGATCCCTTATGAGCTGAACCATCTATATGGAGTGGTATTTTATAATTTGCATAGGTTACATAGCCTTCTGCATTTATTCTCAATTCAATACTTGACCCTTTATAAACGATATACGCTGAATCCACTTCCATAAAACTCAAATCAAAATTTGCCACATCAAGATAACCAATAGACGCGGCGTTGTGTTCAGGAACATCATACATTCCCACATCTTCTTCAATAAGATTAATTCTCACAACATATTCATTGCCTGCACGTTGCACAGAAGCAGATTTAACACCGGCTTCCGTTAATGTAAAAGCATTCTTTTTAGGAAGAATGATAGGCACAGTTTCACCTTCGGAATTCACAGCTTTACCATTTTGGTAAACAAGAGTTTCTTCAACAGGTTTTACAACCCAACCAATCATCAAGTCGACAACACTTCTTACTATACCACCGGCACTACATTCCGTCACGTTTGCACTGAAGCTTTCTGAATGTGCTATAGTCAAATTGCCTGTATATGCCTTTGTTTTATTAACTGCATCTTTCGCTTTTGCAATTATCTGAGCAGTTGACCAATCTGAAGGGTCAGGAAGAACTGCATTTGAAACAGTCTGATTATTTATTACAGGTGCTTCTGTATTACCCGTTTGCACACTTTCGACAACTTCTGTTTCATCATCTTTCTTATTACTCTTATCTTCTTTTGTCGGAGCGAAAGTCAAACCCTCTTTATAAATGATAGTACCCTCTGTGTTATTGGGAGTACCATGCTTAAACTCACTCCTGTTTTTTATAAGTACAACAGAAAGAATCGTTACCACTGTAAGCAAAACAGCAATCAAAAATATAACCGCTACTTTTTTGTTCAATTTAGAAGCTTCCTCTTTATTCTTTTCTATTTCTACTCACCACCCAAAATTACAACTGTCTCATTTTAAACTAATGTTGTTAAAATTATGTTAAATAATAACCGTAAATTCCGAACCCTTACCCGAAGCACTTTCCACCTCTATTTTATAATCCAGCATATTAATAACCTGCTTAACCAATGCAAGCCCTAAACCATTCCCCTCCTGTGAATGGGAAGAATCACCCTGATAAAACTTGTCAAAAATATGCTTCTGCATTTCTTTACTCATTCCGCAACCATTGTCCGCCACACGAACAATAATACCGTTTTTATCTTTTTTTAAATCTATGCTGACTGTACCACCATAAGAAGTATATTTAATTGCGTTGGAAATCAGATTATTCCAGACAATTTCCAGAAGTGCTTTGTCAGTTTTTAGCGTTGCCTCATCCAAATCCACATTTAACTCAATATTCTTTTCTTCAATTTTATCTTCAAATGAAAGGATACAATATCTTATTTGCTCATCCAATGAGAATTTTTCCTTTTGAATTATACCCTGGTTTTCAATTTTATTGAGTTTAAGAATATTGGTTACAAGATTGGTAAGCGATGTTATAGCTTCCGAAAGCAAAAAAGTGTATTCACGTCTTTTTTCAACGGACAAATCCTGATTTTGCAACAAATCTGCATATCCCTGAATAACACTCAAAGGAGTTTTTATTTCGTGAGAGACATCTGCAACGAAATTATTACGCATATTCTCAAGGGAGGATATTTCAGTTAGCATCTTGTTAAAGTTTACTGCAAGATAATCCATTTCGCTTTTTGGCTTATCAAAAAATACAGGAACTCTTACATTAAAATCACCTTTTGCAACTTTGCTTGCAGTATCATAGAAAACCTTGATTTTATTATGATAAACTCTGCCTTTAATAAAATATATAAGCCCTGTGGAAACTGTGCAACCAAACAAAAGATACAATGCCCCAGCCAGAGCAATTGTCGATTTATCAAAGTCCTTGCTTATAACATCTACCAAAATCAAAACAAGAAAAGTGCCGTTTAATGCAACAATAAAGAAAACCGAAATAAACTCAACAATAAAATTGCGAAGTCTGCTGGCAAAAGCTTTTTCTTTTGTGTTTATTTTCAAACAAGAATCACCGCCTTATACCCTAAGCCATGAACAGTTACGATTTCGATATCTTTACATTCAGATATTTTCGCTCTCAACTTTGTTATACAAACATCAACTGTTCTTGGTGCACTTTCGCTGTCATACCCCCAAAACTCATTCATAAGCTGAGTTCTTGTAAAGGTTCTTTTGGGATAAGACAAAAATTTGAAAAGGATATTAAATTCTTTCACCGAAAGACCTAAATTCTCACCATTATAATAAGCTGCATTTTCAACGGAATCCAGCTCTAAACTGCCAACAATAATTTTCTTTTTATTGGCAATTCTTGCTCTTCTTAAAATTGCTTCAATTCTGAAAATCAATTCTTTCATTTCAACGGGTTTAACAATATAATCATCTATACCCATTCTATAGCCTTTTTCCTTTGACTGCATATCATCTCTTGCGGTTAAAAATAAAAACGGCACATCTTTATTAACTGCACGGACTTGTTCAGCAAACTCAAAGCCGTCAACATTTTTCATCATAATATCAGAAATAATCATATCAAAGGACATTTTCTCCATATGTTCAAGAGCTTCTGCCGCACTATGACAACCAACAACATTATAGCCACTGTCAGTAAGATATGAACAAACGATTCTGTTAAACTGAATATCATCCTCTACAAGCAAAATGCAAACCATTTTATAACCTCCGAACAGAGAAATTAAACCATATCTATTTTACACAACAATATTAACATTTTGTTAAACTTCGGTCAAATAATCAACTCCGAAGAAGCTTAAGAGTTCCTCGGAGTTCTGTTTGAATTAATTAACTTTTCAACGGGTAATTGAGCAAGAATTATTGCTATAAACACGAGAGCACAACCGAAGATTTCGTTACCTGTCAGCCTCTCTCCGAAAAATGCACCTGCCAATGCTGCAAAAACAGATTCAAGACTCATCAAAAGACTTGCGACTGTGGGATTGAGATTTTTCTGAGCAACTATCTGAAGAGTAAATGCAATGCCCGATGACATTACACCTGCATAGAAAATAGAAAACCATGCATTTGAAATTGCCTCAGGGTCAGGGTGCTCAAAAATAAACATCCCTATTGCTGAAATAACAGCAGAAACAAAAAATTGAACAAGTGAAAGGCGGACACCATCGACGGTCTGAACGAAATGGTCAACTATCATAATCTGAACTGCAAAAAGAAATGCACATAGTATCAAGAGAATATCGCCTGCACTGATTCCACCTGCTTCAGTAACACAAAGAAAATACATACCGCAGGTTGCAATAATAATACAAACCCAAAGAATCGGTTTAACTTTTCTTTTCAGGAACAAGCCCAGAAGCGGAACTATGAGAATATAAAGCGTAGTCAGAAAGCCGGCTTTACCGACACTGGAATACATAATACCATATTGCTGAACCAAAGAGGCAAGGCAAACGGATGTACCGCAAAGAAGACCGCCTATAACAAGCCTCTTTGAGAAAAAAGCTTTATTTTCATTATTAGGTCCGTTACCGATTGTTTTTTTGTTTCGTTTCATTATTGACAATGAAACAGGTGTGAGAACAACCACCGCAAGACAAGACCTTAAGCATAAAAATGTGAAATTCCCTATTTGTTCAAGACCTTTACTTTGGGCAACAAAAGCAGTGCCCCAGATAAAAGCTGCAATGGTTAAAAGCAAAGAGGAAATCAATGCTTTGGATTTAGTGACTTTTTCTTCCATAAATACCTCTGTTGCTATTATAACAAGCTTTTTCTTACGAGTTGAGCTCTCAACTTATCTCTTTCAATTCTGTCTAAAGGTCTGTCAACAGAAAGAGAAATTGTTGCAGGTTGCATATGAATCATAAGTGCTTCAATCTGTGCACAGTCCATATTGATTATACCCTTAACCGCACCAAGACGAACAAGAGAAATAAGCTCCATAAATTCACTCGTATCAATCATTCTTGCATATTTAAGAACACCATAAGCTCTGAAAATTCTGTCCTCAGTAACAGGTGCTTTGAAAATTTCTTCTCTTGCAACTCTTTCCTGAGCCGCAATCTGAAGTGCGATTGATTTAAGATTTTCTATAGCAGCTTTTTCTGAAATACCCAGGGTAATAGTATTACTCAGACGGAACAAATCGCCCTTTGCCGCTGCCCCCTCTCCGTAAGAGCCACGAAGAGAAAGACCTAATTTTGAAACTGTTGTTATGAGCTTTGTTATCTGCGAAGATGAAACAAGAGCAGGAAGATGAAGAACAACAGATGCCTTCATTCCCGTTCCCAAAGCAGTCGGGTCCTGGGTGAGATATCCCAATCTATCGTCGAAAGCAAATTGAAGTTTTTCGCTTAACTGACTATCTATTTTATCTGCAGTTCTGTATGCTTCATCAAGGGCAAAGCCTGCATACATAACCTGAAGACGAATATGGTCTTCTTCGTTAAGCATAACACTAACTGCTTCATCCTCTGTTAAAAGAAGTGCTCTACCATCGCGAGAAGATGCGAATTCAGGACTGACAAGATGCCTTTCTGCCAAGGACACAACCTCTGCCTGAGAAAGAGTTTTCATTTCATAGTAATTAAAAGAATAATCACTAATTTCATCTGTTGCATTTTTTATAATGGAATTCACCTTTAATTTATCTTGCATTGATAGACTTGCAGGAAAAGGGAACTGCTTTATGTTACGAGCAAGATGGATACTTGTGCTGATAACAACATCATTCTGAGCACCTGTGCCCAAATACCATTTTGCACTCATTGCTGATTTCCTCCTGCCATTAATATTGAATTGATTTCATCACGGATTTTAACAGCAGATTCAAAATCCTGCTGACGAACAGCATTTTCCAACTGTTCTTTTAACATTTCCAATTTGTTTTGAGCGTTATTGCCTTTGTTTGGTTTTTTACCCATATGAGTACCTTTGCCGTGAATACGCTGTAAAGACGGAAGAAGCTTATCATAAAAAGCGTTATAGCACTCTGCACACCCCATTTTACCGTCTTTGGCAATTTCCTCAAAGCTTTTGTTACAAAACGGGCAACGAGCAGCATTGGAAGAATGCTCCCCTTTTAAAAGAAAATCGCTCAAAAAATCTGAAAAACCTAAACCGAAGCCGGAAAAAGCCTCACCATAACCTAAAGAACGGGCACAATCCGAGCAAAGATGCACCTCTGCTGCTCTTCCGTTTATAATACGCTTCATATGCATATTAGCTTCATTTTTATTACAATGTTGACAAAGCATAGCACTCACCTCTACTTGCTAACATTATACGACAAAAATTTTGATAATTCAATAATACAACAATTAAAATTCGTTATCTTCATCAAAATCATCGTAATCACCAAACACATAATCAAATTCGTCACCGAAATCATACTCATATTCATCCGAAATCAAATCTCTTATATCGGATGGTCTGTGTTTTTTATATTTATCATAATCGAAACTAAAACCCACCTCAAAAGCCCCCTTTCAAAACTTTGATTTCGCTTTTATTCTGTTCTTTTAACAAATATATATTCTCATTGTAACAAAAAAATCTGAATATCATATTATGCATTGAAAGGGGGTTAAGAGAATGGGTTGCCTTTTCAATAACGGTAATAACTGCAGTTGGATTATCATCCTTATAATCCTCGTTTTGTTCTGCGGTAACGGTAACGGCTATGGTTGCGGTTCTTACAACAACGGTTGCGGTAATGATTGCGGTTGCAACAACAACTGCGGTTGCTGCTAATTGCTCTTAAAAAGCAAACTCCCCATCCCAATAGTGGTGGGGAGTTTGTTATTAAAATACAACGCTAAATATTACTGATACTACACCGAGCAACATTAAACCTGCCATAACAAAGCAGATAGCTCTTTTCATTTTATCTGAAAACATTATTCAATACCAAGAAGAGTTTTAACGCTTTCAGAAATAACTGAAAGTTTATTCTCTGCTTCCTCTCTTGAAGATGCTTTTGCAGTAATATAGATTTTGATTTTAGGCTCTGTCCCTGAAGGTCTTACAATTACTGTATCTCCGCTTTCCATCCTGTAGGAAAGAACATTAGATTTAGGAAGACCTGTTTCGCCGTCTGTGGTGATACCTGTTTTATAGTCACCAACCCAAACGACTTTACTTCCGTTGATTTCTTTTGGTGGGTCATTACGAAGAGCGTCCATCATATCTGCCATTTTCTGCATACCTGCGGCACCCTCAAAAGCATAATTATCAAGCTGATTGAAGAAATAGCCATATTTCTCATAAACGCTATTCATAAACTGCCAGAGAGTAATACCCTGTGCTTTATAAAATGCTGCCATTTCACAGATAATCATTGCAGCATTAACTCCGTCCTTATCACGGGCATGAGCGCCTGTAAGGTAGCCGTAGCTTTCTTCAAGGCCAAGAACATAGCGGTCTGCTTCACCTTTTTCATCAAGCTCTGTAACAAGTTCACCGATGTATTTAAAGCCTGTGAGAAGGTCTGCCATTTCTGC
Source organism: Acutalibacteraceae bacterium (assembly GCA_045591525.1). Taxonomy (GTDB): domain Bacteria; phylum Bacillota; class Clostridia; order Oscillospirales; family Acutalibacteraceae; genus DTU089. The sequence continues at coordinate 10,799 of JAZNTA010000119.1, read as the reverse complement.
ACCGTATTCTTTACAGATTGCAGAAATAAGAGGGGTTGTAACAATAGTTTTAACAACAACAGGTCTTTCAGGAAGCTTACCCTTTTCTTTAAGCTGAGAAAGAAGATATTCGCAAAGCATTGCACCAACCTCGTTACCTGTCATAAGCTTATATTCACCGTTATCACGAACTGCAATACCTACGCGGTCGCAGTCAGGGTCAGTTGCAAGCATAAGGTCTGCAGGGAATTCCTCTGTCATTTTAAGACCTTCTTCAAATACCTGACGAATTTCTGGATTCGGGTAAGGACAAGTCGGGAAATTGCCATCGGGCTTTTCCTGAACCTTAACAACTCTTAAATCTTCAACACCCAACTTTTTAAGAACACGGCGAACAGGTTTATTACCGGTACCGTTAAGAGGTGTATAAAGAACCTTAAGACCTGATTTTTTAACAACATCAGAATTTATAGAACAATTGAGAACCTGCTCAATAAATTCATCCTTAAGCCAATCCTCGATATAATCAACCATATCTTCTGCAAGTGCTTCTTCAAAGTCCATACGCTTAACGCCGTCAAACATATCGACTTTTTTCATATACTCATAAGTTTTTGCCGCACCCTCATCGGTAATCTGGAAACCTCTGGGGTCATAGCATTTATAACCATTATATTTTGAGGGGTTGTGGCTTGCAGTAAGCACAATACCTGAAGAGCAACCAAGTCTTCTAACTGCAAATGAAAGCATAGGTGTGGGCATAAGTTCGGGGTAAATATAAACCTTAATGCCGTTAGCAGCAAGAACGCCTGCTGCACACTCTGCGAAAACATCGGATTTAATGCGGGAGTCGTAAGCGATTGCAACGCTGGGCTCATCAAATGCTTCGTTAAGATAATCTGCAAGACCCTGAGTTGCCTGAGCAACTGTATAAACATTCATTCTGTTAGTACCTGCGCCGATAACACCACGAAGTCCGCCTGTACCGAATTCAAGGTTTTTATAGAAGCGGTCAAGTATTGCTTCTTCGTCACCCTCGATAGATTTGAGTTCATCCTGCAAATCGCTGTCAAGAACTGCTTTTTCTTTCCAAAGAGCGTAAAGAGCATTTATATCATTCATCGGAATCTCTCCTTAATTAAAATTCTTTACATTTTTTTAGTATATCACTAAACTTTTACAAAATCAATTATCTTATAAAATTGGTACGGATTTTCTGTTCTCCTGCAGGGCGGTCAATGCCATTCTGCTTACCAAGGTCAATGCATTTAAGAAGCCAAGCCATATTTTTTCCGAGGGTTCTCATAATCTGCAAGCCCTCTAAATCCTGCAAAACATCCTCAGGCTTTGAGCCGTGAACCATATTCCAATAGCCTGAAGAAACAATAGGCATATTGTTAATGGTAAAATATTTATTTAGAACATCAAATGCAGCAGTTGAACCTGCACGGCGGCAACTGAGAATTGCGGCAGCGGGCTTATATTTAAACTTTCTGCCACCTGCATAGAAGGCTCTGTCAAGCACTGCACAAATTGTGCCTGAGGGTGCGGCATAATGGACAGGTGAACCGAAAATAATACCGTCCGCTTCTGCTGCCTTATCAATAAGAGTATTGGCAACATCATCGGTAAATACACAATAGCCATCATTTTTTACACAACCGCCGCAACCGATACAACCTCTTACAGGCTTATTCCCAAGCCAGAAAATTTCTGCATCGATGCCTTGTGCATTAAGTTCTTTTTCAATTTCGCAAAGTGCGGTATAGGTGCATCCCTTTTCGTGAGGTCCACCATTTACAAGTAAAACTTTCATTTACATACCTCTTTCAATAATATTTAATATATCACTCGGACTATCTACAATATATTCAGGGTTAAGGCTTTCTAAAACCTCTTTATCACGAAAGCCCCAGGTTACTGCTATGCAAGGTAGCTTTGCATTCTTCGAGGTTTCAACATCCACCTCAGAATCACCTATGTAAACAGTATTTTCTATTTCCGCACCCATTTCGGAAATTGCACCGAGAACACCATCGGGTGCAGGCTTTCTCTCCACCCCTGCCCTTTCACCGTAAGCACAATCATAAATACCGCTGAAATAATCCTCCATAAGTGTTTTAACAGCAAAATCTGCTTTATTTGAAACAACGGCAATTTTAACACCTCTTGATTTTAAAGCTTTCATCAACTCAATAATACCATCGTAAGGCTTAGTTAAAATTGCGGAATGGTCTTTATAGTATTCCTTAAAATCAGAAAAGCATTTGTCTGTTATTTCCAAAACTGTGTTTTCAGGAACCGACCTTTCAATCAAAAGACGAATTCCGTTACCAACAAAAGAACGGATTTCTTCCGTTGTGCGTTCAGGTAAGTTATTCTTTTTAAGAGCATAATTTACACTATCACGCAAATCCCCCAAGGTATCAAGGAGCGTTCCGTCAAGGTCAAAAACAACTGAATTATACTTCATCCTCAGGACACTCCAAATCAACAACTGTATAGCTTCTGTTAAGTGCAGGCAAAACCTTTTCTTTTAAATCTGCAGTTGAGAATTTAACAGTTGCAGTATTAACACAAGGATGACAAGCAAAGTATTCATCCTTGAAAACATTTTTCTCAATGAGAAGCTCAACATTTTCTTCCTTATCAAACATCAGAGAAAGCACAGTCAATGAACCGGGAGAAACATTGAGAAGCTCTTCCATTTTTTCACCGCTTCCGAATGAAAGACGAGATGAATTTATCTGCGCTGAAAGGTATTTTGTTTTAAAGGGCATATCACCGGGAATAAGAAGCAAATAAAACTTTGTTTGCTGACGGTTGCAAAGGAGAAGATTTTTGCAGATTTTTGCATCAATAATCTTCTCAACACCTTCGCAAAGCTCAATTGTTGCCGCCTCGTCATGCTCGGCTCTTATATATTCCACTCCGTTTTCTTCAAGAAAAAGATAACTCTGCATTTCCTTTTCTGTTGCAGTTGTTTCAGGGTGGATGTTATAGGTTTCGGGATTTATATACATAATTTTTTCTCCGTATCAATACAAATTTAAAGTTTTTTCCGCTGCTTCTCTTAAACAGAAGCCGGTTAAAACAGTTCCGTCGGAATTGTATTTTTCTGTTAAGTCTTTGAGTATGTTATAATTCTCTTCTGTCAGGTTTTCCCAGGTGTTATATATTGCGTCAAGCAAATCGCAACACATTGAGAATTTGTTTACCCATTTTGCCATTTCCTTGAAAAGCTCAACGCTTGTATCTTCAAGCATATTGAGGCATATTCTCATATTGGTGTTATATTCCTTAAACTCTTTAAGAGCACCCTCTTTATCACCGCTTGATAACAAGAAATTGATATGAGCGAGAGTATTACTCATTAAAGCAGAACTATATTTTGAAAGGCAGGAAACACCTAAATGGTCTGCAAAGTAGCCGAATAATTCTGCATTTTCGCCTAAAAGCTCTTTATGGGCATTTTTGAGAGATTTTTCGGGGTTATAACAGACAGGATTCCAGAGATAATCCGCAATAGTCATAAGGGGAATTTTTGAACATTCTGCATATTCCATAACATTGGAAATAAGACCTTCACAATGTTTATAAAGCTCTCTATCTCTTCCGATTATTGCACCTAAATGCATTTCCTGATACATTTCGCAGTCATTAACAGGGAAATTATCCCAGAAAAGAGGCTTATGATTGCTTGAACGGAAAAGCTCGTCAGATTCCCTGACTGTTAAAACTCTTGAGCAGATTTCTGCACCTGTCCAGAACATTTTAACATCTGTAGGAATACCCTGACCGAATTTCTGAATATAATAGCCCTTTTCATCGCCACTATATTGAGTTGGGCAAACTGTAAGGTTAATTTCATTATCAAGCTCTTTAAGAGCCTTATAGGTCTTGTTTATAAGATATATATGGGCATCAACTATACCGTCAAACCTTGCTTTATCCTCTTCATATTGAAACTCCCAAGGAATGTCATCAAGAAGAAGTCCGAAGGTTTTAACGCCAATGTTGTAAATGCTTTTAATTTTTTCAATAAGAAGATTAAAATCCTCTTCTGAGGTATATTTATATGTGAGCCCCGGTCCTATACACCAAGCAAAGCTAAGCTGATTTTCTGTTGCGAAATCATAGAGATTTTTCAAGGCTTGAAGCTCTGTTTCAGGGTATAATTCACGCCATTTTTCGCGATGGTAAATATCGTCTTTGGGAGCATAATAAAAAGTGTTCATTCCGTATTTTGCCATTAACTTCATAACAGAAAGACGCTTTTCATCGCTCCAGGTTTTGCCGTAAAAGCCCTCTATATAACCGCGGGTTTCAAAAAGAGGATAATCTTCAAGCTCACCCTCTTTAAGATCGTCATTTTCAATAAGCTTGCAAAGAGTGTTTACACCTCTGAAAACACCTTTCTCCGAAGAGGCTTCAACAACAACTTTTTCTTTTGTTGCTGTTATAAAATATTTCTCATCTGTAAGGCGGGAAAGAGAGTCAATATATGTAGTTTTCTTGCTGTCGGCAGCTTTAATTTCAATATTAAAGCCATCTTTAATTTCTATGTTATATGAAGAAAAAATCTTTTCTGCTGTAGCTTTAAAATCGCCACTTACACAAACTGATTTTATATTTATTTTTTCACCATTAAGGTTGTTTTTCTGAGGTATGGGGTAAATCATAAATGCTTTATCTCCTCTTTATATTTTTCAACGAATTTATTATTAATCTCGTCGCCACCATCAACATTTGAGCTGGCAAAATGCTCGGGCACAAAGCCTTTTTTTACACAAACATCCACCGTTTCTGCAACAATTGCATTAAGAATAAGTGCACCGCTTACTGTTGATGTAGGGCAGATTTTGCCTTCAACACCATTAACCTCAACACAGGCATCACCAACGCAACCAAAGTTATCTAAAACAACATCTGCAATTTCGCAAAGCCTTTTACCGCTTTGGTGACGGGATTCACCCGAATATGTATGTTGAAGATTTGTAAGAGCAACCACTTTTACGCTATTTTCTTTACAAAGAAGCGCCATATCAACAATAACACCATTTCTGCCTGAATTGGAAATAATAACAATAACGTCATTTTCTTTAATTCCGTATTCATTAAAAAGATTTTGAGCAACACCCCCTACCCTCTCTGCTATCGTGCTTTCCGATGCAGAAATATGAAGCATCAAGGGTGGGTCTAAAATCGGTTGGATTTTAACAAGTCCCCCTGCCCTGTAGAAAAGCTCTTCCGAAAGCATATGGGAATGACCTGTACCGAATAAAAATATTTTTCTGTTATTTATAAGAGCATCGCTGAAAATAAGAGCAGTTTTTTCTATATTTTCTGCACCTTCGGTTGCTATTTTCTCAATTATCTTCTTATTATTTTCTATATATTCAAGATACTTTTTCATTGCATTTCCCTCGCAATTTTTAAAGCACCCTCTTCGGGCGGTAAGGTAAGCATTTCGATTTTCAAATTCGAATGAAATTCTTTGATATCTTCAATAAAAGAGGTTCTGAAAAGCTCGTTATTCTGAAAAACTCCCCCATAAAGAGAAAGCAAGGTGCAAGTTTTCATTTCGTTAAGAAGAGCAAGAACAGTCTTTGAGAAGAAATGAGCCTCATTGATAATTACTGTTTTTGCAACAAAATCTGCTTCTGCAATTTCACCAACTTCAACAGAAAAACCTGCAAGAACATCTTTTGTTGTTTCGGGTGAATAGATTTTGTCAATTGCATTTCTGAAATCTTCAACACCGAAAAATTCTTCTGCTTTTTTTACTAAAGGTGTAATCTTCCCCTCATCATAAAGCATAGCAGATGCTTTAAGGGCATTAACTGCAATTGAATAAGCCGAGCCCTCGTCACCGAAAATATGACCCCAACCACCTTTGGTTTTCACGTTACCGTTTTCATCAATTCCCGTAACAATAGACCCTGTTCCGCAAATTGCAACAATTCTGCACTTGTCTTCACCCGAGGAAGCAAGGGCAACATAAACATCACTGTTCATACCGATTTTTTCAGCTTTAATTATACCGTCGCAAAGAGCATTGATTGTTTTTTCTGTTGCTTCATTATCTAAAGCAGAGCAACCGATGAAAGCACTTTCAAATTCAATTTCACCGATATTTTTGTAAATATCATTTATAACTGCCTTGAGGTTTTCTCGTGCCATTTCCATTCCTACCGAATAGAAATTTATGCTTTTACCAATGGCTTTAAAGAGTATGTTACCCTTTTCATCGGAAACTGCCGCAGTAGTACGTGTTCCGCCACCGTCAATACCAAGATAATATGTCACAAGAAAAACTCCTTTGTTTATATTTTGGCTTTTATTCTTTGATACCCAATTCCTCTGCCATTTCAGCAAAGCCGCTCATAACAGATGAGCCTGTTTTACAGCCAAGAGAAACAAGCTCGTGGTAATGGTTCATAGGGTCACCCATTGTATAGTCATTATCGGGAACAATGTAGCCGATAGCATCATTTGCAAGACCGAAAACCATTGTTTCTTCACCGAAAATTTCACGAAGTGAGGGAATACCAAAATCCGTATGAGTAACAGAGCCATCTGCATAAAGAGATGCACCGCCTGTTAACAAATCGCAACAGAATTCACCGGGCACCATACAGATTTTAAGTTCTTTACCAAGCTCAAGATAACCGATTTCGGAATAAACCGCATATTCCTGCTTACCCTCAACAAGCACCTTAAAGTTTGCAAGCTTAAGCTTACCCGCTGCTGCCATAAGTGCATTTTTAATGGGGATTTTAACTTCTTTAAGTCTTATATTGAGAAGAGGTTTAACCTTTTTCTCTCGGACAGGCTCCCAGTCCTTGCACCAAAGGGTATATTCACCGCCATTCTGGGCAGCGTTTGCAGCTTCCTCTGCAATTTCCTTTTCATCATAAAGGAGCTTGTCTTTCTTGATTTCGTCAAGAGTTTTTGTAAGAGCCAAAGTGATCCTGCCGATTTCTCTACCGAAACGCACGGACATTTCATATCTGTGGTTAAGCTTAACTCCGTCATTAGTAACACCGCAAGCCATATAAATAGCACAGATTGCACCGTTAAAGAACATAAAGTTATAGCCTGCTTTATTTATTATTTCGCCCATATAGTGAACATATTCACCGCAAAGGCGACGACCGGAGCCTTCTTCATCCTTAACAGGAAGTCCTGCAACATCAGGATGAGCAGGAAGATTTACGATAATTGTAGGTGTTTTTTCTTTATCATCAGGAGTGAAGGTAAGCCTTGTAATATCTGTTACAACACTGGGTGCAGAAGGTCTGTTTTTGTTTTTGAAATAATCTTCTGTTATATCTTTTTGAGCAACTGTCAATTCGCCCTCGCACATATCCGTAACTGCTCTTATGAGAGCATCGCTGACACCATCGCACAAAAATCTCATATACTGCTCATCTGCACCGCGTTCAAGAACACCTTTGCCTGTGTATTTTCTCTTAAGATTTCTGAAAAGCTTACCGGGAAAATCTGTCCAAAGACCTTCTGTATCAACACAGCTATGAGCATGGGTTGAGAAAACATTAATTGAAGCAATTTTCTTTTCGGGGAAAAGCTTCTCGAATTTTTCTTTGAACATTTTTCTGATAACTCTTATATCGCCATTAGTTGTACCTATACAGTCAATTGTGCAAAATACTGAGACACCTCTGCCTGAGCCGTCATCGAGGGCAATTGCTCTGCCCTGCATATCATCAACAACCTCTTCAATAAGGTTTTTAAATTTATTTTCCGGAGCTATATAACCACCCATATAATATGCTCTTTTTGCATAATCTACGGGTGTTAAATTAACATTGGCATAGCCCAAACTCCATTTGCCGTTTTTAGACGGATTTTTAAGAAACTTTTCTGTTCCTTTGTAAAAATTCTCAGGAATATAAGAATTCACGGAAATAAAATCGCTACCATCTTTTATCGAATTTGCAAATGCATTTAAAACTCCGTTTATTGTTTTGTGAAGCAATTCAACTTGTTTTTCTTTTTCCATATAAATCACCGAAAAGGGAGATATAAAAATCTCCCTTTCCTTCCCTTATTAAAATTATTTTACTCTCTTCATAATATCGGCAACGTTTTCCGCCATTGTTTCATTTGTTAAGTAACCGAGAGAGTTTGTTTCGTGGTAATGTCTTCTGTCGAAAACATCCTTTCCCTGCTCAATGTAAGCCTGAGTAGGATGAAGAATATAATCATTTGGTGTAACACAATAGCCTGTCATATCGTTGGTAACGCAGAAAACAAGAAGGTCTTTATCACCAACAATATCAATAAGCGGTGTGGGGTTAATATCAATACCCTTACCTGTTGCAGAACTTTCTGCAGGAGCGGCACCGCCATATACAACCTCGGGGAATGGCTCACCGGGAAGCATAAGAATTTGCTGTGTACCAAGCTTTATGTATACCATTTCTGTTAAAAGAGCAAGGCCAAGGTCGCCCTTTTCGCAGGGATAACGCTGTGATGAGCAAGCTTTGATTGATGCCATAAGAGCAAGAAGACCGTTATCAACAGGTGAATAATATTTATGCTGAAGAACTGTAATTTCAACGGGCATTTCTTTTTCGTTATCAATACTAAGAGCTGCTTTACCGAGAGTTTCGCCCTGAATGCGAGTTCTTTCGGGCTTATCCTCGCAGAAATCACCCGGGTCAACCGCACCAATTGCACCAACACCATAAAGCACATCAACATTTTTTTCGTCCTTGATTGTTTTTCTGAGCCAATAAGGATAGTCTGCACTGCATTCTCTGTTGTCACCTCCAAGGGTATTGGGATGAGCAGCATAGTTTAAAAACCACATTTCAGTACTGCCGTTATCGGGAACAAAACGAATTCTTGTAAGAACATCATGCATTGCGTTTGGTTCACGCTTGCAGAACTGTGCTTCAGGAACTCTGACAGTGCCCACATAAAGCTTACCTGTTTTACGCTTAGCATAAGCTTCTCTTGCAACCTCTTCAAGAGATTTCAAAAGCAAGTCCATATATTCAGGGTCTTTACCACTCTGAAGCTTATAAAGCTGACCCCAATAACCAACAGTATCAAAGCCCGCGTGGGTATGAGTGCAGGAAACGAAAACCCCTGCACATCTACTTTCTTCCATTAAATCTTTAAGATTTGCACGAACAATATTAAGTTCAAAATTTGTAAGACCGATAATATCCGCACTGATGTGAATATAACCGCCGTTATCATCCGCACCAATCCACATTGCACTTACTGTGATATTATCGTGTACCTTTTCGATTACGTGGCCCATTCCGTGACCTGCAATCCAATATTTTTTAGCATGAATATCTTTAGGCATAACCACTCTTGAAGCGTAACCGCAAACATAGCTATCGCCCTTGATGACTGTCGGCATAGGACGAGGAAGTGGTTCAGCTTTAACCCCTTTTCTTATAAGCTTTTTTGAGCCTCTTTTACCGATAACTCTCACTGCCTTAGCAGCAATTTCATTAAAACCCATTTTTACTCTCCTTTGGAAAAATATAGTTTAAATATATACATTTGTATTTTAACAAATATTATACTATAAAGTCAACGAAATTACTTACTAAATAGAAAGCAAAGAAATTGTGAAAAAACACAAAAAAAGACTGTTAAATCAAGCATTCAGCTCAACTTAACAGCCGTTTGTTATTTAAAAATTAATAATTTTCTTTTCTAACTTCAAAATAGCTCTGAGGATGAGCACAAACGGGGCAAACTTCTGGTGCCTTTTTGCCCATTACAAGATGACCGCAGTTACGGCATTCCCACATAGTTTCCTCTGATTTTTCGAATACCTGCTGCATTTCAACATTGGAAAGAAGCTTTCTGTATCTTTCCTCGTGAGATTTTTCGATTTTTGCTACTGCACGGAATTTTGCTGCAAGCTCTGTGAAGCCTTCTTCCTCAGCTTCGTCAGCAAATGTAGCATACATATCTGTCCATTCATAGTTTTCACCCTCTGCAGCTGCAAGAAGATTTTCTGCAGTATTGCCAAGTGCTTTGAGTTCTTTGAACCACATTTTAGCGTGTTCTTTCTCGTTATTTGCAGTTTCTTCAAAAATAGCAGCTATCTGCTGATAACCTTCTTTTTTAGCAACAGATGCAAAATATGTGTATTTGTTTCTTGCTTCGCTTTCGCCTGAAAATGCGGCACGAAGATTCTTTTCAGTTTTTGAACCTTTAAGTTCCATTATAATCATCCTTTCTGCTTTGCTTTTAGTAATATTTCCCAACGGGAATTAATTATACTATATAGTAACTAAAAAAGTTTGTCAATAAACAAGTTGTTAAAAAACACCAAACTGTTTTTTGTTCTTTTTGCCAAAGAAAAAAGTTAATTTATTGACTTATTAATTCAAATGTGATACTATTTTTTTAAACCCAAATTAAAGGAGATAAAATGTTATGGCAAAATTAAAAGACATCGACAAAGCTGCTGAATCCAAGGGTTCAATCCTTGTTACAATCTGGCAGTTTGTTAAATTCATCGTCGTAAGCCTTCTTGCGATGATTGTTCAGTTCGTTCTTCTCAACACTCTTCAACTCATTCCTGCAATTCAGGAGCTTTATACCGAGCCTTTCAGCTGGTGGGTTTTCGTTTACCCCGTCGCAGTTGGTGGTTTAGGTTACTTTATTGTTAGTAACGTCGCAAACATCGTTGCTCAGATTGTTGCTTTCTTTGTTAACAAGGAAAAAACCTTCAATTCAGGTGCAAATGTTGCAATTGCTCTTCCTATCTACATAGTTTTCACAATCGCTCTTATCCTTTTCTCAGCTTGGCTTAACCC
>JAZNTA010000118.1:0-33870 GCA_045591525.1 Acutalibacteraceae bacterium | reverse complement strand
AAACCATTTTTCATATTCTGCATCTGTGAGACTTTCTACATTATAAATAAAATATTTCATAAATTTCCTTTGCTTATTTGATTATATAAGTTGTAATGGCGTTGCTTTTTAAATCTGCATTGATTTTGTTGTCAATAACATTAACTGTACCAACATCTGCCCATTTTTCGCCATCTTCAAGGCTTCCGCTTGTCCTTATGATTTCTGCGGATTTGTAGGCATTTTCAAAGCCGTCAAGAGTGAATGTTTTATGCTTGGTTTTGCTTGTATCATTAACTGCAACGATAACGATTTTGCCTGTTTTTTTGTTGTATGCACCGAGTGTGTTTTTGTCACAGTGAATTATAGTGTCACCGGGTCTTATGTACCTTGAAAACTGACCCATTGCATAATATTTTTGAGATAATACTATCTCTTCTTTATCGTGGTCGGCAACGGCAAGTCCCCAAAAACCGCCTTTTATATTTGGCATTCCGAAGTCCTTATTGCCCATATAGCCATCTTTACTGATGTGGTAGTCGATAACCTGCCATAAAACCCAGGCAGAAGGGGAAAGACCGTTTATATCGGAAATGATTTTCTTTGCAAGCCAAAGACCGCCTTTCATATCACCCGCATTTTTACCTGCGACCTTGCTCCAGTCGGTTTCACTCATCCAAAGATTGCGGTTTTCTACCTTCATTAAAGCACCTAATTGCTTTATTTTTCGTGTGCCATAGGTATGAGTGCTTATTCTTCCGATAAGGGATTTCACTTCATCGGAATATTTGTTATACGCAGTAATTTGCTTATCAGTTGAGGTTTCATCACTGCCAACAAGCTCGATATGGTGTAAACCGTATTTTTTTATTGCCTTATAGGTTTCAAGTAAGATTTTATTCTGGCTTTCACCTGCATCAAAATGGCAACCCTCTTGCTTTTCGCTGAATGCTTTCCAATAATGAGTATTCGGCTCATTCATTGGCGAAATTGAAGAAATTTTGATTTTTAAATTGTTGTTTATGTATTCTGTTACATGGGCGAGATATTCCGCAAACTTTTCGTAACATTCTTCTTTGAGGTTGTTTTTATTTGGATTTTCGCCACCTGAAGAACAACCGCTTTTTGTCATAAAATATGGTGGAGAGTTAGAAAACGCCTCAACAAAGGCATAGTCACCTGAAGCCTTGTAACATTCGTTTAAAACATTAAGTTGGTTTTTGTCAGCTTCATAATCATAATGATATGAATTATTCTCTTCATCATAATAAAGCCAACCGGGAACCATAGAATCGGTTCGGGTTATGTGTTTGTGTGTCGGGTCATCTCCACCGCCGATATTATAACGCATAATGTTCAGATTAAGACCTTTTTCACTATAAAAAAACTCTGCGGATTTTTTTGTTAAAACAGGGGAGTAACCAATACGGTTTGCCCACCAGCAGAGGCTTGTTCCCCACCCCTGAAAAGCACCGTTATTAGTAGTTGAAGCGTTTTTTGCGGAAATTATAATTTCTTTAGCCATAATATCACCAAACACATTTTTTTCATAATACAATATTTTTGCATACATAGGCAAGTAAAAAGCGAAAAAATATTGACTATTTATAATAAAATGGTAAAATTTTTATATAATCTTTGGTGGTGATTTTATGTATAACTTTGATTTTGATATAATTTCTAAAAATGAGAATTGTAACGTGATTTTGGATAAAAACGTCATAGACGATATATTGTTTGTTGATGTAAAAATGGAGCAGAGGGAAAAGGCGGTGCCACAGCAATTTTCTATTATATGGAAAATTAACGGTACAGATAGCTGTGGTTTGTGGAATTCTTTTGCTCGTAATCATTCCATTCGTGCAGATTGGGCAAATGATGGTGCAATTTCAAGGCTAGCCTCAGGTCAGCCTATTCAGCAAATTATAACCTTTAACGGTAATAATAAAATCTGTGTTGCAATATCCGATGTTGATACACCAACAAAAATTTCAATTGGCTATTGCGAGGAAACAGCAGAAATAATCTGTCAGGCCTTCTTTTTTACATTACCAACAAATGCAATAACAGAATATAAAGCAAAAATCAGAATTGATATGCGTAATGTTCCCTTTTATGACAGTATTTATGATACTGCACATTGGTGGCAGAATGAGGGTGGCTATAAATCTGCTTTTGTTCCCGAGAGTGCGAAAATGCCTATGGATTCTCTTTGGTACAGCTTTCATCAAAATCTTCAAAAAGACGAAATTCTCGAAGAATGCCGACTTTCAAAAGAGCTTGGAGTGGATACTGTTATAATTGATGACGGTTGGCAGACTGATGATAATAACCGAGGTTATGCCTATTGCGGTGACTGGTCTGTTTGTGAAAATAAAATGGGTGATATGGCAAGTCTTGTTGATGAAATTCATAAAATCGGTCAAAAGGTTATGCTTTGGTACTCCGTTCCCTTTGTTGGTCTTTATTCAGAAAAATATGAAGAATTTAAAGATTATTTTCTTGATAAATCAGGAAACGAAACTGATTTTTGGGCACTTGATCCAAGATATAAAAAGGTGAGAGATTACCTTTGCAGTATTTATGAAAATGCAGTTAAGGATTGGAAGCTTGACGGCTTGAAGCTTGATTTTATTGATAGCTTCGTTTTAAAGGGTAAGTCATTGGAATATGACGAAAGACGAGATTTTCAATCTCTTGAAGATGCAATTCACGCTCTTATGAGCGAAATAAAAGCAAGATTAACTGCACTGAATGAAGATACACTAATTGAATTCCGACAGTCTTATATCGGGCCGTCTATAAGAAAATACGGAAATATGCTCAGGGTAGGCGATTGTCCCGGTGATATTCTTGCTAATCGCAGTCAGATTATAAATCTTCGGATGACCTCGGGCGAAACTGCGGTTCATTCTGATATGATTATGTGGAGCGAAAAAGACAGTGCGGAAAATGCTGCTTTGCAGTTTGCAAATGTTATTTTCTCTGTTCCTCAGATTTCAATGCTTATTAAGAATTTACCTCAAGAGCATATTGAAATGCTGAGGTTTTATATCAGTTTCTGGAAGGAATACAGAAATGTTCTTCTCAATGGTAAATTAACTGCAAAAAATCCTGAAAATGATTATTCTCAAGCTTCATCAACTCTTGATAACACTACTGTTACTGCAGTTTATACAAATAATTTTGTTGAAGCAGTTAAAAAGAACACAACGATTATTGTTAATGCGGGTAGCTTCAATTCGATTATTGTAAAAAATGCTGTCAATAAAAGGTATATAATCAAAGATTGTACGGGCGAGATAATCGCCAAAGGAGAGGTAAGAGATAGCTTAAAAGAATTTCCTGTATCTAAAGCAGGTGTTTTAATAATTGAATAACTTGACATAAATGTTTCAATTTGTTAGAATATGCGAGTTGAAATATGGAGATGTACCCAAGAGGCTGAAGGGTCCGCACTCGAAATGCGGTAGGTCGTGAATAACGGCGCAAGAGTTCAAATCTCTTCATCTCCGCCAATAAAACGATTTAACTGCACGGGTTAAGTCGTTTTTTTGTTTATTAAGAATTAATTACAATAAAGTTACAGAGTTGCGGTTTTGTTGACTTTTGTTATGTATAGTGGTATATTTATTATGTTTAATTACGCGTATTTGAGGTGGTTTCTTGAAAAACAACTCCGTAATTCTTTTTACAGATAACAAGCCGAATTTATCTCAAATTATTAATTTACTTGAAATGAATCATAATCTTACTATATGCACTTATTCTTCTGATTCTTGGTCAGACGTTGATTTCTATTCAAGTAAGAATATTTTGTTTGTTTTAGATGTTTTTCCTGATTCAAGTGATGCAGTCTGGGTTATATCTAAGCTTGCAGAGGATGGCGTCTTTTTAAATGTGCCGATTCTTTTTACATGCTTTGACGCAATGTATGATTTTGAAAAGGCAGGTTATTCTGCGTTTGCTTATGATGTGTTACCCCAACCCTTTGATTATGATTTGTCTTTACACAGACTTGATAACATTACCAAAATCCATGAATTAAAAACTCAGATTACTAATCTGACTCAAATACATACAAAAAGAATTTTAAACCAGGCTAATAAGCTTAAAGAGCAAAATGTTAAAATGCAGTCAATGAACTTTGACCTTGTTGAGCTTTTGGTTGCAGCTATTGAAAGCCGTGATCTTGAATCAGGTCAGCATATTAAACGTATCAGATTTTTCACAAAAGCTTTAACTGATGCTGTTATTGAGCAATGCCCTGAATATGCAATTTCCAGAGAACAAGCTGATTTGATTTATTATGCATCTTCGGTTCATGATATTGGTAAAATTGCCATTCCTGATGCAATTATGCTTAAACCGGGTAAGCTTACTCCTGACGAGTTTGAAATTATGAAAACTCATACAACTCGTGGTGCAGAGCTTTTAGGAATGCTTGATGGTATAAGTGATAATAATCTTTATTTTAAATATTGCCAGGATATATGCTATTGTCATCATGAGCGTTGGGACGGAAATGGTTATCCAAATGGTTTAAAGGGTGATGAAATACCGATTTCTGCCCAGATTGTTGCAATTGCAGACTGTTATGATGCTCTTACAAGCCACCGTCCTTATAAATCAGCCCTTTCTCATGAAGATGCTGCCGAACTTATTTTAACAGGTGCTTGTGGTGCCTTTTCTGATAAAATACTTAAATGTTTTGAGAGTGTGTTATCGGAGTTTTCTAAAATTGAAAATGAACTTAAAAGTGTACCGCTTACAGATACGGAGAAAGAAAGGTTATCCTATGTTTCTCAGGTTAGTTCGGATGATGTTGAAAAACAACCTGAGAAAAAACCTATTAACGACTGTGAAAATGATATTCTCGACTCATACAACATAATTTTTGAGGTTGATATATTAAACAATATGTTCAATGTTGTCAGGGGCAATTGGTTGCTGTTTTTCCCTTATGAGCCGAGGAATTTCACTGAATTTGTCAACCAGTGTAATAAAATTTGCCATCCTGCCGATGCAATGCGTTTTAACGCAAAAGTTAATCTTGATGCTTTTAATGAGCTTGCAAAGTTAGGTCGCGATAAAACAAGAATTGAATTCCGTGCAATTAAAGATAATGTTGAGTATCTGGCAGTTGGTTTTATTGTTTTTAAAGTTGATAATGAAAAAAACATTATCGGGCTTAACGGTGCTTTCAGTATTTATAATGATGATGAAATTCTCAGTGATATTAAACACGGTTTTGGTGTTACTGATGGGTTGACCGGACTTTCCTTGCCGAAGCAGTTTGAACGTGATGTTGATTCTTTTATTAAAGATAATCCTAACTCTGTGAATCTTATGATACATATAGACATAGATGATATGAGTATGTGTAACAATATTTTTGGTTATGAATACGGTAATGCTCTTATCAAAGAGTTTGCTTCAAAGCTTCGCAATATAAAAACTAAAGATAAGCTTGTTTGTAAGGCTGCATCTGATAAATTCTGCTTGTTTGTAAAAAATGTAACAAATCACGCAGAAATGGTTATGTTTATTGAAAAGCTTCATAATCTTTTAAGAAAGCCGTATCATACCGCAACTGAGAATGGTATTTTTACTGCAACAATGGGTATTTCAAGATATCCCAATGATGGAGCTGACTATAAAAAGTTGGTTATGGCTGCTGAATATGCAGCAAAAACTTCTAAAGTTAATGGTAAAAATGCTTATGCGTTTTATAATCCGGGCATGAAGCAGTTGGCGTCTTTTTCTATGGATTATGATGCAACAAATCAGCTTGAGAAAAAGTCTGATTATGAGCCTAAATTTGCACCTGTTGTAAATGCATATTCAGGTGAATTGGTTTGTTATGACTATATTCCTTTTTCAATGTTTGATAACACGATTTCAGTCACATCTGAAGTTTACTATGAACTTAATAAAAATTCAGCTACACGCAAGAATCTTAGTATGCTTTCGATTAAATCTCTCGTGTTTACTGCTATGGCGTTAAAAAAAGAGGGGAAGGAAGTTCCTCCGCTTTCGGTATACACAATGCTTATGCCGGATGATATCCCGTCAATAATGCAGGAGCTTAAAGACTTCGTTGCAGACAACGATTATACACCTATGGATATTTGTATTATTCTTCCGCAGGATTTTTTGGAAGAAATATCAATCCGCCGTTTAAAAAGTTTTTCTGAATTTATTCATGAGATGGGATTTGATCTCGGACTTTACCTTATTGGTACTCGTTATATCCATAATAATTGTTATATTTCAAATGTGTTTGACAGATTTATTTTGACTTCGGAATATGTAGAGCGTCTGTTAGCAGTCGGTTCTACCGAAAAAAATCTTAATTATGCTTCACTCACCATAAACAATTTAAAGGTTTGCACAAAGGATATTACAATACCAACAAAAATTGAAAAGTTCGAAATTGATTTGTTGAAAAATGCCGGTTCAGAGGAGTTTTCATACACTGAAAGGTCCGTTATGGGTACGGATGCACTTTTATCTGATTATAATCAAAGAAAGCGTCGTATCAGCAAAGAGGACACCAGTAAAAAACAGAAGATTTTTGATGTTGATAAGGATACGTTTTATTTTGACCTGGCGAATAGTCCTTGTGTTATAATGACCTATGATATTAACAGAAACAAGGCATTTTTATCACCAAATGCGAATGATGTTTTTGGCTTTGATGTTATTAGTTATTTCAATAATCAGGAAAAAGTTGAATTGCTTACTTTTGTTCATCCCGGTGATGCTGAAAAGCTTTTAGGTGCTTTGACCAAAGCCCGAATCAGTCTTAATATGACTAATACCGATGTGAGATTGTGTACGCTTACTGACAGAAATTCTTATGTTAAATACAATGCAACATTCCTTTGTGTTGTAGATGAAGCAGGTACACCTATCAGATACCATTGCTACATCCATAAGTTTTTAGATTAGTTCTTTGAATTCTTTGAGTATTCTTTTTTCAATTCTGGAAACATATGAACGTGAAATTTTCAGATCTTTAGATATTTCTTTTTGTGTTAAGGGATTTGAACCGTCTAAGCCATAACGCTTTATTATTATTGTTTTATCCCGTTGATTCTCCATATTGTTTATGATATTTATCAGCTTTGTTATTTTGTTTTTGGTATCTATGTCTTCAATTATGGTGTCATCAATTGCAATGATATCCATCAGAGTTAAGGGGTTGCCCTCACTATCTGTATCTATGGGATCGCTAAAGGATATTTCTTGAGATATTTTTTTGTTGTTTCTGAAATACATTAATATTTCGTTTTCGATACAGCGGGCACAATATGTAGCAAGTTTGGTTCCTTTTTCGTTATTAAAGCTGTTTATGCCTTTTATTAATCCGATGGTGCCTATTGAAATTAAATCATCCTGTTCACTGTAATTGGCATAATATTTCTTTACTATATGAGCAACTAATCTCAGATTGTGTTCAATTAGTTTTTTTCTTGCTTTTTCATCGCCGTTTGAAAGCTTTTTAAGTAAATCGTTTTCTTCCTTTTTTGAAAGTGGTTTAGGAAACGCATCTGTGTCAGTTACATGTAAAATTAGATAAAGCATATTACTTAACAATGAGAATATGTCCATTGAAATCACCTCGGTTATATATATTCTCATCGTATTATTAATTTGCTGAAAAGAAGAGGTTTTATGAAAAAAATTGAGCAATACAGAACAACTGTAAGATTTACTGCGATTACATTTTTGGCTTTTTGTATGACTGCGGTTTATTATTTGGTGTGGAGTGTGGCATATAATCCGGATTTTGAACATCCGTATATAGGCAAAGGTAAACTGTTCCTTGCTTTTGTATATTTTGCAGTATTATTAGTTACGAGTCTGATTTTAGGTGCATCGAGAATTGATGAGCTCCGAAAAAGTGAAATATTGTTCTATGAAGTAATTGCATTAATCTTTGCCAATGGTATTGCTTATACTCAGGTTTGTTTGATTGTTGCAAAGTTAGCTAATGTTATACCCATTTTATATATTCTTTGTGCTCAGATTTTAATTCTGATTTTGTGGACTAATCTATCTTTCTTCATTGTTCATAGACTTAACCCGCCTGAAAAGCTTCTGATTATTTACGGTAGTCATTTAGCAAGTGAAATTGTTTATAAAATGAGCCGCTTGGAAGAACGATATGTTATCACAGAGTCAGCAAATGTTGATGAAGGCTTTGATGAGCTTGTTCATAGAATTGATAAATTTGAAAGTGTTATAATATGCGATGTTCCCGCAAGAATGCGTAATGATTTGCTTAAATATTGCTATCAGCAGAATAAAAGTATTTATGTTATCCCTAAAATTTCTGATATTATTGTCAGAAGTGCCAAAGATATTACTTATTTTGATTCTCCCATCATAAGATGCAGCTCTGTTGGATTAACGGTTGAACAGAGAGCAATTAAACGCCTTGTTGATATTGTTGGCTCGCTTTTAGCTTTGATTGTTTTTTCACCCATATTTCTGATTATTTCTTTAGCAATAAAATTATATGATGGTGGTCCTGTTTTCTATAAACAGAAGCGTTGCACAAAGGATTTGAAACCCTTTGACATTTTGAAATTCAGAAGTATGATTGTTGATGCTGAGAAAGACGGACCACAGCCTGCAGTTGATAACGATTCCCGTATTACTACCGTCGGAAAAATTATCCGTGCTTTAAGAATTGATGAATTGCCTCAGATTTTAAATATTCTTAAAGGTGATATGTCCATTGTCGGACCTCGCCCTGAAAGAATTGAACATGTGGAAAAGTATTCGGAGGAAATTCCCGAATTCGTTGGCAGATATAAGGTTAAAGGCGGTCTGACAGGTTATGCACAGGTTTATGGTAAATATAATACCTCTGCTTACAATAAATTAAAAATGGATTTGATTTATATTCAGAATTACTCTTTGGCAATGGATTTTAAACTTATTTTAATGACAGTTAAAATATTGTTTAAAAAGGAAAGCACAGAAGGCTTTAAATCAAAAAGAAAGAATGAGAAGAAGTGAACTTATATTTTATGATTCTTGCCGGTGGTATCGGTTCAAGAATGCAGTCGCCCGAATTACCTAAGCAATATTTAAAAATTGATAATGAGCCGATTATAATAAAAACAGTCAGAAATTTTATTGATTTCGGTTCCTTCGGAGCAGGAGTTATTTGTTGTCCTGTTGATTGGATTGAATATACTAAAGCATTGCTTCTTGAATATGGTATTTCAACAGACACAGTTTTTGTTATTCCCGGTGGAAAAAACAGAAATTCTTCTGTTCAGAATGGTTGCATTTTTTTAACACAGAATTTTAATATAAAAGATGATGACATTGTTTTGACTCACGATGCAGTAAGACCATTCATTGATTCCCGAATTATTAAAGATAATATATCTGCTGTTAAAGAGTTCGGTGCGGCAAATACCGTAATGCCTGTTTATGATTCTATAATAAGAACGGTAACAGGGGACTTTTTATCTGAACATTTGCCCCGAAAAGAGTTATTCAGAGTTCAGACGCCCCAAAGCTTCAGGTTAAATGAGCTTAAAAATGTAATTAATTCTCTTTCTGATGAAGAATTAGAAAATTATACCGATGTAGCTTCAATTTTTGCAGACAGAGGCTTCAGAGTAAAGCTGGTAGAAGGACTTGACAGTAACATAAAAATCACAACTCCCTTTGATATGGCGGTTGCAGAATCAATTGTTTCCAATCGCCCATAAAATTTGATTAAGTATATACACATTTTATAATGTATGATATAATATTTTTTCAGTTGACGACTTTTGAAGGAGGCTTCCTTTATGGCATTAAAACGCCCACAGCGTTCAAACAAAACAAAAAAAGTAAAAAAACAACATCCTAAGCTTAAAAAGTTTTTATCGGTTGTTATGGTGGTTGTCGCGATAGGTCTTATTTGCGGCACGGTTGCTTGCACCTATGTTTATAAGTTTGCTAACGAATATGTTACAGGTGGCAAGAAAATCGACCTTGAAGAATATAAAGCAAATCAGGAGCAGACAAGCATTATTTATGGATATGACTCTAATAAGCAGCTTGTTGAGCTATTAAGACTTCACGGTGCACAGAATCGTGTTTGGATTGATTATAAGGATATTCCAAAAGATATGATTAATGCTTTCCGCGACCTTGAAGATAAACGCTTTAATGAGCATAACGGTGTTGACTGGTATGGTACTGTTTTTGGCGTTGTTTCATCAGGCTTTGAGCGTGGTGCATCAACTATCACTCAGCAGTTAATTAAAAACCTTACTAAAGAGGATGGCAGAACCGTTTCCCGTAAGTTCTATGAAATTCTTAATGCTTTGAATGTTGAACAGCATTATTCAAAGAAAACTATTATGGAATTTTATCTTAATACAGTTTATTTGGGTAATGGTTGTTATGGTATCAGAACGGCTGCAGAAAAGTATTTCGGTAAAGATGTTGAGGATTTGAATGCAGCTGAATGTGCCGTAATTGCATCAATAACAAAAGCACCGGCAGATTTTGACCCTCTTACAGAGGATGGTCTTGCCGCTTTGATTGAAAAAGATGAAGATGGCAATATGGGCAGACAGAGATATTGCCTTTCATGTATGCTTGAAGAGGGTAGTCTCAGCGAGAAGCGTTATAAAAAAGCACTTGATTTTGAACTAATCTTCACCAATAGTGAAAACTATAAAGGTAGTCAGGTCACAAAAAATGAGGATGAAGAGGATGATACTGAATATACCGAAGAGGATATTAAATATACCGATAAAACCGATAATAAAATGTCCTCTTATTATGTTGAATATGTAATTGATTCTGTAATTGAAGATTTACAGGATGAATATGATTTAACTTATAATGAAGCCTGGAGAAAGGTTTTCTTCGGTGGTCTTCGTATTTATACTGCTATTGACCTTGATGTTCAGGATGCTGCAGAAAATGTTTATGTTAATAGAGAAACTTTCCCTGATGAAGATTTAAATGATAAAGAAAATCCACCAGTTCAATCTGCTATAACTATTATGGATTACAGCGGTAGAGTTGTCGCAATGGTTGGTGGTGCAGGCGAGAAAAATACTTTCCGTGGTCTTAATAGGGCATCTGATTCACCCCGTCAGCCCGGTTCATCAATAAAACCCTTATCTGTTTATGCTTTAGCAATAGAGAATAACACTTGTACTTGGTCAACAAAGGTTCAAAACTATGGCTTAAGATGGGGTTCATCCAGATACCCTGTAAATTACGGTGGTTCTTATGGCTCTGCAACTAATTTCGTAACCGTTCAGTCTGCCTTGGCACAATCCCTTAATACCGTACCTGCTCAGCTTTTGAACAGAATGAGTATTAGATCTTCTGTAGAGTTTTTGCATGATGATTTGAAACTCAAGTATACAGTAGATGATGAGGATGATCCTAAATATGATGGTAATCTTTCATCGCTTGCTTGCGGTGGTATGACTAACGGAACTACTACACTTGAAATGACAGCTGCTTACGCTATGTTTGGTAACAACGGTTATTATTTTGAGCCTTACTGCTACTATAAAGTTACTAACAATGACGGAACTGAAACCCTCCTCAAATCAGGTAATAGTGAGGGTAAACAAGTAATTTCTGAAAGCACGGCAGGTGTTATGCGTCAGCTTCTTAGAACTGTTGTTAACGGTGGTACCGGTGGCGGTTATGGTGTAAGCGGTTTCGATACCTTTGCAAAAACAGGTACAACCTCTGACGATAAAGACCGTTGGTTTGTTGGCGGAACACCTTATTATGTTGCTGCTGTCTGGTATGGCTATGATGAACCAAGAGCAATTACCAATACATCCGGTAACCCTGCAGGTAAGATTTTTAAAGCGATTATGAATGATGTTCATGAAGACTTGGAATATATGTCTTACCCAACAGCAAGTGGTGTTGTTGCAAGGTCCTATTGCAAGATTTCCGGTGATATTGCCTCTCCCGGTTGTGCAGAAACGGGAACAGGGTACTATAAATCCTCTCATATTCCCTCAAAGTGCAAAAACTGTGCTATGATTCATGCAATCGGTTCTGAAATTCCCGATGAGGTGACAGGCGCTTCTGCAACAGAGGAAACAACAAAGAAAAAGAAAAAAGATAAGAACAAGAAAACAACAAAACCTGCTACAACGGTTAAAACTACAACTGCTTCGACTACAACACTTCAACCTTCAACAACTATTGAAGTTCCAACAGAAACAGAGGCAGTTGCAACAACTCCGGAAACATCTGAAGAAGTTGCAGCAGTTATAACAGATTAATAAAAAACGGCTGATAGATTTTCTATCAGCCATTTTTGAGGTATATGTATGATTATTTTATCAGTTGATTATGGTGATAAACGAACAGGTATTGCTGTCTGCGATAAGCTTGAAATGTTGGCATCACCCGTTTGCGTTATAACAGAGTGGAACAAAGATGTTCTTGCGCAAAAAATTGTAGATACTGCAAAAGATAAAAATGCAGAGTTGATTGTTATAGGTTTGCCAAAAAATATGGACGGCTCAAAAGGTTTTCGCGCAGATGCTTGTGAGGAATTAGGAGAAGTTATTAAAAATATAACATCTATTCCTGTTAGTTTTTGGGATGAACGACTCACAACAGTTTCTGCTCACAGAATTTTAAGTGATAATAATGTTCGCGGTAAAAAGCGCAAAAATGTTGTTGATGCAGTTGCGGCAGATATTATTTTGCAGGATTATATTGATTCAAGAAAAAACAGATAGAGGTCTTTGAATGTTTAAGAAAAAGAAAAAAGAAAAGACGAGTTCACCACCGATTATTGAAATTAATTCATCGGTCTATACTGCGGATTATATTCTTGGCAAGGCTCTTGATATTGGTGAAAACATTCTTCGTTGCGGTGGTGAATCTCATCGAATTGAAGATACAATTGAAAGAATATGCTCTGCTTATGGTGCGGTACATACTGATGTTTTTGCGTTGCCGTCCCTGGTTGTTGCAGGAATTAGAATGGCAGATGGCACAACTGCATCTCAGGTAAGGCGTGTTTATAAAACATCAAACAATATGTATAAGCTTGATGAAATGAATAGCATTTCACGTGATGTTTGCAGTGGTAAAATTTCCCTTGAGGATGTCAGTGAAAAAATTCATAATGCACTTCACAACAAACCATTTCCTAAATATTTGTCCATTGTTGGCGGTGTTGTTGCGGCAGCAGGTTTTGCTGTGTTCTTCGGTGGTAACCTCTGGGATGCTCTTGCAGCGTCAATTGCAGGATTTTTTGTTTCTGTTATGAACAGGCAGAAAATCAATTTAATGAACAAAATGCTTTATACTGTTGCTCAGTCATTTGTTGGAGCAATCTGCGGACTATTACTTGTTCACTTTGGAATAGGTCAGAACATTGATATGGTTATGATTGGAACAATTATGCTTCTTATACCCGGCCTTTCTTTCGGTAACGCAGTTCGTGACTTGCTTTTTGGTGACACCGTTTCGGGTATTATTCAGTTAGTTCAGGCAGTTTTAACTGCTGTTATGGTAGCATTCGGTTATATTGTTGCAATTATGTTTTTCGGGAGGTTGTTTTAATTGGAAGAGATAATAATTAAAATTATTGCAGGTACAATTGCCACCCTCGGATTTGCCATTCTTTTCCGTCTGAAGCCGTCACACTGGCCATTTGCAATGATAGACGGGTTGTTTGCTTGTATTTGCTTTTTTGCTTTTACAGAGCTTTTTGGAGGCCATTTTTTGCCCAATCTTCTGGCTGCTTTTGTTGCTTCACTTTTTGCAGATCTTTTTGCAAAGATTTGCAAGGCACCGTCAACGGTTTTTATTTTACCCGGATGTATTGCTCTTGTTCCCGGTGAACCTTTATATTACGCTATGAATAATTTACTTTCCGAAAACAGAGCTGTTGCCGTTGAATATTTCTTAATAACATTGACCATTGGTATTGCTATTGGCGGTGGTATTATCGGTGCATCGCTTCTCAGAGTTACATTTCAGGCAGTTTCAAGAAAATTTAAGAGAAAAAAGACTTGAATACAATAGTTTTTTATTGACAAAGAGTTTTTACAGATTTATAATGTGTTGTATATTTATTCATTAAATATGAATAGTTAAACCCAAGGAGGCTTTTATGGAACGCTATTATCAACCTGAGATTGAAACTGCAAGTCCGGAAGAACTCAAAGCTTTGCAAAGTGAACGTCTCGTTAAACAAGTTAAGCACGTGTGGGATAATGTGCCTTTTTATCGTGCAAAAATGGAAGAGTTGGGGATTACTCCCGATGATGTTAAGGGTGTAGAGGATTTACATAAACTACCCTTTGTCACAAAGGATGATTTGAGAGAGGGTTATCCTTATGCCCTTCTTGCCAAACCCTTGTCTGAGTGCGTAAGAATTCACTCAACATCAGGTACAACAGGTAAAAGAGTTATGGCTTATTACACCCAACACGATATTGATTTATGGGAAGATTGCTGTTCTCGTGCATTAGTTGCAGCAGGTGCAACTAAAGACGATGTGTGCCATGTTGCTTATGGCTACGGTCTTTTCACAGGTGGTGCAGGTCTTAACGGAGGTAGTCACAAAATAGGTTGCCTTACAATTCCGATTTCTTCAGGTAACACAGAACGCCAGATTATGTTTATGCAGGATTTGAAATCAACAATTCTTTGTTGCACACCTTCTTATGCAGCATATCTTGGCGAAACTATGAAAGAAATGGGGCTTACACCCGATCAGATTCCCCTTAAAGCCGGTATTTTCGGTGCTGAAGCATGGAGTGAAGAAATGCGCCGTGATATTGAGAAAACACTTGGTATCAAGGCATACGATATTTACGGTCTTACAGAGCTTTCAGGGCCCGGTGTTTCCTTTGAATGCTCCGCTCAGAGTGGTATGCATATTAATGAGGACCATTTTATTGCTGAAATTATTGACCCTGAAACTCATGAGGTTCTTCCCGAAGGTTCAAAGGGTGAGCTCGTTTTTACGGCTATTACTAAAGAAGCTTTTCCGATTCTTCGTTACAGAACTAAGGATATCTGCATTCTCAAGCGTGAGAAATGCTCTTGCGGTCGTACATTTATTAAAATGTGCAAGCCTATGGGCAGAAGTGATGATATGCTTATTATCCGTGGCGTAAATGTATTTCCGTCGCAGATTGAAACAGTTCTTCTTAATCAGGGCTATTCTGCTAACTATCAGATTATAGTTGATAGAGTTAAGAATACCGATACTCTTGATGTTCATGTTGAAATGACTCCTGAAATGTTTACTGATAATATGGGCGAAATTGACCGCAGACAAAAAGAGATTGTTGATGGTCTTCGTTCTATGCTTGGTATTTCGGCTAAGGTTACTCTTGTTGCACCGAAATCAATTGTTCGCAGCGAGGGTAAAGCAGTCCGCATAATTGATAAGAGAAAAATATAAGGGGGATTTGATATGAGTATTAAACAGATTTCCGTTTTCGTTGAAAATAAGCCCGGTTCAATGAGTGCTATGACAAGCGTTCTTGCTGAAAATGAAATTGATATGAGAGCCCTTTCGCTTGCTGAAACAGGAGATTTCGGCATTGTTCGTATCATTGTTAAAGATCTTTATAAAGCAACAACTGTTTTAAAGGATGCAGGTTACATTCATTCTTTAACTGATGTTTTGGGCGTTAAAATTCCTGATGTTCCCGGTGGTCTTAACAAGGTTTTAACCATTCTTGAAGGTACCGGTGTCAATATCGACTATATGTATGCCTTTATGGGAAATGGTGTAACAAAACACGCTTATATGATATTCCGTGTTGAAGATGTCCAGACTGCCCAGAACGCACTTGTTGAAAAAGGTATTCATATGATTACAAAAGAAGACATTGAAAAATTATAATTCAATATAAAATTGACCTATCGCATTTTTGGCGATAGGTTTTTTTATATTATTGAAAAATTTGGTTAATCTATCATTGAAAGGATGATTTTAATGATAGAACAAGATACAATAAAACTTCTTCGTGAATGTGATGCAGGAGTTAAAATGGGTATTTCTTCAATTGATGATGTATTGGATGATGTGAAATCAGTAAAGCTTAAGGAATATCTTGTTAACTGCAAGAATGAACACATTGAGCTTGACAGAGAGATTAATCAGCTCTTAGACAAATATCATGATGATGGCAAAGACCCTAATCCGATGGCTAAAGGTATGAGCTGGATTAAAACTAATATGAAGCTTGCTATGAAAGAAAGCGACGAAACAATTGCAGATTTAATGACTGATGGTTGCAATATGGGTGTTAAATCTCTCAATAAATATCTTAACCAGTATTGCGCTGCTGATGAGGTTACAAAAGATATTGCAAAAAGACTTATTAACCTTGAAGAAAAGCTTACGATTGATATAAGAAAATATCTTTAAAATGTTAAATGCTACCGACTTTAATCGGTAGCATTTGTAATTATTTCTGTAACTTCTTAATAATAGCTTTGCAGTCCTCTAAATCCATAATCTTCGGAACAGGGTAGAGGGGATTACCTTCCATAAGTGCGCGTTCCGCAATAAGCTGAATATCCTCATCCTTAATCTGCTCGAATTTATCGGGAATACCCATTGTTTCGTTGAGCTTTCTGATAGCTGCTATGAAGTTCTTTGCTTTATCTCTGTCGCCTTGAGCTGCACCTGAAACACCTGCAACATCAGCAAGCTCGGCAAGTCTCTTGTAAGCAGTTTCACCGAAATAATCAAGAACATAGGGGAGAATAACTGCGTTTGCAAGGCCATGAGGAATGTTATACATACCACCAAGGTTATGAGCAATTGCATGAACATATCCAACATAAGCTCTTGTGAAAGCAAGACCCGCGTGGAATGAAGCAACAAGCATATTTTCTCTCGCTTCAACATTTTTACCGTCTTTATAAGCTGTTTCAATATTTTCAAAAACAAGCTTAGTTGCAATAATTGCATCCTTTTCAGTCTGCTTTGTATTGCTGTGACCTATATAAGCTTCAACAGCGTGTGTAAGGGCATCCATACCTGTTGTTGAAGTGATGTGAGGAGGAAGACCAACTGTAAGCTCAGGGTCAAGAATTGCATATTTAGGACGAAGAACAGGGTCCATAATAGAATTCTTTTCGTGAGTGTCAGGGTTGGAGATAACTGCGGCAATAGTACATTCGGAGCCTGTACCTGCAGTTGTGGGAACTGCGAAGAAGGGAGGAAGCTTCTTAAGAACCTTAAGAACACCTCTCATATCGGAAGGTGTCTGTTTAGGTTTAACAACTCTTGCAGCAGTAACCTTTGCACAGTCCATAGGAGAACCGCCGCCGAAAGCAATAAAGCCTTCGCATCCGTTTTCCTTATACATTTTGAGCGCATCCTCAACATTATAAATTGTCGGATTAGGCTGAACGCTGTCAAATACGGAATATTTAATTCCTTCTGCTTCAAGGGCTTCAAATAAGGGGGTAAGAAGACCTAATCCCATAAGACCTTTATCGGTTACAACAAGAACATTGTTAACGCCCTCGCTTTTAACAATTTTTGGCAATTCTCTAACTGAACCTGCACCTTTGATAAGCTTGGGTGGTGTCCAATCAAGGAAGTTAACCGCAAATTTCATTGTTTTCTGGTAACCTCTGTAGTAAGCGTGTTTTAAACTCATAACAAACCCTCCGTTATTTAATGAAACTGTTAATTTTTTCTTTTAAGTCTGCAAATAAATCTTCAAGTAGTTTATCTTGCTTTGCCATTCCGTCTTTTAAGAATGGGAATGCTTTAAATAGCCTTTGTTGTGATTTTGTTTTTTTCTCTTTTATATCATTTTTAAATTTATCGTAATTTTCCCTATGTTCATTAAATTTATCATTAAGCTCTTTTTTCAGGCTTTCGGTTTCGGACTCGCTTTTACCACCAACGGTAGTATAGACCAAAATCGCAAATTCGCTTATTTCTTCAGATATTTTGAAAAAGTTGCTTGATATATCGCGGATACCGAGAGCGTGAATAACAGTATCAAGTAAATCAAAAGCAAAAACAGTAAGGAAAATATATGTTAAAATGTTTCTCGAGCTTTCGCTGACCTGACCAACAAGATAAAGATTCATTATAGGCTCTAATATGAACACGAAAAGGCAGGAGCAGGTTCCCCAATAGAAAGTATGAGTTAAACAAATTCTGCCTTGAATATTAAATTTTTTGTTGGAATAATCCCACCAACGAGCATTGAAAAGCTTTTCCATAATATAGCTTGTCATAAATTCGACTATATCACAGAGAATTGCACCTGCAATAAAAATCAAAAGCTCGTTAAAATAAAGGTTTTCGGTTATATGTCTTAGAGGTAAAAGACAAACCATCATAACAAGACCGCCTGTGCCGTAAATAGGGCAGATAGGACCTCTGAGAAAACCTCTGTTTATCCATTTTTTAGGACGGATTGAACAGTAGCAGGATTCGAAAAACCAACCGATGAAGCTATAAAAGAAGAAATAGAAGATGTAATCTAAAACAGTATAGTCAAAAATTTTCATTCTTCACCGCCTATTCCGGTCAGACTATGGAACTTTTTACGGTATTTCTCCGAGGAAGAATAAATCATTTCAATTGTGGCGCAGTATTTGTCCATTGAAGTAACAACAAAGCTTTCAAGATACTTCGGGGGCACAAATGTCAAAGGCCACATATGTTTTTTTATGATGTCTTCTTCTTTTTTGTTTAAAGTTCCGCAAAGGTAATAAGCATTTTTTAATGCAGTACCGGGATGTCTGTAACCGTGGAGCTTATGGCTTAAATCATCTTCACGCCAATCGTAATAGAACAAATCGTGCATTGTTGCAGCTCTTGCGGTGCTTTCGT
This sequence comes from Acutalibacteraceae bacterium, assembly GCA_045591525.1. Classification (GTDB taxonomy): domain Bacteria; phylum Bacillota; class Clostridia; order Oscillospirales; family Acutalibacteraceae; genus DTU089. The sequence continues at coordinate 15,035 of JAZNTA010000118.1, read as the reverse complement.
AATCAAGCCCCAATTTCCTGGAAATAAGAAAACTTAAATATGCAACGCTTCTTATATGCTGAAGACGGTTGATTTTGAAATGTTGTTCAAAACCGCTTAATTGCTGAAGTTGAGGGGAGTTATAAATATCTCCCGCGCATTTTAAAAAGTTTTCCCAGTCAGGTGTGTCCATACGATAGGAAGAAATGTAAGCATCATATAACTTACTCATATTTATTTAATAATCTTATGGAATACTTTTTTGCCTTTTTTGATGATTACATAACCCTTATCAAAGTCTGCAAGGGGAATGATATACATAGGGTCATTAATTTTAACATCATCAACGCTCACGCCACCCTGCTGAATAAGACGTCTTGCTTCGCCTCTTGAGGGGCAGAGGCTTGCTTTGCATAAAGCATCAATAATACCAAGACCATCTGCTGAGAAATCTTCTGCGGAAAGTTCTGTTGAGGGCATATTTTCGGAGTTACCTGCACCGCTGAAAACGGCTCTTGCAGCATCCTGAGCTTTTGTTGCTTCATCTTCACCGTGAACAAGATTAGTAAGCTCATAAGCGAGGATTTCTTTTGCTTTGTTAAGCTGACTGCCTTCCCATTTATCCATTTCATCAATCTGTTCGAGGGGAAGGAAGGTAAGCATTCTGATACATTTGAGAACGTCATCATCAGAAACGTTTCTCCAGTACTGATAGAATTCATAGGGAGAGGTTTTGTTGGGATCAAGCCATACTGCATTACCTGCAGTTTTGCCCATTTTCTTGCCCTGAGAGTCAGTAAGAAGAGTTATTGTCATAGCGTGAGCATCTTCGCCTAATTTACGGCGGATAAGCTCTGTACCGCCAAGCATATTGCTCCACTGGTCATTACCACCGAACTGCATATTGCAACCGTAGTGCTTAAAGAGGTAGTAGAAGTCATAGCTCTGCATAATCATATAATTGAATTCAAGGAAGGAAAGACCGTTTTCCATTCTTTGCTTGTAGCATTCTGCACGAAGCATATTGTTATCAGAGAAGCAAGCACCAACCTCACGGAGAAGCTCAACATAGTTAAGGTTAAGAAGCCAGTCAGCATTGTTAACCATTTGCGCTTTGCCATCGCCAAATTCGATGAAACGCTCCATCTGTTTTTTGAAGCACTCTGCATTGTGGTCAATATCTTCTTTAGTAAGCATTTTTCTCATATCGCTTCTGCCTGAGGGGTCACCAATCATAGTTGTACCGCCACCGATAAGAGCGATGGGCTTGTTACCTGCCATCTGAAGACGCTTCATAAGTGTGAGAGCCATAAAGTGACCTGCAGTAAGGCTATCTGCGGTGCAGTCGAAACCGATGTAGAATTTTGCTTTACCTGTATTTATCATTTCACGGATTTCGCTTTCATTTGTAACCTGCGCGATAAGTCCGCGAGCAACTAATTCTTCATAAATTCCCATTGTAAAAACTCCTATGTAGATTAATATTAAATATAATTTCTCATACATATATAAGTATATTATATTAAAAGGGGAAAGTCAACATTATAATTAGGAATTCGAAATAATTAGGAATTCGAAAATCGAATTTTTGTATTGACATTATCGTAAAAACAGAATATGATAATACTAACGAAACTTCAGGGCGGGGTGGAAGTCCCCACCGGCAGTAAAGTCTGCGAGTCGCAAAGCGATTGATTGGGTGTAATTCCCAAACCGACGGTATAGTCCGGATGAGAGAAGATTTCAGAGGATTTTTACATAATCTTAATTGAAACCTTTAATTTTCGCCCTGAGTCTTTCGGGGCGAATTTTTTATTGAAAGGATGTTTAAGTTATGAAAAAATCCAATTATACAAACAAACAAAAGCTTCAAAGACTCACAACCGCAGGTGTTCTGGCGGCACTTTCGCTTGTTCTTATGGTAACAATAAGATTTCCTGTGTTCCCATCCGCACCATTTTATGAAATGGAATTTGCAGATGTTCCTATCCTCGTTTGTTCTGCGGTTTTAGGGCCTGTATATGCTCTTATAAGTTTGTTTGTTGTTTGCCTAGTGCAAACCCTAACAGTTAGTGCTTCAAGCGGTATAATCGGCTTTTTAATGCACTTTTTATCTTCAGGTCTTATGATATTAACCCTTTATTTTGTAAAAAAGAAAATAAGTGGTATTAAAGGTGTTATTATTTCAGCAGTCTGTGGTGTTGTAGTAGTTGTTCTTGTTATGATACCAATGAATATCTGGCTTACATCTGTTTTTATGAACCTTGATTTCAATGCATTCATTAAAGGTTTTTTAGGTGTATGTGTTGCATTTAACTTAATAAAAGCAGGTGGAAATGTGCTTGTTTATAACATTATTGCTCCGGTAGTTTTGAAGGAGTATAAAAAGATTTTTAAATAAGTTGCAAGTGGCAAATGGCAAGTGGCAAGTTTAGGGACCTGCGGTTGGCAATTATAATTAGTAAAAGAAACCGCAACTATTATTTTCTTGATTTTTAAAATTAAAATTAAAAGATATAGTGCTAAAAAGTTGTAGTTTGCGTAGCTTAAAATATTTGGAAACGTAGTTTCCCCGAAACTTGCCACTTGCCACTTCCAACTTGCCACTATTTTTATTATTTCTCTTGACAAAACCCTATAAAATTAATACAATTTATAGGTTAAATCTTCAAGCTGAATTTCGGAGGTTTTTATGGTTTTTGAGAAACTCAAAGAGATAATTTGTGATTATTTTGAAATTGAAGAGGAAGATTTCACCGCAGAATCATCCTTGCGAGGCGATTTCGGCTTTGATGAATTGGATTTAGCTGATTTATCAATGGATGTTGAGGATGTTTTTGAAATAGAGGTTACAGAAGATGACCTTGAAAAAATCAAAACAGTAGGCGATTTAGTTAAACTTATTGAAGAAAAAATGTAATAAAGAGGAAGAAAAAATGGCAGAACAGAAAAAAATGGTTGAAGCAATCACTTCTATGGAAGTCGATTTTGCTCAGTGGTATACCGATGTGGTTAAAAAAGCAGACCTTGTTGACTATTCAAGTGTTAAAGGTTGTATGATTATCCGTCCTTATGGCTATGCTATCTGGGAGAATATTCAGAATATTCTTGATACAAGATTTAAAGAATTAGGTCACGAAAATGTTTATATGCCAATGTTTATACCCGAAAGCCTTTTGCAGAAAGAAAAAGACCACGTTGAAGGCTTTGCACCTGAGGTTGCTTGGGTAACTCACGGCGGTAGTGACGAGCTTGAAGAAAAGCTTTGTGTAAGACCTACCTCTGAAACACTTTTCTGCGAGCATTATGCTAAAATTATTCAGTCTCACAGAGATTTACCAAAGCTTTATAATCAGTGGTGCAGTGTTGTTCGTTGGGAAAAAACAACTCGTCCTTTCCTCAGAACAAGAGAATTCTTATGGCAGGAGGGGCATACAGTTCACGCAACTGCTGAAGAAGCTGTTGCTGAAACAGAGCAGATGCTTAATGTTTATGCAGATTTCTGCGAAAAATCCCTCTGTATGCCCGTTGTTAAAGGTAAAAAGACTGAAAGCGATAAATTTGCAGGTGCTGAAGCAACTTATGCTATTGAAGCTCTTATGCACGATGGTAAAGCTCTTCAGGCTGCAACATCTCACTATTTCGGTGATGGCTTCGCAAGAGCTTTCGATATGACATATCAGAACAAGGAAAATAAGCTTACTTATGTTCACCAGACATCATGGGGTTGCACAACTCGTCTTATCGGTGCACTTATTATGTCCCATGGTGATGATAACGGTCTTGTTCTTCCTCCCGCTGTTGCTCCCATTCAGGTTGTTATTCTTCCTATTGCTCAGCATAAGCCCGGTGTTCTTGATAAAGCTTATGAGCTTCGTGACCGTCTCAGCAAAAACTTCAGAGTTAAGGTTGACTCTTCCGATAACTCTCCCGGTTGGAAATTCGCTGAATATGAGATGAAGGGTGTTCCTGTTCGTCTTGAAATCGGTCCTAAGGATATTGAAAATAATCAGTGCGTTCTTGTAAGAAGAGATAACAGAGATAAAATCTTTGCTTCTCTTGATAACCTTGAAGAAATCCTCAGCGCGACTCTTAAAGATTATGCAGAAGCTATTTATAATAAGGCTCTTGCTAATCAGGAAAAGCGCACATTTTCTTGCACATCAATTGACGAAATCAATGCAAAGCTTCAGGAAAATGGCGATGGCTTTGTTAAAGCTATGTGGTGCGGTGAGGAAGAATGCGAAGATAAGGTTAAAGAACTCACAGGTGTTGGTTCACGTTGCATTCCCTTTGACCAGGAAAATCTTTCTGATACCTGTGTTTGTTGCGGTAAACCTGCAAAAATGATGGTTTATTGGGGAAAAGCTTATTAAATTAATAAAAAATCCATCCAAGTTTTTGAAACTTGGATGGATTTTTTTATGGTTTATTATGAATTAACCAAATCACTCATATTATAAATGCCGTTTTCTCTGCCGTTTAAGAATGCTGCGGCGTTAACTGCACCCTGAGCGAAAATTGCTTTAGAACGGGCACTGTGAGAAAGCTTAACGATTTCGTCGTTACCTGCGAAGATAACCTCGTGTTCCCCGACGATTGTACCGCCACGAACGGAATGAATACCGATTTCATTTTTATGACGCTTTTCTCTTTTTGAGTGTCTGTCATACTCAAAATAAGCATCGGGCATCATTTCTTTAACGGCATTGCCAAGCATAATTGCAGTACCGCTTGGAGCGTCAATTTTCTGGTTATGATGAGCTTCAACAATTTCAACATCAAAATCAGTGCCGAGAATTTTAGCGGCAGTTTTAGAAAGCTCACAGAGAAGACTAACTCCTAAAGACATATTATAAGAGAAGAAAACTGCTGTTTTTTCTGATGCAGTCTCAACCTCTTTGATTTGTTCATCAGAAAGACCTGTTGTTGCAAGAACAACCGCAGTATTGGTATTAACGGCAAAAGCCAACATATCATAAAGCAAAGCAGGGTTTGAAAAGTCGATAATTACATCTGCTTTCACATCGACCTCTCCGTAATTCTGAAAAACGGGGAAACCAAGAGTGCTATCGTCAATAATGTCAATACCTGCAACAATTTCGCAGTCTTTTCTTCCGTTAACAACAGAAATAACATTTCTGCCCATTTTACCGCAACAACCGCTTAAAAGAATTCTTGTCATTTGTTAAACTTCCTTAAAATAAATTAAATCATATTATGCTTTTTCAAAACATCTCTCAAAAGCTTTTCGTTTGCTTCATTAAGAGGGGAAAGGGGCATTCTGCATCTGCCAACATCAACGCCCATCATACACATTGCCGCTTTAACAGGAATGGGGTTAACATCGCAGAAAAGAGCGTTGCATAAATCAATGTATTCAAGCTGTAATTTAGCACTTTCGGCAGTTTTACCCTCAATACCAAGTATGGCAATATCATGAGCGAGCTTTGGAGCAATATTTGAAAGAACGGAAATAACACCTTTTGCACCTAAGGCGGTGAAAGCAGTAATTTGGTCATCGTTACCTGAATAGAAATTAAGATTATCACCACAAAGAGCAACTGTTTTAGCGAAAGCGGAAATATCTCCGCTCGCTTCCTTAGCGCCGTTTATAAGAGGGAGTTTGGAAAGCTCGAGATAAGTTTCGGGTTTGATGTTAACTCCCGTTCTTGATGGTACATTATAAAGAATAATGGGTGTTGAAACGCGTTTTTCAATGAATGTATAGGACTCGATAAGTCCGTCCTGAGATGCCTTATTGTAATAGGGGGTAACCATCAAGAGACCATCAACACCGCATTTTTCTGCATCGTTTGAAAGCTTCACAGCGTGAACAGTATCGTTACTGCCTGTTCCTGCAATAACAGGGATTCTGCCGTTTGTAACGCGGACTGCAGTTCTAATTGCTTCAACATGCTCATCATAAACGAGAGTGGATTTTTCACCCGTTGTACCGCAAACAACAATTGCATCTGTTCCATTTTGAATCTGGTTTTCGATTATCTCATCAAAAAGTGGGAAATTGATTTTTAAATCCTCGCCTTCAAAGGGTGTTACAATAGCAACACCGGCACCCGTGAAAATAGGTTTTTTCACAGCGAAAACCTCCAAAAATTAAATTTATTTATTATTAATCCATATAACCTTCTGCACAAAGAAGCTCTGCAAGAAGAACTGCACCACCTGCAGCACCGCGAAGAGTGTTATGTGCAAGGCATACGAATTTATAATCATACTGAGTATCTTCACGAAGACGACCGATTGAAACAGCCATACCGTTTTCAAGGTTTCTGTGAAGCTTTGTCTGAGGCATATTCTCCTCTTCGAAATAGTGAAGGAACTGCTTTGGAGCAGAAGGAAGCTCTAATTCCTGAGCTCTGCCTTTGAAATTCTTCCACATTTCAACCATTTCTTCTTTTTCAGGTTTGTTTTCAAATCTTACGAAAACTGCGCCCATATGGCCGTCAGAAACGGGAACACGGATACACTGAGCTGTGAAATGAGGTTCTGTTGCGGAAACGATTTCATCTCCAACAATTTTACCCCAGAGCTTAAGAGGCTCTTTTTCGCTCTTTTCTTCTTCGCCACCGATGAATGGGATTACATTATCAACCATTTCGGGCCATCTTTCAAATGTTTTACCTGCGCCTGAAATTGCCTGATATGTGCAAACAACAACATCTTTAACAGTGTATTTATCATGAAGAGGGAAAAGTGCAGGAACATAACTCTGAAGAGAACAGTTTGATTTAACTGCGATAAATCCGCGTTTTGTACCAAGACGTTTTCTCTGAGAATGGATAACTTCGATATGCTCAGGGTTAAGCTCCGGAACTACCATAGGAACGTCGGGAGTCATTCTGTGAGCGCTGTTGTTTGAAACAACGGGACATTCTGCTTTAGCATATTTCTCTTCAAGCTCTTTTGTTTCAGCTTTTGAAAGGTTAACTGCGCAGAATACGAAATCAACCTCAGATGCGATTTTCTCAATGTCTTTCTCTGCATCAAGAACAGTCATATCAAGATATTTTGCTGGTGTAGGTTCTTCCATACACCATCTGTCACCAAGAGCTTCTTTATAGCTCTGACCTGCAGAACGGGAAGAAGCAGCAAGAACTGTTACATCATACCAAGGGTGGTCTGCAAGTAAAAGTGCAAATCTCTGACCAACCATACCTGTTGCACCGATAATACCAACTTTGTACTTTTTCATAAGTAACCTCCGTGATTGTAAAAAAATACTTGTAAATACTTAATAAATGAATTATAATATTTCAACGATTATATATAATACCATTTACAAAAAATTTAGTCAATGTTTTTAAGCATTTATTTTATGTATATTAAGGAACAAATAAAGGAATTACTATGAACAAATCTGACTTTTTCTACCATTTACCGGAGGAGCTTATTGCTCAGCATCCTCTTGAGCCTCGCGACAGTTCGAGAATGATGGTGCTTTCAAAAGAAAATGATGAAATTCTACATAAGCATTTTTATGACATCTGTGATTATTTTAACGCAGGTGACTGCCTTATTCTCAATAATACCCGTGTTCTTCCTGCAAGAATTTACGGCACAAAAAAAGAAACCGGTGCAGTTGTTGAATTCTTATTATTGAAGCAGATGGAAAATGACTTATGGGAAACTCTTGCAGGTCCCGGTAAACGCGCAAAAGAGGGTACTGAATTTACTTTCGGTGACGGTATTTTAATTGCAAAGGTTGAAAGCGTTCTTGAAAACGGCAACAGAATTGTTCGTTTCTTTTATGATAAAAGCTATAATATTTACAACATTCTCGATAAAATCGGGCAGATGCCGTTACCACATTATATAACAGAGGAGCTTGAAGACAAGGAAAGATACCAGACTGTTTATTCAAAAGAGCTTGGTTCTGCCGCTGCACCAACTGCAGGACTTCATTTTACGGAAGAAATACTCCAAAAGCTCAAAAATAAGGGTGTTAATATCGGTTATGTAACTCTTCACGTTGGATTAGGCACTTTCCGTCCTGTTAAGGCAGAGAAAATCGAAGACCATCAGATGCACTCCGAACACTATCACTTGCCAAAAGAAACTGCAGATTTAATAAACGAAACCAAGAAAAATGGTGGCAGAGTTATTGCAGTCGGCACAACAAGCTGCAGAACTCTTGAAAGTGTGGGAACATTCTGTGGTAAAATCTGCGAGGATGACAGAAACACAGATATTTTCATTTACCCCGGTTATAAATTCAAATGTATTGACGGACTTTTAACCAATTTCCATTTGCCTGAAAGCACATTAATTATGCTTGTTTCAGCTTTTTACGGCTATGATAAAACACTTTCTGCCTACAAAACCGCAGTTGAGGAAAAATACAGATTTTTCTCATTTGGTGATTGTATGCTTATAGTATAAGATTTTAGAGGTATAGTATATGTTTAAACTTATTAAAACCGAAGGTACTGCTCGTCGCGGTGAATTTACAACCGTTCACGGCACAGTGCAGACACCAGCATTCCAGAATGTTGCAACCTGCGGTGCAATAAAGGGCGGTTTATCTGCCTATGATTTGAAAGATATTGACTGCCAGGTTCAGCTTTGCAATACTTACCACCTTCACGTAAGACCCGGTGATAAGCTGATTAAAGAGCTTGGCGGTCTTCATAAATTCACAGGCTGGGACGGTCCTATTCTTACCGATAGCGGTGGATTTCAGGTGTTTTCTCTTGCAAGTCTTCGTAAAATCAAAGAAGAGGGTGTTACATTTAACTCCCATATTGACGGCAAAAAAATCTTTATGGGTCCCGAGGAAAGTATGCAGATTCAGTCAAATCTCGGCTCAACAATTGCTATGGCTTTCGATGAGTGCGTAAAAAACCCTGCGGAGTATAAATATGCAAAGGAATCTATCGCAAGAACAACAAGATGGTTAATCCGTTGCAAAAATGAAATGGAAAGACTCAATTCTCTTCCTGATACACTTAATAAAAGCCAGCTTCTTTTTGGTATAAATCAGGGCGCAACCTTTGATGATTTAAGAGTTGAGCATATGAAGCAGATTGCAGAACTTGATCTTGACGGCTACGCTATCGGCGGTCTTGCTGTTGGTGAACCAAAAGAAGATATGTATCGCATTATCTCTGCAGTTGAACCTTTCGCACCCAAAGATAAAATCCGTTACCTTATGGGCGTTGGTACACCGGGTAATATTATTGAAGGTGTAAGCAGGGGAGTTGACCTTTTTGACTGCGTTATGCCAAGCAGAAATGCCCGTCACGGACATCTTTTCACATGGAACGGAATAATCAATCTTAATAACGCTAAATATGCAAATGATGATACACCTATTGACCCTGAATGTAATTGTCCGACTTGTCAGAAGCATTCAAGAGCATATCTTCATCATTTATTCAAAGCAAAAGAAATTCTTGCAATGCGCCTTGCGGTTACTCACAATCTTTATTTCTATAATAACCTTATGAGGCGCATCCGCGATGAACTTGATAACGGCACATTCACAGAATTTAAGAACAAATATGTTGATTTGCTTGATATAAGAATATAATTAATTGTATAAATTTTCAAAAAAGGCTTGTATATTTTTGATTTGAAATGTATAATGTCATAGTATAAAAATTTGGAGGAAAAAAATATGTTCGAATTTATTCCCTTATTAAGTGGACTTTTTGGTGGCGGTGCAGCTGCAGGTGCAGAAGGCGGTCAGGCAGCGGGCGGTAGCCCTATGTCACTTATTCTTATGGTTGGCTTATTTGCAGTTATGTACTTCGTTATGATTCGCCCCCAGAAGAAAAAACAGAAAGAAGAACAGCAGATGCGTGATACCATTCAGATTGGTGATGAAATCACAACAATCGGTGGTATTATGGGTAGAGTTGTTACAGTTAAAGAAGACAGCATCGTTCTCGAAACAGGTGCTGACAGAGTTAAAATGAAATTTCAGCGTTGGGCTATACAGACCAACAATACTGCTAATGAGCGTATGGAAGCTGAAAGAAAAGCTGCTGCAGATGCAAAAAAAGCTCAGAGCGAAAAAGCTGCTATCGACAAGGCTGTTAACGGTAAAGGAAAGCGTAGCAAAAAGGTTGAAAACATCGGTGCTGCTGATGATATGAAAGCCGAAGAAGAAGCAAAGATGGCAGAAGAGAAAAACGAAGAATAAGAATAAATAAAAATATCTCCGCATATCTTGTACTAAAAGCTATGCGGAGGTTTTTTTATGCCTAAAAATAAGAATATAACAAATGTGTTTAATAAATATAAACCATACTTATTTGGTGTTTTGAGAGGTTTTATTGTTTTTGCAGTTTTGTATTTATTTCTTAGTCTTGTTATGTATAAAACCAACTCGGAATCTACAGTTTTATATTGTCTAATGTTTGCTTTTATTATTCTTGGTGCCTTTATATGCGGTATTTATGTTTATAAAAAAGTCAGAGGCAGAGGGTTTTTAACAGGGCTTTTATCAACTATCCCATATAGTTTGCTTGTTTTCTTCGTAATTTGCCTTATAAATGGTTTTTCAGTGTCAGGCGACATATTTCTCGTGTTTATATTATCTCTCTCAGGTGGCTTTTTAGGCGGTGTTACTGCAGCGAATACTAAAATTTGAGATTAAGCAAAAGGTGAATAAAATGATAAATAAAAGTCTGGTCGTGAAACCTAAAAGAATTAAACCAATTATTAATTTTGATTGTGAAACTATAATATTGTTTACCTTGTTTTTATGCGGAGTTGTTTTAGGTATATTTATAATTAAAAATTGCGATGATGAAATTGAAAGTGCTTTAAGTACTCTGGTATGTAACTATATTTCTGCTAAAAGTGACTGTGGATTTATTTCTTGCTTTTCAGGGATTTTAATTTTTCTTGTATTGTTTATTATAATATCTTTCTTGTTTGGTATGTGTGCTGTGGGAACACCATTAGTCTGGTGTGTACCAATAATATTTGGTTTGGTTTGCAGTGGATATGTTTCATTAATGCTTATAAATTATGGACTTAAAGGTCTTTTTTATTGTGTTCTTGTAGATTTGCTTCCATATGCAATCACAACAGCAACTCTTGTGAAGTGCTGTTGTGAAAGTACAAAATTATCTGTAAATTTATTTACTTGTATAGCAGGTGACAGTGCTTTCAGAGGAAAGAATCTGCTTAAAGAATATGCTCTGAACTATCTGATTTTATGTATTCCGGTGATTATCGGTGCTTTAATCAGCAGTTTTTGCTTCAAAATATTTCAGGGTTTATTCATCTTTAGCTGAATCAAAATCCATAACGGGTCTTTTAGGTGCTTTAACAGAGCTCAAAGGGTTAGAATCTGCTGCTTTTTGAAGTTGTTCGTCCATAATATGAGTATAAATCTGAGTGGTGCTAAGGCTTTCATGACCGAGCACTTCTTTAATGGCTAAAACATCAACGTTTCCGTATTGATACATAAGAGTTGCTGCGGTATGTCTTAATTTATGGGTTGAAAGCTCTCTGTTTTTCATTCCTGCTTTGTCTAAAGTTGTTTTTACAATATATTGAACTGTTTTAGGACTTATCCTGCCTTTCTGACGGCTTATAAAAAGAGCATCCTTATCCTTTGCTTTAACACCATCAACAGGTCGGAAGGGGAGATAAGCGTTGATTGCGTCAATACAGGCATTGTTAAGATAGATTGTTCTTTCTTTGTTACCCTTACCGGTTACAACAATTGTATTATTAGAACGGATGTCACTTAGATTTAATGAAACAAGCTCCGAAAGACGCATACCGCAGTTTAAAAATAAAGTAATTATACAATAATCACGTTCTTTGAATTTGCCTTCAACGGCATTCAATAGATTCAGGCTCTCGTCAAGTGTTAAATACTTGGGGAGAGTTTTTTTGATTTTAGGAGAATCAAGCTCTTGCAAAGGATTTTCGGAAAGTAAACGTTTCTGCACTGTAAGATATTTATAAAACATTCGCAAGGTTGTTGCCTTACGAGCGCGGGTACGTTCATTATTATCCCGTTCATCTTTGCAATAAACCAGGAACATATATGCGTCATTTAATGTAACAGAAGCAATTGTTTCAATAGTTAAATCATTTATAGTGATTTCTTCAAAGGGCGTATCCGCAGGAACGAGTCCACGTATCTGCTTTAAAAATCTGAAAAAGGTATATAAATCATTAGCATATTCTTTAACAGTTAAATCAGAACGATTTTTAATAACGCTATTATAATTGAGATATTCATATATAAAAGGCGGGAATATATATATAAAGTCTTCTTTTTTCAAAATAACAACCTTCCTTGCAGTGATATAATGGCTTGGTATTATATTATGCTTACAAACTTCAGTATAACAGGCGAGACCAATTTCCACCAACAAAACCATTATATACCGTCTTCTTCACTTTGTCAACCACTTATACAAAATCAAAGTTTTGTATAAGTCAGGAGAGAACATAACAAGGCAAAAGCATTTAAAAGCCTTGCCTGTGGTATTTATCAGATGTTATCGATACTATGTATTGCAACCTTATGTTAATGAAAAATATCGTTTTTATTACTCTTTATATTTCTTCATACAAATTAATATAGCTGATGCTACAACAACCATTGTAATTGTATAACCTAATTTTGCAACTGCATTTTTTTCAGGATTTTTCATTCTTATCTTTTCCTTTCAGAATTTTTACATTTTCTAAAAAATCAACTCTTTGATACGTTGAATAGAAATTTTTCACTTGATACTTTACTCATTCAGAAAAAACTGATTAAATAGTTTTTTTGAATTTATTCAAAAAATCGATTAAAATAGCTGAAATCAGTGTATTTTTTCAGTAAGTTGAATAACTCCACCAAAATCAGTTAATTTACGGGATTTATTAAAAATAGGTTTAACATTATATAAATCAAGGAAATTTATTACGCTTTCATAATCTCTATGACTGCTTAAATCCCCGCTAAAGTACATTTCACCAGGTGAAACCTTGCAGGAAGCGCCTCCGAGAAAGCCGTAATGGGTTTCAGAAAGGTAAATATCACCGCTTGAAATCAACAAAACATTGTATTGATAATTTTTTAACAAAGAGGCGAGTCCTTTATCTTCTGTTATTACTGCATTTTCATTTACAATACATAAATTGCACTTTGAATAGCCTTGTTTTGTATATATTATTTCAATATTATTGCTATTGGCAAAATCAATAATTTCTCTTGATGTATATGTGGAATTACAAATAATATGTTTACCTGTGAAAGCAACGTTTAAAGGTACATCTTTCGGGTATGGTGAAGAGCTTTCAATTGTTGAAATAATAGGTTTAAGACCGATATTTTTCAGTTCACTCTCCCCTATTAAACCTCTGTTTAAAAGAACTTGTCCATTACCAAAATTAAAGGCATTCATATCTGCGTGGCAACTGATTTCATCATCAAGTAAAGAATTTTTGTTTAATGTTAAACATTCAATTCCAAACTCTTTTAATTCATTGATTTCATCGATATAGCTTTCACCAATCAAACAGTGTTTAACATCACCTTTGGGTAAGCAAGGTATTTTTATAAGGTTATTCATATATTATCAACTGCACATTCAAAGGCTTCTCTTATATTGCGAACACCGAAAATCTCTATATCACCAAAGTCACTTTTCGAAAGGTTTTTAAGATTCTGGCGAGGCACAATACATCTTTTGAAACCAAGGCGTTCACATTCGCGGATCCTTTTTTCGCAATTATTTATTGTGCGGATTTCACCACCAAGGCCGATTTCACCGAACACTATTGTTGAGCTGTCAATAACTGCATCTTTAAGACTTGATATAATTGATAAAGCTACTGCAAGGTCGCTTGCAGGCTCATCAGCACGAAGACCGCCAACTATATTAACATAGCAATCCATATTACCTAAAAAGTATCCTGCGCGTTTTTCCAATATAGCAATAAGCATTGCCATACGGTTATAATCAAAGCCTGTTGCCATTCTGCGAGGGTTACCGTAGCCTGAAGTTGTTGCAAGACCCTGAACCTCAGCTAAAATGGGTCTTGAGCCTTCTATAAGGCACGTTACACAAGTGCCCGATATGTTTAGAGGTCTGCCCGAAATCATCGCTAAAGAGGGATTTTCAATTTCTATAAGACCTTTATTTGTCATTTCAAAAACACCTATTTCGTTCGTGGAACCGAATCTGTTTTTAGCTGCTCTTAAAATTCGATAGGCTAAATTACGTTCGCCTTCAAAATATAAAACGGTGTCAACAATATGCTCTAAAACCTTTGGACCTGCAATATTACCGTCTTTATTAACGTGACCTACAAGAATAATCGAAACATCATTATTCTTTGCTGTTCTCATAAATAAATTTGTACATTCCCTGACCTGAGTCACACTGCCTGCAGTAGAAGAAACGTCGGTAATGCTCATAGTCTGAACTGAGTCAATCATAACAATGTCAGGCTTTTCAGTTCTAATATATTCACAGATTATTTCAGCATCTGTTTCACACATTATTGCAAGCTCTTCACTGGTAACACCGAGTCTTTTGGCTCTCATTTTTATCTGATAAGCCGATTCTTCACCACTTACGTATAAAACTGAAAGCTTTTGAGATAAAAGCTCACAAATCTGAAGAAGAATTGTAGATTTACCGATACCGGGGTCACCACATAAAAGAACAAGAGAGCCTTTAACAAGACCACCACCAAGAACTCTGTTAAGCTCACCCATTCCTGTGTTATATCTCATTTCAGAAGATGAATCAATTTTAGACAGGGTTAAAGCCTTGCCTTGTGAATGGGTTAATCTGTTTTTTGCTGATTTTGAAGATTCTGTGATAATCTGTTCTTCATTCAACGTGTCCCATTCGCCACAGGTGGGGCATTTTCCGTACCATTTTGGTGTTTCGTAGCCACATTGACTGCATATATAAACTGTTTTAGTTTTAGCCATTTAATCACCTTGTTGAAAGATAGTTGTGTACGCCTAGGGCGATACAAAAAGCTATCTGTTTTTGATATTTCTCTGTTTTTAATAATTCTGATTCTCTGTTGTTTGATAAAAAGCCACATTCCAC
>JAZNTA010000117.1:0-2454 GCA_045591525.1 Acutalibacteraceae bacterium | reverse complement strand
GCATTCTTCAAGAAACTGTTTGGTTTCACAAACACAATTCCGCAGGTTTACAAAGGCATATTCTAATTAAACTGTTGACCCCGTATGTCTTTTGCTGTGCGGGGTTTAGTCTATCCAAATCCCGAAGGGCGCACTTCTATACATATCTTTCAGAAATGTATATGTGCGTAGCTCCGCTAATGAAAAATCAAAGATTTTAAACAAGGGTTTTACCCTTGCGCTGCATTGCAGCTATCCCACATTTTATTGAAATTGAATATTTCAATATATCCCGTTGTTTCGTTTGAAGCAACGGGATTTTTGTATCCCAAAACAGAAAAGGAGATTTTATGAGTAAATCAAAAGAAGAATTAATTAAAGAAAAAATAAAAAATGAAAAGGAAATAGAAATCCTTGAACATCAGAAACAGCGACTTGAGAATCGCATCGAATATCTCACCAAAGGCGACAGAGCAAAACGCACTCACCGTCTTTGTGAAAAAGGCGGTGCAATTGAAAGCATCTGCCCCGAAACAAAAGATATGACTTCTGCGGATTTTTATCAACTTGCCGAATTTGTTTTCGATTTACCCGAAGTGAAAAAGTATATGGAAAGGTTTGATTTGTAATGTCACTTTTTCATTTCCATGTAACCCAAATAAAACGGAGTGCCGGGCAAAGCGCTGTTGCGTGTGCCGCTTACCGTGCAGGCGAAAAATTGAGGAGTGAATATTACGGTGAAGTCAGCGATTACACCCGAAAAGGCGGAGTTGTTGAAACAGGAATTATGTTACCCGAGTATGTTCCGAAAAATCTTTCAGACAGAGAAACACTATGGAACGAAGTTGAGAAAATTGAAAAAGGTAAAAAAGCTCAGCTTGCATACAGTTTTGATTTTGCTTTGCAGAATGAATTTACGATGGAAGAAAATATAGAACTTGCAAAGAAATTTATACGGGAGCAGTTTGTTGAACGTGGAATGATTGCCGACTTTGCAATTCATTCTCCTGAAACAAACGGCATTGCAAATCCGCATGTTCATGTGTTGTGTCCGATAAGCCCGATTGAAGAAAACGGCAAATGGGGCAACAAACAAAAACGTGTTTATGAGCTTGACCGAAACGGTAACAGAGTAACCGACCATAACGGGAATTACATCTTTTCTGCCGTGCCGACAACCGATTGGGGCAAACCCGAAACGCTTGAACATTGGAGAAGCGAATGGGCAAGAATGTGCAACGAAAAATTCGAAGAAAAACAACTTGCAGAAAGAATAGATTATCGCAGTTATGAGCGACAAGGCATTGATAAAATACCAACCGTTCACGAAGGAGTTGCAGTCCGTCAGATGGAAAGCAAGGGCATAAAAACCGATAAAGGTGATAAGAACAGATTGATAAAATCTACAAACGCTTTGCTTACAGAAATCAAAGAGAAAATCAAAATTTTCAAAAACTGGATTGAAGAAATCAAAGCGGAACTCGAAAAATTCAATCAACCCGAAACAACGCTTATTGATATTCTGAATGCATATCTCGATATGCGAAAAGACGGAAGAAGTGATTGGAATAAATCTGCACAGACAAAAGGCTCTGTCGCAGATTTAAAGAAAATATCGCAGGCAATTATGATTCTGCAAAACCGTAACATCTGCACACTTGATGAACTGAATGAAATTCTGAACCCGATTGACAAAACAAGAAAAACAATCAAGGCAGATGAAAAGAAAATCAAACGTCTGAAACAGCACATTTCAAAGATTGAGGACTATGAAAAATACAAGCCAATTTATGATAAATATTCAAAAATTTTTTTCGAGAAAAGCAAAGAAAAGTATTATTCGGAACACGAATCCGAAATCGAGAAATACAAAACAGCTGTGAGATATATGAAAGCAAATCCCGAATGTAAACCGAGTGCAAAGGCAGAGATTAAATCTGAAATATCCGCATTAACGGAACATCAGAAATCATCAACAGCCAACCTATCCACCCATCAATCCGAACTCCGTGAGCTTGAAGAAATCAGATATATTGTGAATCAAGCTATGGAACATAAAGAAAACGAAAAGCCGTCTGTTCTCAAACGCCTCGAAGAAGCGAAGAAACTGACGGCACAATCCAACCGTTCCGCTTACAAAAAGCAGGAACAGAATATTGAATAATGAAAGGAAGATTTTTATGAAAGAAAAAATTTACGAACACATTGACTTATGTGAAATTTACGAACCGATTTTTGAACCACCCGAAAGTTTTCTGAAAGAATGTACTCAATATTGGCTTTCCGAGTGGCGAAAGAGATGCAAGCCTTTTGTATTCCCCGATGGCAGTTATGTTGAAAATTCCGACGGTGAAACTCATTACTGTCGTAATGGGATTATGATAAAAGTTTCAGAACATTTCCCTTCAGAAGGCAGAACCGTTGAAGACCTGATTGAAGATTTGGTAATCTATCAGTCAAAACAAATGTAACTGT
>JAZNTA010000116.1:0-1618 GCA_045591525.1 Acutalibacteraceae bacterium | reverse complement strand
TATAATGTGTGTGACATTGTTATAGCCTTTGCGATTTGCGGATATTTAAAAAGTAATGGATTAACAAGCCATTTAGGAAAAGCAGATTTCTTATAGCTAACGGGAAGTGTCAAACAGATAATCAATTTATCACAACCATCGTCAAATGCTTTTTTATACGGAATCGGATCGGAAATTCCACCGTCGAAATATCTTCCGTTCTTAAACAAAACAGGTTTACGGGTTGCTATGGGTAATGCACAGCTTGCCTTTAACAAAGTAAAATCATCATAGTCTAAATCACTTTTATAAAAATACTTTTGCTCAGAGGTCTGCGCATCTGTTACTGCGGCAACAAACTTTTTAGGTGATTTCATTATAGCTTCAAAGTCCAGCGGATTTTTACCGTAACTGTTTGTTATATCGGAATAAATATAATCAAGATTTATATACATTCCTTTGTTGAAATAATTACCTATGCTCATATATTGCTTTTCAAAAGAGTATTCCTCATAAAAGCTTTTTAATCGCCCACGCTGACCTGCTATATATGTAATAAGGTTTGCACTTCCTGCAGAAACGCCCAGACAGTATTCAATATCGATAGAATTATCAAGAAGATAATCAATAATACCGCTTACATAATTTCCCCTTAATCCTCCGCCGACATCCATTATCCCAACCATGATATACCTCATCAAATTCTTATTAGTCAAACTGATTATATCACATATAAGTAACATTTACAATCGGGTGCGGGTGTCCCTTTTCATAACCACAATAAAATTACATATTTTCAGCTTCTAATCTGAAAACATAAAACCGTTTCAACCATTCGGGCTGTTCAGCTAAAGCATCTTTCAGTTCTTCAAGTGTACGCTTACCCACACGGCGGTCAAGTACTGCAAACATTCTTACAATGGGATTATCAGACTCAACACTGCTTTTTATGTCCTGATTGCGGTATTCAGCTAACGCATCAGCAAATTCACTGTCTATATATTCAGTTCGTTCATTTAAAGGATATTTATTTAATAAAGACCAGAATTCATCCCAATACTCGGTGACACCGTATGGCTTTTCGATTGTTTTGTAACCTTTTTCAATAAAATAATTGTTTACCGTTTCCCAAGAAAAACACTTTACTTGTTGGTCATCAATACAAACCTCAAAAATTTTGCATCCGTCCATACCGACATATGTTGTACAACCGTATCTGACTCTGCCTTTGAGGCTGTCTGCAAGCATTTCTTTTTCGAGGTATTTCCGCATACCGCTCCACGAGCATTCATATCCCATAATCTGACCCCCTTTCACCGTAGTATTATATCATTATAAAAGAAAAAACAGCAAGGCAGAGCCTTGCAAATAAACTTATTCCTTATTACCTATTACTTATTACTTACCAAAAAAACCTGAATGTGTTTTCAGGTAAGAGTGAAGAGGTAAAAAGTAAAAAGTAATAAGTAAAAATCCTGAACGCTATCGCATTCAGGATTTTTTGGAGGTGCCACCCAGATTTGAACTGGGGAATCGAGGTTTTGCAGACCTCTGCCTTACCACTTGGCTATGGCACCGATTATTAAATTATATATGCCTTTGCACCAAAATATTCCACAAAAAAAATGGAGCGGATGAC
>JAZNTA010000115.1:0-2592 GCA_045591525.1 Acutalibacteraceae bacterium | reverse complement strand
GTAAGCGGTAGGCTCCAATGTATCTGTATAACATATGGCAGTATTAAACTTGCCAACTATCTCAATCATAATAATTTCCTTTCTAAATTAAGTATTCCCCCTTAAAATCCCAGTGAGTTGTGAGAGAACATCGGTATTTCCGTTTAAATTGATATTACCGACATTTTCACAAATGCGCTCAACATATTCTAATTCTTTGAGTTTATAAAGGGTTTGGTTTTCATCCATCAGTTTTGCGGTATTCAGCAAGGATCTGGTAGAGGCAACCTCCTCGCGGCGCGTAATCACGTTTGCTTGTGCACGCTTTTCGGCCACGAGAACAGTATTCATGATTTCACGGATCTCACCGGGAAGAATGATATCTTTTACGCCAGCATCCGTAATTTCAACGAAAAGATCTTTTTCCTTTTCTTTCAGTTTTGTAAACACAAACTCGGACATTTGAGATTTGCTCTCAAGTATCTCATCAAGCTTATACTTACCGACATACTCACGAAGTGCAAGCTGTGCAGCTACATGCATCTGCTCTGCAAAATCATCAATCTCAGTCAGAATCTTCACATAATCAGTTACACGATAATTACAAACAAAATTAATGCGAAGAGAAACTTTGTCCTGAGTCAAGATTTCCTGACCGGTAATATCCATCTGAGTAAGCCTGGTGTCAACAAATCCAACATCGATTTTTACACCGTTCTTCCAGAAATAATATGTACCTGCATCTAAAATCTTGATGAATTTTTGATTAAAGTAAAGACGCGCTTTCTGATATTCCAGCACTTCAACCTTAGTATAATAAATAGCCGGAATTTTTGTGAAGATATATTCCGGAACATCCGCCGATACTTCAGGTGTAGAAATATCAACGATCTTATACTCGTGTTTATCAATTAGCGACCAAAATGCGTATTTGCCATGACGTAAAACCGAAGCAAACTTGCCGTTCACAAAGTGAAGAGCTAGCTCTTCATCAGCAACTTCAATTACAGATACATTATTTGCAACCATTTTATCACTCAGAATAATATCCAATGCACATTTATCAGAAATGATAGGCTGATCTAAGTTTAGAACTTCGATTTCTTTTCCGCCATAAGAAAAGTATTTGCCTGCCGGGAGCATTTTCACATACTTTCCGTTTTTGAACAGCAATCCTCTTTGATTTTCATTAATAATAACTTTTTTCATAATATGTATACCCTCCTAAAGGTTTAATTGCGTTTGCAATCACTCATGTGCATCTTGCGGTCAGAGTTTTAAGTGGTCGCACATATAAGCGGAAAGAAATCTTTTGGCTCATATATTTGATACACGGTATCCATTTCCGAACAAGGCAAGAAGAACATTGCTGATGAAAAGAAACCTCCATTCCTCAGCCGAGCAATTACTGCTTTTTAATAACGTTCTCGCGTGCTTTTGCACACCGTCATCTTTGCCGTTTCCGGCAGTCACCAAACCACTGGCGATATGCTCGAAAAAGCATACGGCGGGATTCGAACCCGCGATAAATGGACCCCACGGTCCTACGGGGAGTTGAACCCCATCTGTTTTGAGTTTTCAAGACTCATCAGATTGCCAAGGAGCAAGAGATTCTTCTGGCATACACTTTGGCATTGCCTTGTGCACCGCAGTGAAAGATATTTCAAACACACGCTTGAAGTAACCTTGCAAGCATATTTTACCAATTCATTTTGTTTATAACACGGAAAAAAAGCTGCGAACTCATTTAAGTTCACAGCTTTTTTGACTTTTCAGACGAGCAATTATTAAATTTTTGAAGTCTTGAGGCTCTATCACTTCAACCATAGGACCAAAACTTAGGATACGAATCACCATTTCTGTTTCGTCGGATTTATTGTATTTAATATGAACTAGATACCTTTTCGTATCTATTCGTTCCACTCTTTTTTCAAAATGTGCAAAATGCAACAATGTTCTTTCAAGTGCATTGCGTTCATCAAAAATACGTAGCGTTAAAGATTCTTTTGATTCCATGGATACGTGGTGAGTTGCATATCCGGTTGCGTTACACTTTTCGCATGTTGTAATGCGTGCAAGATTCACGATTCCGCCATAACGGCATCCTGTACTTATAAGCCTGAATTTATCATCCTTTTCTGAGTATTCCAAATGTTGGGGCATAACCGTCATCGAAACGATGTTACCCTTACGGTTGACCATTTGGATCTTGAGAGGCCGTTTCTCCTTTAGTGCAGATAAAATAGTTCTAAAACGTTGGATATACGCCTCATCTTCGTATGGATCCCCATCCATATATTTGTCATAGATGCAATAATCTTCAGACGTGAATAATGGTTCAACATCATCAAGGCCATCAAATTCAATGCCAAATAGTTTTATGCGTGGATCGAGAGATATAGCCTTTAGCCATTGCTTTTGAATTGTCGTTAGTGGCATTGTGGGAATACGCTGAATCGGGGTAGTCATATCTGCTTTAACAAGCTGCCATTTTTCACTTTTAAGTGATGGCAGGACGGTTAGCATACTTTCACCAAAAGCATTTTCATCAATTATTTTATTAATAGTTTTCTCATCGGCATTACCATTAATTATGCTCGCGATAATTTTTGC
>JAZNTA010000114.1:0-2381 GCA_045591525.1 Acutalibacteraceae bacterium | reverse complement strand
CGTTGCTGCATCAGGCTTTCGCCCATTGTGCAATATTCCCCACTGCTGCCTCCCGTAGGAGTCTGGGCCGTGTCTCAGTCCCAATGTGGCCGTTCAACCTCTCAGTCCGGCTACCAATCGTCGGCTTGGTGGGCCGTTACCCCACCAACTACCTAATTGGACGCGAGCTCATCTTTCAGCGGATTGCTCCTTTGGTACCTCGGCGATGCCGCCATGGCACGTTATGCGGTATTAGCACTCTTTTCAGAGTGTTATCCCCCTCTGAAAGGCAGATTGCTCACGCGTTACTCACCCGTCCGCCACTAAGAACATCAAAAACTTGAACCGAAATTCTCGTTCTTGAAGTCTCCGTTCGACTTGCATGTGTTAGGCACGCCGCCAGCGTTCGTCCTGAGCCAGGATCAAACTCTCTAAAAAATTGTATTAAATCACTTCTATGAAGTGTTTCAATCTTCTATAGCTTAATCGCTCATTCGATACACTTGGGTATCTGTCTTTTTCCTTTGACTTCTTTTTGAAGTCCGGATTTCTGCACTGTTGTGCTCAAAAAAATCTCAAGGGTTTTTCTTTATCGTTGTTTAATTTTCAAGGTTCGTTTTGCTCCCCTTTGAGCTCTCGCTCTCTTGAGTGCTTGCATATAATATCAAATCTCTCCCCGTTTGTCAACACTTTTTTTCAACTTTTTTTAATTTTTTTATTTGAAAGTTCAACGCACCCGGGTGTGTCGCTATTTGTCAAAAAAAGAAAACCCTTGATACTACAAGGGTTTTCGACATTTTTTATATATGTATATTATTACAAATCAAGCTTAGTAACATTATTTTCCTCTTGTAAAAAGTCATAATAATGTGTGAGATTGTATTTATAAACTTTCATATCAGGATAAAGTTCTTTTAAAGGTATCAAAACAAAATCTCTTTCAAACATTCTTGGGTGTGGTAATGTAAGTTCTGCAGTTGTACTTTCACTACCCTCATAGAGAAGTAAATCCAAATCAAGAATACGCGGACCATTTTTAATTCCACGAATTCTGCCAACACCTGCTTCAATACCTAAGCATACACCTAAAAGACCGTTTGCTGAAAGTGATGTTTCAACTTCTATAACACCATTATAGAAGTTATCCTGATTTACATAACCCCACGGTGATGTTTCGTAAAGAGATGACGTTCTCAAGACTTTTACTGTAGGAATATGATTAAGCGCATCTATAGCGGTATCTATATGCTCTTTTCTGTCCCCTATATTACTACCTATTCCTATCAATGCTTTTCTCATTTCAATTTCCCCTTGTTTTTGTTATTTCAACACCCACATACTCAAAATCGGCATTTATTGGTGCTTGTGGTTTTTTAAGAAGTACTGTTACGCTCTCAATTCTATCGTAATTCTTTAAAATTGAATCTGCAACTCTTTCTGCTGCGTGCTCAATAAGATTGTTCTTTTCACTTAAAAATACTGCTTTTATAGTACCTATAATTTTAGCATAGTTTTCGGTGTTTTTTAAATCATCTGATTTTCTTGCATCAGTTAAATCAATTGACGCAGTAATATCAAGAATAAAAGTCTGACCGTTATCTTTTTCATCCTGCAACACGCCGTGGTGAGCATTAAGTGTAAGTCCTTTAATAATAATTTTATCCATTCAAAAAACCACCTTTCTTAATAGAAGCAGAAATAGTTACTGCATCTACACACGCCTTTACATTATGAGTTCTTATAACATCTGCACCTAAAAATGCAGTAATGCTTTCAGCTGAAAGTGTACCAAAAAGTCTTTCATTAACTTCTTTGCCTGTAGCTTGTCCTATTACTCTTTTATTTGATACACCAACAAGTAATGGTTTAAATTCAGAAAACTTATCAGTGTTTTTTAAAAGTGTAAGGTCATCTTCACGTGATTTACCAAAACCTATACCATAGTCAAAACAGAGTTTATCTTCATTTATCCCAAAGTTAATCGCCTGTTCTTTCATTGATTTAAAAAACTCAAGAACATCTTCAACCACACCATTCAGATAATCCCCTGTTTCAGATGATGTTTTATTCCCAGTGTGCATAAAAATCCAATTCGCGTCAAATTCTTTAACAACAGATGCCATCTTTTCTGAAAAGCAGCCACTTTCGTCATTTACAATCTGAACACCATTTTCTAAAGCGAATTTTGCAACATCTACTCGAAATGTATCTACTGAAACCGGAATTTTCACAGTATCTGGAATAAGCGGTAAAACTGTTTTTAATCTTGCGAGTTCTTCCTCTTGTGATGCAAATGTTTTACCAGGTGCAGTTGAGCAACCGCCAATATCCAAAATATCTGCACACTCGCTTTCAATTTCCAATGCTCTGTTAAAAGCAGATTCTGCAAAATAATTTTTACC
>JAZNTA010000113.1:0-2555 GCA_045591525.1 Acutalibacteraceae bacterium | reverse complement strand
TGCGGCGGAGAGCAAGGAAAAGGAGCTGAACGACAAAATTGCAGCCCTGAAAAACGAGAAAAAAGAACTTGTCGATAAAAACGTGCAACTCGAAAAGGAAAACGCTGCTCTGAAGCAGGAGAACAGCTCGTTGAAATCCGTCAGGGAGAAGCTGACGATTACTTCGCTCCAAAAAGAAATCAGCGAATGGAAGAATAAGAATCAGAAGGTGCTTGATTTCATTGAAAAGCTTAATCTCACAAAACAGTTGCAGAAGTTTTTGAAACCGAGAACGCATACGCTGAATAGATAAATCAAAAGTGAGCTGTTGTAAACGGCTCACTTTTTCATAATAACTACTGTTCTGTAACATAATATTGCTCTCTGAATTTCTTTGGTGTTGTACCAGTTATTTTTCTAAACACATAAATAAATGAACTTTGCGAAGAAAATCCTAAAGCAACAGAGATATCCAAATAAGATAAATCCGAGTATTTCAGCAAATTTTGTGCTGTATCTATTTTGGCATCCAAAACAAAGGCTTTTAAGTGAGTGCCTGTTTCCGAATAGAACAGACGTGATAAATAAGACGGATGCAATCCGCAATATTCAGCAAGCGAATTGACCGTAACATCTTTATCTTTTAATGTCCCAATTCCCATCTGTTTCTAAAAAGTCTCTTGCTATCTCTTTAGCAAATATCAATCCGTTATCGCTATTTGTGAGAATAATTACATATTTATTTTGCGAAGGATACAGCACAATTAAACTTTGAAAACCGGGATTGATGCCGGAATGCCAATAAGTTTCTCCTTTACTTTCAGATTCAATGGCAATACCCAGCCCCCAACTATTTACATCATCAATATTCACAGCAGCAGAAAACATTTCCTTTACGGCGCCATCACCACTATAATATTCATTTGTCAGTTCACTGCAAAATGCAGCCATATCTTCATTTGTGGATTTCAGGGTATATGCACAATTTGCTTCTTTTGCTACTATATCATTTGTAACCGGTACGGTAGCAGGAATTGCAAATCCTAAAACCAACATGAGCATTACTTCTATTGGTATAACAGCATAAAAGATTTTTGTGTGATTTCGGGCAAGTAATAAAGATACTCCCATAAATACAACACATACTCCAAAAGTAAGCACTACTTTTGGTACCAAAACAAGCAAAAAAGATATATTCACAACAACAGCTATAGCAAAACAAACAACCAGACTGATTTTAGATGAGAAAAATTGTTTTTTTGTTATCTTCCTCAAAACAAAAACAGCCAATAAAAGGACAATAAAAACTATAATAAAAATAATGAATATATATATTACAACCGAAGATAAATTCATATAAGGTGTAACTGTTCTGGTATATTCAAAAGTGCTGTTTTCCATACCCAAAGGTTCAAAAACATAATATTCTGCTGCCTGTTCCATCGTCATTCCACTGACATTTTCAATTACACTTTGTAGATAAATATATCCCACTCCAGAATAACAAAATTCCTTACCAGGATCTGAATATATTTTCTTGTCAATGCCCAACTCATAAGAAGGAGAAAAGCCTGCCGTATGACATAATAACTGTTTTAAAGTTATGTCATTTAACCGTTCATCATTGGTAAGTAAATCCGAATCTAAAAATGGAGCGATTTTGTCATCAAGATTAATTTTTCCCTCATCAACTAACTTTAAAGCAATATAAGCACTTATCACCTTACCATTGGAAGCAAGTTCAAATACAGAATTTTCATCTATTCCGTCACCATAATTCTGAAACACGACTCTATCGTTTTCATAGTAAGCAATAGAATATTCATTTATATCATAACTACTTGCCATCAGCTCTGTTTCCTGCGTGGCGTGAGCTGTAATTCCCATCAACAATACGGATAAAATAAAAATAAATACCAACACTATTTTTTTCATAAGTCACCTCTTTCATTAACTGATTTTTTTCCCAACAAAGACATGGTGCTGATGTATAGACAATGGATTATGCTTTTCTCATCAAAAGCAACACTTGATTTCGGTATGTTTTCTCCCGTATAACATTTAGAAAGAGTCACATCTCGTATAATTCCATCAAATGAAGCTACAATAAAAGCCAAGATGTCTTCTATTGGCATAACAGGCATAAAATATCCATTCTCTGCTCCCGTTATAATAGTTTTTGATGCACATTGTAATAAATAGCCAAAGGTTGATGTAGTGGTTACATTTTGGTTAATTCGTTCATTCCGCTCCGGATTATGAGCCCAAAATGTACTGAGTTCAAAAAGAACTTTATTATAGCCTATCAGTATGTCGGAAAAATACTGTTCGGAAACCAAAAACAAATCGTGTAAAATGACTTCCGGCGAATTGCCGGATTTCATAATTTCATCTATTTGCTCAACATGGTTTCCCTGCATATTTGCCTTATCAATGAGTGCTGCAAGCACTAAATCAATATTATTAAAATATTTATATACCCCTCCCTGACTCATACCAGTTTCTGATACAATATCTGTCATTGTAATATCATAGGCTGGTTTTCTCTTACATACTGCAAATGCGGCATCTAAAAT
>JAZNTA010000112.1:0-1850 GCA_045591525.1 Acutalibacteraceae bacterium | reverse complement strand
AGTACTCCCAGATATTATGAGAGACGCAAGAGGTCTCTCATTTTTTTGTCTTAAAAACAAAAAGTGGTTTGCCTCTTGATAAAAACGGATTTATGTTAATCCAAGAACAACGAAGTCGCATAGTGCGCTTCAAAAACCAGGAGGACAAACCATGGATAATGTATCACACAATCGAGAAAAAATCTACTTTGGATTGGACATTTCTCAAAAAACTATTGAAATTTTTGCTTTAAAAGGTGAAAAAGGCATATCTTTTGGAAAAATTTCTAATACTAAACACGGTCTGACAGAGTTTTTTGATAAAATACCGAAGGCTCCTGATTCAATAGTTGTTGCTTTAGAAACAGGCACACATTCAGCCTGGATCAGCCGCCATCTTGAAACTCGTGGATTTGAAGTTATAGTAGCTCATGCCAGGGATTTAGCATTCATTTATCAAGGAGACAAGAAAAGTGACCGTATCGATGCTGAAAAATTAGCCCGTGTTGCCAGGGCAGACAAAAAGTTGCTTCATCCAGTTAAGTTGATGGATGCCAAACGTCAGGAAGATCTGCTTGCAATCAAAGCCCGTGATTTGCTGGTGAAAGAGAGGACTTGCATCATTAATGCTATTCGAGGCTTCGTACGCAGTTTTGGGATCGATGACACTGAATGCAGCCACGAAACCCTGAATCAGCTATACAATATTCTGCCCAAAGAACTCAAACAAAATTTGCGTGGATTGTTTGAAACATTGACTGCAATCAATACCAGTATAAAAAATTACGATAAAAAAATTGCAAGAATCGCAAAAGAATATCCGGAAACTGAAATATTGCAGCAAATCAAAGGTGTTGGACCGTTGATCGCATTGAGTTTTGCCTTAATAATAGGTGATGCTAATCGTTTTACATCCCGACAATGCAGTTCATATACAGGATTGGTCCCCAAACGGGACCAGTCAGGAGATGTAGATAAGCAACTTGGAATATCTAAGTGCGGAAATAAACTATTGCGAAGGCTGCTTGTTCAAGGGGCTCAATATATAATGGGACCGTTCGGAGAAGATTGTGACTTGCGGGATTTCGGCAATCGGATTGCGCAAAGAGGGGGAAGTATAGCCCGAAAAAAAGCTAAAGTTGCAGTTGCCCGTAAACTGGCAATCGCGATGCTGGCTTTGTGGAGAAATCCTGAAGTTAAATACGATCCGCATTTCAAAAGCAATCGTAAAAAAATCAACGTGGCGTAATGATACTGCTGGTATAATAATACTCTGAAACAATAAGGATAAGAAATCAACAAAAGAAGATTTTATAAGGAATTGCTTTTTGTCCAGTCTTGATGACTTCGATGGGAATACGAATCAGATATCGCCAAATATTTTCCAAAGATTGACTCTCAGATGGAAGCATCGAGACGGACATTTATCAGGCGTCGCTTCTTGGCAGAAGCATTACAGAACGCGAATAGGAGCAAGACAAAAGCACACCTTTTTTGAATCATCTTTCGCTGATTATCACCTTTTTTACGATTTTTTTGCAAACAATACTTGAATTTTTGTCTCTCATAGGAGTATTCCCAGTACTCCCAGTATTCCCGGTACCCGGGCATCATTACCATCCGGCTGATCCCTTACAAGCTGAACCGCAGCCAGTAATCATCCATGATAAAGCCGTTCCCAATGTCGATTTGAACTGCTTTGTATTGTTTGAAACCAAACCGTTCGTATGCTTTCTGCGCTTTGGTATTCTGTTTATTGACCGCAAGGATCAGGAATTTGAAACCACGCTTCCGTGCTTCTTCAGCCACATGACGGAGCATCTTCTGACCGCAGCCGCGCCCCTGAAACTCTTCCAGAAGATAAAGCTTAT
>JAZNTA010000111.1:0-1511 GCA_045591525.1 Acutalibacteraceae bacterium | reverse complement strand
TGATTCAAGAGCCTTGATGCTGATGAATTCCTGACTTGGATTAACCTTGTTAATCATTTCGATACCTGCGGCAGTTGCTTCCTGAATCTTGAGGATTGCAGCAGCTTCACCTTCAGCTTCACGGATTTTTGATTCCTTAATCGCATCTGCACGAAGAATTGCAGATTCTTTTTCACCTTCTGCAACGAGGATAGCAGCTTTCTTTTCACCTTCAGCCTGAAGAATCTTTTCACGACGTTCACGTTCAGCCTTCATCTGCTTTTCCATTGAGTCCTGAATTTCTCTTGGAGGCATAATGTTCTTTAATTCAACACGGTTGATTTTGATGCCCCAAGCATCAGTTGCTTCGTCAAGAACTTCAGTAATCTTTGAGTTGATTGTATCTCTTGATGTAAGAGTTGCGTCAAGCTCAAGTTCACCGATGATGTTACGAAGTGTTGTTGCTGTAAGGTTTTCAATAGCCATCATAGGACGCTCAACACCATAAGTATAAAGCTTAGGGTCGATAATACGATAGAAAACAACTGTGTCGATTGACATTGTAACGTTATCTTTTGTAATAACAGGCTGTGGTGGGAAATCCACAACAGCTTCCTTAAGGCTTACTCTTTTTGCAACTCTGTCGATAATCGGGATTTTTACATGAAGACCTGTGTCCCATGTGGTGTAGTATGTGCCGAGTCTTTCAATAACAAAAGCATTTGCCTGTGGTACGATTCGTACGTTTGCTACGATGATTGCTATAACAATAGCGATTAAAATGATAGGGATAATTAAGAATTCCATAATGTTTCTCCTTTTTTATAATTTGTTTATTACAAGAGTTGTTCCGTTGACACCCTTGATTTTTACCGTTTCACCTTTTTGGATAGTGTCACCGTTTTCCGAAACGGCTCTCCAATATACATCGCCTACGAGTATTCTTCCCGTAATGCCGTTTGTATCCTCTGTTACTGTTGCCGATTTTCCTAAAAGTTTTTCGTTCTGGTCAACATCATCAACAGGCTTTTTAATGTGTTTGTTATATATCTTACGACAGACAACCATAAATACAGCACTTAAAACTACGAAAATTGCTATTTGTATTAACAGGCTATCCACAATAAAGGATAACAAACAAGTGATGATTGCTGACGGTACAAACCAGATTGAAACAAGAGCTGTTGTAAGCAATTCAACAATCAGAAACAGTACACCAACTGCAAGCCACATTATCCACGGATTGGCTATAAGATATTCCATACCATCTCTCCTTTATTAAAAAATTATTCTTCGCTGATTTCTCTTTCAAAAACGATAAGCATCGGTGTTGCTGCCTTTGTGTGAGCCACACCGCCTAAGTAGATGTCGGTACTTGCTACCGTCCATCCGTGTTTTGCCATATCGTTCATCTTTTTTTCTGCTTCGCTGAGTTTTACTTCTATAATTTTGTATTCTTTCTGCATATCAAATTCTCCTTACTTTATAATGTATTTATAAATTGCATCATAAATGCAATCCTCAAAGCTTTC
>JAZNTA010000110.1:0-53130 GCA_045591525.1 Acutalibacteraceae bacterium | reverse complement strand
GCGTGAGTTGCAGTAACAATAGGTGTCGGGTGGTCAGGAAGAATCATAATCTTGTAATCATCATACTCTTTAAGACCTTCAAAAAGTACAGGAAGTACCTGCTCGTCAATAATCTCAATTGCACGAACCTTGTTTTCAGGTTCACGTCTGTGACCACATTCGTCAGGAGCTTCAATGTGAATGTATGCATAGTCGCAGCCATTTTTGAGTGCTTCAACAGCAGCTTCTGCTTTGCCAACAAAGTTAGTATCTATGTAACCTGTTGCACCCTCTACTTCAGGAGAACCCATACCTGCGCATTTTGCAATACCTTTAAGAAGGTCAACTGCAGAAATAATTGAACCGTCAACACCATATTTCTCTTTGAAATTAGGAAGAGCGGGTTTTGTTCCCTCGCCCCAGAGCCATATCGAGTTTGCAGGGCGTTCACCCTTTGATATTCTCTCTTTGTTAACAGGGTGTTCCATAAGAAAATCGTAGCTTTCTTTCATCATAGCGATAAGCTCTTTTGCATTTTCGCTATCAGAAAGATGTTCGCCGATAACTTTGCCTGAAATATCATGGGGAGGAGTCATTTTACCAAGGTCAAGTGTGCCGTTGTTCCATACGAGGCAGTGTCTGTAAGCAACACCGCTGTAGAAAGCAAATTTCTCGTTGCCAAAATGCTCCTGAACGCTTTTTATAATTTCTGCCGCTTCTGCAGTGGAAATATCACCTGCGCTGTAATCCACCATTGTTTTGTCTTCGTAATTTTCCTCTTCGGAAAGGGTTACAAGGTTTGTGCGGAAAATGATGTCAGTATCTTTCATATCAACGCCGATGCTTACCGCTTCAAGAGGGGAACGACCTGTGTAGCATTCCTTGGGGTTGTAGCCTAAAACGCTCATATTTGCAATATCGCTACCGGGTTTAAGACCATCGGCAACAGTTTTAACAGTACCAACCTTACCGAAACGTGCAAGCTTATCGAGTAAGGGCTTTTTGGCAAGCTCCATAGGAGTTTTGCCGTCTAAGGCAGGAACGGGGTAATCTGCCATTCCGTCATATAAAACAACAAGATATTTCATCTGTGTACCTCTTTTCTAAGTGAATGTAATTATTTTACAACTAATTAACTGCCCTTGTCAATAAAATGGCGAAAAAACCTTGAAATATAAGGGGGATTGGAGTAATATATTAACTGTAAATTTCAGATTAAAGGAGTTTGTTTTTTATGAAATTACCTATTGCTATCCAGCTTTATTCCGTTCGCGATGATATGGAAAAGGATTTTTACGGCACAGTTAAAAAGGTTAAAGAGCTTGGCTACGAGGGTGTTGAGTTTGCAGGACTTTTCGGCAAATCAGGTGTAGAGGTTAAGGCTATTTGTGACGAAATCGGCATTGTTCCCGTTTCTGCTCATGTTCCTTATTATGATATGCTTGAAAATCCTGAAGCAGTTCTTAAGGATTATAAAGATATGGGCTGCAAATATGTTGTTGTTCCTTATCTTACAGAGGAATGCCGTCCCGGTACAGAGGGTTGGGCTTCAACTGTTGCAGGTATCGGCAAAATTGGTGCAGCAGCAAAGGAAATGGGACTTCAGCTCCTCTACCATAACCATGATTTTGAATTTCTTAAAATCGACGGCGAATATGCTCTTGATATTCTCTATAACACAATTCCTGCAGATTTACTTGCAACAGAAATCGATACCTGTTGGGTGAATGTTGGCGGTGAAGAGCCCAGCGCTTATGTTGAAAAATATTCAGGCAGAGCACCTATCGTTCATCTTAAGGATTTCAGCGGTTCAAAGGGTAACGGACCTCTTTACAAGCTTATCGGCATTGAAGAGGAAGAGTGTGCAAAAGAAGAAAATACATTTGAATTCCGCCCCGTTGGCTACGGCTGTCAGGATTGGAAAAAGATTATCGCTTCCGCAGAAAAAGCAGGCGCAGAATGGGTAGTTGTTGAGCAGGATGACCCATCAATGCAGAAAACTCCCATCGAGTGCGCAGAGTTAAGTATTAATTATTTAAAGACAATATAAATTTTGGTGTTTGTAAAAATATTAACCCCGATGAAGTTTTTCATTTCATCGGGGTCAAGTGTTTATTTGTTCATCTCAATTGATTCAACTATTTCAATAATTTCTTCCTTTGTAAAGCCGTTAGCAATTATTGAAAAATGCTCTAAAAAGTCTTCCTTG
Source organism: Acutalibacteraceae bacterium (assembly GCA_045591525.1). Classification (GTDB taxonomy): domain Bacteria; phylum Bacillota; class Clostridia; order Oscillospirales; family Acutalibacteraceae; genus DTU089. The sequence goes on along the minus strand of JAZNTA010000110.1, from coordinate 50,942 downwards.
CCTTGGAGTTCTATAAGGTAATATGTGCCACGGTCTTCTCTGAAAGAGCAGTAGCCATAGCCTTTTAAATCATCACCGTCTATTGTGATGTAACTGATTGGGTGTGTTGGCATAACTGTTCCCCAAAGGGCATAATGGGCGTACCACATAGAAAACTCTTTCGGTGTTGTTGTAAAAATATATCCTGTGTAATCCGGATTTTTTATCATGTGAATATAGATGTCAAAATTAAAAAAGGTTGTATCAGGGTCTATACCCATATTTTCAATACCTTTTTTAACAAGGGGCATAAAGTATGGGCGGCTATGTGTTCCGTCAAAACCGAATGTACCATGCTGTTCTTCAAATGTTTTAATATTTTCTTTTTGGATTGGTACACTTACTATGGTGATAACTTTACCATTATCAAATGTAATGGTTTCTGATTCTTCGTTCTGTTTTTCATAGGTGTATTTCCCAAACTCTTTGTTAAGATAAAAAGAAGCAAATTGTCCTTTGAAATTGGGCTTATTTTTGTTATTCAATTCGATTTCATATGCATTTGAAACTGCAGCCAGATTATCATTATAAAAATCCTGCTGTGCCAGTTTTACAGGTATAATCAAAAAACTGATAATACCCACAATAAGCAAGACAACGCTTACAATAGAAAGAGTTGTTGCAACAACCTTTTTCTTACCCTTTTTGATTTTCTTATTAGCATTTTTTACTGCCTTGTCAATATCTTTATCTATTTCGGGTTTAATATCGGTATTGTTCTGCATATTCATAAACTCTGCTTCGCAAAGGGGACAGTCCTTTAAATGCTTTTCAATAGCATCAATTGAATCTGAACTGCAAACACCGTCTATGTAAAGGGGCAGCAAATCCCTTATAATTTCGCAACTGATTTTACTCATTTTCTTTCATCCTTTCTATAATTTTTTGTTTTGCCCGATAATATGTAACCCTTGCCCAACTTTCCGATTTTTCAAAAACCTCTGCAATAACATCGTATGAAAAATCACCCAGAGTTTTCATATAAAAAACCTCTTTGTAAGGTGACTCCAAATCTCTTGAAGCAGATAGAATGTTTTTTACATTATCTTTCTTTACAAGGTTTTCTTCAAGGTTATCATTGGAAACAAGGTTGTGGAAATTTTCAATGTTTTCCGTTTGCTTCGGGCGTTTTAGATTAAAAAATGTGTTTTTTGCAATCTGGCAGAGCCAGGTTTCCACCTTGCATTTGTGGTTGAATTTTTCATAGGATTTAATTGCCTTGAAAAATGTTTCCTGGGTTATATCTTCTGCAAGATTTTCGTCAAAGCAAAGAGTGAAAGCATAGCCCTTAATAAATTTATAATATTTTCGATAAATTATTTCTATCTCGTCCAAGCTATTTCACACCCTTTCTTTTTGACCGGTCACTAATATGACACAGCATTTTAGTTTTTGTTACACAATTTCTGAAAATATTTTAACATAAAATCGTAAAAAAGAGAACGAATCAAAAACTCTTTTATTTTATTCAACGGTACAGGCAAGCCTGTACCCTACGATTAACAGAAAAAAACGACACAACCGTAGGGTATGGGCTTGCCCATACCGCAAAAAATTTAGAATAGAAGAAAAACAGATACCCTACGAAATGTAAGGTATCTGTAATTTTTGTATGAAACAGCTTATCTGTTAAGAATAAGCTTTGTAAGTTCAACGGGTTCAACAATTGTATCGCCCTTGTAAACTCTCATATTACCTGAAGCGATTTCGTCAATGAGAATAACTTCGTCATTGTTGTAACCGAATTCAAATTTAATATCCCAAAGGTCAAGACCGATTGTTTTAAGGTCATCAGCAATAATCTTTGTGATTTTAAGAGTCTGCTCTTTCATGCTTTCAAACATTGCAGGACTCATAACACCGAGAGCTGCAAGGCCTTCGCCTGTAACAAGGGGATCGCCTTTTTCATCATTTTTGAATTTGCATTCAACATAGCCACCCTCGAGAACTGTGCCGTCTTCGATATATTCGCCGTAACGACGAATGAAGCTACCTGTTGCAACAAGTCTGCAGATAACTTCAAGACCGTGACCGAAAACCTTACCGGGAAGAACCTCCATAGTAGCGTTTTCAACATCTGCGCTAACATAGTGAGTTTTGATACCTGCTTCCTTGAGCATATCAAAGTAGTAGATAGATGTTTTAAGGTTTTCTTTACCAATACCTTCGATTGTAAGACCAACGCTGTTTTCACCGGGGTCGAAAACGCCGTCTTTACCTGTGCAGTCATCCTTGAACTTGAGCATTACGTTGCCGTTGTCAAGCTCGTAAACATCTTTTGTTTTGCCTTCGTAGATTTTTTTCATAATAGACATCTCCTTGTTAAACATTTAGGAAATTTTTTCACGAATAAATTTTAAATCCTATTAAAACGAATGTCAAGTGTAGAAGCCCATTTTTTTCTCTGTTGAAAAATGTTCTAAAAATTTGTTATAAATATGGGATTTTGAAAAGTGATTTTTGGTGATTTTTTATTGTCAACTAATGATAAAAATGTTATTATAAACGAAGTACATTATTATTTGCAGGAGCTGAAACTATGAAGCACGAAAGATTCGAGTTAAAGAATTATTTTACATTTTTAGGTGAAGAAGGAAGAAATCCAACCCTTGATATTTATTTACCATATAATATGGTTGAAATGAAAAGAGAAAATCAGAAAAGAGCTTGTATGCTTGTTTGCCCCGGTGGCGGCTATGGTATGTGTTCTGAAAGAGAAGCTGAGCCTGTTGCTTTGCATTTTCTCCCCGAGGGCTTCAATGTTTTCGTTCTTACATATTCTGTTGCACCAAACCGTTTCCCAACTCAAATACGTGAGGTTGCTGCGGCAGTTGAGCTGATTTATAAGAAGGCAGAGGAATGGAATTGCGATACAGAAAAAATTGCAATTATGGGCTTTTCTGCAGGCGGTCATCTTGCTGCACATTATTCAACAATGTTTGATTGCAAAGAGGTCAGAGAGGTTTTCCCCGAAAGCAAATCTGTCAATGCATCAGTTCTCTGCTACCCTGTAATAAACGCTAATGCCCGAACTGCCCATATGGGAAGTTTTGTCAACCTTCTTGGTCACGAGCCTGAAACTAAGGAAGAGGAATCATATTTCTCCTGCGATAAGCAAGTAAGAGAGATAACACCACCTGCTTATATCTGGCATACTGCAGAGGATGGTTGTGTTCCTGTTAAAAACAGCCTTCTTTATGCTGGTGCTTTAGCAGAAAAGGGTGTTCCTTTTGAGCTTCATATTTTTCCCTTCGGCGGTCACGGGCTTTCCACCTGCGACAGTCAGACTATTGACGATATGACCCCAACATTTGAGTATAACTCTGCATGGCTTGTGAATTTAAAAAAATGGCTTAAGCTTATTTTCAAGCTTTGATTTGAGGTGGAGTATGAAAAAAATAATTATTCCCGTTGTGGCGGTTGTTTTGATTGTGGCTGTGCTTATAGGAACTTTTTCAGGAACTAAAATTCCCGAACCGAAATCCAATGAAGAAATCGCTTCTTTAGGTGATTTTATTGAAGAGTTTAAAACAGAAGAAAAGCTTTATGTTGTTGATTCAGGAACTTTTAAAAGTATAGAGGAAAGGCATTTAGCAGTAAGTCTTCAAGGTGTTGTGGCTAAAAAAGCACCACTTATTTTTATCATTACTAATGATATGGATAGAAAATATCTTGAAAAGATTTCTGAAAGCGGTATTGAGTTAATATACAATGATAAAAATGGCAATCCATGGATAATTTCAACCCTTTTGAATGAATTTAAAGATTTTATCGGTGACAATGGTTACGCTCTTTATAAGGAAAGCGAAAAGGGTGAAGGACTTAATATTGCAACAAACCTTGCCACCCTTTACGGATGGCTTCCTGTTCATAAAAGCCTTGAAAATTTCGCAAAAGATGCTGGTTTGGAGCTTAAAGAGGATTTGTCTGAAAAGGAATATAATGTAGCTCTTCAAGAGGAATACTTTGAAAAATATAAAGAAGAATTCCAATACAAAGCCGTTGTCAGCCTTAAATACGAAGCAACAGGTCTTCGTGACCTTGCTATTCAACATGGGTTTTATATGTTCTATATTGATGATGACGAGGATACCGACAAATTAAGAGGTAAGATAATAGATTATGCAGGGGATAATGTTCCCGTTTTAGGCTGGGCAAAATATGAGGTGGAATATGTTTCTCAGGCTTCGGAAAACGGAAATATGGTAATTCCCTCTGACCATAGCCACAATAACAGCTTTCTTGCATCTTTTGATTATGAAAAGCTTGAACAAAAGCACGAAGAAGCAAATGAATATACCGATAATACCAAGCATTACTGTGCTCTCGTTTTCAGCGATGGTGATAATGTTCAATGGATTCAGAACGGTTATTCTGAATATTTCCAAAAGCTTACTCTTGAAAAGCAGTTTCCGATTACTTGGTCATTTTCACCCTTTATGCGGGAGTTTTCACCATTAACTGCAAATATGGTTTATTCCTCTGCAACTGAAAAAGACTATTTTATAGCAGGTGTTTCGGGTGCAGGCTATATGCATCCAACAGAATATCCGTTGGACGCTCTTGCCGAGTTTACCGACTTAACCTCTTCCATGATGAAGAAGAGCAATTTGAATTATGTTTCTATCCTTGATGCTACACCTGAAAACTTTATTGATGATAAAGTTATGGAGCACAGACTTTCTTATTATGCAAGATATGATAATATCAAAGGCGGTGTTCTCAGCCTTGACCCTGAAAGATATGAGGGCGGAAAGGGTAAGGTCTATTTTGCAAATGATAAGCCCTTTGTAAGTAACCGTCTTTCTCTCTGGCATCCTGACGGTGAGGGAGCAACCGTAACAAAAGAGTGGTTAAAGGAACAAGCTGATATTGTCAACTCCTATCCTGCAGACTTGAAAACAATAAACGGCTACAGCGTTATAAACATACACCCTTGGACAATAAGCGTTGAAAATCTCGAATATTTTGTTAGCCAACTGGACGATGGAGTTCAGCTTGTTACCATTGACGAGTTGTTGACAATGGTTGAAAATAACATTCCTCACGAAACTGCAACTCCCGTTTGCTAAGGAGCGATAAATATGAATACTAAATGGGTTCAGGTATGGGGGCAGGCTCATTCAGCTTTTTCATTTTTCTATTACCCTTCCTGCAAAAAAACTTACAGATTAGTTATAAAATCTGCACTTTCGGGTAAAAGTGTTCGTTTTGAGCTTTCCAATGAATGTGCAAAAAATGATGTTCAAATAGGCTCCTTATCTGTTGCTAAATGTGATAAGGATGGCAATTTTATTGGTGAATGTAAAACAGTAACTGTCAACTCACAGAAATCATTTTGCATTAAAGTAGGCGTAGTTGTTTTAAGCGATGGAACCGAAATTGATATTGCAGCAGGGGAATATTTTTGCATCAATGCCTATGTGGAAAAGGGTGCCTTGAGAAGCGGTAATCTTCTTGATAATGTAAGCCTTTTAACAGTCAAGGGTGATGCTTCCCATACGCCGAAAATCAAAAACCAAAGAAGAATTCGTGATAAGGTAAGAGAGGTTGCATCGGCTGTTCTTAAAATGTATTTCCATAAGCCTGTGCCACTTTTTCAATCTGTTCAGGTTCTTAACGATGCTGATGCCCGAAGCATTGTAGTTTATGGCGATTCCATAAGTCAGCAGGGCTACTGGACAAATGCCTTTGAAGAAAGAATAAGAAAAGCCTATCCTGAAAAATATTCTGTTATTAATAAATCCATTATGGGCACAAGGCTTTTAAGAGATTTCAGCAAAAGATTTTTCTGTAAGGGTCTTTTCGGTAAAAGTGGTCTTAATCGTTTGCAAAGAGATATTCTTAATTATCCTGATGTTGAGTATGTTATCATTGCTCTTGGTACTAATGATTTTCTTCAATACGGAACAGTTCAAGCACCAAAATCCGAAAAGCCAACGGCACAAGAATTTGTTGATGGTATGATAACCGTTGCACAAGAATTAAAAAAACATAATATTAAATTGATTGTTTTCAATATTCTCAATTTCGGAGAAAGCATTGACTCCCGTCCCCATAAGGAAGCCCTTGTTACTCAAACAAATAAGCTTCTCTATGAAAAGAGAGAGCATTTTCACGCTTTTTATGACCAAGCAGAGCTGGTTGTGAATCCCGAAAAACCAACCTGTTCTAAAAAAGAATATCTTGGAAAGGACTATGTTCACCCCAATAAATTGGGCGGTAAAATAGTTGCAGATAATGTGAATTTAGATTGGTTTAAGAATAGCAAATAGCAGATAGCTAAAAAGCAGTCACTTTTAGTGACTGCTTTTTTATATACTCATTATTTCTTCAATTGTGGGCATTGAGCTTTGAGCGCCCATTCTGCTGACTGCTATTGAACCTGCCTTGTTGCCGAAGTCACAAGCCTTTTCAATATCCCCGCTTCTGATATATTCAAGAGCAAGTGCGGCGGTAAAGCAGTCACCTGCGGCAGTAGTGTCAACAACATTGCTTTTATAGGGAGGGAAGAGTTTTAATTCTTCTCCGTTCCACAATGCACAACCTCTTTCACCAAGTTTTAAAACAACATATTTTGCCTTGCTTCTTTCTTCCAATATTTTTGAAGCCTTCAAAATATTCTCGTTATTATCAGGATGAATGCCCGTTAATGCTTTTGTTTCGCTTTCGTTAGGTGAGAGGATTGTTGCACCCTGCATTTTCTCTAATGCGAAATTCTTTGCAGGACCGCAGTCGATAACTGTTGTGATATCATTTTTTACGGCATGGTTAACGCAGCTTATAACAACATCTTCATTAGTTTCAAATTGTAAAAGTAAAAGGTCAATGTCAGTGCCAATATCAGTAACTGCTCTTTCGGGTTCAATTTCCGAATTTGCACCCTCGAAAACTACAATTCTGTTTCTACCCTCACCGTCAAGAATAATTGTCGCAAGACCTGTCTGAGAGCCATCTGTTGTAACACCTGAAACATCGATATTATTGTTTTTAAGATTCTCTAAAAGCTTTGCACCATTAGAATCTTTTGCAACCTTGCCAATCATTTTAACCTTTGCACCAAGCTTTGCCAATGCGGTTGCCTGATTTGCACCTTTTCCGCCGTTGGCATAGCCATAGTCTGTTCCGAGAACATTTTCGCCAACCTCGGGAACCTTTTTCATATTCAGAATTAAGTCCATATTTATACTGCCAACAACCGTGGCACGAATATCTCTATACATTTTCTACTCCGAAATATATTTAATAAAATCTTCAGCGGCTTTAGTGATAGTTTTATCTTTTAAGAATAATGCACTTGTGCCTAAAACAAAAATATCTGCACCACTCGTGCATAGCTTTCTGCCGTTTTCAAGACTTACATTTCCGTCAACCTCAATAAGCATATCTTCGCAATTCCATTCTTTTAAAAGTGCTTTTGCTTCTTCTACTTTCTTTTCTGCACCAAGAAACATCTTCTGCCCCGCAAAGCCGGGAGAAACAGTCATAACTAAAAGCATATCAATATATTCGGTCAAATGCTTGATGCTTTCAACAGGAGTACTTGGATTTATAGCAAGACCTGCCTTGCAACCCTTGTTTTTTATCATTTCAAGAACTCTGTGAATATGTATTTCAGATTCATAATGAACGCATAAAATATCGTTTTCGGAAAGGTTCATTCTGTCAATGAATTTTGAAGGCTCATTTACCATCATATGAATATCAAGAGGAATATCTGTAACCTTTTTTATTGCATTGATTAAATCAAAGCCCAGTGTGATATTCGGGACAAAAGAGCCATCCATAATATCAATATGCAGGTAATCAATATCTGCTTTTTCAAGGTCTTTTATGGAAGAAATAAGGTTTGTAAGGTCCGCGCACATTAAAGATGCAGATAAATATTTTTTCATTTTTAACCTCTGAACAAATTGTTTTAACTGATTTTAACATATTGGATTTTTAGTGTCAATTAAAGGTCATATTTCAAATAAATTAAATTATCCATAGGATTATTGTTATAGCTATCAATTTCGTAAAAACCAAGTTTTTTATATAGCTTTATTGCGACTTCTAAAAAGGGAAAGGTATCTAAGAGAATATGTTTGTAACCGATGTATTTGGCATCTTCAATAATTTGATTAATAAGAATGTTCCCAATGTTTTTTCTTCGGAATTCGGTTTTTACATATAATCGTTTCATTTCACAGTTTTTATCATCAATTTTTCTCAAAGCGATGCAACCTGCAAGTTCATTATCACAAAAAGCAAGGTATAATCTGCCGTATGGTAAACCATATTTACTTTCCAAATTCTCTAATTCATCATCATAATGCTGTTTGTTGAGATATTCTCTGAAGTCATTGTCATATTCAATGAGCATATCGGTATATTCACTAAAAAGAGCTTTAACTTCTTTTTTATGAGAGTAAGCTTCTACTAATTCGATTTTCATAATCTTACCTTACCATATAAATGGAATTAAATGATATTTCACTTTGTTTTTATATTCTTTGTATCCATCAAGCTCTCTTTCAAGCAAATCTTCTTCACCCTTAATTCTTTTAGCAATTATGAAGGGATAAGCAAGAAAAATAATAAATGAAAAAAATGAGCCTAAAACAAGGGGTATTGATAGAAACAAAAGTAGCGTTGCACTATACATAGGGTGCCTTACTATACCGTAAAGTCCTGTATCAATAACCTTTTGATCTTCCTGAACCTGAATAGTTCGGGAAAGATATGTGTTTTCTCGTAAAACTTCGACGTAGAGTATGTATGCAATAAGAAATACTATTGCACCGCAAATTGTAACACCGAAAGGTAAGGTGTACCAATCAAAGCGGAAACCAAGTCCTGCAACAATAAATCCCACAAGGAACATAAGTCCACTTAGTTTAACAACAATATTCTGGTCTTTTTGCTTTTCTTTGGCATCAAGCCTCTTTTCAAGAAGGCTTGGATTTTTTATCATCATAACAATTCCTGCAAGAAACATGGGAATAAACAAAATTCCCATAAAAATCCAACCATTTGTAAAAGCGAGCGAGCCTGCAGGTAAGAAAATTAACAGACCAACTAGCACAATGCCTGATGAAAATTTGGTTATTGCCTGAAAAAATAATTTTATATTCATTTAATTACCTCAAAAGCAAGTGTCTTTTTCTTGATTTTAACATAAAGATATGAAAATGTAAATCGTAAGAAATTGAGGGATAATTAACTGAAAAGAGAATGAAAATATTGTGCATATTGACGTTTTTTATTAGTTCGATACTTTTGTCGAAAAAATCTTACTTTTTTGTCATATACATATGGATTGTTTTAATTTTATGATAAGGTTTAGTTGTGCATTATATTTTTCATTTTTGGAGGTGCTTGAATGGTTGGCAATGTAAAAGTTTTGTTAACTGCTGATAATAATGATGAAACAATTCAGCTTGTTGGAGCAATGTGTTCTAATGGAATGGATGTAAAGTTGTGTAATAAGAATGGTGCAGAGTTAATTGATAGTATTAAAGTTATTAACCCCGATGTAGTGATAATGGATGCTTTTATGAATCATATAGATGCACTTGGTGTGTTGATGCGAATTAACGCAATGAATCCGGTTAAACGACCGCTGATAATTGTTATGTCATATATAGACAATAGTGATTTGCAAAAGACTTTTATAAGAGAAGGTGCTGATTATTGCTTTATAAAGCCTATTGAAGCACGTATAGTTGCAGAAAGAGTTGTGCAAATGTTGAGTTGGAAAGGCGTTGGTGTTTTTTCTAATTTTCAAACTTTTCAAGAACCGGAATTAGTTGTAAGCGATATTCTTCATCGAGTTGGGATACCTATTAAGGTTAAAGGCTTCCGTTATTTAAGAGAAGCAATTCTTTTAGTTATTGAAAATCCTGATATAATAAATTCTGTGACAAAAATTTTGTATCCTGCTATTGCTGAAAAATATAATAGTGACCCGAAATCAGTTGAAAGAGATATGCGGTATGCTATTAAAATAGCATGGGATAATGGGCATGTGGTTGCTTTTAAATCTTATTTTAGTTGTGCTGTGAAAAATCCGAAGAAACCAACAAATTCAGAATTTATTTGCCTTATATCAGATGATTTAAGATTTAAAATGAAAATGCGTATGCAATTAGATGGACCTTATAAATCACAAAAAATGCTTTGACTTATATAACAATTTCCCCCACTTATCAACTTGGTAGGTGGGGGTTAAACGTATTATGATCACCGGAACAACGCTTAAAATTTAATTGAAATGTTTGCTCCTATATAATATAATACTTTCAGTACGTGATATATTTATGTAATATAAAATTAGCTTAATTGGTAAAATTAAGTGTAATAATTTGTAAAGGGAAGTTATGGAAAAAGTAATTGTTATAGGATGTCCCGGTAGCGGTAAGACCACATTTGCAGAGAAATTGCAAAAATGCACAGGACTTCCTTTATATTATCTTGATGCTATATGGCATAAGCCCGATAAAACTCATATTCCGAGAGAGAAATTCGATGAGAAAATAAAAGAAATATTCAAAAAATCCGAATGGATAATTGACGGAAACTACGGCAGAACAATTGAAATGCGACTGAAAGAATGCGATACAGTCTTTCTTTTTGATTTGCCTACAGATGTTTGCATACAGGGTGCAACAGAACGAATTGGCAAAGATCGCTATGATTTACCTTGGCTTGAAACAGAATTAGACCCTGAATTTGAGGGCTTTATTAAAGAGTTTTCTGAAAAATCTTTGCCAAAGATATATGATTTAATTGAAAAATATAGGGCAGAAAAAGAGGTTATAATCTTTAAAACAAGAGAAGAAACGGATGAATATTTGAAGAGATTAGGGTGAGTGAAATGACTTTTGAAGAAAGAAAAGAACAAGTAAAATCTTATTTGGGTAAGAGGGTAGTGATTGGTATCGACAGACCTATAGGTTATGTTCATGAAAAGGAGACCTATTCCCTGACATATCCAATTAATTATGGTTATATACCAGATGTTTTAGGTGGAGATGGCGAAGAGCTTGATGTTTATCTTTTAGGTGTAAGCGAGCCTGTAAACGAATATGAATGCGAGGTTATTGCTATTGCTCACAGACACAATGATGTTGAAGATAAATTGATTGGTGCACCCATTGGTATGAGATTTTCAAAAGAAGAAATTGAAGATGCAATAAATTTTCAAGAACAGTATTATGATACTGAAATAGAGGTTTTGTAAAATAGTTTTTATTACAAAGTTAAAAAGCAAAAGAGGTGTTTCCCTTGCAAAAGGAACTAAAACAAATCAGTTTTAAGAGTATGAACATTGATGAGTTTCAGGTGTATTCAAAGTGGTCAGTAAAGGCTTATGCAGAGCATTTGATAAAATCAGGTGACGAGAAATTCAGATTCAAAGCTTTGAAAGCGGCAAAAAGTGAGTTTAGTGATATATTTCCTGATGGCGCAGATTCTGTTGATAATTATCTTTATATAGTTGTGAATAACGATAACGAAAAAATTGGTGTTATCGGTTACCAGAAAAGTCCTTTTGAAGAAAATGCCGCATTCGTTACAGAGAATGTTATAAAAGAAGAGTATCGCGGAAAAGGATACGGAAAAAGTGCATTAATAAAATTACAGGAAGACGCACGAGAAAAAGGCTTCGGTAAAATGGTTCTTAACTGCTTTAAGCATACACCTGTATCATATTCAATGTACGAGAAAAACGGATTTAGAGTAATAGAGGATTACGGCGGAAGCGTAATTATGGAGAAATATTTATAGGTTATGAAAAGGGAAGAAAGATGCAAGTAGTTAAAATAGAACCGCTAAAACTTGAGGATTACAATAAATGCTCAAATATTTGGAATATGAAAGCTCAACCCCTTGCTGAAAAATGGCGAGAGGAAATTGCAGAGGGTAACAGACTTGTTTTTGTTTACACGATAAACGATGAATTTATCGGTGAGGGTGCGTTGGTTTTAGACACAGGTGACCCTGATTACACCATATCGGGCAGAAGAGTTTATGTTTCAAGAATGATTGTTAAAAAGGAATACCGAAATCTTGGTATAGGTAGTGAAATTCTTGAGTTTCTTATCAGAAAATCAAAAGAAATGGGTTTTTCCGAAATGACAATCGGTGTTGATAAAGATAATGAAAATGCCTTGCATTTATACAGAAAATTTGGCTTCACAGAAGTTCTTTTTGATGGTGCAGACGAAGACGGCGAGTATTTCAAACTGATGAAAAGGATATAGAAATAAAGTTATGATTAAATTCGGATACTTAAATAAACCCGATTTTCCTGTTATTGCACAGACGATTTTTGACATACTTGCAGATAATATGAGCGTAATTGCGCCAACAGGCAACAGCAGGGAAGAGGATTATAACAGCTGGTTTGATGCTGTGAGTAGTGGTTTAAAAAGAGAGGAAAGACAGATAATTCTTATAAAAAGCAATAACAAAATTATAGGTTTTTTCCAATACTACATAAATGCAGATACTTTTATGATGGAAGAAATTCAATTTAAATCTGAGTATCAAGGAAAGGGTGCTTTCAGAGATTTATATGGTTTTGTACTTTCAAATATCAAAATTGATATTCAATTCGTTGAAGCCTATGCAAATATCAAAAATTCAAAATCCATCGCCATTCTCCAAAAACTTGGGCTTTCAAATATAGGACTTAATAAAAATGGTCGCTCATATCACTTTAAGGGTAAGTTCAGTGATGTGGTTAAGTGGTATCAAAGTAAAACTTGATTTACTATCTTAAAAACTCTATAATGTGTAATTGGTGATATATATGAACACATATTTTAATGAAATAACCTCAAAGCCTATAAACGCAGTTGACGGTAAAGTTGTTTATAAAATTCCTGCAGGCGCAATGTGCGGTAATGGTGATTTAGGCGTTGTTTTTGATAACGATGAAAAAGACCTTGTTATTCACATTTCAAAATGCGATTTCTGGAAATTTGTTAATGGTGTTCGTGGTGATGGCGGTATAAAAACCGTTGGCGATTTGAGAATTGATAATATCAATTTAGATGCATACAACATTAAGCAATATTTTGATAAAGGACTTCTTGAATGTAAATTCGGCGATACTGAAATTGAATTTTTTGTTGCTCCCGAAAACCTTATTTGTTTTGAAATTAAAGTGCCTGAAACAGAGAAAACTAACTACATTAGCGTTAATCTTCCTGATACTTGCGGTTCGGTAAATTCACAGGCGGAAGAAAATGGTGTGAAATGCTATTCTCGTAAATTCTGCGGTGAAAATGTTGACAGAGAATCTGCTGTTGCAGTTTGCTTAAAAGAGATTAGTTCAAATATAGTTGATGGATATAAAACCACTCGCTATTGTATTTCAGTTGTTACAAATTTTGATGCTGATGATTACATAAGCAAAGCTTTTGAAATGGTTGAAAATTGTGATTATGATGAGGATAAAGCTAGAACAGAAGCCAAATGGAAAAATTTCTTTTCTGCATCAAAAGTAACGCTTCAGGACAAAGAAATTGAAAAATTCTATAATTCAAGCCTTTATCATCTTGCAGGTTGTATGGGCAATAGTGAATTTCCGCCCGGTCTTTTCGGTAACTTTGTAACTGATGATTTCTTCCCTTGGGCAGGGGATTACCATATGAATTATAACTATGAAGCGCCCTATTATTGCATATTCTCTGCTAACCATCCCGAGCTTTTTGACGGCTATATGGCACCTGTTAACGATATGAGGGATGAAGCAAAAAGAATGGCAAAGCTTTTCGGTTGCAAGGGTTATGCATTCCCTGTAAGCTTTGGACCGAAAGCGCTTGATGTTTATAGTCAGGCAGACTGCAAGGAACACGGAATATTATTCCTTGGTCAGAAAAGCCATGCCGCTTATGCCTGCGTAATTCCTATAATGCATTGGTTTTCAACCTATGATAAAAAATATGCTCTCGAAAATTATTATGATTTTGTTTTGAATACTGCGGCATTCTGGGAAGATTATCTTGTTAAAGAAAAGGGTGAATATGTAATCAAAGGTGATGCCGCCCACGAAATTCCGTATTATCGCGGTGAAAAATTCAGATATATCACTCATTTTGGTCAGGTAAATACAATAAATGCAATAAATTCTCTCGGACTTGTAAAACTCTTGTTCAATGCAGTTTATGATATGGCACAAGAACTCGACCTGAACGCTGAAAAATATGCCTTATGGAAAGATATAATTGAAAATTTAAGCGATTTTCCGACCTTTATTAAGAAAGGTAAAAAATGCTTTAGATATTCTAAGTTTGGTATTCGTTGGAGAGATGAAAACACAGTTGGTCTTCAGCATATTTACCCTGCTTCTCAGATAGGTCTTTCATCAGATGAAAAGCTTCTTAAAATTGCAAAGAATACATATTTCATTAATGACAGAAGGCTTGATGATAATGGTTCAAACTCATATCTTCCTGCAGGTGCAAGAATTGGTGTTGACCCTGATTTTCTTATTGAGGGTATTCATCAGAATATCAAGGAGTTCGGTCTCCCCAACAGACTTTTCCGACACCATGGTGGTGGAATTGAGCATTTAACAACTATTCCTGCAACTATTAATGAGATGCTTATGCAAAGCCATCAGGGCGTTATCAGGCTTTTCCCTTGCTGGAACAAAACGTCAGATGCATCTTTTGAAAATCTTCGTGCAGATGGTGCATTCCTTGTTTCTGCAGAGCTGAAAAATGAAAAGGTTTCATCCCTTAAAATCAAGAGCCTTAAAGGAAGAAGATGCACTATTGAATGCGAGGGCATTAAATCCATAATCAACAAAACAGATAATAAAGAAATACCATTGGAAAGAAAAGAAAACACAGTTTCTTTTAAAACTCAGGTCGATGCAGAATATGTTTTGATATAAATTAAATGCAGTTCCGAAATGGAACTGCATTTAATTTATAATCATTTTTTTAGTATCGGCATTTCTGTCATACGAAGCTTTGCACAACCGTATGGGATAAGCTCAATTTTCTGAAATTCGGAAATGGGTTTTGCGGATTTGGGCGTTTTTCTTGCAATACTTCTGTATGGGAATTTAAGCCCCCATTTGATTTGTTGCATATTTGCTTTTATGGTTACGGGGGGGTTACTCTGTGAATAAGGAATATTATCTATTTTGTTGAATTTAATTTCAAAATCGCCATCAGAAAATCCGTAATTCCAAGATGATTTTGGGATGAACTCATAATCGCAATAGGGGAATTTTCTTTCAACACCTTTTTTCACATATTCTCTCATTTTCTTTTCATAACTAACAGGAACAGAGAAAAGTAAAGAACCCATCTGCAAAGCATAAAGGTTGTTGGGTCTTTCTTTTAAAAATGGTGTTGTTTCGAATTCGATTTCAATTTCAGTTTTCCCTTGTTTAATAGAAAATTCAAGGTCTTTGATTTCAGCATCTTCACCATTTACTTTAAGATTTTTCGCAAAAGAGGGAATGCGGATTGCAAAATTAAAATCTTTTTCTGCATCTATATAATAATGCATTTTGTTTTCAAATGGATAATTGGTTTCAAGCTCAATTTTTACACCCTCACTACTTAAAACAGAGGGCAACATAACAGAGTTTATTATTGTGTCACCATTATGCATAAAGGTTGAAAGAGCGAATTTAGGCCAACCCTGATTAAAGTTTGCAGTACAGCAACCGAAGTTCGGTTCGAGACCGAATGTATGTGCATAAGGACCGTTTGTGCTCCACGGAGCCATAATCATTGTTTTCTGGCAGGCTATCTGATTGACTTGCTGAACATATTGATGTGTCCACATATCCTCGCTGAGAGTGGCAGGAAGAGCGTTAAAGCCAAGCATTTCAAGTCGCTCTGCCCATTTGTTATCACCCGTATGAGCAAATATTTCTTCATAGGAATACATCTGCTCAACAACGGCACAGCACTCAGTGCCCTTTGTTGGGTCAAGTCCTGAAAGTACCTCGTCACCTGTAAAGCCTTCAAAAGCAGTGCCGTTATATTTATCAAGAATTGAGCGAAGCTTTTCTGCATTATCGGTATAAGGTTCACCCAATAAATCGTGGGAAATTGCTTCAGTTTTAAGCATCATACCCATATTTACTATATGAGTGGTCATTCGCCATGTATGGCTCGGTTTCTCCCATAAATATGTTGCCGTGTTATAGTCAAAGCCTTGCTTTTTAATTATTTGGGCAAGGTCTTTTATCCATTCTTCATTATATTTTTCGTATAAGAAATTAAGCGAAATAAAAGTTTCAAACCATCTGTATTTGCCCCATTTGAATAAAGCTATTTCACCGCAATTTAGAAGTTCATAATAGTTTTTGAGAACTTCATAAATAACATCAGGGATTCTTTCGTCACCTGAGCAATCGTAATAAACATTAAGGGTTTTACAAATTAGCTGAATTGCCCAGGTATCATATTTGGCTCTTTCTTCCTTTTTGCAAGGGCAAATCCAACCGTCATCCTGCTGAGCGGAAATGATTGCATCAATATACTTTTTAGCAGTTGCAATCATTTCTTCGTTTTCTAAAAGATAAGCAAGGGGAATAAAGCCATCAAGCCAATAAGGAACTCTTTCCCAACCCTCACAGTTTCCGCCAATCCACGCACTGTCACGGATGTCGGGCCATATTTTATGAAGATTACCGCTTAAACCCTCTGCTTGAATTTCAAGCTGACGGCGAAGCCAACCCTCAGGCTTTATCTCTTTTGATGTGTAAAAATTCCATTTGTTCATACTTTTCACCTCAGGCAACATTTTCAGTTTCTTTCACTTCAAGCCCTTTTTTTACAAGGAAGTAAAGGGGGATAAGCCCCAATATGCATACAAAACCGGCCCACAGGAACATATCCTTTGCAGGTACAATTACCTCTGCATTTGCTTCGTTTATAATGGTTTGTGCTGCATATTTGCAAGCAGTTTCACCAATATAGGGACCTATAACCATAGGAAGAAGCACAGCAAATATCATTCTGATGCCCTGGAAAAGACCTGCCTTACCTTCGGGGATAAAGTCCTTAACAGAGGCACCGAATAAAATATTAACAAGTGCATTACCGAGAACAACAGGTACTATGCTTATAAGAATAATATAAATGCTGGTGCTTGTTGAAAGCAGGAAGAAGCCTAAGCTCATAACAATTATGCCGACAATAAGGCAAAAGCCTTTTTTCTTTGTTGAAAGCTTAAGCATAGCCACAATCAATGCAAGAACAATAATTGCAACAACCACTGCGGTTATTATAACAGGGGCTTTCAATATATTTTCCGCACCGCCGTTATCGGGAATAACTACATATTGAACATATGTAAGAAGATACGGATAGAAAACCTGGAATGAAATTATAGCAAAGCAGAATGAAACAAGAGCTAAATAAAGCCTTGCATTATCTTTAATAACAGAGGGTCTGAAGCCATAAAAGAGGTCTGCCCAATAGTTTGAAGAGGTTTTAATTTGTGCAGTGCGGGGTGGGTCTTTAATAAGAAAAAGTCCTAAAACTCCACACAAGGTTACCACGAGACCTAAAATACCAAAAAATAGCTTATATGAGATAGTACCTGCTTGAGCAAAGCTGCCAACACCTGTTACTGCAAATGACGATATAGTGCCTACAACGGATAAAACTGTTTCAACAACAGGTCTTTGCCTTGGAACAGTTACATCCGTTACCCAAGCCTGAAAAGCCGCATCATTACTTGTTGAACCCATAAAGGTCATAACAATATCCATCAGAATAACAAACCATACGGTACAGCCGAGGATTTTTGCTTCATCGGAAAGGTTGAAGAGATTTGCCACATTTTCTTTTGTAATAAAGCCGAACATAGCCGTAACTATACCCCAGAGAATGTAGCCCACAGAAATGAACATTTTTCGGTTTTTTAATCTGTCGCTGAGAGCACCCATTATAAATGTGGTAAGAACCGCCGCAATAGCGGAAAGAGCAACCATTCTTGAAACCGCAGTTACCGCTTCCATTGAGCCGAGGATTGCAGACTGGGATACATCAGCATATATTTCATTAGTGATAAAGGTGTTGAAATACATATTTTCAGTATTCCAGGCAATACCACCCATAAAGCAGAAGAGGGTAATTATAAACCAATTCTTCTTGCTGAGTTTTTCTTTAATCATATCTTATCAATTTCTTATTTTCTTTAATTTTTATTCTGTAACAGGCTGATATGTAACATCCTCAAACTGCATTGTTACATCTTCGCGAGTAAAACCGTCAATAGTATATCTATCGGAATAATAATTAAATTTGTCAATTGAAAACTCACCGTCGGGCTTGCAGGTAATTATGGTGCAGCCTCTTTGAGAGCCAAGCTTATCAATACCTGAATATGCAAAATAGTCAATGCTGTAGCCGTAGCTGAAAAGAATACCCTTATATTCAAAGGTTGTGTTGTTGAGATGGTCGTGACCGTTATACATAGCTTTGGTTGAGCCGAGCTCGAGCATTTTTTCAAAAAGGTCATCTTCTCCAAGTCCGCAATAAACCTGTTTACCGCCTTCACCCATTATTCCGTCAACAAATCTGAAATCCTTTGTATCTTTAAAATCGTTTTCGGTAAATTCTTTCCAGCCATCCAACATTTCAACCAAAGGAATGTGGAAGAAAGCCTGAGTTACAACTGTGTCAGCATTTTTGTTGATTTTTTTGTTTTCAGCATTCATTCTCTTGATTTCAGCTTCGTACCATTCAACCTGATTGGGATGAATGTTGTCATATGTACCATTAATACTGTCTATGAGATTATTTTTAACATAAGCCTGAGAATCAATTAAAACCATAGCCTGAGTAATGAGTCCCTTTGAGTTTTTAACCTCGATAATGTGGTTGCCGTAGCCGTCAACATCCTCAGGACCTGCCTGGAATAAGCAATGCTCAAAATCTTCATCTGAATAGATTTCAGCAACAGCTTCTCTGTCAAAATATGAATAACATTCAGCATCATGGTTACCGAATGTAACAGTCCAATAAACTCCAAGACTTTCCATAAGATTTCCGAATGCCTTTGCGCCGCTGTAGTTATTGAATGTGCCTGCCATATAGGGAACAGGGAAAGCAATGTCACCGGTTGCAACAACAAGGTCTGGCTTTTCCCTTGTTATCATTGTTGCAACCGCGTTAAGTGCTTTCTCGTCAACGGATTTCGACATAAAACCGCCACCGATGTGAATATCTGTAAGGTGCATTACCTTGAAATCACCATCAGTTGTAAAACACCAATAGCCATTTTCATCCTTTTGGGGAATAAGCTGATTTTCAATTTCAAGCGTCTTATATTCGTTCCCTTTTTTGATGAGATTCTGAACTGATATAAGGTTAAGTCCTGTGATTAAAATTCCGAGAACTATAATCACCGAAATAAAAATAAGTAATCCTTTTTTTGCTTTTTTACATTTTCCTTTTGTCATAACGGAAAGCTCCTTTTAAATTTATTTCTCTAAAGACCATTTTTGTTGCATTATAATGGCTGGGTCACAGTCAAGGTCGCTTTTTCTTGTGTAGAATGCGGTGATTAAATCGCCGTTATCCAGTTCAATTGTTGAGGGGTAACCTAAATCATCGGTATCATAACCATGGTGCAAAATAACTTCATCGCTCCAGGTTTTACCATTATCTTCACTGAAAACTGCCCATATTCCGTATGGTCTCTTTCTGTGAGAAAAGGTTGAAATCAATGTGCCTGATGAATGCAGGAATAAATGCCCCGGGGCACCGCTGTCATCTCTCACAATTTGCTGAGGCTTACTCCATGTTACACCATTATCAAGGGAAACAGTCTGATAAAGAGTAAATATAGTTTCTTCTGCGTTTTCTGCACGTAAGTGACAAATTAATTTCCCGTCAGGAAGCTGAATTGCGTGCGGTTCATAGAAATAAAGGTCTTTGAACTCCTCGTATTTATATATACCCAGTTCGCCTCGTAAGGTCATTTCACCGGTTTCAGTATTCATGGTGTGTGCTTCAATGTGGTTGTGAATGCCAAGTCTTCTGCCAACCCATAAAACAGTACCATCATTAAGCACAGTTGGTCCGTGGGGGGAGGAGACAGGGGATTTATATATCTTACCAAAGTTTTCGCCACAGTCTTTACTTATTCTGAAGCTGATTCCTAAAGCTTCCGCTTCATCCTCAGCAGAAACAGAGTTTATATAGTCGAAGCATTCCTGAGTCTGTGGCATATTTTCTCTTTGAAATTCAAGTGTATTATTAAATGATGTAGCAATAAGACCGCTTTCACCGAAAACACAAAGTCCAACATCTCTGTCATCAAGCACAGTGTCAAAAACCGGTATGGGCTTCCCGTAGGTTTCACCATTATCATCGCTAAAGGCTAAAACACCCTTGCCGAAAGGACAAATATGCTCAACTCTGTAGCCTGAAGCGCCAACGCAAATTCTACCATTCTGAAGCTTTGCAATAGTAGGCCATGCAAAGTAAGCGTGATGACTTTCAGCATTTGTCATAACTACTTTAGGCGGGCCGATTAATTTAATGTTCAAAGACGCTCACCTCTGTGAAAAAGTTTGTTTACACTTTTTATTTTACAGTGACTTTGAAAAGTCTTGCACCATGAGAATTAACCTTTGCAAAGAATTCCGCGTCAGTTACTGTGTATTCTTCATGAGCCCACATATCCCATACTCTGTATTTAACACTGCCGATTGAAATATCTGTAATATCAAAGCTGATTTCTCTTTCTTTGTCATCTGTGTTAAAAAGTGCAACATATTTGCAGTTCTCACCTGTTGATGTCCAGATGATTTCACCCTTGCCGTCGGTTTCCTCTCGTTTGAACTGCTTTGCACCGCTTGAGTTTTTAAGCATATCAATAAGCTCTCTGTTCTGAAGAAGTGAAAGAGTAAATTCATCATTATCACGCATTTCGCCACCCATCATAAGAGGGGAGCGGAAAATGCCCCAAAGGGTCATCATTGTTATCTGCTCATCGTGTGTAAAACGTGTGTAACGGTCTCTGTACTCGGGCTTCTCTTCAGTAATCTGAATTCTGCCGAGAGGAAGCATATCGCAATCGGGCCATGCACCGGGCTGAACATATTCCTGCCAAGCGTAGCAACGCTCAAACATAGCGTGGAGCTTGCTCCATTCATCCCAGAAATCGCCTGTCATACGCCACATATTTGCGTGTGCTGCAAGATGCTCGTGTTCCCAGACAGGAGCAGGACCGGGGGAAAGGCTAAGAACCATATCTCTACCGCATTTGTCGATAGCTTTTCTGAGCATTTCAATTTCTTTTCTTGCAGAATAGGGATTGTCGGGGAACATTTCAGTATTTGCAATATCGTCGCATTTGATGTAGTCCACACCCCAGGACGCATAAAGCTCAAAAATTGAATCGTAATATTCCTGGGCACCTTTATTGTCGGAATAAAGACCATACATATCAGGGTTCCACTTGCAAATGGAAGTAGGGTTTGCAATATCTTTTGCAGTAACACCATCACATTTGATTTTAGAGTTCTGATGTGCCGCCTGTCTCGGAATACCTCTCATAATATGAATACCGAATTTAAGGCCGAGAGAATGTATGTAATCTGCAATAGGCTTGAAGCCTTTACCACCTGCAGAAGAGGGAAAGCGTTCAACTGAGGGAATAAGGCGTGAATATTCATACATACAAAGGGGAGCAAAGTAGTTGTAGTAAAAGCTGTTTGCAGTGGGCTCGGACCACTGAATATCGCAAACAACATATTCCCAACCGTAGTCCTTAAGGTGCTTTGCCATATAATCTGCATTGGCAAGAAGCTGTTCTTCATTTACAGCCGCACCGTAGCAGTCCCAACTGTTCCAACCCATAGGGGGAGTAAGAGCTAATTTTTTATGCATAGAAATCTATCTCCTTATTCTTCGATTTGTTTCATTATATCATTATAAGTAATCATATTTCCGTATTTTCCAAAATCAACCTTTTTGCCAAGAATACGGATATTGTCAACCATCGGTTTATTATTTGTGTAAACAGGTTTACCGGGAGAGATAGGATAAATTCCGAGGCAACTGAAAATATACCAGGCTGCAGTTGAGCCGTTGTCCTCGTCACCCGGAAAGCCGTCATCCTTCCAGGAAAAGCCTTCTGCACAAATCTTTTTAAGCCAATATTCAGTTTTTTCAGGCTGACCAAGATATGTGTAAATAAAGGGGATATGGAAGCTTGGTTGGTTCGATATTGCACATTGCCCCCAATCACAAGTAGCCATTTCTGTCATTTCGTGGATTTCGTAGTTATATCCGCCAACTCTGTAATCTGCAGGCTCAGCAAAGAATTCATCGAGCTTTTTAATCAGTCCATCCTTGCCGCCATAAAGCTCCGCAAGACCCTCAATATCGTGTTGAACCGCGAAGCTCGTCTGCCAGGCGGCAGCTTCCGTATAATCTCCGCCCCATCTGATTGGGTCAAAGTCAGGCTTGAAGTTACCATTTGAATCCTTCGGTCTCATAAAGCCTGTTTCTTTATCAAAAATGTTTTTGTAATTCTCGGCTCGTTTAAGATATTTTTCTTTCTTGTCCTCGTAGCCGAGAATACCTGCAACAGTTGCGATACAATCATCAAAATATGCCGCGTCAAGTGTTAAATTCACGCTTTCGCTGAATTTATCGCAAGGAACATAACCCAGTTCAAGATATTCTTCGCAACCTTCTCTGCCGTAAGCCGGTACCGTTGAAGATTTATTTGCGTGATGCTCCATACCTTTGAATGCAATTTCAAGTAAATCTTTTGAAATAAGATTTCTTGTGGCAACATCTGCGATAACCGCATCAATAGCGGTGCTTGGCATACAGTTTTTTGCATCGCCTGCAGTCCAACGGGGAAGCCATCCACCATCTTTATAGTCCTGAATGTATCCCTCAATAATTTCGGGGAGAATATCCTTTGCAACAATTGCATAGAAAGGATAGTTTGTGCGGTAAGTGTCCCAGAAGCCGTTGTCAGTATATCTTACACCGGGAAGCACTTTATCTGCACTTGGTGAATAGTGAACAGGATTACCGTTTTCATCAGGCTCATAAGCCTTGTGAGGATAGAGGAATGTGCGGTACATACAGCTATAGAATGTTTTCATTGTATCTTCATCTGCATTTATCTCGATTTTTGCAAGATACTCATTCCAGATACGCTCGTTTTCTGCTTTGAGTTCTTCAAAACTACTGTAAACAGAATCGTGCTGAAGATTTCTCAAAGCCTGTTCATAGCTTATAAAAGAGGTTGCAACTGTAAAAGTAATATCCTTTTTTTTCAGGGCAATATGAATACCTGTACCTTCGCCCGCAATATGTAAACTATATTCAGTATCACAAGTATCTTTTTTACCTGTTAGTATTTTATCTGCATCAACGGAATCTGCATCAAACTGAAATACATAATAACCCTTGATAGTGCCTTTATCGTGGCTCTTTTTATCACGATTGCAGTCAGTCCAGCAGTAAAGACGATTGTTCTCTTTGTCATACTCATATTCGCAGTTTCGTTTAACAGGCAGAACAGAAAGATAACGGTCAAAATCTTTTTTGAAGCTGAGTCTAATGCAAGCACCATATTCGGTAGGTGTAAGCTCAAAATCACAGAAAGGTCTTTTAAGATAACATTTAAGATAATGAGGCTGTAAAATTGCTTTTTCAGGGTCATAGCCGGACCAGCAATCTTCAAAATCAACATAAGGTTTTTCAATTTGAGGCATCATTGTGAATGCACTGTGGTCACTTATCCATGGACTTGGTTGACGGGTAAGTCGAATACCCTCAACTGAGCGGTCATCGGGATGATAGTACCAGCTACCTCTTGAGGTTTCCGTCTGCAAACTGAATGCCGCAAAACCAAAAGGCCTTTGAATCAAAGGTAAGGTGTTTCCCTGAGAGAAACGATGCAAGGATTTTGTACCTTGTTTAATGTTTACATATTTGAGATAATCCATAAGAAAACCTACTTTCTTGAAGCTTATCATATATAATACCATAGGTTTGTGTATGTTGCAATGTTTTCTCTTGCGTTTGGGTAGGTAGTTGTGATATCATAATAATAACAGAAATTTTGGCTTGGAGATGATTTGGTGTTCAAAAAGAAAACTGCTCCTGCAACGGCAATACCCCAAGGGGCACTCAATCACAATGAGGGCAAATATATCACAAAATTTGAATATGTTTGTATTATGCTTGCAAGAATTGGTGGTCAGTTCGGTACAACTCTTACAGGTACTCTTGCGGCGGCATTTCTTCATGAGCTTTATTTCGGACCTGCCGGAGTAAGCTCGGATGAAATTGCAGAAATACTTGCAGTTCAATCCACTCTTACAACTGTTTTAGGTATTGTAATCGGTGCTGTTTCCGGTATTATTGTTCAGAAATGGAAATCCCGTTGGGGAAGATATCGTCAATGGTACATAATCTGCCTTGCACCCATATTCTTACTTACAGTGTTTTATTTCTATGTTCCTGAGGGATGGACAGTTCAGCAGATGACTCTTTTCCGTTATGGAATAGCTTGCTGTCAGACCGTATTCAATACATTCAATAACTATGGTCAGAATGTTGTTCAGGTTATTTCTCCCAACCACAAGGAAAAGAAAAACGTTGCTACAGTATGGCAGTTGTCCTATTATATAGGTTACGGCGGAGCGTATATTGCAACATTTGTTTATGGTCTTTTCAGCGACGATAAGAATGCGATGTATATGACATTGGCTGTTGTTGCTGCAGGTGTAACTGCGTTTGGTAATCTTATGTGCGGTCTTTTCTGCAAGGAAAGAATTGAACTTCCAAAGAAAGAAAAAGTGAAAATTTCAAAGGCATTGTTTTCTCTTTTCAAATATAAAAATTACCGTGCTTACCACGCAATGCAATGGGTAAATGCTTTTGCGTGGTTGGGAAGAATGTCAACCTACCTTGCAGCAATCACAGTTGGTTCATCAAAGAATCTTCTTCTTACTCTTCCAACAGCAGTGGGTACTGTTGTGGGTAATGTTATTGCAACCAAGCTTTCAAAGAAATATGAGCCTACAAAGCTTCTTAAATTCTGCGGTCCCTACTCACTTATATCAGCAGGTGTGCTTTTTGCAATCTGTTTTGTTGAAGCCCAATTCGGAATTATGTTCTTCACAGGATGGAACAGCATTTTCTTCTATGTGTTCTATTTTATTTTTGGTATAGGCATTGGTATTCAGGAACTTTCGAATTCTCATTTCAATGTTGAGTTCCTTGATTATCTTGAATGGCAGTGCGGTGAAAGAATGGAAGCTATTCAGGGAATTGTTCCCGGTTGGATTAACTCCGCTTGCAACTATCTCAAAGAACTTGCAATTCCGTTTATGATTGCCTGGGCAGGTTATATGTCATCTGCGGAGGGCGACCTTGTTGCAACAATGCAGGCTCAGCCCGATTACCTTGATACCTGCCTTAAAATTCTTGCATTCCTTCTCTTCGGTTATACACTTGCCAATGTTCTTAAGGCGATTATTCTTAAAACATCTTATGATATTGAGGATGAAAAGAAAGAGCAGATGTATCGTGAGCTTGAGGTGATTCGTGCTGAACGCCACGAGGAAAACAAAGCATTATAATAAGGGAGAGATATTAATGTGCTATGACGGATATAAATGGTACGTGGGCGTGCCCCATTGTCACACAGTTGCTTCGGATGGTGGTTTAACCTTAGAGCAGGTTATCAAGAAAGCAAAGAAAAACAAGCTCGATTTCCTTATGATTACCGATCACAATGTTAATTGCGAGGAGTTTCCGAAGGTTGAGGGACTTACTCTTATTTATGGTGCGGAGCTTACAAAGCATGGTGGGCACTGTAATATGTGGGGAGTAAAGGATGTTATAGATAAAGAAGATTATGACACCTGCGAGACTTATGAAGACTTTTTAAGAGTTAAAACCAAGGCGGAAGAGCGTGGTGCAGTAATTTGTATGAATCATCCGCATTGCAAGCAATGCCCTTGGAGATGGGAAAAGAATGCTGCAGATGTGGATGTTCTTGAGGTCTGGAATGCTCCCACTCATTTTGATAATCTTGAATGTACTGAATGGTGGCACGAGCAAATGCGTAACGGTCATAAATTGCCCGTTGTCGGTGGTAGCGATTACCATAAGGATTATGTTGTAACAAATATGCTTTGTTGGCCTGTTACCTATGTTTATGCAAAATCTAATTCAGCAGAAGATATTTTAGATGCAATCCTTAAAGGGCACACAACAATTTGCTTTGATGTGGGTACAACCTTTATTGATATTAAATGCGGTGATGCTGTTTTGGGCGATACAGTAAAGCTTACTGAAGATACAGCAGTTACAATAAATGTTAAAAAAATGCTCAGAAAGCATAGATTAGTTGTTTTTGATAAAGAGGGTGAATGCTTCTCATATACTTCAAAAACAACTAAGGATTATTCTGTTACTCTTCCTGTTAAGAAAGACGGATTTATATGTGCTCATATACTGTTTGAGCCTGATTTCTTATACGGAAAAATCCACGATTTTGCAATCGCATCAAGAATTCCCGAGCAAAAGGGGATGGATTTACCACCCTTGATTTTTGCCCAGAGTGGTGCAATTTATTTTGAAAAATGATTCATACTGATGTTAAAAAAATTTAATAAAACCTAGTATTAAGTTTTATTACGAAAGAAGTGGTAATATGGTAAAAAATTATGAAGCAGTTGTTATCGGCGCAGGTAATGGCGGTCTTGTGGCAGCAGCACGTCTTGCAAAAGAGGGCAAAAAAACATTGCTCATCGAGCGTCATAATTTGCCCGGTGGCTTTGCAACAAGCTTTGTGAGAGGCAGATTTGAATTCGAAGCTTCCCTTCATGAGCTTTGTGGTGTAGGTTCTATTACGGGAAAATCACCCTTGCAGAAAATTTTCGAAGAGGTTGGTGCGGCAGATAAAATTGAGTGGGTTTCACTTGATGAAGCGTTCAGAGTGATTACTTTGGATGAAAATGAAAAGTGTGACTATTCAATGCCTTTGGGCAAAGAAGCTTTTATATCAAAGCTTGAGGAATATGACTCCGGTTCATCAGCTGTAGTTACAAAGATATTTGATCTTATCGAGAGTATCGAAAAAACCTTGGATTTTGTAAGCGATATCCAGGATTTCAAGCCCTCAATGATAAAAGAGATTTTCTCCGAGCATACAGATTTTCTTAAGGTGGCAAACTACTCTGTTGATGAGGTGCTTAAATCTTTAGGTGCAAGTCAGAAAACACGAGATATCATTAATGCTTATTGGTGCTATCTCGGTCAGCCGACAGATGAGCTTAATGTTATTCATTATTTCACAATGCTCCACTCTTATATTATCGATGGTGCCGTTATTCCTAAGGGCAGAAGCCATCAGATAAGCACTGCCTTGCTGGAAGCATTTACGGAAAATGGTGGCGATGCTTGGTTTAACACAAGCGTTAAGGAAATAATTGTTAAAAACGGCGTGGCAACAGGTGTTATCCTTGATGATGGCACACAGATAAACGCCAAAGCGGTTATCTGCAATGCATCACCATATAACGCTTTCACAAAGCTTATAAATGAAAAGGAAATTCCTGAAAAACTTAAAAAGGAAGTTAATGCGAAAACATTGAGCGCAAAAGGCTTTGCAGTATTTTTAGGTCTTAACCGTTCTGCAGATGAATTAGGACTTAATAACCATACCTATTTCATTTATCCCACAAACGATAACAGAAAATGCTATGAACTCAGCAAAAAGTTGGAGACTAATGATGTTCAGGCAACAGTTTGCCTTAACAGAGCCTTTGACGATTGTTCTCCTGAAGGCACAAGCATTCTCTATATGACATCTATTTTTGCGGGCGATGAATGGAGCAAGGTTTCTGTTGGGGATTACTATAAAACAAAAATTTCCTTTGCAGAAAAAATGATAGATAATTTTGAAAAGGCAACAGGTGTTAAAATCAGAGATTACATAGAAGAAATTGAAATTTCAACACCTATGACCTATGCTCGTTACACGGATGCTCCTGCAGGCACTATCTATGGCTACGAAGCAACCAAGGAAGATGGTATCGTTAAGAGAATTGTTTTTGATATGATAGATAAAGGAATTCAGGGTCTTTACTTTGCCGGTGGTTATACCACAAGGCATATGGGTTATTCACCAAGTTATACCACAGGTGATATGGCAGCAAAGGCTGCGGTACTCGCTATGGAAAAGGAGGCAAAGTAAATGAGTAAGAAGTTTTCCGTAAACGGTAATTTTAAGGATACTGTGAATACAGTAAAGTTTTTAACAGAGAGAAAACAGTTTATAAATAGTGCTGAAGCATCTTTACCCACCCGTACTGATGATTTTGGTGTAAATAAGGTTGCTAAAAGCATTCACCCAAAAGAGCAAAATCTTGTTATCAGCAGAATTGAAGAGCATGGAGATATTGCAAAAAGCTATTACTTTAAAAGCGAAACTGCACCTCTTGCATATTTTAAAGCAGGTCAGTATCTTACCTTTAAGCTTGAAATAGGAAATGCTGTTGTTACCCGTTCATATTCAATTGCGTCTTCACCTGAGAGTGCATTAAAAGGTGAGTATCAGATTACCGTTAAGCGTATTAATGATGGCTTCGTTTCCGATTATATTCTTGATAACTGGAGCGTAGGTGATAAGGTTACTGCTTATGCACCTGAAGGAAATCTTATATATAACCCGTTAAGAGATGCAAAAAAAATTGTTGGTATTGCAGGTGGTAGCGGTATCACACCATTCCTTTCAATTGCAAGAGCAATTGCTCAGGGGGATGAGGATTGCAGTCTTACTTTGCTCTATGGCTGCAGAACATCAGATGAAATTCTTTTCAAAGCAGAGCTTGACTCTCTTTCCGAGAAAAATGAGAAAATCAATGTGGTTTATGTGTTGAGCCATAGCGACGAGGAAGGCTATGAAAAGGGCTTTGTTGGTGCAGATATTATAAGTAAATATGCTCCCGATGAGAACTACAGCATTTTTGTTTGCGGTCCGGGCGGTTTATATAAATTCCTTGATACAGAGCTGCCTAAGCTCCAGAAAGAAAAGAAATATATTCGCTTTGAAGTATGCTCTTCCGGTAAAAAGGCTGAAGAAGAACCCAAGGAATATAGCATCACAGTTATTAACCGTGGTGATGAAACCGTAATCAAAGCAAGCAGCAGTGAAACAGTGCTTTGTGCTTTTGAAAGAGCAGGCATAGAGGTTCCCGCAAGGTGTCATACAGGTGAATGTGGTTTCTGCAGAAGTAAGCTCGTTAACGGAAAGGTTTATATACCTGAGGGTGAAGATAAGCGTCGTGTTGCAGATATACAGTTTGACTTTATACATCCTTGCTGCTGCTATCCCGAAAGTGACCTTGTTGTTAGAATTAATTAATGAGATGCAATTGTTACTGATAATGGTCAGGCAGTTGCAGTTAAGTTAAACTAATAATCCGGGAGGGTAAAATGATGAAAAAAGAGTATTGCGGAATGCCTATGCGATTTGCACACACGGGAGTTACGCA
The DNA here is from genome assembly GCA_045591525.1 of Acutalibacteraceae bacterium. GTDB lineage: Bacteria > Bacillota > Clostridia > Oscillospirales > Acutalibacteraceae > DTU089. The sequence goes on along the minus strand of JAZNTA010000110.1, from coordinate 21,385 downwards.
ATTTGCTCCCGAAAATTCGTTGGAAGCGTTTAAAAAAGCTGTCGAGCTGGGCTGTGAGGGTATTGAGCTGGATATCCAGCTTTGCGGAGATGGAGAAATCATTGTAACTCATAACGATAATATGGGTTATATGACTTTCGAGAAGCATTGTGATGCCCTCAAGGATATGACAGCGGAGCAGGTTAAGGAATTCGATATACCGTACCGCAATGCCCTTAAGCTCAAATATCCGCCGTATCCCTGGACAGAGCATTTTGGTGGCAGACGTATGATTACACCTCCTGATTATGTTGAAAACAGAGTGACCCACCTGATTACCTTTTCTGAATTTGACGCTTGGTTATCAACCGTTGATTATGACATAAGTGTTGAAGTGGAATTTAAATGCAAGGGTATGTGTCCTCGAATGGATGAAATTCTTGCAAAATCTCCCAATGTATCAAGATATATTTTTATGTCAGGGGATTGGGAGGTTCTAGAAGAAATACAGGAACATTATCGTAAGGTTGGCAAGCCGGAAGGACTGCGTTTTGGTGCGAATATCCGATTTATCAATGAGCGTACAATGGATTTTGTTAAACGCTCCGACCTTTGGGAAGTTGGTCTCAATAATGAGGCTTTTACCAAAGAGGATGTGGATATGTTTGAGTCTATGGGAATTAAAGTGTTTTCAAATCTCGGTGATTATCCGGAATGGTGGCAGCAGATATGCGATATGGGTGTAACCGGATTTAAAACCAATTTCCCCGATGCCTACACTGAATGGTGGTTAAGCACTCATTAAAAGAGATGCACTATAAAATGAAGACCTGTGAGGTTGTGTGAACCAACTTCATAGGTCTTTTATGCTACTCTTCTCTCTCAAACACAAATTTTTTGTTGATTACATTTTTAAAATGAAGTATAATAATATTAGATCTTTATACAGGGGGTGAGTGTAAATGAAATGGGATGATATCGAGATGATTAATGACGGTATGAAAAATTCCTTGAATAGTTACACTCCGCTTAAATCACTTTGTTGATATTTTTAAAATGGATTTGATGTGAAATCCACAGAGGTTTATATTTATTCTGCTTTTGTCAGGTTTTCTGTTAAGTGAATGCTTCATTAACAAAAACTTGCTTTGGAGCGGAATATTTGTCGTGTCAAAAAACATTTTAGAAATAACGGTGATTATATGAAGAATAAAGATACTAAAAAACTATCAAAAATCAAATACATTCTGTTTCTCCTTAAACCATATTGGAAATACGGAAAAGGATATATTCTTACAATTCTGTTGATGTCAACGGTCCTTCAACCTGTATCTGCATACCTTACAGCACTTTTACCCCAAAAGGCAATTGATGCTGTTATGAATGATACACCTCACAAAGAAGTTGTTTCCATAATCATAATGTTCACTCTGTTCATCGTTTTTGTTTCTGCACTGGAAAAAGTAATTCAGATGGCATATACACAAATGACACTTGTAAAAGTCAGCAACAAAATCAAAAATGATGTTAATAAAAAAGCTTTGGACACAGATTTCAAGTATTATGATAAACCCGATTTCTTTGTGAAATTTATTTTCGCTCAGGAAAGCTATCCTATTCACGCTCAGAATGTTGTTATGTTTCTCCCGGACATTCTGAGAGGAATTGCAACAATGGTTGCAATGGTTTCGATTATTGCTTCCGTTGGTCCCGTTCTGCTTGGAATCACAGCATTTTTCGTTATACTTAATGCGATTGCAGGAATACCTGCCGTAAAGCCTACTGCAGATTATGAAATGAGCCTTGCTGATGCCTGGCGTCCTATGGAATATTCAAGCAGAGTATTGAAAACAAAGGAAAATGCTGCTGAATTGCGTGCATCAGGTGCCGGCTTAAAGCTTCTGAACTCGGTCAATGGGGCGATGGATAATTTTCAGAGAGTTTATAAACAGTTCATAAGAAAGGTTGCTCCATTCCATCTCTTACAAGGTGCGGTCTCTCCTATACAAGCAGCTTGCATTCTTGCATATATTATATTTTTTGTTATTGACGGTGATAAAACACAGATAGGCTTATATGCATCACTTACTGTTGCTTCAGCAGCATTGGCTGACAGTCTTAATGATGTAGCAAGTAGCGTTATGCAAATGCTCCAATGCATAGCAAACGGAGAAAAAGTTGCAGAATTTTTTGAAGCTGAATCAGAAATTGAACCCCATAAAGATAACGCTATTCCTGCTCCTGAGGTCAACTATGAAATTGAGTTTAAAGATGTTTCTTTCGGATATGAAGAAGGTTCACAGTTGTTCAAAAACTTCAATCTTCATATAAAACCTGGAGAAAGAATTGCAATTGTTGGTGAAAATGGTGCAGGTAAAACAACATTAACTAAACTGCTGTTGCGTTTGTATGATGTGAATAATGGTGCAATTCTTATTAACGGAAAGAATATAAAAGACTATGATATTCATCAATTGCGATTGAATATGGGCGTAGTCTTTCAGGATATTCGGGTTCTGGCAATGAGCCTGCGTGATAATCTTACTGTATACAACGATGTGCCTGATGAAAAATTGATTGAGATATTGGATAAAATTGGTTTATCAAATGTGCTAAAAAAAGCAGATGGGAATTTAGATACAATGGTTTCCCGTGAATTTACCGAAGATGGTATTGCACTTTCCGGCGGAGAGGCTCAGAAGCTGATGCTTGCAAGATTATTTACAGATACCTTTGGGCTTTTGATACTTGATGAGCCTTCATCTGCTCTTGATCCTTTGTCCGAAGCCAAATTAATGCAAAATATTCTTGATGTATCTAACACCTCAACAACGATTATTATTGCTCATCGTCTGTCAACTGTCCGAGACTTTGATTGTATTTATCATATTGAAAACGGAGAAATTATTGAAAGCGGTTCCCATGATGAATTGATGTCCCGCGAGGGTAAATATTATGAAATGTTTGTTAAGCAAGGCGAAAATTATCAAAACTAAATAAAGATTAAAAGACTTAATGAGAGGACAAGGCAAACGCCCCGTCCTCTCATTTTCACTCCAAATGCATTTTATAGAATTTTGCTTTGAAGGTTTGAGTGCCGTCAAAGGTGCTGTATTCCCCGTAGTGGTCGAACACTAAACCACACTTTTCCATAACCTTGCCCGAAGCGGGGTTATCAACTGCATGGCTTGCAACAAAGAATTTTTGTCCGTATTTTTTATTGGCAAATTCAATCATCTTTTTTGTAGCTTCTGTGGTTATACCTTTGTTCCAATAGTCAGAACGGATATTATAACCGAAACCCCAGGCATCAGGCTGTTTCTTATCAGGACCAATGCTACAGCTACCAATTAAAAGATTGTTTTCTTTAACCACAATTCCCCAATGGCAGTTCTTGTCCTTGGGGATTATTGCATTTATCCAATGCAATACCTCGTCTGTGTTTTTATAAAGGTTATACGGCATAAACTTATTAACCTTTTCATCACTCAACCATACGAAAGCTGCGTCTGCATCCTTTGGTGTAATAGGACGTAAAATCAGCCTTTCCGTTTCAAGTACGGGTGTGGTTTTAATGTATTTTATCTGTTTTAATTTTTGTATTATATTCATCGTCGTTTCCTCTTCTCTGTCTCTATTGCTATAAAGGGAACAGTCATTTCTTCTTCCGTAAGACCTGCGTGAACACCAACCATTTCAAAATCGCCTCGTTTATAGTCAATATTGATTTCACCAAGAGCAACTGCGAAAAAGTCACCTATAAAGTCTGCGGTTTTTGGATGCGGTGTTCCAAAACCTAAAATATTTTCAGAGAACACTTCTTCCTTTGTCATTAACCTGAAACTATCACCAAAAACTTTGTTGAACTCTGTCTTAAATTCTTCTGTTTTTCCGTCTTTAACAAAGAAGCTTAATGCTCTCGGTTCAATAGATGGTGGTCTTTTCAAAAGTTCTGATAATTGGGGATAGTCCTCTAAATATTTAGTTTTTCCATCACAAAGTCCGTGGTCGGCAGTTATGATTACAAGCGAATCCTTCAATTTACCGCAAAGCTTTTCTATCTCACTGTTAATATGCAGAATCTCTTTGTGTGCTTCAGGACTTGTTACTCCGTGACCGTGCATTGCATGGTCAGGCTGATTCCAATAGGCATATATGTATTTCTTCTTTCTCTTTTTGGAAAGCTTGTATATGGTCTTGCAAATATCTTCAACACTTTTGACACGATATTTTGAAAAGAAGGCTACACAGTAAGCGCTTTTTCTACCCTTAACTTTTTCAATTCTTTGCATAATGTTTTTGTAAGGAATGTATTTGTGAGCCACGTTGTATTTTGCGGCAGGCTCACCGTTCCTTTGTAAAGTGTTTTTGAAAACTGCAACGTTTTCTCCGATTTCTTCAAAGTACAAGTCCCATCCCAACCATCCACATTCCAAAGGGGAGTAGCCACTCAGAATGGATGTTGTTGCAGCAACGGTTGTTGATGGGAAAACGGAAGAAATATCGGTTACATAGTGCTTTCTTAAAAAGTCATTTTCTTCCAGATGGTAGTTCAAGCTTGAAGTTCCCAATCCGTCAAAAAGAATTACTATAATATTTTTGCAGTCTTTCTCAAGTAATTTATCAAATTCAGGTAAGGTCTTGTGTTGGCAGTCTTTAACGCCAAAATGGTTTAAAACTGATGAAGCAATCGAAAGTATGCTTCTGTCGTAGTTTGGATATTTAATCATAGTGTCAACTCCTTTCTCAGCACATCGAGTGTGTGGTGTGATATGCCGACTAAATCCTGCCTTTCGCAGGTTTTAAAATGGTATCTCAGATACAAATCATAGGTTTCGTTATCCATTTTATCAACAGTTTCTTTCATATGACAAGTATAACCGTCAGTGGCAACAAAATGCAACCTTTCCACATCAAAAATCTTTGTTAAATCAAATATTTCATCTTTTGTATACACCTTGAAAATTCCGTGTGGTGGGAAATGTGCTTCGAGTGTAACAGGGTCAAATTCACCCTCATCAATCAATTTGTCAATCCTGTTATTTTTAAAACAGCAGAATATTGATGGTTCAAGCATACAGTAAGCAATAAAGATGTATCCGTCAGGCTTTGTGATTCTGATTGCCTCTGAAAGAGCTTTCTGTTGTTCTTTGGCTGTGTATAGATGATACATAGGTCCAAGCAATAGAGTTACATCGTAGCTGTTATCGGGATATTCTGATAAATCAAGAGCATTACCTTGCTTAATTCTTACATTTTCACCGGGTAATGTTTTGGTTTTGAAAACCTCAATATTGTGTTCAATAAGTTCAACTGCATCAACCTCGAAACCTTTTTGAGCAAAATAATGAGAGTATCTTCCTGTTGCAGCTCCGATTTCTATAACTTTCATTCCGTCTTTTAAGTATTTCTCAATGTAATTCACAGTTGTCAAAAATTCAACTCTGCCGTGCTTGGACAAAAGACGTACATCCTCATCGTGAGTGTTGTAGTAATCAACAAGAAAATTCCCTGTTGCTTCGGGTTGCTTTTTAAAAACTTTCTTTTTCAATAAATCAAATAGTTTCATATCCTTCACTCCTAAAATAAAATTATGTATAAAAATAACCGGTGTAAGCTCCTGCAGTAAGCCTACACCGGTATAATCATATCGTTAAAAAATAGTTTACTTTTTGCGAAATGAGTATAAAGGCATAGACCTGCAAGTATCATAATCATACTTTACAAGCCAGGAATTCTGCATATCTTGTTTTTTGAGAAGATATGTGTTCATAACCTTTACCTCATCTGTTTTTTTTGTCACTATAACACCCCGAAAACAATTTGTCAAGGAAAAGTTTATAATTGCATTTCTTATATATCAATGGTAAAATTGTTGTAGTATTAATAGAACGCTTCAGGAGAGTGTTATTTGGTGGGTAGCTTGAAAATCGGAGTGGCAAGTGTCACTTTCAGGAATAAAACTGTCAGTCAGGTAGTTGAAATCGCCAAAAATGCAGGTGTTGAGTTTATTGAGTGGGGTGGCGATGTTCATGTTAAAACCCTTGAGGATGCAAAGCTTGCAAAAAAGCTTTGCCATGAAAACAATATTAAAATAAGCTCCTACGGCAGTTACTACAGAACAGGAAGCTTTAAAGTAGCAGAGTGGGAAGAGGTTTGCAGAATTGCAAATGAAATGGATGCTTCCTCAGTAAGAATCTGGCTTGGTAATAAAAATAGTGAGGAGTTTACAGAAAACGAATATAATGAGCTTTTAGAAGAAATGAAATTCCTTTGCAGTAAGGCAGAGGAATATAATCTTCTTGTTTGTCCCGAGTGTCATGATAACACCTTTAATAATAACACAGAGGCGATTTTAAAGTTAAAAAATGATTTGAGCTGTGATAACTTTAAAACATATTTTCAATCCCGTTATTTAAGATTCGATTATGATATAGACAGAATTGAAAAGACTTTTGATTTTATTGAGAATTTTCACGTCAGCTACCGTGATCTGAAGCGAGAGCAACGGTTTAAAAAGAAAGATAAAAATTATATTGATAAACTGATTAAAAAGTTTATTTCAATGAGTTTTAACGGTATTGTTATTGTTGAATTTACTAAAGGCTCAAAGGAAATGAACTTTAGAAAAGATGTTAGGAAATTAAGAGCATATTGAGGTGATTAGAATAAAAATCGCATTGTTCAGCGAAAGCGAAAGTAGTTTTTCAAAGGTTTACACAACATCCGTTTTGAAAAAATTAGGTGAATATGGTGAGCTTTCTCAGAGAATAGATAAAAGTAATATTAAATGCCACAAAGAATTTTTAAGGACTTGCGAAATTGCTTTTGCAACATGGGGTATGCCTCAATTTACCGAGGAAGAAATAAAAAAATATATGCCTTGCCTTAAGGTTGTTTTTTATAGCGCAGGAACAGTTCAGTATTTTGCAAGACCTTTTCTCGATTGCGGCATAAGAGTTTTCAGCGCATATTCTGCCAATGGTGTTCCCGTTGCAGAATATACTGTTTCTCAGATTGTTTTAGCCTTAAAGGGATATTTTCAGGGTGCAAAAAGGTATAAATCATTTTTGCCATATTCCCGAAGTCATACACAAGCTTGTGTTGGTGCTTATGGTGCGAGGGTGGGCTTAATCGGTCTTGGTGCAATCGGTTCTGCTGTTGCACAGAAGCTTAAGGCGCTTGATGTTTCTGTTTTTGCCTATGACCCGTTTGTTGCAGAGGATAGAGCAAATGAGCTTGGTGTTAGCTTGTGCGATATGGAAACGATTTTTAAAGAATGTGATGTTATCAGCAATCACCTTGCAAATAAAAAAGAATTGAAAAATATATTCAACGGAGAATTGTTCAGCCTTATGAAGCCTCACAGCACATTTATAAACACAGGCAGAGGCGACCAGGTCAATGAATTTGATCTTGCAAAAAACTTGATTTGCCATCCATCAATAACTGCAGTTTTAGATGTTATAAAAAATGAAAAAACGCCGTATTTCAGTCCGCTTTTCTGGTGCCCCAACGCAATTATCACACCTCATATTGCAGGGAGTTTAGGTAATGAAACCGAGCGAATGGCAGATTATATGGTTGAGCAGCTTGATAATTACATAAACGGAAAACCTACTAAATATGAAATAACAAAGGATATGCTTAAAACCATGGCATGAAAGGGGATAATTATGAATTTTAAAACAGCAATAAATCTCTATAAAGAAAACCCTACAAAAGAAGTATTAAACGAGGTTTCGGAAAAGCTTCTCAAAGAAATGACTTTGAAAGAAAAAATTAATATGATGCAGGGTCACGCTATGGGTGTAACCATTAAAAATGTTTTCACTCGTGGCAGGTACTATAATGGTGAGGCTTATCCTGCAGGCGGTTGCAAAAGGCTTGGTATTCCGCCCGTTCTTTTCACAGATGGTCCTCGTGGTATTGTTATGGGTAAATGCACTTGTTTTCCCGTTTCAATGCTTCGTGGCGCAACCTTTGATGATGAATTGGAATATGAAATCGGTCAGGTTATGGCTAAGGAAGCAAGTGCTTTTGGCGCAAACCTTTATGCAGGTGTGTGTATAAATCTTCTTCGAAATCCCAGATGGGGCAGAGCCCAGGAAACCTATGGTGAAGACCCGTTCTTGCTCGGTAAAATGGGTGTTGCTCTCACTAAAACAATGCAGGAAAACGGCATAATTGCTTGCCCTAAACATTATGCCCTTAACAGTATTGAGGACTTGCGCTTCAGTGTTGATGCGAAGGCGGATGAAAGAACTCTTCATGAGGTTTATCTTCCTCATTTCAAAAAATGCATTGATGCAGGTGCAATGTCTATAATGGGCGCATATAACAAGGTGAACGGCACTTATGCTTGTGAGAATAAAGAGCTTTTAACTGATATTCTTCGTGGTAAATGGGGCTTTGAGGGCTTTGCACTTTCCGATTTTGTTTATGGTATTTATGATGCCGCAAGAAGCGTTAAAGCTGGTATGGATGTGGAAATGCCATATACATTCAGATATGCTTTTTTGAAAAGTAAACTGAAAAAAGGTGAACTTACCGAGGCTGATATTGATTTATCAGTAATAAGAGTTCTTAAAGCACTCATCAAAACATTGCCTGAATATAAAGCGCAACCTAAATCTGTTATTCTTGCAAAAGAGCATACCGAATTATCAAGAAGAGTTGCAGGCAAGGGTACGGTTCTTCTTAAAAATGAAAATAAAACTCTGCCCGTTGCCAATGGTAAGAAAATTGCCGTTGTGGGCAGATACGCAGATAAAATAAACGTTGGCGACCATGGTAGCAGTAGAGTTTACAGTCCTTATACTGTTACAGCGTTTGAGGGCATCAAGAACCGATTTGGTGCAGAAAATGTTGTGGTTTATAATGGTTGCGATATCGCTAAAGCTACTGAAACTGTTAAGGATTGCGATTACATAATTGCTTGTGTCGGTAGTGACTACAAGCAAGAGGGAGAGTTCCTTGTAAACAGAGGTAACATCAAGCAAAAGCCTATTGGTAAGGGTGGCGACAGAGTGAATTTGAGAGTGCCCGAAGAGGACGTTGCTCTCATTAAAGCCTTGTCAAAAACAGGCAAAAAGCTTGTGGTTAATGTAATGGGCGGTAGTGCTTATGTTATCAAGGAATGGTCTGATTCAGCAGATGCAATTCTCTTCTCATTCTATAGCGGTCTTGAGGGCGGTAACGCACTTGCAGATGTTATAAGCGGTGATGTTAATCCGGGTGGTAAATTGCCCTTTACTATTGCAAATGATGCTGAAAATTATCCATCATTTTTACGCATTGAAGACAGCACAAGAGAAATTGACTATGGCTATTACCACGGCTACACATTATTCGATAAAAAAGGTATTGAGCCACAATTTCCATTCGGCTACGGACTTTCATATACTGATTTTGAAATTGAAAATGAAAAGGTTTCACAGACTGAAAATACAATTGTTGTTTCAGCAGATGTTAAAAATATCGGCTCTGTTGATGGCGACGAGGTTCTGCAGATTTATGTTGCAAGTGAAAATAAGGCTCAAGACAGACCCGTTAAACTCCTTAAAGGCTTTAAAAGAGTAAGCGTTAAAGCAGGTGAGAGCGTAAGCACAAATATCAAAATCGACCTTGAAGATATAAAGTTCTATAATGCCGAAACAGGTGAATGGGAGTTTGATAAGAACTACACCATTCTTGCAGGTACAAACAGCAGAAATGCAAAGCCTGTTGGTAGGGTTGAGTTTTGAGAAGATTTTTAGAATGTTTAAGAGATTAAAGAACAAATCAACTGAAAAATAGCATAAGGGCAGGGAGCTAATCCTTGCCCTTGATTTTTGCTTTCAACAATTTATATGCTATAATAATTTTGTCACCAAAAGCAATTGCCAATCGTTTTATTAGTGAAAGGAGGGCGTTATGAGCAAACGAGATCTCGAAAATGAGTTTGAAGCTAAATATAACGAATATGGCAATATGCTTTATAAAATTGCATTTTTATATTTAGGTAATGCAAGTGATACCGAAGATGCTTTGCAGGATGTTTTCACAAAATATCTTTGCGGTAAATATAAATTCAAAAACACTGAACACGAAAAAGCCTGGTTTATAAGAGTAACGCAGAATAAGTGTTTGGATTATCTGAAAAAATCAGGTCGTAAGAATGAGTGTATTGATGATGTACCTGTGACTGCTACATACAAAAACAACGATATGGAGCAGGATGTAATTTCAAAGGTTATTGCATTACCCGAAAAATATAAATCAGCCATAATTCTGTTTTATTACAACGATTATACTGTTGAAGAAATCTCAAAAACCTTGAAAATAAGCAAATCAGCCGTAAAAAAACGATTGCAACGAGGCAGAGATATTCTTAAATTAGAATTGGAGGATTATGCATTATGAAAAAAGACGATTTCAAAAAATCTATAGATAATATTAACCCGGATGCTTATATGGGCAACAGATTAAAAGCTAAAATCACTACAAATACCGTTCCTGTTAAGAGAAACAGGCAAGTTACGTTAAGCATTACCGCTTTTTGCCTTGCGTTTGCAATTATTTTCGGTGTAGGGTTTTTTGTGCCACAGCCTGACGAGAACACCACCAAGCAACAAAGCACAACAGGACATATAGCAACACAAAATAAAAAGGTGAATCCTTTTATAATGGTTGCAAGTGCAGCTAATATAGAAAGCACAGAAACCGCAACTATTAATAAAACCTTGGAGCTCAATGAAGAATATCCCTATGAAGTGTATATAGAAGTTAGGGATGTAAGAGGACTCTCTGATGCGGAAACATCAAAAATCGAAAATCAATTAGATGATATATTTAATGAATATTGTGCAGAAAAAAAGTTTGATACAGGCAAAGCAGAACTTTGTGTAAGCGAAAATATTATTATGACTATATGCACCTTTAATGAATTTAAACTTGATTTAGATGATACTGAAAACATTAAATCCATAAATGTAAAAAATACCTCAAAGTATGGCGAAATGGTTTATAACGAACATAAGCCTGATTTTGATGCACCTGAACACGGCAACGATATTACAATAAATGGTGCGGATTTTGACTTTGAAAAAAGTGGCTTCTACTGGGACCACACAATAGAAATGGAAAAGGCTTTTGAAGAAAACATAAATACACCGTACTCAACCTTTAACGATACAATTACATTTACAGTTGAATATAAAGACGGTTCAAAAGCAATCGGTGTTGTTGAACTTGTTTTTGACGATAGCGGAAATGCAACTGCCGTATGTAAGAATTACGATTATGTAGCGTAATTAAGTTGATGGTGATACTTATGGCAAAATTCATTGAAAGACTTATCGAATGTCCTTTTTATATGGGTGAGGGCGATAAGTTCATTAACTGCGAAGGTGAAGACGGCAAAAAGCACACCAAAACCTTTGACAGTAACACCGAAAAATCAGAATATGAAAAGGGTGTTTGCTCTATAGATGGCGGCAGAACCTGCAGTCATTATAAAAAAATAAATAGGCTTTATGAAACAGGCAAATTGCCGAAAAGGTAAAATATAAGGACAGGGATACTCCCTGTCCTAACTTTTTTAATCCAAATGCAAATTATAGAACTTTGCTTTGAAGGTTTGAGTGCCGTCAAAGGTGCTGTATTCGCTATAATGGTCGAACACTCAACCGCACTTTTCCATAACTCTGCCCGAAGCAGGATTATCAACTGCGTGATTTGAAACAAAATCCTTTATTCCTTGTTCTTTATGTGCAAATTCTATCATCCGCTTTGTAGCTTCTGTGGTTAGGCCTTTGTTCCAATAATCTGAACGGATATTGTAACCAAAACCCCAAGCACCCGGTTCTTTTTTGTCAGGACCAATGCTACAGCTACCTATTAAAAGATTGTTTTCCTTAAGCACAATTCCCCAGTGAAAATTTTTATCATTGGGGAGTATAACATTTATCCAATGCAATACCTCGTCTGTGTTTTTATAAAGGTTATACGGCATAAATTTATTAACCTTTTTATCACTCAACCACACGAAAGCTGCTTGAGAATCTTTGGGTGTTATTGGTCTTAATATCAGCCTTTCCGTTTCAAGTACAGGTGTGGTTTTTATGTATTTTATCTGTTTTATTTTTTGTTTCAGTGTCATTATTTTTGCCTCTTTTCTGTTTCAATGGCAATGAACGGAACTGTCATTTCTTCCTCAGTAAGACCTGCGTGAACACCTACGAATTCAAAATCGCCTCGTTTATAGTCAATAGTAGTTTCACCAAGCGCTACTGCAAAAAAGTCACCTATAAAGTCTGCGGTTTTCGGGTGAGGTGTTCCAAATCCTAAAATGTTTTCAGAGAACACCTCATTCTTTGTCATTAACCTGAAACTATCGCCAAAAACTTTGTTGAACTCTGTTTTGAATTCTTCTGTCTTTCCCTCTTTAATAAAAAAGCTTAATGCTCTTGGTTCAACAGATGGTTGTATTTTTAAAAGTTCCATTAATTGCGGATAGTCCTCTAAATATTCTGTTTTCCCGTCACACAGTCCGTGGTCAGCAGTTATGATTACAAGTGAATCCTTTAATTCACCACAAAGCTTTTCAACCTCGCTGTTAATATGCAAAATCTCTTTATGTGCTTCAGGGCTTGTTACTCCATGACCGTGCATTGCTCCGTCAGGCTGATGCCAATATGCGTATATGTACTTCTTCTTTCTCTTTTTAGAAAGCTTGTATATGGTTTTGCAAATATCTTCAACACTTCTGATGCGGAATTTTGAAAAGAATGCTACACAGTAAGCACTTTTTCTGCCTCTGACTTTTTCAATTCTTTGCATAATGTTTTTGTAAGGAATGTATTTGTGGGCTACGTTGTATTTTGCGGCAGGCTCGCCATTCCTTTGCAAAGTGTTTCTGAAAACTGCAACGTTTTCACCGATTTCTTCAAAGTATAAGTCCCAGCCAAGCCATCCGCATTCCAAGGGAGAATAGCCACTTAAAATTGATGTGGTTGCAGCAACAGTTGTTGACGGAAAAACGGAAGAAATATCGGTTACATAATGCTTTCTCAAAAAGTCATTCTCTTTAAGGTGGTAGTTCAGGGTTGAAGTTCCCAATCCGTCAAAAAGAATTACTATAACATTTTTGTAGTCTTTCTCAAGTAATTTATCAAATTCAGGTAAAGTCTTGTGTTGGCAGTTTTTAACACCAAAATGGTTTAAAACCGATGAGGCAATTGAAAGTATGCTTCTATCGTAGTTGGGATATTTAATCATCGTGTCTACTCCTTTCTGAATATATCAAGCATATGAATCGAAAGACCGACACAGTCTTCTCGTTCACAGAGGTTTGATAAAAATTTCATGTATTCCTCAAATTCACGGTTATTCAGATTATCTAATCTATCATCAAACAGGTATGATAGCATATCTACACCAACAAAGTGTAGTCGTGTAACATCATAGTCTTTCATAAGCTCATCAATGTCTGATTTACGATACAGTTCGAAAATTTCTTCGGGTGCTGATACTGTATGGTAATCTTCTTTTATAAGACCTTTATCAACGAACTTTAACACTCTGTTTGTGTAAAAGAATTTGTAAACAGAAGTATCATTATTACAGTATGAAGTATAAATGATACCGCCTCTTTTAGCAACTCTTATTGCTTCGCTCAATGCTTTGTGTTTGTCCTCTTCATTGAATAAATGATACATCGGACCTAACAACAATACAATATCAAAAGTACCATCATTAAGGAAATAAAGGTCGCAAGCGTTGCCTTCGTGAATTTGAATTTTATGTTCAGGTTTAACTTTTTTTCTCATAATATCAAGGTTGTGCGGAACAAGCTCAACAGATGTAACATCATAGCCTTTTTCAGCAAGTGCAATAGAATATCTGCCTGTACCTGCACCTATTTCAAGTATCTTTGAGTCAGGCTTTAAGTATTTTTCAATATATTTCATAGTAGTGAGATATTCCGGCATTCGGCTTCTTTTTAAAAGTCTGCCGTCTTCATCATATCTATTGTAAAAATCTATAACAGGGTTACCTGTTTTTATAACTTTTTTCTTTCTGAATAAATCTAAAAATTTCATACCAATTCTCCTTTATGTATAAAAATAACCGGTGTAAGCTTTGCAGTAAGCCTACACCGGTATAGTCATATCGTTAAAATAATAGTTTACTTTTGGCGAAATGAGTATAAAGGCATAGACCTGCAAGAAGGAACGTAATCGTTCTGTGCAAGCCAGGATTTCTGCATATCTTGTTTTTTGAGAAGATATGTTTTCATAACCTTTACCTCATCTGTTTTTTTGTCAATATAACACTATGAAAGTGATTTGTCAAGGAAAAGTTGGAAAATTTATTGTCTTTTTCACCAAAACTCTTGTCGAAAAATAGTGCAAAAGAGAGAAGTTTGAAAAATCTGAAAATAAATGTGAAGTATTTAGTATTTGGTGTCATATATAAGTGGAAGGAATTTTATTTAATATAGTTTTAGATTGGAGTGTTGTACTTGAAAGTCAGAATATTGTTAAGTGGTGGTATTGACTCAATGGTATGTTTGTCATTCTATTTAAATAAAGGATATGATGTTGAGTGTCTTTTTTGTGATTACGGACAACCTGCTGCTGAACAAGAGTACAAAGCAGCTAAATCAATAACTGAATATTTTGATGTTAAACTACATTTTTTAAAAACTAATAGCATTATTGTTCCTGAAATTGGAGAAATATATGGTCGTAATGCTTTTATAATTATGCAATCTATGTGCTTCTTTGGTGCAGATAGTTATAAAATAGCTATTGGTGTACATAGTGGTACATCATATTCAGATTGTTCGAATTCTTTTATTGATGCTATGAATAGGGTTATTGATTGTTATGCAAACGGGACTGTTTTTTTAGAAGCACCATTAATAGCGTGGAACAAGATTGAAATATTTGAGTATTGTTTACAGAACGAATTACCGTTAGATTTAACGTATAGTTGTGAAAAAGGTGGTTTTCCACCGTGTGGCACTTGTTTGTCATGTAAAGATAGGAAGGTGTTGGGTGTATGAAGACTTTTTCTCCCTTAATTCCGTTGGTTGTTCCATCTTTTTCTAGTAAGGGAAATATATTAATTTTTGATTTTGAAAAACAAAAACATATTTCTGACAATTATAGTTTATTAAAGGCATTAGATATTAAACTAGCAAAAACGTATCTTGTAAGTGCCTATGATATATATTATGGTTTAATGCCTGAGAATATAGAAGAATGGCCAGAAACAGAATATCTGTTTGTTGATAGTGGCGGTTATGAAATAAATGATTCGTACGATATTAGCGAAAGAAACAAATATAATTACAATGTCTTTCCTTGGAACGAAGAATTGATGCTAAAAGTATACGATGGTGTTTGTAATAGTGCGAAGTTTAAAAATTCACACATTGTATTATCAAGTTTTGATTCATATTCAACTTTCCAAGAACAATTAGAAAATGCACAAACTTTGCACAATAAATTTCCTGCTGCATTCATTAATTGCATAATAAAATGTAAAAAAATTGATGAATTTATTGAATATATAAAGAGTTCTGAAATAAGTAAGTACAATATAACAATTTTGGGTGTTGCCGAAAAAGAACTAGGTAGAACAGTAAAAGAACGATTGATTAATTTGATTACAATAAGAAGAGTTTTATATGAGCAGAATTGGAATGGCTTTTTACATGTTTTCGGTGGTATGGAACCTAATCTGATAAAACTGTATTATGCCGCAGGAGCAGATATTTTTGATGGTCTTGCCTGGCAACGTTATTGGCTTGAGGATAATACATGGTTGCTTTCTAAAGATAAATACAATATTGATTTAGATGAGTATGAAAATAAATATAATATGATGTGTGAAAACCTTTTCACCATACAAAATACTGAAATTAATCTTTCTGTAATGTCTAAATCTAGAATAGAAGTTCAAAATGAGTTAGAAAAAATCTTGCTCGAATTTAACAACTTGAAGTTTGAAGATATTTTTAAAAAGTTGGAGGTATAAAAATGGGTGGTAGCGGTGGTTTTGGTGGATATGGTTATTCTAATATGCGAATTAGAGAAGCAGAAAGTTCTTCCGGTGCAGAGTCATCTCAACGTGAAATAGATATTAACAATTTTTTGGAGACTTTGTTAAAGGAATTTAACGACAGAGATGTAACTGCAATAAATACGCATTTAGAAGAAATCGAAAAAACCTTATCTAAAGAGATAGATGGATTAGAAAAAATATTGTTTGGTGGTTCAATTTCCAAAAACACTTTTATTGAAGGTACAAGTGATGTTGATGCATTAGTCTTTTTGGATTATTCAAAATATAAAAATACTACTCCAAAATCTTTGCAACAAATTTTCGCACTTCTTTTGAAAAAACGTTTTCCTAACACAGAAATAAAAAAAGGAAAACTAGCGGTTACAGTAAAGTTCAAAGATTATGAAATACAATTACTACCTGCTTTGAGAAATAATGGTAAAGTAAGAATTGCTAATAAAGATAATGCGGGTTGGTCATCGCCTATAGATACAACAGCATTTACTCAAAGATTAACAAAAGTTAACCAGGCAAATTCAAATAAAGTAGTTCCAGTAATAAAACTGGTAAAAAATATATTGGAAAAACTACCTGACAAATACAAAATGTCAGGATATCATATAGAAGCTTTGGCTGTTGATGCATTCACAAATTATAATGGACGCAGAACATTGTATGATATGACCGATTATCTTTTAAAACACTCTGTTAAGCGTGTGCTGAATCCAATGAACGATGTAACAGGTCAATCGGGTATTATTGATGAATATTTAGGCTCTAGCAAAAGTGTAGAACGACAAAAATTAGCTTATGAAATTAAAGCTATATCAGGAAAGTTTTCAAATTCAAATGCAACACAAATTATGAGTGAATTATTTACATAAAGAGGAGTTTAGTATGAGCGAGCATAAAAACCCAATAGAAATAGCTAAACAAAAATTAAAAGTTGTTGACCAAACTGCGTCAATGCACTTTAAATTAAGTGATAAATATAAAAAGTGGACACGCACAGAAGACATAATAGAGATTATTATTTCTGTTCTTTTGTGTGGTATAACATTTTTAGATTATGATAAATTTATTGAAATAAATTCAGATAGAGTATCTTTAATATTTGGTTTTATTTCTGTTTTTTTGTTTGCTTTCACATTAATAAAGCAAACATTGGGGCATAAGGAATTATGTGAAAAACACTTTATAGCAGGTAAAATGTATATAAAAACAAAAAGAGAACTAATAAATAAAATTAATCAATGGGAAACAGGATTAGAGGAAGATATTTTAACAGTATTGGATGAAAAACTAAGAAGTCTAGATGAACTACCACAAATACCCGAAAAAAACTTTGCCAAATTAAAACATGCACATAAATCAAAGGTTGCTTTCAGTAAGTTTTTAGACGAACATCCAAATGAGTTTTGGCTTGTTTGTAAATTTAAATTTAGGTTTAATTTAAAATGATGAATAGTTGTATTTAAAGATAAAATATAATTAAGAAAATAGAAGAAATGCATATATTATATGAGATACAAACGGATGATAATAACTAAACACTGTTGAGAGTAGGAACATTAGCCCCTACTATCGTTTTCACCTTCATTCACTTTATTACACACTTTTTCACGATTTAGCATTGACAACCGTGAATAAGTGTGTTATTGTGTTAACAACAAGGAATGAAGTGCACGTCATTTTTTGTAATATGTTAACGAGGTGAACTAAATGTTTATAGAAGAAAGACACCAGGCTATATTAGATTTATTAGAAGAAAAAGGCAGCATTACTACTGCTGAAATTCAAGAGATGTTTGGTGTTAGTTATGACTCTGCCAAAAGAGATTTAAGAATACTTGAAGAAAAAGGTCTTCTTAAAAGAACTCATGGTGGAGCTATTAAATTAAGACAGGTTGCATTCAGCAAACCACCTAAAATGACCTGCAAAGATATTGGTGAAATCAAAGAAAACTACTTAGCAATTGCTAAAGCAGCGGTTTCTATGATAAAAAACAATGATGTAATTTTCATTACAAGTGCATCTGTTGGTTACCTTATGACACAAAACTTACCTGCTGATATTAAGATTCGTGTTGTAACAAACTCAATTGTGATTGCAGAAGAATTGAGAAAGAACGATAATATTTCTGTAATTATGCTTGGTGGTGAAATGGATAACAAGGGCAACTGCTATGATGCAATTGCTATTGAAACAATAAAGCGTTTGCGATTTGATAAATGCTTCTTAACATCAGCTTGTATCTCTGCAAGCTTTGGTTTATCAATACAGAAGAGCCAGGCAATCAGTTTTTGGAATGCAGTAATTGATAGTTCAAAAAAAGCAATTGGTTTATACCCTACAGAAAAAATCGGTATAGATTCAATTGTGAGCATCTGTCCGGCAAACAGACTTAACACATTAATCACAGACTGGGATGCATCAGAAGAAGATTTATGCCAATTCGATGACCTTGGAATTGAAGTTGTTATAGTTGATAAAGAATAAATATTAAAGACAGAGAGCAGGGGATAAAACCTCTGCTCTCTATTCTTATTTAACATCATATCTATAATTTGTGATTCGATATCCAACATCGGTTGATGTGAAATTACCGTGATTTTTTGCGTAATCTCCGTGCTGTAAGTCATCAAATGGAATAGCTCTATTTTTGATAATATCGTTAGTTACCCAAGTAAAAATTGAACGATATAGTTCATTATTTTCTTTTCCTTGAGCAAAACGAATACTGCAACAATTATTCAATCTCAAACCGTGAACTTCATCAATACCACAACCGGCAACTGCTATCAACTCATCGTTTTCAAACACACCATATTCAAGATTGTTCTCATCAAGGTAATGCTGTTCATTGAGAAGATGTTCAATGTAACTATCTCTTTTGCCATTCGCCCATTTAGTTATAAAACCTTTATCTGTCGGACAAAGTTTTCTTATAAAAACACCTTCAGGCAATTCATTATTTATATCATCGCCGAGAAATAATGCTTGTGGTGTTACAGATAATTCAACATCAGTGATAATCCTTTCAATATGACTTCTGACTATATGCTCATCAAGATTTGAATAAAAAGTTTTTTGTCCTGAAAATCTTCTGAGCCAATCAGATAATAAATTAAAATCATCTGTCTGAATTTCAAGATAGTGTTTGCCATTTCCTGCATCACCAACACCGATAAATCCTTTTTCGAAATCACCGTTAGGTGCTACGATTTTTAAGCCACAGTATTTAATAGTGGTGCAAAAGTATCCGTATCGCTTAAAATTTTTTTCAATCAGGTAATCAATTACCAAATGTTCATCAACAATTTTAAAATCAGGATTACTATGTACAAAACGCTCCACAACTGATTTATCTGCAATCTCACCTAAGTACATTATCTGATTTTTATTTTTGTTCCTATATTCGCTTGGTGACATTTCATAGTTCTTCTTGAATGATTTAATGAATCCTTCGTGAGAATCATATCCGATTTCTAATGCAATATCTAAAATAGATTTATCTGTGCAGCGAAGAAGATAAGTTGCCTTTTTCAAACGGATATAATTCACGTATGCCATAACAGTAAAACCTGTATGTGACAAGAATATTTTATTAAAATAATCAATAGAAAATCCTGCATTCGTTGCTATATCACTTGCTGTTATTCCAGAGGTCAAAGCGTTGCCTTTTGCATATTCAACAGCTTTTGCAATCAATAAATTGTTTTCCATGCTAACACTCCTATGTAGTTATTATAGTTGTAAACATCGACCTTTACAAGTTGATTATAGCTTCAACAAATATAATTTTCTTGAACAAAAGCGCTTTATTGTTCTGATATAAAAAACTTTACTGCATAATACAAAGAAAAGAAAAAATTATTCCAGAGATGTTTTTATATTCAATAAATCAATATTCTATGATGTGAAATGCGATAAATTTTTGAAAAATAGTTGTTCATTCGCCATTTTTCGCCAAACAAAAACGCAAAGATTATATATAATAATCAAAAAAAGTAAAAAAATCTTGCAAAAGCAAGTTGGACTTTATTATCACAGCATAATTGTTTTTGATGATGAACTATCAAGAAATTCAAAACAGAAATCAGGACTTCGTTGTTGAAAATCACTCTTCAAAGTACGTCTTAATGTACCACTCATCAAGAATTTTTTTCCAAAAAGCTGTTGACAATTCTATCGGGTGTGTTATAATCTATTTACAAACAGAACATTTGTTCTTTATGGTTTTGTTATTTTTATTTTAGAAAAGTCAGGAGTGGTTTGTGTGAATGTTGGTCGTGAAAATGCGCGAAAGAGTCTTCCTTCTTTCGATTGTCCAAATCCTGTTTGCGATTGCAAACGGATATTGTTTGCACCCAGCTCTGAAACAAAAAACCAGTCCTCTCTCGTTTTGTTGCAAAGAGAAACTGATTTTGGTAACGTGGATTTCGTTTTGATTTGTCCGAAATGCAAACAGAAAATCGGTGTTGTCTGTTCTAAAAAATACTCAAAAGCGTTGGCATAGTGATACATCCTCTCGTCTGTGAAAACGAGAACTCAGGGTAGATATCAAGTCCAAAACTGAAAGCTTGCTGCTTTCTTTTTATGGCTTGGTGTCTGCCTTTTTTATTTATAAATCAAAAATTTTATATGAAAGTGAGAAAGATTATGAAAGAAAGTCAATTCAAATCTTACGATGAACTGCCGTTATTTTTGAATGCTCAACACCTTTCAAGTGTGCTCGGAATAGGTCGTGCATCCGCTTATGAGCTGATGGATGAAAAAGGTTTTCCCACATTAAGAGTAGGCGGAAGAAAGGTTGTTTCAAAGGAAGCGTTCATAAAATGGGTTAGTGAAAACACAGGTAAATGAGGTTTTTCAAGGATTTTAGTACGTCATTATTGAAAGCAGGTTAAAGTGAGGCGTCTGCCTCACAAATCACATCAGACGGCAGAGCCGACTGTTTCAAGGTTTGCGAGAAAAAACGAGAGGAGTCTATCAGATTATGAGCGAAAATAAGAAGAAAATTGCATATTGGATGACACCAACAATGATAGCTGAAATTCAAAGCTTCGTTGATGAAGGGTTTTCTTCATCAAAAGGTGAGTTTGTGCGTGAAGCTGTTGAGTTCTACATGGGCTATTTGAGAAGCGAAAAGAATATGGATTATCTCGCTCCGTTAATAGCAACTGCAGTGAGAAAAGAGATTGAAAGCTCGGAAAAGAATATCAGTGAAATGCTCTTCAAGCTCGCTGTTGAGTCGGCAAAGCAGAACCATGTCATAGCGTATGCGTTCAATGTTAATGAAGAAAATTTAGATGGATTGAATAAAGCTTGTTGTGGAATAGTTGCTCGT
>JAZNTA010000109.1:0-1794 GCA_045591525.1 Acutalibacteraceae bacterium | reverse complement strand
CTTATTAACGAAATTCTCTATAAAAAGCTTGCATCAGAGCTTAATAACGCAAAGAAATTTGCAGGCAAGCACGATGAGATATTAGGTCTTGAAAATTTAGATAAAGTAATTGATATTGACCAGTCGCCAATCGGCAGAACTCCTCGTTCAAACACTGCCACATATACAGGTGTTTTCAATGATATAAGAGCTCTTTTTGCTTCCACTCAGGATGCAAAAGCAAAGGGCTATGACCAAGGTCGCTTCTCCTTTAATGTTAAGGGTGGACGTTGCGAAGCCTGCGAGGGTGACGGTATAATTAAAATTGAAATGAACTTCCTTTCAGATGTTTATGTGCCCTGCGAGGTTTGTCGGGGTGCAAGGTATAACAGAGAAACTCTCGATGTTAAATATAAGGGCAAAAGCATCAGCGATGTTCTTGATATGACAGTTGAAGAGGCTATGAATTTCTTTGAGAATATACCGAAAATCCGCAATAAATTGCAGACTATTTATGATGTTGGCTTAGGATATATCACTCTCGGTCAGTCTGCAACAACGCTTTCGGGCGGTGAGGCTCAGAGAGTTAAGCTTGCAACCGAGCTTTCGAAAAAAGCAACGGGCAGAACAATTTATATTCTCGATGAGCCAACGACGGGTCTTCATACAGCAGATGTTAAAAAGCTTCTTGAGGTTATCAATAAGCTTGTTGATGCAAACAACTCTGTAATTGTTATTGAGCATAACCTTGATGTTATAAAATCTGCCGACCATATTATTGACCTCGGTCCCGAGGGCGGTAACGGTGGCGGTGAAATTGTTGCTCAAGGCACACCCGAAGAGGTTGCAAAATGCAAAAAATCCTATACGGGAAAATATTTAAAACCCTTGTTAAAAGCATAAAGATGTTATATAATCTTTGTAAGTCGCCAGTTGCCAGCCGCCAGCCACCAGCTTCGGGACCTGCGGTCGGCATTATAAAGTAAGAAAAGAGGAATAGTATGAAAGCAAATGAAAGCATCCCTAATTTTGATATAAAAGTAAGGGAACATACAAACTATGCAATTAAGAGTATTAAAAATGTGTGCAAGAGTTTCGGTCCTCGTACCGTTGGTACTGAGGCTGAAAAGAATGCTCAGGAATATATGAAAGCAGACCTTGAAAAATTCTGCGATGAGGTTAAGAGAGAGGAATATAAATGCAGTGACAAGGCATTTATGTCCTGGGTTCCCATCGGTGCAGCTCTTCTCATTCTCTCAACAATTTTATTCACTTTAGGTATCAGCATAGCAGGTCTTATTCTTTCCGCACTTACTCTTTTCTTTGTTCTTGCAGAGTTTATTTTCTATAAGCCTGTTCTTGACCCCTTCTTCCCCAAGGTAACAAGCGGTAATGTTTATGGTGTAAGAAAAGCAAGCGGTGAAACTAAAAAGCGTATTATCATAAGCGGTCATACCGACTCTGCTTTTGAATGGACTTATACATATAAAGGCGGAAGACCCGTTGTTGCTACTATCATTGTAACTGCAGTTATTGCTATTCTTGTTGGTTTGGGCGGTAATATTTACGGCATCATTCACGGCGGTGCAGTCAGCGGAATTGTTTGGGGCGAAGAGGGCAATATTGCTCTTAGAATCCTTGCAGTTGTTATGTATATTACTGTTCCCGTTCTCATTATGGCTTTCAGATTCTGCAACTATAAAATGCCCGTTGTTGGCGCAAATGATGACCTTTCAGGCTGCTTCATTTCTTGCGCAGTTGCAAAATTCCTTTCTGATAACGATATACGCTTTGAAAACACCGAGGTTGCAGTTC
>JAZNTA010000108.1:0-4543 GCA_045591525.1 Acutalibacteraceae bacterium | reverse complement strand
TTCGGGACGAAGAAGTCGGGTGTTCGAATCACCTCACTCCGACCACGGAAGAACAGATAGCATCAGTTATCTGTTCTTTTCTTTTATTGCTTTAGCTGTTGATTGGTGATATAATCAACTCGACAAACTTGAATTTGTAGGGATGAATGAGATGATTATTTTAATTACCGGAGCATCACATACGGGTAAAACTGCTCTTGCTCAAAAATTGCTTGAGCAATATAAATATCCGTATCTGTCCGTTGACCATTTAAAAATGGGTTTGATTCGTAGTGGCAACACAGAACTTACCCCTATGGATGATAATGAATTAACCGAATACTTGTGGCCCATCGTCCGTGAAATGATAAAAACCGCTATCGAAAACATGCAGAACTTAATTGTCGAAGGTTGCTATATTCCATTCGATTGGCAGAAGGATTTTGACTCCAAATATCTTGAAAACATCAAATATTACTGCCTTGTAATGAGTGATGTTTATATCAGAAACCACTTTGCCGACATAAAGGAATATGCAAATGCCATTGAAAACCGTTTGGATGATGAATGGTGCACAATGGAGAGTGTGTTGGCAGATAATGCAGAAATATTAGCCCTCGCACAAAAGCATAATGTGAACTATATACTCATTGAAGATAAGTACGAAATCAATATTGATTTATAAAGACAAATTCCAATTTGTCGAACTAAAAACTACAGGAGCTGACTTTTTTGGTCAGCTCCCTTTCTTTGTGTTATGCAGTAAAGTTTTTTATATGTATGTAACTGTAGAAATGTCGTGGAAAATATGGTATAATGTTTTTGCAATAAGGCTTTTATGAGACGAGGGGTGCGAAAATGAAAAAGCTTAAAATCCCGATTATTATAGGTTTAGTAGTTATAATTCTCGTTGTTGTTAATCTGAGATTTGATTTAATCGATAGAATTATAGTGCAATTCAGCAGTGAAAAATATGCTGAATATGTTTCTGAAATGGATTATGAAAAAGAGCTGTTAAGAGAGCCTGTATGTATCAAGGATATGGCATCAGAGGACAGGGAGCTTACAGAAACAGAGCTTGATAAAATCATAAAGCCCTATGATTTTCATGCACAGCTTAATGAAAAATATAATTTATCAGATATAGCAACTGCTGACAGTGATTTTGATAAGGCTGTTCAGGTTCTTGAATGGCTTACAGAACACACATATTACAGCGGAATGCAAATGAAAATGCTGAATGATGACACTCTTGAAATTTTGGACTATTCCTTTGATAAGCCTTTTAACCGTGCCATAAACTGCCGTTACAGAGCAATAGCCTTTGCAGATTGCCTTGTGGCAGTGGGAATAAAGGCATTTCCTGTGGCTATGGTATCTTCGGAGTTCACAGGCTCTCATTTCACTTGCTTGGTTTACATATCCGAAGAAGATAAATGGTGCTCCTTTGACCCGTCCTTTGGCTGCTGGTTCACTGATGAAGAAGGGGAACTTTTAGATATATTTGAAATAAGAGAGCTGTTTTTAGAGAACAAAGAGCCTGTAGTTAAAGGATACAGCTTTAACGGTAAACAGGAAAATTTTGATGTTTATATGAACAGTTTTTTGAAATTTTGTGTTTCAAATCTCAGCACCTGGGCAGATAATTCAACTGACAGAAGGTCAGAAAATACCTTTTCAGGAAGAAAGCAGTTTAGTTCTGCTATACCGGAAATAAAAAATATTTCACAATGAAAAATAATTGAAATGATAATTAGTTTGACAAATAAGAATTTTGCAGAGCAGTTATGAAAAAGATACTAAACTCGAATACAATAAAATTTATTGCGATTATTGCAATGACGATAGACCATATTGCTTGGTTGGTTTTTCCGGGATATGACAAAGGTATTGTCCCTGTTGCATTGCATATAATCGGCAGACTCACTTGTCCGATTATGTGTTATTTTATAGCAGAGGGATATCATTACACCAAAAATGTAAATAAATACACTTTAAGACTGTTTTTATTCTCTTTTATATCACATTTTGCTTATATATTCGCTTCTTCAAGTTACATTGATTGGAAATCATTTATTCCGTTTTATTACGGAGATATTTTCAATCAGACAAGTGTTATGTGGCCTCTTGCGTGGGGCTTGGTAATGTTACGAATCATAAACAACCAAAAGATAAAGCAAAGCATAAAAATTGTTCTTATAACACTTATTTGTTTAATTACTTTTCCCAGTGATTGGAGCTGTATCGCAAGCCTTTGTATTCTTGCTATCGGTACCAACAGAGAAAACCTTAAAAAGCAGATGCTATGGATGGTTTTCTTTGTGTCTCTTTATTCAGTTGTATATTTCTTCGCTATTGACAAACTCTATGGGATTATACAAATGGCGGTTATATTGGCGATACCTGTTATTATGATGTATAACGGAAAGAGAGGACATAACCAATGGATAAACCAAATCACTAAATGGCTATTTTATATATACTATCCTTTACATCTTTTAATCATAGGTTTCATTCAGGTTGTACGATAATTACTAATTTACTACCCTGATAATATAAGGAGCTGACTTTTTCAGTCAGCTCCTTTTCTTTGGATTATGCAGTCAAATTTTTTACATGCTCTGCTCTTGTTTTATTCGTTTTCTTTTATTGCTTTAGTTGTTGATTGGTGATATAATCAACTCAACAAACTTGAATTTGTAGGGGAGAAGAGGTTGTTGCGATTATTTGTGCCTTCGAAGGCAGGCATAACTACAGCAGCTTTATCCTTTTGCCTTTACAAATTCCAACGAATCTGCATCCGGGAGGATTTATTTTTATGAAGAAAAACTTGAAAACAATAATATTCGGAACAATTTGTCTTGTTTTGGGCATAGCTTTTGCAATTGTCGGTTTATATTACTACCACATGCAATATCTCTGTTTTGAATATACACCGCTTCAGTTTATTCTCGGCTTTGTTGTTTGCCTTGGCGGAGCATTGCTTTCGATACCCTTGAGCAAAAAGATAGATAAAAAGAAAACAGTATTGAATGCAGTTTTAACGGCTTCGGCTTTTGCTGCAATTCTTGTTGGTGGTATGTTTTTGATAAATGCCGTAATCGGCAGCGGTGAGCTTGAGTTGGCGGCAATGGTTATTCCCGTGTATCTCACATTCATTATAACATCTGTTATGGCTTTGCTTTGTGTGTTCAGGATATTTAACAACAAGGTTTTAAAAGTGATTCTCTCCGTGCTTATTGTTATCGGATTTCTCTTCGGAAGTCATTCGTATATCAAATCGCATATTTATATTTTACTTTACGAAAATTACACTGCTCCTACACCTGTTATATCAACAATATCAAAAGAAAAGAATGATGATAAAATGATTATTGGCGATTTTTATGTAAGCACAACCGGAAATGACAACAACAACGGCACAAAGGATTCACCGTTTCTGACCATTGAAAAAGCGGTTGAAGCTGTAAGAAATACAGATAAAGCAGGCAAAAGCGGAATAACCGTCTGCATTGAAGCGGGTGAATACCGTGTGTCTTCTCTCGAACTTACCAAAGAGGATTCAGGCACAGAGGAATGTCCCGTAACATACTGTTCTTATAACGGTGAGGTTATTATCAATGGTGGTATAACACTTGATACCGCTGATTTTAAAAATGTAAAAGGTTATCCCGAAATTGCAGAAAGACTTTCTGCCGATGCTCAGCAAAATGTTGAGGTTATTGACCTGTCAAAAGCACCCTATTCGCTCACAAGGGATGATTGGGGTAAGATTTATGCAATCGGCTCTTACCACACAGCAGATAACTATGACGGCGATTACACGGGCCCTCTTTATTGCGAGCTTTTCGTGGATGACATAAGACAAACCATTGCAAGATATCCCGATAATGAATATCTTTATACCGAAGAGGTTGTAAAAACAGGCTTGGGCAAGGAATCCGACGGTGCACTTACAGAGGTTAAGGATTGGTATGAAATCCGTAATCCCGAACCGGATATTTACAAGGTTAATCCTGAGCTTGCAAAGAGAATTTCAAGCTGGAAAAACCTTGATGATGTGTGGATGTTCGGCTATTGGAAATATGATTGGGCGGATGCTTCAACTCCCATAGGAAATTTTGATAAAGATACTCGTGAGCTTACTCCCAGATTTGTTAGTCTTTACGGAACAAAAACAGAGGCTCCCTATTATTTTTTCAACGTTCTTGAAGAGCTTTCTGCAGAGGGTGAATGGTATCTTGACAGAGAAAAGGGACGCCTTTGTATGTGGGAACCTGAAAACAAGGATAATGCAGAAATTATTCTTTCACTTTCACTCAATCCCGTAATAAATTCCGGGGCTGATTACATCACCTTTGACGGATTAACCGTAAAAGGAACACGAAGTGACGGCGTAGTTATAACAGGCGATAACAATACCGTTCAGAATTGTCTTATCAAAAATGTTGCAGGTAATGCCCTTGTTATGAACGGCAGCAACAACCTTGCATATAACAACGAAATTACCCGTACCGGAAAGGGCGGAATTATTATTACCGGTGGCGATACAGAGACTCTTACC
>JAZNTA010000107.1:0-10226 GCA_045591525.1 Acutalibacteraceae bacterium | reverse complement strand
TTTCTTTTTGGACGGGTGTTTCCTCGCATCTCTGCGTTCCTCGGCACACAGGCGGTCTGTGGGCGACACACGGCGTTCTGTGGTGGTTATCTTTTCTCTTTTTCTGTTGTAGTAATTCCTGGGTTTTGTTCTATGGGTTTTCTTCTTGATAGGAAATTCTGACACTATCCCGATGAAAAATTCACTCTACTCCAAAAGACTTGCCACGTAGTAGAGATTGCTCGTCCTCGTTCCGTCCTCACGGTGCCGCTGAACCTTTTTTACCAGACCGAGGGAGGAGAGATTTTCAATGGCAGAGTCAACGGTTTTCCTATCCATACCGCACTCCTTTGCAATGACTCTCCGTGATGGAAAGCAGGAGCCGTCCTTGTTATCGCTGTGCCGAAGCAAACAGCAATACACGGTGAAGTCTCTTGGCTTCAGTTCTAAATCAAAGATTCGATTGGGAACCATAAAGAAATTTTTGTGTTGCATCCGATCCTCCTTTCGTTTGCGTTGATTCTGAATTTTGATACAATCATCTGCATTCCACCTTTCGATTTTTATGTAATCACGGCGAGAGCAAAACAAAAAGACTCGCACATACATCAAGACGGAAACACAAATGAGCGTACGGTTTGGTTCGCTTAAAAATGTTCCGTGCCGATGTATGTACGAGTCTATAACTCTAAAATAAAAAATGTGTGGCACATATATTCAATTTTCATCCGACCTCTGTCGGTAATCTTATTATACCATACGCAGGAAACTTTTGTCAAGATAGGTGAATAAAGGAGGTGTTATGTGGGAACAATATTGAATTTGGCAATAAAATAACAGCAGAGAGAAACATACTCTCTGCTGTGTGCTGTAATAAACTTATTATCCAACCCTTTGGAAGAATTCGCCCCATAGACCATCGATGCCGCTACTTGTAACAGTCACATCTTGTGGTGTCCATTCAAAACCATCGGGTTCAATTAAAGTAAAATGTGCTTGTCCGTTTGTTTGTGTCCATGTTCCAGTAAACGATGCAGAAGAAGTAATAACACTTAAAGTTCCGTCACTATAAAAAGAGGCTGTTACACTTCCCATATTAACTTCTGTGCCTTGATATGTTCCAACTATTGATGCATAAGTAGGTTTGCTTGGTTTGACAGGTTCAGGTTCTTTTGGCCAAGAAGTAATAATTTTGGAGTTTTCCTTTCCAATTCTTACTACCATTTCACCTAATTCTTCATCAAAATCATCGGAGTGTATATCAAGCGTAAATTCAAAGTCACTTGTACTAATTGCCGGAAAAGCAACAACCCCTGTTACCGATGCACCTTTCGCAATTTCGTATGGCAATTCGTCATAAGCGGCAACAAATTCTGCTAACGGCTTATATTGCTTACTATTCTGCACAATCACAGAATCGGTCGTGTCTACAAACAAGGTGCTCTTACCATTGTTAGTAGCAGTTAAAAATATAAGTGTTTCTTCTTTGAAAAACTCAATCTTATCTACTGAAATTGAATAATTATACTTTTCTTGTTTAATGTTTTCAAGCGTGATTGTTTCTGTTGGTTTTTCCGGTTCTTTAACTTTTGAAGAGTCTTTCCCAATCAAAAAAGTATATTCACCAAGTTTTTCGTCATAATCGTCAGAATGAACATCCAGATTTAATTCAAAATCATCGGCCTCTATTGCAGGAAATACCAAAACTCCTGTGTTTGATGCACCTTTGACAATCTCATAAGGAATCTCATCATAATTTGCTTCATAGTTGATTGTAGCTTTATACTGCTTTCCGTCTTGTATGACAACAGAATCACCTACATACAAAGCTGCCTTGCCGTTATTTGCTATGGAAATATATACACGAGTTTCTTTTTCAGAAAACTCCACTTTTTGAACTATGACAGAATAGCCAAAGGATTCCTTTCTTAGGTCATCAGGCGTTATCGTTTCCGTAGTTGGAGCCATAACATCTATGTATGTAGCCTTTTGTAAATCCGTTGAATAAACAAGGGGAGCATATAACTCAGCATCATAAGCGTTTTTATACTTGGTTACAGAATCGATATATCCAGAGCAGGAGATATAATCACCTTGTTTTACATCAACATTGGTATTGTAATATATCATCAGGTTCTGTTCGCAAGTTTCGGGATCTAACCAAACCTGTATGCCCTTGCTCGTTCCGTTGTCACCCATTACTTGAAATACTTTGCCTTTGATATTGATGTGATATCCCTTATATTTATCAGCGTTTGTATAGACCCCATCGGTAAGTTCTATAAAAATAGGATTTCCATCTTTGTCAAGTCTTGGCTTTGTATCACGATTGACCAACAGAACAGTACCCAACACAAGAGCAGCTAAAACAACTCCGACAACAGTCCAAAACCACCATTTTTTGAGGACAGACTTGGCTACATTATCTTTTGATGAATTGGATTTTTCGAACGCCTCAGCTTCAACCGTAGTTATGTTTGCTTTGATGGGATAACCACAGTTGGGACAGTTTTCACATTGATCAGAAATTTTCTTTTTGCATTCCGGACATTTAATAAGCGCCATTATTCACACCTCCGTGCTATTTAATATCATTCTTCAGAGAAAAAAGCATCTCTTTCTGTTGAATTTCTTAATAGTTTATCTTCAGAGGCTCCTACATTTTGAGCCACTCGAATTGAAGTTTCGAATCTTTGATTCATATCTCCATCGAATGCGAGAATTATAATTGAATTGAATTCAGAAAAATCATCTTTCAATTTGCTGACAAAATTGCAATATTCGTTGTCGAGTTTAGTAATATATGTTTCGCAGTCTCTTCGATAACGTTCTATTAACTTTTTCTCAGTTGCTGTGAGGTATGTCTTTGAAATCTCATACATAAACATACCGACTGTGTTTCCAATTATCGTTCCAAGGATAGGTATTGGAATTATTACTTCACCGAGCATAGAGGATAATGCACTAACCGCAACATCCAAACAAATGACTTCACAGTTATCAACAAATTCTTCAGCGGTAAGTTCACCTTTGCTCATTTTTCGAGCCTGTGCTGTAACACCAAAAGAAGCGGTTACCATAGCGCTTGCTATGGGCGAAGGAACGGGTGTGTAGTTTGTCATTGTGTAGACTACTGCACCACGAACTGCGCCTTTTCCCGTTCCAACTAAAGTATCCAAGCCGACTTCTTTCCAATCTTCTTGGGTAAAATCTTGTATTTTTTTGCCGGCTTTTCTCTTTTGGTAAACCTTGATAGCGAATGTGATACCGCCTTCAAGAACAGCGGCAACAGCAGTTGCCTTGACCCCTTCTTGTAAAGTGGGTTTTGCCACTTCGTATGCTTTGGTACGGATTTCCTCGTCCATCTTTTGAACCTTTTGTTCTTCTTGATGGATAGTGTTGTCAGCTACACCAAGCTGCACTTCATCATAGCCGACAATAGCAGGCTTCACTACAGCTTTTATATTTAGACCGTTATCCGCCTCCCAAGCCTTCATTGCTTTATACAGTGTTTCTTCTGTACGCATAAGACTTGAGCGCGCCATCTCACCGCGGTTATAAATGTCCATTAACTTTTCATATTGTTCTCGGGGAATATCGTACCTACCACCTTGGGATATGTAATCTGGATAACTTTCCAAGTGATGGCAAACAGCATTGAACGTTCCTTTAACACCGTTATAAAACTTCGACTGTATCATCTGACCATCACGCAGATAGTCTTCCATTGCTGTTCTTCCAACTCCTTCAAATGTATGACTCGGCATTTTTCCCTGTACATATTCCTCAGCGTTGACAAAAGCAACCTGCATATGCTCTGCAACTTCGCCGTGTTTTGTCTGTGTTGATCCCAAAATATGAGAAGGATTGGCTATAAATATTTTTACTTCATTTAATGCCTTAAGTGCTTTTTGGATATTGCAATCCTGAGCTGAAAGTTTCTCTAAAAGATTTTCTGTACGCAGAACACGGAGATAATTTATCCATGCAGCTCCTGCTTGTTCTTGAGTGTGTTTTATCACTTTCTTTACTGCCATTTTTATCCCACCTGTCCATTTACTAACTCTGTGAGGGCAAGTGTATGATGATATAACGCTCCAAGCCCATCTTTATCCGCTTCAGAAAGTTCCTTATAACTTGAACCGTTATGTACTTCAAGAGTTTTATAAAAGCTTTCGACGGTATTATGTATGCTTTCGATTTTCTTGATCAACACCTCGGTTTCGGCAATAAGACGTCGATTTTTATCAGTTTCTTCTTTTATGAGTTTGATTTGCTCGTATGCTTTTTTGGCAGTTTTTATACTGTTAAATAATTTGAAAATCAAATATGCAGCAAGTACAAATACGATTAAAATCAAGCACACAATTCCAAGAATTATGTTTTTCTTGAATATGTCCTTCATAAAAGCAACAAATGTTAGACCACCGGCAAGTACACCACCAGCTACAACTCCGGCAGTAATGTTTTTATTTCTTTCTTTTCTCTCCAAATCACGCCTTTCCAAAATGCGTTTCTTTTTTACGGAGATTTTATGCTTAATAGCCTTATATGACCATGGGCGATGTCTAATATTCTCTATGAGCTTTTCGACATCTGAAATAAGTTGCACTGCAGAGTCGGATTTTTGGTCAAGGATTTTATATTCCTTTTTCAGTTCCGAACATACCTGCTTAT
Source organism: Acutalibacteraceae bacterium (assembly GCA_045591525.1). GTDB lineage: Bacteria > Bacillota > Clostridia > Oscillospirales > Acutalibacteraceae > DTU089. The sequence goes on along the minus strand of JAZNTA010000107.1, from coordinate 5,570 downwards.
ATTCTTTATTTGCAGCATCTAATACCTCTAACGCTTGTTTTTTCTTCGTGTTTTTAGCCATAGTCACATTCCTTACGGTATATATTAGTCTTTCATATTGTCACCGTGCAATCTTGTGAAATAAAAAGGTGTGTACAACCGAAGCTGCACACACCGAAAAACGCAAACCCCGATTGTCGCCAAACAAATTTCAAGCAATGATAGGTCGCCCGCACAATAACTTGATGGAATTTGCGTTTTTACCAAATTCACATAGTTATTGTGCTCAAAAAAGGGTATAATTACCCCTTTGCGAGAATTTAACTATCATTCTTAATTATGAAATTTGTTTGGCAATAATTATTATACTACAATATCCGCTAAAAATAAAGGGGTTTCGTAAAAATACGCCAATAACATTTTATATGTTACTTACTTTTCCCAAAAAATATGGTATAATAATGTACAGAGTACGTTGAAAAGAGATGAGGTTGAAATGGGAATTTTCACAACACGTGAAATCGCGATTTTCATATATGGCATACTTTTACTTATGTATATTCTCGTTCGCAATAAGGGAAAGGATATTTTACTACCAGTTATCAAAGCAGCATGCCATAAAAAACTTGTTGTTCCTTTTTGCTTTCTTCTGTTGTTGGCGGCTGGTTTTGTTTGGGCGTGTACATATTCGTCTATTTGGGACTGGCTGTATGTAAAAGATATCGCTTTGTGGACTCTGTTTGTAGGTGTCCCTGTGTGCTTTAACGCAACAAGCCGGCAATTAGAGGAACACTATTTTAAAAATATTATAATTGACAATCTTAAGTTTACCGCTTTAGTAGAATTCATTACCGGTACATTTACGTTCTCCTTTATAGGAGAAATGATATTGCAACCGATTTTGGTCATCTTAATGATTATGCAATCTTCGCTGGTAAAGAAAACCGAAGCAACGAAAAAGGTTGTTGATGGAATCGTTGGGATTGCTGGACTTATAATAATTGGTCTTACGATAAAATCGATAATAGATTCCATCGGTGAAGTTTATTTTGTAGACATTTTGGTTGGTTTGGCATTGCCAATAATATTGTCGATTATATATTTACCTATTGCTTATCTTTTTGCACTATATGCTAAGTATGAAATTCTGTTTATGCGTATGGGATTTAAAGAACCCGATGATAAAAAGCTCAAACGTAAACACCGGCTTCAAGTTTTTCTATGCTGCAAATTCTCTTATAAAAAAGTGTGTAAATTTCTCAACGAGTATGTGCAAAAAATGTATGTTAGAATGAGTACAACTGAATTCAAAACAATAATCGATGAATTTAGAGGTACTACCGAGCATACATATTATGCAGTAATTCGGCACAATAGAGAATACTATATAAGCAGGTCTTTCGTCGAAGATGAGTTTAAGTTCAACCAATATACCATACAAAAGGGTGGTTTGTTTAATTCGTGGAATAAATCTCTTAGAAAAGAAATAGCTTTACAAATACAAGAAAAAACACCTTTTAAAAATACAGAATTTGATAACTCCAATATTCATTATCCCGTTTCGTTACGCAAGATGTTTTTGTTCCAAAAAGGCGCATTTTTCAAGCGGACAAAAGTGGCACTATTTATAAGCAACTCATTCGAAAAAAGAAAAGAGTCTGTTGATATACCGTTCTTTAATGGCGTAAAAGACCAAAGTGACAAGAATGCTATTGCTTTAATGCGTGCAATGAAACTGAATGACTATTTTATGTCTTTTGGTCTGATTCTGTTCTGCTTTGCTATTTTCTTTTGTTTGTCGTTTACATCAGTAGCTGCCAAGATCAATTTAGACCTTGCTGCGCTTATTTTTACTATTCTTTGTCAAATTGGTATTTTTCTTAATAAACGAAACCCGTTACTTAGAATAAGAATTAAAGATCGAATAATGTACCTTTACAAGGATGTTATGTTTAAAGGTATACAGGAAGTGCTTGTTTTCTTTATTTCTTTGTTAGTTAGTTATGGTTTAAGAACAATAATTATCAGTAGTGAGTGGCTGTCCAAAATTAGCATCGCAATTTTGTTTTTGGGGTTATTAATCGACATTTGGAAGAAAGATCAATAAAAAAATACTGGCCATCAATGATGACCAGTATTTTTGTCGCATGATTTATCCTATTCGTTTTTAAGCGTAGCCGATATAAATGTCGTAGCAGTCGCTGCCCGTAGCTTCTGCCCAGATCCACACATCGGTGATGTCCTCATCTCTTGCATAGCGGTCAAGTCGGCTTTGGATATCTCTTTCGAGGTAGATGCAGTGCACACCTGCTCGGATGGGGTTATCCCAGCAATCTACCGCTGTGTCGCTTAGTACGAGTCCTTTGCTTTCGGCGTAGCTCATTGCATATGCGATCCAGTGATCAATATCGAAGGGAGCAGGCTTTTCCGTAGGTTCCGGCTTGGTTACCTTTGGAGGCTCCGTTTCGGTGGGAGGCTCCGTTACCTTTGGCAGCTCGATTGTCGTTGTTTCACTTTCCGTTAGCCGCGGTGTTGTGCTTTGCGCTGTTTCTGTAATCTTCGAAATATCTTTTTCTTCTTCGGTATTTGTTACAGTCGTCGTTGTTTCTTCTGTTGATTCTGCTGTTGTTGGCTCTGTGGCGGTCATAGTCGGCTCTGTCGCCCGACCCTTGCTCTCGGTCGGGATAGGTTCTTTTTCTTTCTCTGTCGGCTCTACCGCCGTCACGGGCTGTATTGTTTCGAGTGGTGTTTCCGTTATTACCGTTTCCGATACCATTGTTGGCTGACTCTCCGTAGTAGGCGGTGCGGTGTTGCCACCGCATCCTACCATACTTACGAGCACCCCACAGCAGAGAAGAAGGATTGTGATTTTCCTCATATATCCTCGACCTCCTCCAACCCTTGCATCACTTCCACCATTATGCGAGTGGCAAGGATAAATCCCGAACTGAATGCCTCACGCTCGGTGATACAGGACAGTTCGCTTGTGCAGTCTTTAAACTTTTCAAAGGTTTCTTTTTGTTTCTCTGTGAGTCCTGCGTTGAGTTCTTCCTCGTTTTTGCATATCAGCTTGACGAGCTTGTCTACTCTCGTTCCTCGCTTGATGTACCTTTCGTGCGGACTAATGTTGCCGTAGTATAAATCTTCAAGTGTTGTCATGTGCGTTGCACCTCCTTTTTGCAACACAAACACATACCACAACACCTTTCACAAGTCCAGCGTTTTTCGATATAAAAAGCAAAAAGCGCCGCATTTCTGCGACGCCTTTGCTTTGTGCTGAATTTTTCTTTTTTCGAAATAGAACTAAAATATCCCTTTGTTATATTTTATCATTGCCTTGAAACTAATTACCAATCCCACAATGATGCCGGCAATAAGGATTCCTGTTCCAATTAAGGTGAATACTTCCTTGTCTGTGTAGAGTGTCACAGCAGACAATCCGCTAAACACAATGATAACGACACCGATAATGATAGTTCCAAGACCAACCTTCTTTCCGAAAGGAATTCGATCCTCTTCGGACACTCTGCTTCTGTGGTATGAGTGCAACGATGATATATTGCCTTTCATATTTGAAATACCGAGAACAATACATACAACGCCAACCAAAGCCGTTACGATAAATGCAGGCATAATAATCCTCCTTTTTCTATCTATTGAATTTCTCTTTTCTTGAAAAACACAATCGACAAATACCAGGAAAGGATATATATGCCGATTCCAACGACAGCAACCAAAGCTAAAATTAGGTTGGGCTGTATTTCACTCATAAGTTGTCCCCTGAGAATACTTGATGCCAAAACGCTGGCACCACAGACAAATCCGATCATTACATAATAGGCAGTTCTGCCTTTTTCCACGCCAAGCTTGAAAACAAACGGAAGACAAATGGATGAAGAGAGCGTGGATACGATCAGCATCAATAACATAAGGACAGCAAAATCTCCGAATACAAAGCCGCCTGCAACAGACATTTTCACGGCTTGCCCAATACCGGTTGCCAACAGTACTGTGAGCTGAGCAAGCAACCCAATTAGATATTTGCCTGAAACAATCTGTGTTTTCGTGTACGGCAGCGTACCGCTGTATTGCATCCATCGGCTGCGTTCGTCGTAAGCAAGAAGATTGACCGGGATCATACCGCAAAGCAAGCAAGGGTAAAACACAAAGAACATATTATCATCGCTAAAAAAAGATACTGCAATGAATACAACAGCAACCAGCAGATATGCTCTGCAATATTTCTTCACCATATACCAATCTTTTAAGAGAAGTCCCTTCAATTATCTCGCCTCCTTTACCATAAACACAAACAGTTCTTCAATACTGATAGGACTGACATTAACACCTGCGGGCACGGCGTTTCTCAGCACCATTGCTTCGATGCCATACGGATTTTCCTTCTTATACTTAATCGCCTCTGCCGGAAGATTTTGCAGTTCTTCGGACGTGCAGTGTATCAAACCGTACTCGGCAAGCAACTGATCTTTCTCCTCGCAGAGCAGCAGCTTTCCTTTATGCAGGAACGCCACGTAATCACAAAGCTTTTCAAGGTCACTAACGATATGGGAAGAAATGAGAATGGAGTGATTTTCGTCCCTTGTAAAGTCACTGAACATCTCAACAACTTCATCACGAACCACAGGATCAAGGCCTGCCGTTGCCTCATCCAGGATAAGAAGCTTTGCGTTATGAGACAGTGCAATAGCAATGCCCATTTTCATCTTCATACCACGGGAAAATTCTTTGAACTGCTTTCCTTCCGGTAAAGCAAGTTTCTGGACCAAATGAGCGTATTCAGCATCGTTCCAGTTGCGGAATGTGTTTTTCATCACGTTCCCAACCTGCTTTACCGTAAGCCATTCTGGAATACCGACCTCATCCATGACTACGCCGATATCTTCTTTTGTCAGTTCAATACTATCCGTATTGTCTTTTCCGAGGATTGTAATGCTTCCGCTGTCCTTGTGGAGCATATTAAGAATTAGCTTAATTGTGGTGCTTTTACCGGCACCGTTTTCACCAATCAGACCCATAATACATCCGCTTTGCAGGGTAAGATTCAGATTATCCAGTGTAAAACCGGGATATGCTTTTGTTAGATTTTTAATTTCAAGTGCGTTCATCCTTGTTCCTCCAGACTGAAATTAACCATTTCAATAATGTCTTTTTTGCTTAAATTACAGGAAGCGGCAAGTCTTACGATCTTGTCTATATGTTCTTCGATCTTCTTCAGATTCTCTTCCCGCAGCAGCTCCACATTCTTTGGGGCAACATAGCACCCCTTTCCGGGAAGCGTATAGATAAAGCCATCCTTTTCAAGCTCCTCATACGCACGCTTAGTGGTAATAAAGCTGATACGAAGGTCTTTCGCCAAGCCACGAATGGACGGCAGCATTTCATCTTCTTGGAGTGCTCCGCTGATAATTTGACATTTGATTTGGGAATAGATCTGGTCATAGATCGGAGCACCGCTTTTATTATCAATCAGTATGTTCACGTCATCACCTCTGTTTATACTGTGTATGTATAATATATACAGTTGCGATAGCAATGTCAATAGAAAATATATAACAAAAGCGGCTCCCTTC
>JAZNTA010000106.1:0-18956 GCA_045591525.1 Acutalibacteraceae bacterium | reverse complement strand
GCTTAAAGAAAAGCTTGATATTATTAACGGCACAAGCGTTAAGCTCTTTAATGCTAATGCGGCAACTCTTTTAGAGAGCATAAAAATGGGTGCGCTCGGTTATTCAGGTGTTATGGCAAACTTCCACCCTGAGCTTTATGTAGAGCTTATTAAGGCTCATAAAGATGGAGATGAGGAAAAAGCCAAATTCTTACAGGATATGGTCGGTTATTTCTCTGTTACAGAATGTCAGTGCTATCCCGTAAATGCAAAATATTATGTAAGCCTTGATGGTGTTAATATCGGAATTAACACAAGAACAAGAAATCCTGCAGAGCTTACAGAAAGCAGAAGACTTGAAATTGAACAGATGTATGCTTTTACTCAGGCAGTTAAAGAGAAATATAATATTCAATAATTTATAAAAGGAGAGAAGAACAATGGCAGAATTCAAATATGAAATTCAGGAAAACTTAGGTGAAATTTCAGAAAGCGGTAAAGGTTGGACAAGAGAGCTTAACCTCATTTCCTGGAATGGTGGAAAACCAAAATACGATATTCGTGACTGGGCACCAGACCACGAAAAAATGGGTAAAGGTATTTCTTTAACTAAAGAAGAGCTTGAAGCACTCTATGACCTTATCGGTGAAGCTTTGGGTAAATAATTAATACATAATAAGCAAAGGAGAGGCGTAAAAACCTCTCCTTTTTATCGTTATATTCTCTCACCCTGACAATATATTTCTATGCCGTCCGTGTTACCGTCAAGGTTGTAGTTAACCATTTTGCCGTTTTTCCATTCAATATCAACTGTGATATTGCCTATTGCTTTAAGACCTGTAACCTTGCCGTTTTTCCAACTGCTCGGAAGGGCAGGGAGAAGAAAGATTTTGCCTGCTCTTGACTGAAGAAGCATTTCTGCAATACCTGCTGTGCAACCGTAGTTACCATCAATCTGGAACGGAGGATGAGCGTCAAAAAGGTTGGGATAGGTTCCGCCACCGCGATATCTGACATTTCTTACTGCGGGAACGGGTCTTAACTGCATATCAAGAAGCTTTAATGCATGGTCTCCGTCCCATAGACGAGCCCACATATTGATTTTCCAACCCAGGCTCCAACCTGTGCCGTTATCGCCGCGAAGTTCAAGGGAACGAATGCAAGCCTTTACCAAATCGGGTGTTTCATCGGGTGTAATAAGGTTACCGGGATGAAGTCCGTAAAGATGGGATTTGTGTCTGTGGTCAGGCTCGTGCTCTTTAAGCTCCTTATACCATTCGAGAAGCTCACCGCGGCTACCGATTTTAAAAGGTAAAAGTCTTGGTAACGCTTTTCTCATAGCTTCTATATCTTCATCATTTTCACCGAGAATTTCTGCGGCTTTAATTGTATTTGTAAATACCTCTTTAACAAGGCTCATTGTCATTGTTGTGGTTTCGCTGAGACTCATTGCAACACCGTCAATAAGAAACTCGTTTTCGGGTGAGGTTGAGGGTGCCATAATGAGATAGCCGTCTTTATCTTCAATAAGCAAATCAAGAATAAACTGAATACACTTTTTCATAATCGGGTAAGCAATTTCCTTTAAGTATTGCTTATCGTTTGTGTATAAATAATGATTGAACACGTGCTGACAGAACCAGGCACCTGACATATTCCAAAAGCCCCACTGAGCATCACCGCAAGCAGGGTCGCAATATCTCCATATATCAACGTTATGGTGAGCACAGAAGCCACGTGCACCGTAAATCTCCTTAGCAGTTCTTTCACCCTTAACTGATAAATCCTTAACCAAGTCAATAACAGGCTGGTTAAATTCAGCAAGGTTGCAGGGGAGAACAGGCCAATAGTTCATTTCGGTATTTATATTAACTGTATAGTTAGAGCTCCAGGGGGGAGAAACCTTATCATTCCATATACCCTGCAGGTTAGTTGCCTGAGAGCCTGCTCTTGAACCTGAAATAACAAGGTATCTGCCGAAATTGAAAATAAGAGCATAAAGCGCAATATCACTTTCGCCTTTATTATGCTTAATAAGACGCTTATCAGTAGGAATATTACCTTTTTTATCTGAACCGATATCAACGCTTACTCTGTTGAAATAGCTTGAGAAATCGTCAATATGGGCAGTTTTAAGAGAAGAGAAATCTTCAGCATTAACTTTATTGAGTTTTTCAATACAAGCATTCTCAAATTCTTTACCCTCTAAAACGGGGTGTTTATCATAGCCATTGAAGGAGTTTTCGGTACAGAAAACAATAGTTGCACTATTTGCATTTGAAATAACAATTGATTTAGTTTTATATTCAACCTTACCATCTGTTACAACCTTTAATGTGCAACGGAAATGAGTTCCCTGAAGGGCAGGATCATCGGGATATTGAGGTGCATCAAGACGGGCATAAGTTTCCTGATTGCAAGGAGAATCAGAGGGTGCCATACCATCTAAAATCAAAACATCCTTATCACAAAAAGATTTACCCTTTAGCTGTGTTGTAAGAGAAATTTCAAAGTTCAAAGCCTTCTGATTACAGGAGATGTGCTCAATATATGCATCATCAACAGCACTAACAAAGCATTCCCTTTTAAATTTGTATTTACCACGAGAATATGTAACGGTATTTATACCTGTTTCTAAATCAAGCTGTCTTTCATAATCCTTTAAAAAACAAGAGTTTTTAAATTTGTATTTAATGTGGCAAAGGGGCATATATGCCTGAGAACAATGAGCAAGAACCTTGTCTTCAATAATGTCCTGAGCTTTTCTGTACTCGCCCTGCATAGCTAAACCTCTTGCTTTAATAAAAGCTTCATTTGCGCCTTCTTTTACCTGAGAGGGACGAGGGAAGCCTGTCCAGAGAGTGTCAGAGTTCATTGCAATTGTTTCGTTATCGGTTCTGCCATAAACCATAGCACCAAGAAAACCGTTACCTAAAGGCATTGCCTGAAGCCATTCTTTAGCGGCAGATTTGTAAAATAATACTCTTGAATCGTTTACCATAAAGAACACCACCTTGTGATAATAGTTGTATTTTACAATATAACTACTATAAAATCAATATATTTAATTTTTTATAAACTGTTGTAAATACAATACAATTATGCTATATTTATTGTGTATTTTGGAAATTGAAGGTGATTTCAATGAAAACAGTTTTATCAAAACTTGATGCGGCAAAAATCAACCTTGATGCAAACACGGATTACATGGTAAAAAAAATTACTGATATCTGTGAAAAAATCGGACCTCGTGCTCCCGGTAGCAAGGAAGAATATGCTGCTCAACAGTCGATGGGTGAGGATTTAAAGAAATGGTCCGATGATGTTTCTTTTGAAGAATTTATTGTGCATCGTCAGGCATTTATGGGCTTTATTCCTTTTACAGTTGCCATGGCAATTATTGCAACAATTCTTTATTTCAGCTATCCTCTTGTAGGCTTTTTGCTTACTGTTCTCGGATTTATTCCGCTTGTACTTGAATTTTTAATGTATAAGCAGTTTATTGACCCTCTTTTCAAAGGTCATACTTCCCATAACCTTATTGCAACAAGAAAACCAACTGGCGAAACCAAGAAAAGAATTATTTTCGTTGGTCACTCCGATTCACAGTATGAATGGATCCTTAACTATAAACTTGGCGGAACAGGAATGAAGCTTTTCCTTATTCCTGCTGTTGTTGGTCTTATTGCTTGTTGTATTGCAAGTTTAATTAAATTTATTGTTCTTGAATTAAAGGGTGTTGAATCTGCAGGTGCAGATACATTCTTCCTTATTGTTGGTATTGTTCTTTGTGTTTTCGTTATTCCTTACATAGGCTTCCTTTTCTTTCAAAGCTATACAAAAAGCGTTCCCGGTGCTAACGATAATCTTTCAGGCTGCCTTTCTGCTATGTCTGTTCTGAAATTAATGGACGAAGGAGACGTTCGCTTTGAAAACACTGAAGTTCGTGTTATTCTTTCAGGTTCTGAAGAAGCAGGACTTCGCGGTGCAAAAGCTTATGCTAAAGCTCATGAAAAAGAGCTTAAAGAAATTGAAACAGTTGTTGTTGCTTGTGACACTATGCGCGACCTTAAAGATATGGCGGTTTATGACAGGGATTTAAGCGGTACATTAAAGCACGATAAGCAAGTTAAAGAACTTGTAAAAGAAGCAGCTCTTAACTGTGGATACGATATTCCCTATGCTTCAATTTATCTTGGTGCTTGCGATGCTGCGGCATTCACTCAGAAGGGTATTAAAGCAACAGGCTTTGCTGCTATGGACCCGACACCACCAAGATATTACCATACAAGACTTGATGCACCTGATATGCTTGTTCCCGAAGCACTCAAAGTTGGTGCAGAGGTTCTTCTTGAAACTGCATTTTTATACGATGCAGATGGCTTAAAATAATTTTAATTTGACTGTTCACAATGAATGGTTGGGTTTTCGGATGTGAGATTAAACGTGAATTATATCATAATGGACCTTGAGTGGAATAACACTTACTGTAAAAAGAAAAAGGGTTTTATGAATGAAATCATTGAGATTGGTGCTGTTAAGCTTAACAGTAATCTCGATATTGTTGATACATTCTCTGTTTTCATTAAAGCGCAGTTAGGTAAAAAACTCCATGCAAGAGTTAAAGAGCTTACCAACATCACAAATGATGATATAAGTAGCGGTACACCATTTTCTCAGGCTATGTCAAATTTCAGGAAATGGGTTTCTCATGAAGAGAATGTTATCCTCACTTGGGGGGATACGGATATAAGAGTACTTATTGAAAATTTCAAGTATTTCAATGGTATCTCCTTCATTCCATTCTTAAGCAATTATGTAAATTTGCAAAAATATGCTCAGGCATTTATGAATATCTCAAAAGCTGACCAGATTGGTCTTTCTGCTGCGGCAGAAAAGCTCGGTATCAATTTTGAAGAGTATTCTCTTCATAGAGCCTTGGATGACAGTAAGCTTACTGCAGATTTATTTAAAAAGATATTTAACGAGAATATGTTAAAGTCTTATACCTTGGTTTGCGATAACTCTTTCTATTCTAAAATCACATTCAAGCCGAAGGTTATTACAGATATCAACAGTCCTCTCATTGACAAATCTAAAATGGTTTGCCTTTGTGATATTTGCGGTTCTTCATGTGAAAGAGTTACCGATTGGCGTGTTATGAACCAGTCTTTTAGAGCAATTTTCCTGTGTAAGAAATGTAAAAGGAAAATAAGATTTACTATAAGATTTAAAGAATATTATGACAGAATTGATATTAAATCATCTTCTGTTCCCTTTATAGAAAAGAAAGAAATTAAAAATGTAGTTGCCGTTGAAGCGGGAACAAGTCAGCAAAACAAATCGGAGGAACAATAATGAGCTATCCTATAAAATTACAACCTGTTTTTAAAGAAATTGTATGGGGTGGTAATCGTTTAAAGAATGATTACGGCTTCAAATCCGACCTTAACAATATTGCAGAAGCCTGGATGCTTTGTGCAAGAAATGATGGCGATAATGTTGTCATTAACGGTGAATTTGAAGGTAAATCCTTTACTGAGCTTGTTAAAGAGCATAAAGAACTCCTTGGTTCAAAAGGGGAGAAATATGAAGAATTTCCTCTTCTTATAAAATTCATTGATGCAAAATCTGATTTATCGGTTCAGGTTCACCCTGACGATGAATACGCGAAGAAATATGAAAACAGCTATGGTAAAACAGAAGCATGGTATATCCTTGATTGTGATGAAGGCGCTCAGCTTATTTATGGTTTCAACAAAGAATTAACCCGTAATGAATTTAAAAAATCTATCGAAGACAACACTTTCCTCGATTATGTTAACAAGGTAAATGTTAAAAAAGGTGATGTGTTCTTTATTAATGCGGGTACTCTTCACGCAATCGGAGGTGGTATTCTTCTTGCAGAGGTTCAACAGAACTGCAATACAACTTACCGTGTTTATGACTATGGCAGACTTATTGACGGCAAACCTCGTGAATTACACGTTGAAAAAGCACTTGATGTAACTGATACAGTTCCTCCGACCCGTTCGTGCGATCCTGATGGTGAAAAGGTTTCAGTAGATGGTGCAGTTTCACAGGACCTTTGCTCCTGCGAATTCTTTAAAATGTCAACTCTTAATGTTGATGGTACATATACTTTCAATGTAGATAACGAAAGCTTTGTTTCTCTTCTCGTAACAAAAGGCGAGGGTACAGTTGAATGCAACGGAGCAGTTGTTGAAATCGCATCAGGTGACAGTATTTTCGTTCCTGCGAATGCAGGTGAAACTGTTCTTAAAGGTAGTTTTGAAGTTTTAGTCAGCACATTATAAGTACATAATAATGTAAGCATTTGGTGGTTTTATGTCATTATTAACGGCACAAAACTTAACATTCGGTTTTCTTGACGGCGTCTTGTTCAAAGGCGCCGCTTTTAAAGTGGAAGAAAATGATAAAATCGGTCTTATTGGTGCTAACGGAACAGGAAAAACCTCTTTATTCAAGCTTATAATCGGTATTTATTCACCCAATGAAGGTGGAATTGTACGTGGTAAAGATGTTCGAATCGGTTATATGGAGCAGTATCTTGAGTGTGACGATAATCAGACTCTTTATAACGAAGCTTTGACTGTTTTCAATGATGTTGCAAAAATGGAAGAAGAGCTTGAAAAAATTAACGAAAAGCTCTTAACTGAAACCAGAATTGAATTAATCGAAAAACAAGTTAAATTAACTGAAGAAATTGAACGACGTGATGGTCTTGTTTATAAATCCAAAACAAAATCTGCACTAATCGGTCTTGGCTTTTCGGAGAAAGACCTTGATTTAAAGGTTAATTCTTTAAGTGGTGGTCAGCGTTCGAAGCTTTCTTTATGCAAACTGCTTTTATCAAATACTAATCTCCTACTTTTGGACGAGCCTACTAATAACCTTGATATTGATGCGGTAAACTGGCTTGAAGACTTTTTGATAAAGTACAAAGGTGCAGTTATTGTTGTTTCCCATGACAGATATTTCCTTGATAAAATAACAACCTCAACAATGGAAATCGCTCATAAGAAGCTGACTCTTACAACAGGTAATTACACAGTTTTCCAGAAGCTTAAAGCAGAAAGAGAACTGACAATAGAGCGTGAATATGAGAAAACAATCGCCGAAATCAAAAGAATTGAGGGAATAATTGAGCAGCAGAAACGTTTCAATCAGGCGCGAAATTATATTACAATTGCAAGCAAAGAAAAGCAGATAGAAAGGCTCAAAGAAACCCTTGTTGTCCCTGACAAAGCCATAAAAAGCATTCATTTCAGTTTTAAAACTGATGTGAGAACTGGTGACGAGGTTGTTACTGTCAAAGACCTTTCCAAAAGCTTTCCTGATAAGAAGTTATTCAGTAATTTCAATTTATCAGTTTTCCGGGAAGACAGAGTCTTTCTTTTAGGACCTAATGGTTGCGGCAAATCCACATTCCTGAAAATTCTCAATAAAGAAGTTAATCAGGATTACGGCACCTTCCGTTTTGGTTCAAATGTTAAAATCGGCTATTTTGACCAGAACATTGATAAGCTTCATTCCGATAAAACAGTTCTTGATGAAGTCTGGGATATGTATCGTTTTATGACTGAAACAGAAATTCGTTCAGCTCTTGCAATGTTCCTTTTCTGCGGTGAGGATGTATATAAAAAAGTATCACTCCTAAGCGGTGGCGAAAGAGCAAAAATTTCACTTCTCAAAATAATGCTTTCAAAACCTAATTTCCTTATTCTTGACGAGCCAACAAACCACCTTGATATAACATCAAGAGAGGTTCTTGAAAATGCTCTTCTGGATTTCGACGGAACAATGCTTGTTGTTTCCCATGACAGATATTTTATTAATAAACTTGCAAATAAAACTGTTTATTTAACTCACGATGGTGCAGTTAACATTGACGGAAATTACGACAACTATCTGCAATACAGAGAAAGTCAGAACACCCTTGCAGTCGCTGAAAAGGAAGAGAAAAAGCCTGTTGTTAATGATTATAAACTGCGAAAAGAAAAGGCAAGTAACGAACGAAAGAGAAAAACAAGAATTTCAAAATTAGAGGTTGAAATTGAAGAAACTGAAAACAAGATTTCAGTTCTTGAAGAAGAAATTTCAACTCCCGAGATTTCTGCAAATTATGAAAAACTTCTCCAATATACAAATAATCTTAATGATTTGAGAAAAAGCCTTGAAGATATGTATACAGAATGGGAAGAGCTTCAGACTGAAGAATAATTTTTTTATCACCTGCATATATTTTTGCAGGTGATTTTTTTATGAATAGAAATAAACAGGATTATTTATCAAAAACATTATTACTGCAATTTTTGGTTTGTTTAGTATTATTCGGCTTGCTTTTTGCTTTAAAAAGCAGTAACTCAAAACTCTTTACAGACCTTGTATATATGTTCTCAAATAAACTTGAAGACAATCTGAGCATAGAAGAAGCGCAATCAGTTTTTTCCGTTATAACAGAAATAAAGCCCGAAAAATCTACTGATAATACCAGTGAAACCACTGAAGAAGCAGAGGAAGAGGAAACTGTATTTGTGCCTTTTGAAGAACCGTCATTAAGCGCTGAAATAATCGCAAGTGGCGGTAGAGATATTAAAGTTTCTTCTGATAGCGATATACCTGAAAATGTTTCTGTAAATAGTTATAAGTTAAATCAAAAGATGGTGTTGCCGTTAAAAGGTAAAACAACATCAGAATTCGGCGTAAGAACACATCCCATAAGCGGTGATTTGCGTTTTCACGCAGGTATTGACATCGCTGCACCCAAAGGTACAAATATTTATTCAGCTTTTGACGGAGAAGTTATAGAAGCAGATTATGATAAATGGAATGGTAATTACTTAAAAATAAACCACGATAATGATATTATGACTGTTTACTGCCATTGTGAAAAACTTAATGTGAAAAAAGGTCAGAAAATAAGAGCGGGTGAGGTTATTGCAAGCGTAGGGTCTACCGGCAGTTCTACCGGTCCCCATCTGCATTTTGAGTTAAGGATTAATAATGTATCATATAATCCGCAAAATGCGCTTGAAGAGGCAACAAATGCAGTTTAAAATAAAAAACACAACATATAGAATCAGTTTTTCTTTTTTGGCTTTGATTTTATATGTTTTAACTGTAAGTTACAGCAGAAACATCGGTATTCTGTTGTTTTTTGCAACAGTGCATGAAATGGTTCATCTGATATTTATTTATCGCTTTTCTGTTGCACCTGAAGTAGTTTCCTTCACGATTTTTGGCGCCAATATAAAAAGAAACTTAACCGCGGTAAATAATTTTAATTCTGAGATTATAATTAATGCTTCAGCACCTGTATTTAACGTTCTTACAGGTGCTGTTTTCAGCCTGCTTTCAAAATTTACTTCCGTTGATGAATTGTTTTTTTCAGATATTGCTGATATGAATTTTGTTCTTGGATGTTTTAACCTGATTCCTTTTCATACTTTTGATGGTGGAAATGTTTTAAAAAATATATTATTAAAGTACTTTTCCGAAAAGACTACAGAACAAATTCTGACCTGTGTTTCATTGATCGTAACCGTTGTTTTTTCATTTGTTTCAATATACATATTTTTAAACTATCAACATAATTTTTCTCTTTTAATAATGTGCATTTATATGTTCCTTTCAATTATTTTCAAAAAGCAAAACTATCTTGATTATTAAGCAAAAATATTGTAAAATAGCTATATATTTTATATTGGAGTTTTTTGCAATGTTGAAAGAAAAAATTGAGAGAATTTTACCATTAGTCCAGAAGCCTGCAAGGTATACCGGCGGTGAATTAAATTCAGTGGTAAAAAACAAAGAAAATGTTGATATACGCTTTGCATTCTGTTTTCCCGATACTTATGAAATTGGTATGTCGCACCTGGGAATGAAAATTTTATATAGTCTTATAAATTCACGTGAAAATTATTGGTGTGAGAGAGTTTTTGCTCCCGATACTGATATGGAAAAAGTTATGCGTGAGCGAGATATACCGCTTTTTGGTCTTGAAAGCAGAGATGCTCTTACTGATTTTGATGCAGTTGGTTTCACTCTTCAATATGAGCTTTCATTCACCAATGTTCTGAATATGCTCAACTTAGGTAAAATACCTCTTCGCTCAAAGGACAGGGGAGATACTCTCGATTTACCCATTGTTGTTGCAGGTGGTCCTTGCGTATGTAATCCCGAACCTCTCGCAGATTTTATTGACGCTTTTCAGATTGGTGAGGGCGAGGAAATGATGCTTGAATTTCTTAATTTGCTCAATGAATATAAAAAGCAGGGTAAATCAAGAAAAGAATTTTTAGTTGCCGCTTCTAATATCGAAGGCATTTATGTACCATCGTTATACGATGTAGAATACAATGAAGACGGTACAATTAAGGCTGTAACCGCTAATGATGGAGCACCTGAAAGAGTAAATAAAAGGGTTGTTGCAGATTTAGATAAAATTTTCTATCCTGAAAACTTTGTTGTACCCTTTGTTGAGGTGGTTCACGACAGAGTTGTTCACGAAATTTTCAGAGGTTGTATAAGAGGTTGCCGTTTTTGTCAGGCAGGCTTCTGGTACCGACCTATCCGCGAAAAAAGTGTTGAAACAATCAGTAAACAAAGTCAGAGATTAGCTTGCACAACAGGTTATGATGAACTTTCTCTTTGTTCTCTTTCAAGCAGCGACTACACTAAAATCACAGAACTTCTTGAAGAACTTTTAGGCTGGGCAAGCCCTCAAAAAATCAATATTGCTTTACCTTCATTGAGAATTGATAACTTCTCGGACGAGCTCAAGGAAAAACTTGCCCTTGTCCGCCGTTCCGGTCTTACCTTTGCCGCAGAAGCAGGAACTCAGAGGATGCGAAATGTTATTAATAAAAACATTACCGAGGAAGAAATTCTCACCACCTGCAGAAAGGCTTTCACAGGTGGTTGGACTGCAGTAAAATTATACTTTATGGTTGGTTTGCCAACAGAAACCGATGCTGATGTTATCGGTATCAATGAGCTTTCCCAGAAGGTTGTTAATGAATTCTATAACAACCCTGATAAACCAAAAGGAAAGGGCGTAAGTGTCAGCGCAGGTGTATCTTCATTTGTTCCGAAACCCTGCACACCGTTCCAATGGGAACCGCAGGACACAAGAGAAGAGCTTCACAGAAAGCAACAGCTTCTTCTTGAAACCTGCACAACAAAGAAAATTACTTTCCGATTCCATAATACAGATTTAACCTTCCTCGAAGGTGTATTTGCAAGAGGTGACAGAAAGCTTTGCGATGTTATCGAGGCTGCATACAACAATGGTTGCACCTTTGATAGCTGGGATGACAAATTCAATTATGACGGTTGGATGAAAGCCTTTGAAGACTGCGGTATTTCAACAGAATTCTATGCAAACCGCAGAAGAAGCTACGAGGAAATTTTACCTTGGGACCACATTAATTCCGGTATAAAAAAATCATTTCTTATTGCTGAAAACGAAAAAGCAAAGCAGGCATTGACAACAGGTCATTGTCGTCAGCAATGTGCCGCTTGCGGTTCAAACTCATTGAATGGAGGTAAATGCGATGCGCTCAATAAGAATATGGTTCACTAAAAAAGATGCTTCCAAATATATCTCCCATCTTGATTTAACCCGTTGCCTTATCCGTGCTTTCAGACGGACTGATATTCCCTTATGGTATACAGAAGGCTTCAATCCTCACCCATATCTTGTTTTTGGTCTTCCGCTTCCTCTGGGAGTAGAAGGGTTGCGTGAGGTTCTTGATATTCGTTTAACTGACGATAGCTATACTAACGAAAGAGTTTTATCAGAATTAAACAGAGTCAGCGTTCCCGGTATTGAATTTCTCGAGGTTGCAGAGCCCGTTGAGAAGAACCTCGCAATAAACAAAGCTTATTATACTGTTACAATTCCTTCAGTTAAGGATGCAAAAAATCTTTATACTAAAATTAAAGATGAAGTTTCTAGAAGTGATATAACAATTCAAAAGAAAACAAAAAAAGGTGTTATGAAGGAAATCAATGTCAGCGAACACCTTTTAGATTTTAATTGTAGCTTTGAAGGTGAAGTTGTTACACTTTCATTTATATTGCCTGCAGGCAATGATTTTACCGTTAATCCTGTTGCATTTTGTATCGCTTTGTTTTCCGAAGTAGGGGAAACAGAACTTCTTTACAGAATTATAAGACATAAGCTTCTTACAAAAGACTTAAAGGAATTCAGATGACAATTAGCACACTTATACAACACTAATTTGTTGACATTAGTCGAACTATGTGCTATATTGTATTAGTTAAAATATGTTTTTAACCAAAAAATGTTTTTAGGAGAATTATTATGGAAAAACTTTTAGAAATTCTTAAATCTGTTAGAGATGATGTTGATTTTGAAAATGAAACAAAGTTAATTGATGACGAAATTCTTGACAGCTTTGACATTGTTTCAATCGTTGGCGAATTATGTGATGCTTATGATATCACAATCACTGTTGACGATATGGAACCCGAAAACTTCAACAGTGCAAGTGCTATTCTTGCTTTGGTTGAAAGACTTATCGACGAAATGTAATTTTTAATATTCATTTTTAGGAGATTATTATGCCTCTTACGTCATTCAGATTCTTTTTCTTCTTAGCAGTTGTAATAGCAATTTATTACATTGTTCCGAAGAAATTTCAGTGGGCTGTGCTTTTAGTAGCGAGCTACACGTTTTACCTTTACAGTGGTATTGAAAATGTATTTTTCATTGTCGCAACAACATTGTTTACCTATTTGTCTGCTTTGTTTATGCAAAAAATGCGTAACAACAATCAGAAAAAAATTGATTCTCTTGGTGAAGAATTAACTGTTGATAAAAAGCGAGAGATGAAAAAAGCTGTTGCAAAAAAAATAAAAACGGTTCAGGTTATAACTGTTTTAATCAACCTCGGAACTCTTGCAAGTCTTAAATATCTTAATCTTTTAATCGGTTCTGTTAATGATATGTTTACTCTTTTCAGATGGGATGCATCTGTTCCTTTTGTGAACCTGATTGTACCTTTGGGACTTTCTTATTATACTTTTAACAGTATTGGTTATCTTATTGATATCGGCAGAGGTAAATACGCAGCAGAAAAGCATTTAGGTAAATTTGCACTGTTTGTATCCTTTTTCCCATCAATCGTTCAAGGTCCTTTGAACAGATTCGGAGATGTCGGTGTTCAACTTCAGCAGCCTCACGACCTCAAATACGACAACCTTAAAAACGGTGCACTTTTAATATTATGGGGTCTGTTTAAAAAATGGGTTATTGCTGATAGGGTAGCTGCAATTTCTTCAACCATTTTTTCAAGCACTTTTGCTGCAACTGAATATAATGGTTCCCAGATTCTCTTTGGCGTTTTAGCTTATTCGTTCCAGATTTACGGTGACTTCTCAGGTGGTACCGATATCACCCGCGGTGCTGCTCAAATGTTAGGCATTGAATTACCCTTGAACTTTGAAAGACCATTCTTCTCAACATCATTGGGTGATTTCTGGAAACGTTGGCACATGTCTTTAGGTGCCTGGATGAGAGAATATGTTTTCTATCCTGTGATGCTTTGCAAACCTGTTTCAAACTTAAGTAAAAAAATGCGTAAAAAGCATGGTTCTTATGCAGGTAAGATGGTTCCCTCTGTTGCGGCACCAATGGTTGTTTTCTTCTTAATTGGTATATGGCATGGTGTAACTTCTCAGTATATTGTAAACGGTCTTTATAATGCTACTTTGATTTCAGCAAGTGTTGCTATGGTTCCTGTTTATAATAAGATTATAGAAAAATTACACATTAACACCGAAGCTTTCAGCTACAGAATTTTTCAGATTTTAAGAACAACCGTTCTTCTCTTTATATCAAGAATTATTGTTAAGGCACCGAGCCTTGAGGATGCATTCTTAATGATTAAAGCAATGTTTACATCCGTAGATTTTGACTTCCTTTTGGGTCTTAACGGTGAAATTTACACTTATGGTGTAAGCCAAAAGGAAATGAGCGTTGTTATCTTCTCAGTGCTTATTCTTCTTGTAGTCGGAGTTTTACAGGAAAGTGGTATGAAAATCCGAGAAACATTAGCTAAACAGAACATTGTTTTTCGTTGGGCTTTAATTCTTATATTTATTGCATTTATTTTAATCTTCGGAATTTATGGACCCAGCTATGATGCAAGCAGCTTCATCTATGGTAATTTCTAAGAAAGGGGGATTCTTTAAATGACTAAAAAACAGGTTATTCGTAGTATTTCATTTTTTGTTTGTGTAGTAATACTTGTTTTATCCTTATGTGATTTATTTGAATTGGATAACACTTCAAATTTCAACAAGCGTTATGAAACCTACAGAGATTTCCCCGATGATACTGTTGATGCAGTTATTCTTGGAACAAGCGGTATTGACAGATTCTGGATTCCTTCCCTCGGTTATGAAGAACATGGTATGACTGTTTATCCGCTTTCAATTGATGCTTTCCCATCTTGGCTCTATAAATACGCAATAGACGAAGCCTTAAAATATCAAGACGACATTAAATTATTAATTATTGATATCCGTCCTTTTACTCAATCAAACACCAATATTAATACAATGGATACTCGAGCAAGGCGTTTTCTTGATGTTTTGCCTCCGTTTTCTATGAATAGAATCAAGGCTTGCTTAACTACTATGAAAATCCGTGATGATGTTGATAAATCTGCTTCACTTCTTGATTTATCATATCTTTTCCCAATTATTAAATTTCATGGAAAATGGGCAGACGACGATTATTTAGTAAGCAATAACTGGAGTAATACTCCTCATGAATATTTGGGTTATCATATCCTAACTAAAGCAACAGTTCGTCCGGCTCCGCAAACAGGTGAAAAATATCAACCTGATAATTTCCGAAATTTAGATAAGTACAGCGAAAAGGCTTTATATGAGCTTATTGACAAAATAAGAGAAGAGAACCTCAATGTCTTATTTGTTGATACACCTCAGGTTCGCGGTGGTACCAAAGAGGAAGGCCGTTCAAATACAATCTATAAAATTTTAGAAGAAGAAGGAATGAATTATGTTCATTTCTACGATGAAAATTCTGAAAACGGTTTTACGGTTGACTTGGATTTAACTCGCGATTTTTATAACTCAGGTCACGTAAACTTCTATGGTGCTCAGACATTCACAAAATTCTTTGCTGAATATTTGATTGAGAACTATAATTTTGAAGATCATAGAAACGATGAACACATCACTAAGAATTGGGATGGTGTTCATGAACGTTTGCTCGTTAAAATAGCTGAACTTGAAGAAGCAAGACGCTTAAGAATAGAAGAAGCAAACGGAGCAGTAGCACAGTAATTTCAGAAGGTGAAAATATGAAATCAATCGCATTAAAAATTCAGGAATTTGCAAAATCAACACCTGAACAGATTGCATTAATCATTAATGACGAAAAATGCAACTATAAGGACCTTGCAGAATACAACAGAAAAACTGCAAAGTTTTTAGAAAAAAAGGGCATAAAAGCAGGGGATAGAATAGTTGTTGAAGCAGACCATATAATGTCTTATGTATTTTTCTGGTATGGTATTCAGCTTCTTGGTGCAACGTTTGTTCCCGTTGAAAAAAGCTCTCCCAGCAAGAGAATTATTGAAATTGCAGAAGAGCTTGATGCTGTAAAAATGGTAACTCTTGAAAATAGAGATGACCTCAAAGATGCCTGGAGCCTTGCAGATATTATCAAAGAAATCGAAGAAACTGATGATGATTATGTTGCAGAGGACCCCGATGAAAACAGCCTTGCTGAAATCCTTTTCACAACAGGAACAACAGGTAAATCAAAGGGTGTAATGGTTTCCTTCGGTAACCAGGTTAATATCGCTCTTGCAGGTATTGAAACAACCAATATTAAGTCAGATAATATCTGGCTTATTCCAACTCCTATGAACCACGCTGCCGCTTTAAGAAAAGTGCATATTGCAATGGCAGTTGGTAGCACAACTTGTCTTCTTGATGGTTTCAGAAACTTCAAGCAGTATTTCAAAACAATTGAAGACCATAAAGTAACTTCACTTTATTTACCACCATCAGCAATTCATCTTCTTCTTGCATTCGCAAGCAAGAACTTTGCAGCACTCAATAACCAGCTTCGCTTTGTTTACTCAAGTTCAACCGCATATCCTGAAACAGATAAGGAAAAAATGCGTAAATTAATGCCCGATGTTTATATGTATAACTGTTTCGGTTGTTCAGAAGCCGGCGTTGTTTGCACAGATGAATTCTGCGTTTCAGGTGGTTCTCAGTATTCTTCAAGTGTTGGTAAACCCAACTCCTATAGCGAAATTGTTATCCTCGATGAAGATGGTAATGAAATGACTGATGCTTCTGCAGAAAATCCAGGTCTTATTGCAATCCGCAGTAAATCAGTTATGCAAGGTTATTGGAATGAGCCTGAATTAACTGCTCAGGCAATCAAAAACGGTATGCTTGTTATGAGCGACCTTTGCTATTTTGCTCCCAACGGCGAAATTATTCTTGTTGGCAGAAGCAATGATACAATTAACCTTGGCGGTCTTAAGGTTGCTCCTGTTGAGGTTGAAGAAGTTGTTATGCGAGCTGATTGTGTTGATGAATGTCTTCTTATTCCAACAATAAAAGGGGATAATGTTTCATTAAAGCTTCTTGTTGTTCTTGAAGAAGGAAAAGAGCTTGATGAAGCTGAAATCCGTAAGCTTATTTCAGAAAATCTTGAGCCCTACAAGCTTCCCAAGAAGATTGAGGTTATTGATGAAATAATAAAAACTTTTAATGGTAAAATCGATAGAAAACAAATGATTTCTAAATACGCTTAATTTATTAATTTTAAAACACCTTTAGTCAAGTACGATTAAAGGTGTTTTATTTATTTTTGTATTGAAAACAATATTTATTTAGAATATAATACTAAGTAAAGCTAATGTAAACTGCATATAATTAATTGGTGATTGATTTGAAAAAATTATTATATGTTGTTTTACCGTTAATATTATCCTTTTTGATTTACATATATTCCTTTACTGTTCAAAAAACTGTAAAAACAGTTGATAATGCTCAGCAAGGCTCAAATCCGCCAATTGTAATAATAGATGCGGGCCATGGTGGCTTTGATGGTGGTGCAGTTGCAAATGACGGAACAATTGAAAAAGATATCAATCTTTCAATATCCCTGTACCTGCAGGAATATCTTTCAATTTTCAATATAAAAACCGTTATGATAAGAGAAAGTGATTGCTCCGTTGAGGATGAAGGTCTTAATTCAATAAGAGAGAAAAAATCATCAGATATACATAACAGAATGAAAATAATGGAAGAAACCGACAACTCAATATTTATCAGCATTCATCAAAACAAATATTCTGATGCTAAATACAACGGAACTCAGGTTTTTTATTCACCCAAAACTAAAGATGAAAGCTGTATTTTAGCACAATCAATTCAGGATTTTATTGTAAACACATTGCAAAAGGATAATAAACGTCAGATAAAAGAATGCGGTACTTCAGTTTTTTTAATGTATAATGCAGTTAAGCCTGCGGTACTTGTTGAATGTGGGTTTTTATCAAATTACGAAGAAACAAATAAACTCAAAACACCTGAATATCAAAAGAAAATTGCTTTCTGCATAGCAATGGGAATACAAAACTATTTATCTTCAAGGAATGAGCAAAATGGCAAAAACTAAAACAGTTTTTATATGTAATCAATGCGGATATGAATCTGCAAAATGGTACGGCAAATGCCCTTCATGCGGTGAATGGGACTCAATGAACGAAGAGCAGATTGTTACCGAAACCGCTAAAAAGAATACTTCTAAGAGAGTTATTTCCGCTTCAAAAAATGTTTTATCATTATCAATAATTGACTCTTCAACAGAGCTTCGTTATGATACGGGAGTAGGAGAGTTAAACAGAGTTCTTGGCGGAGGTCTTGTAAAAGGTTCTCTGGTTCTTCTTTCAGGTGACCCAGGTATCGGTAAATCAACAATACTTCTTCAGATTTGCGAATATCTTTCACAAAAGCTTTCTGTTTTATATATATCAGGTGAAGAATCAGCATATCAGATAAAAATGAGAGCAAAAAGACTTGGCGTCACAAGTGAAGAACTTGCAATTATGTGCGAAACAGATGCAGAGCTGATTTGTGAATATATAAGAGCAGAAAAGCCCGATATTGTTATGATTGACTCTATTCAGACAATGAGTATATCGGAAGTTAACTCAACATCAGGTAGCATAACCCAAGTTCGTGAATGCACAAATCTCTTTATGAGAACAGCTAAAAATTTTGATGTTTCAATAATTTTAGTCGGTCATGTAAACAAGGATGGAAATATTGCAGGACCAAAGGTTCTTGAGCATATAGTTGATACGGTTTTATATTTTGAAGGAGAAAGAAATCTTTCGTATAGAATTCTAAGAGCGGTCAAAAACCGATTTGGTTCAACAAATGAAATAGGTGTTTTTGAAATGACGGATAAAGGGCTTAAAGAGGTTTTAAATCCTTCAGCAGCATTGCTTTCAGAAAGACCGCAAAACGCACCTGGTTCAGCGGTTGCCTGTGCTGTTGAGGGGAGCAGGCCTATTCTTGCTGAAATTCAGGCGCTCGTTTCAACAACAGCTTTCGGTATACCAAGGCGAATGACAACAGGTTTTGATTTGAACCGACTTAATATGATTGTTGCTGTGCTTGAAAAGAGGGTTGGATTCCGTCTTTCGGCACAGGATGTATACATAAATATTATCGGCGGTCTTAAAATTTTTGAACCGGCCATTGACCTTTGTGTAATTGCGGCAATAGTGTCAAGTTATAAAAATATTGAAATTCCGAAAGAAATGGTGTTTATAGGCGAAGTTGGGCTTACGGGCGAAATAAGAAGTGTATCAAATATTCAGAAACGCGTTTCCGAAGCTGTAAAAATGGGATTTACTGAA
>JAZNTA010000105.1:0-1537 GCA_045591525.1 Acutalibacteraceae bacterium | reverse complement strand
ATACTCTTGTTAAATAGTGCCTGTGCATTGTCAAAGGTCTCTTGGCTAATGATTGGCTCGTGAGTACCTTCAACAATAATCCACTCATCCTTAGGAATCGCACGGCATTGCTTAATCTTATAACTGTAGGTAGTATTCTTGCCCTGCACCATATCGCCAACATACATTCGGTTTTGCAAAATTCGGCGCACCGAACTATCAGGCCATAGACCGTCATTGCTTCTGCCACAGGGATGCCTGTAATTGAAGCCTTTTTGTTTTTTATACATTGATGGGTTGGGTATGCCCATTTCATTAAGGTCTTTTGTGATGCCAATGATACTCTCACCCCCAATAAATCGCTCGAAAATCATTCGAACAATTGGTGCAGTTTCCTCATCAATGATAAGATGATGATTATCGTCCGGGTCCTTTAGATATCCGTATGTGGGGAAAGAACCAATAAACTTACCCTGCTGACGTCTGAGGTTCAGCGTTCCTCGCACGTTAACAGATGTGTTTGCTGCCAGAGATTCATTCATAATATTGGTGACGCCAACCTTAACCAAATCGTTAAATGAGTTTATACCTCTGATACCGATATCAATCTGGTTGTTAATTGCAATAAAGCGAACCCCAAGTTTTACGAAAATCTTATCAAGATAGATACCGCCCTCGGTGTGGTTTCGAGAAAAACGCGAAAGGTCTTTAACCAAAACACAGTTTACCTTGTGGGCATAAATATCGTCCATCATTCTGTTAAAGTCAGGACGGTCAAAATTTGTACCGCTGTAGCCGTCATCCACATATATATCATAAATTTCCATATCGGGATAACGTTTTATATATTCTTTTAAAATTTCTCGTTGCGACGCAATCGAGTTACTCTCCGATTCCGTACCGTCATCACGGGACAGACGAAGATAAAGAGCAGTCTTCCAAACCTTTTTTGGTACGGAGGACTGCTCTAAAATTTCAGCATATTTAGCATTTGACATAAAGCTAAAACCTCCATATTTTTTAATATGAAGGTATGGCCGTTTTTCTACTGGGCAGTAGTATACCATACCTTCGACTTTAAATCAACCCAAATTTGTTTGGTAATTTGCTCCAGACGAAAATACTGAACCGAGAGCATCAGTAAAAGTTCGGTTTCCGCCGAAACTCACCTTCACTCTCACATCGCCGACTTTAAAAAGATAAGGGTTTTTAATTTGCTCAAAATAGTCATTCATTTTCTCAGGCACAGATTTCTCTGCGTCTATCTTCACATCATGCAAATCAACAAGGCTATCTTTAGAACAATCGGCAATGTCAACATTTCTTAACATAATTAAATCAAAAGAATCTAACATAACTTGCCATTCCTTTCATAAGATATTTTTTACCTTGCGAAAAACATTTATACAGCATTTACCAATTGTTTAACGACTTCTTCTTAACGAAAATTCGTCTTTCGACAAATCCCGTGCCCATTCTTCCTGCGCTGCGCTTTTTAAGCAAATGTTCTTCGACTTTGCAAATTGAATAACTCCTTCATTATTTTCAAATCAAATCT
>JAZNTA010000104.1:0-2670 GCA_045591525.1 Acutalibacteraceae bacterium | reverse complement strand
TATGTAATCCATACCGAGATAAACGGTGTCATTTTCACGGTAGATGAAATAGGTTTTCGGAACCTTATATGAAACCTTGGGAGAAAGAAAATCAAGCATATCCTTCTCTTTGCAAATTGCATCATAGAATTTGCTCGTTTTAACTGCAATTTCATAAGGTTTGCTTGTGATTTTTACAAGATAAACGCTTCCGCTTGCACCCTTGCCGACAGCACAGATTTTGCTGACCGTTGTGTGCATTTGCTTTTCAACAACCGATTTGATTAAATCTGTATTCATAGAAAATATCCTTTTATATCAAAATAAATCCCATCAGCAGACCGCCTGCAAATCCGGAAATATGCTCCCAAGCGGTTGCTTTGCCCATAAACATTCCGCCGACTGTGTAAATCGCTAAAATAATCAAAGCTATTGTCGGTACGGGAGAAAAGAAAACGGTTCCGTTTTTGACGGCAAGCATAACAAATACGGCAATCAGACCGTAGATTCCCGTTGATGCACCTTCGCCCTCGTGGAGTTTATAGACAAATGCCATATACAAGCCCGACACGAACGCAGAACCGATGAAGCAGAGTGCGGTTTTTAACGAGCCGAGCTGAGATTCAACGGCATATCCGACAATGAGAGTTGCGGTTATATTTGAAATAATGTGCCAGGTTCCGATATGGAGAAGCGATGACGATACCAGTCGCCATACTTGTCCCTTTTTGATTTTCTTTTCGGAAAGATGCAAAGCGTGATTTATGTAGCCTTTGTTGTGTCCCGACCACAGTTTTTCTTTAAGTGTTACTGCTTCTGTTTTGGTGATTATGATAAAGTTATCAAGTATGAAGATTATAAAAATCAACGCACAAAAAGTTATTGTAAATATCGGCATATTCATTCTCCTTTTTGTATTTATTTCAATTATTAATTCTTAAATCTCTGTAATATAAATCTTCCCTTACAGCAAAACCTTGCTTCTCCCAAAAGCTGTTGCCGAGAGTGTTTGTCTTAAACACAACTAATACAACTTTGTTTATTCCTTCGTTTCTGATTGCATCAACAGCAGCGTTTACTAACTTTGTTCCTATTCCAATTCCTCTGTGTGAAACTGAAATGGCGGTATGATGAATAAAGCCTCTGTATCCGTCGTGACCTGCTAAAATAGCACCTACAATTTCACCGTTTTCAACAGCAACAAAACTTGTATTGGGATTTCTTTGAAGATACTTTGAAATGTTTTCTTTTGAATCGTCGGGATTAACACCTATACCGTTTGAGTTCGTCCATAACTTTGCAACGGAATCGTAATCATCGGCGGTCATTACTCTGATTTCCAAAATTATCACCTGTCTTTAATAACATTTTGTCACCAAAATCAATATTCGATATATTCACGCACAAATCTTTCAAACTGCCATTCGGGACCGCCGTATAAAATCTGAAGTAATATTTCTTGTAACTGAGGTTTGGTTAATTTCTTTACATATTTTTGAACCATATCATCAAGTTCTTCGTGTCGTTTTTCTTCTTCCTCAAAATAAGCTTCCAATTCTGCGATATATTGCTCTGCTTCTTTGGGGAACGCTGCAAAGAAAACCGCAACCATATGCTTGCAGACTTTTTTACCGTTTGCGAAAGGACAATCGCAAGTTGATGTTTTCGGCTTTGCAATATTAATGTGAACCTTATACGGTTTATCTTCCGAACCCTTAACAAATCCCTCAAACTCGTTATCGTTAATTTGAGTATGTACCAAAACCTTGTTTTGCGTGTAATATTCATATCCACGGTAAACGGATTGACCGCTTGCAACTGTAAGAATACTCATTGTTTTATCTCCTCGATTGAAAATAGATTATAATGAAAACAAATCAACATGTTTTATTGAAATACATTCGTCATTTTGAAAAGTGAATTCAACAATCCACGGCATAACAGTGCGTATTCTTTCAAAATCTTCATATCCGAATGATTTATCATAATAGTTGATTATTGTACTCAAAGCTGTGCCGTGACTTCCGATTGCAATATTTTTGCCTTTGTATTTTTCAAGGACACTATTTAATGCGGAAATATTTCTGCTTTGAACTTCATTTAAACTTTCACCGTCAGACAATTTATAATCAAAATCTTTCCATTGAGCTTTGCTGAAAGATACAAAATCCTCAATCCAGATGCTATCCACCTTGCGTTCTCTGAAATCATCAATTATTTCTATGTTCAAGCCCTTATTGTCGGCAAAATGTGCAATAGTATCTACAGCTCTTTTATAAGGGCTTGATAAAACAACATCAATATTTTTCTCCGACAAAAACTGCGTAACAAGTTCTCTGTCAACCATTCCTTTGGCGGACAGTTCTCTTGACATATCATCACGGTTATTATAATTCGGTTCAGCGTGTCTGACGAAATAAACTTTAGTCATAATCATATTTCCTTTTATATCCTAACGACTCAGTTACTTTTAACATAGCATAATTATCAGGCATTGTAGAGCAAGTTGCCGTTCTTCCTTGTTCCAATATTTTTCGTGTAACAAAAGAAACAACTTCTTTAGACAAGCCTTTGTTACGGTAATTCAAAGCCGTTTTTACATCAGCAGCTTCCCATGCGGCATCACTGTATCTTTCAATTGCACAGCGGGCAACAGGTTTATCATCAATGAATAAAAGATAATACTCTGTA
>JAZNTA010000103.1:0-3384 GCA_045591525.1 Acutalibacteraceae bacterium | reverse complement strand
TGCTGATAATAGCAGGATGTGTGTCGGGAAATATCTTCCACTCTTCTTCGGGTCGTTCAATCATCTTTTTAATCTTGAAAGATTTTCTTTCTGTTCTGAAGTTTACTGTATCACCGCAATACTCTTGTTTAGATAAAATTGAAGCAACAGTATCCGAACACCAGTTGTGAAGTATTGCAGGTTTGTATCCGCATTTTCTTTTTATGCTGCTCCAATATTCGGTTGGTGTCATCACTCCGTCTGCTTTTAATCTCTTAGCAATCTGCGCAGGACCAAGTCCCGAGATGCACATATCAAAAATTCTGCGGACTACTTCGGCGGCGGGTTCATCAACAATCCATTCCTTCTCGTTGTCGGGATTCTTCATATAACCGAACGGCGGATTGGTTGTCAGAGGTATTCCTGACATACCCTTGCTCTGCATTACTCTGCGTACCTTTTCACTTGTATTCTTTGCGTGCCATTCGTTGAACAAGTCTTGCATCGGTACAAGGTCACTCAAACCTTTTGCAGTATCAATGTTATCCATTATCGCAATATACCTGATACCCAATCGTTCAAATTCTTCTTCAAGCAGCTGACCGACAACCAATCGGTTACGACCCAATCTTGAATGATCTTTGACAACAAGATTTTCAATCAATCCTTGTTCCGCAAGCTCAAGTATCTCCGTGAACGCTGGTCTTGCAAAGGTGACACCTGAGTATCCGTCATCAAAAAAGAATCGAGGGTTCGGCAGGCGATTATCTTTAGCATACTTCTCAAGAATGGCTCTTTGATTTTTTATGCTGCCTGACACATCTTCGTTTTCATCGTCACGAGAAAGTCTTGCATACAGGGCAGTTATTTTTTGACTTGACTGTTTTTTACTCATATAACTCCTTTCCACAGTCAACATGATATGAATTGTAGGACAAACTCATCATATCACATCTTTTCGCAAAATTCAAAACTTTAAAGTGTGAAATTACGCTATTTTTGTTTTAGTATTCGTTCTGTTTTTTCTCGCAAGGTTTCAGATGAATCCGAATTAAAATGTGTACGCACGGTGTAAACTGTTCCGCTGATTTCTTTTTCGAAATCAATCTTGCGCGGAAACTGTTTGCAACGAAACCAAGCAATCCGTTCCGACTTTGTCATTGATGAAAGTATGTTTTCGATTTGCGAAATGTTATTAAGCATTTTAGTTATGAGATTATGTTCATTGTCTGTCAGGTTAACGATTTCATAATTCATTTGATTTCTCCTTTCTTTGGTTTTGAGATTTTTCTTTAAGGGTTTCAGGGAACTTTCCCAGACAAGCGAATTTGTCCGTACAGATTCAGTGCTTGCTAAGACTGATGACACGACATTGAAAGTCTTGGCAAGCGGATTTGAATATACAAATCCATTGCTCGTTAAGACAGATGCCATTTAATTTTTACTGTTGTGATTTCGTAACTTATGTTTTTGTTTCTTCGCAAACTCACTTGCAGCAGAGCGTCGTTCTTTGCTGTACGGCTCTGTGAGTCTGAAACAAAATCTTCCTTTCTCAATCTCAAACATCAGTCTTCCGTCTTCGGAATCGTCAACCAGCTTACACAAGTCCGGATGTTTTTCCGAATAAGCTGACAAACGATTTTTTAAATCAGTGTTGTAGGTTGCAATCGTGATTATCGGACTTGCTTCATCAAAAAATATCTCAGTTGTCTTTTGATATTTCTTTAATCCTGTCTTCAAAACATAAACCTCCTTTCCCAAAAATTATTTTTCAAAAGGCGGCTTTTTTGAATGATTTTTCGTAGGTGAACAACTGTAAAAAGCAGGTTTCATCCGACAGAAAATTTTGAAACGATGCAGCTATAAATCAAATACTCTCCAATTTGATTTCTGCATTTTTTACGGTTCTGAAATAAATTTGAGCAAAATAAAAAGCCGTCACACAGACAGCATCAATCGGCGGGAGCATTGCTCTCGCTTTTACAAATGATGTCCTATGTAACGGCTTTGAAATTTAAAAATCTCAAAGGCATACTGTTTTCTAATCCCGCATCACCTGAGGCATTCGCCACGTACAGTATCAACAAAGGTGAGGAGTGCGATAATTTTCGCTTAGCATATCGCCGGCTTTAGGCGGACTCATATCCGCAATCAATCACATCGTTATTCAATTGTCAAATTTAAATTTAACTTACTATACCACACGGAACATTTGTTTGTCAAGATGCTTTGTGAAAATGTTTTTATTAATTTAGCTACTGCAATTATAAAGTAACACTTGAACAAAACGGAAACAAGTTATATAATAATTGTATATTTATAAAATCACTCATACAGAGGTGAGATAAATGAATATACTACATATGAAGTATGCTGTTGAGGTTGCGAAAGTGGGTTCGCTCAACAAGGCGGCAGAAAGTCTTTATGTAGCTTTGCCTAACATAAGCCGTTCAATCAAAGAGCTTGAAGCAGATTTAGGCATTACTGTTTTTGACCGCACCGCAAAGGGCATGGTGCTCACTCCCGAGGGAGAAGAATTCATAAGCTATGCCAAGGATATTCTCAAGCAGATTGACCAGGTTGAGAATATGTATAAAAGCGGTCAGGTAAAGAAACAGAAGTTTTCCATATCCGTGCCCCGTGCTTGTTATATTTCCGATGCATTTGCGGAGTTTTCAAAAACGCTTTCAAAGAATGCCTGCGAAATCTTTTATAAAGAAACCAATTCGCAGAGAACAATCAACAACATCCTTAATCACGACTATAAGCTCGGTATAATCCGATATGCGGAGAATTTTGATAAGTATTTCAAATCAATGCTTGAAGAAAAAGCACTCAGCTACGAAATGGTAACGGAGTTTTCTTATTGCCTTATTATGAGTGCCGATAATCCGCTTGCGAAGAAAGAAGAAATCACATTTGATGATTTGACGGACTATATTGAAATTGCACATGCGGATCCATATGTACCGTCACTTCCGCTTGCAAAGGTTGTCAAATCGGAACTTCCCGATAACATTGACCGCAGGATCTTTATTTTTGAAAGAGCAAGTCAGTTCGATTTGCTTTCGCAGAATCCCGAAACGTTTATGTGGGTTTCTCCCGCACCGCCGAGTGTTCTTGAACGATATAATCTTGTGCAAAAGAAATGTGTTGACAATAAAAAGGTATATAAAGATGTTCTGATATACCGTAACGGATATAAGCTCACAGACCTTGATAAAAAGTTTATAACAGCACTTTGTGAATCAAAACGAAAACATTTGAATAATGAAATTTCCAAGACTCGTCAGTAAAGGACGGGTCTTGATTTTTTATATCGATACGAGGGTTATCGATATTGATAATACCGATTGAACATTTTAATAATTCCCAACTCCTTTAAGTTTTGTTAAGATAGCTATG
>JAZNTA010000102.1:0-34341 GCA_045591525.1 Acutalibacteraceae bacterium | reverse complement strand
GGTTATCGGTATTAGAACCCCTGTTTTGAGAAAATTTGCAAAGGATTTTTCGAAAAGGGAAGAGGCGGAAAGCTTTTTAAAAAGTCTTCCCCATAAATATTATGAAGAAGATAATTTACACGCTTTTTTATTGGAAGAAATCAAGGATTATGAAACTTTAATCCAAGAATTGAACAAATTTCTTCCCTTTGTAGATAACTGGGCAACCTGCGATATGATGCGCCCGAAGATTTTGAAGAATCATAAAGAAGAGCTTTTAGAAGATATAAAAAGATGGCTTAAATCAGAAAATACATATACTATTCGCTTTGCAGTAAACTGCTTGATGAATTATTATCTTGAAGAGAATTTTAAACCTGAATATCTGTGGTGGGTAAAAAATATTGAAAGCAAAGAATACTATATCAATATGGTAAGAGCCTGGTATTTTGCAACGGCACTTGCAAAGCAATACGATGAAACAATAAAAATTTTAGAAAACAATTTTCTCGATAAATGGACTCACAATAAAACTATTCAGAAAGCGGTTGAAAGTTATCGAATAACAAAAGAGCAAAAAACATTTCTGAAAAGTCTGAAAAAATAAAAGATTACAACCCCTCATATTTCAAGTGAAATATGAGGGGTTGTGTATTATAAGAATTATTCAGCCTTAGGAGCGTAGAGGTCCTGAAGTCTGAGAAGATGTTCATATCTTTCGAGAGCTGTCTGTTCGGACTGTGCGAAGAGAGCTTCTGCTCTTTCGGGGAATGAACGAGTAAGAGCTGAGTAACGTGCCTCGTTAAGAAGGAATGCTTTGTAATCGCCTGTAGCAGGTTTGGAATCGATTGTGAAGGGATTCTTGCCTTCTGCTTTGAGAGCGGGGTTGTAACGGAACATATTCCAGTAACCGCATTCAACAGCTTTCTTCATTTCGTTCTGGCAGTTAATCATACCACCCTTGATTGAGTGCATTTCGCAGGGTGAGTAAGCAATGATAAGAGAAGGACCATTGTAAGCTTCTGCTTCTTTGATTGCTTTAAGAGTCTGGTTCTGGTCTGCACCCATTGCGATCTGTGCAACGTAAACATAACCATAGCTCATTGCGATTTCTGCAAGGCTCTTCTTAGCGATAGTCTTACCTGCAGCAGCGAACTGAGCAACCTGACCGATGTTGGAAGCCTTAGAAGCCTGACCACCTGTGTTGGAGTAAACCTCAGTATCGAATACCATAATGTTTACATCTTCACCGGAAGCAAGAACGTGGTCAACACCGCCGAAGCCGATGTCGTATGCCCAACCGTCACCACCAAAGATCCATACGGATTTCTTGGAAAGGAATTCTTTGTTATCAACAACTGATTTGCAAAGGTCGCAGCAAGCGCCGTCGCCGATAGCAGCAACAAGAGCATCTGTAGCAGCGCCGTTCTTTTCACCATCGTTAACAGTTGCAAGGTATTCTTTAGCAGCAGCTTTAACTGCATCGGAAGCTTTATCGGATTCTGCAATCTGCTCAACCTTAGCAATAAGGCTGTTACGAAGAGCGTTCTGACCGAGAAGCATACCGAAACCGTGTTCTGCGTTATCTTCGAAGAGTGAGTTAGCCCAAGCGGGACCCTGACCCTTAGCGTTTACTGTGTAGGGAGATGTTGCAGCGGGACCACCCCAGATTGAAGAACAACCTGTTGCGTTAGAAATATACATTCTGTCACCGAAGAGCTGAGTAACAAGACGAGCATAAGCAGTTTCTGCACAACCTGCGCAAGAACCTGAGAACTCAAGGAGAGGTTTCTTATACTGGCTGGAGATGATGTTTGCAGGACCTGCAACACCTTCTTTTTCTGTTACATTAGCTACGCAGTAATCAAATGCTGCCTGCTGAGCATCCTGGCTCTCACGAGATACCATCTTAAGAGAGTTTGTGGGACATACGCCTACGCAAACGCCGCAACCCATACAATCGAGGGGAGAAACAGCAAGTGTGTAAACATAGTCTGTCTTAACAACGGGCTTGGGAGCCTTCTTAAGAACTTCGGGAGCATTAGCAACTTCGTCAGCATCAAGAGCGAAGGGACGGATTGTTGCGTGAGGACATACATAAGAACACTTGTTACATTTTGCACAAGTTGTGGGATCCCATTCAGGAACCATAACTGCAACGCCACGTTTTTCGTATGCGGAAGCACCCTGTTCGAATGTACCGTCAGCGTGGTCTGTAAATACAGAAACAGGAAGAGCGTCACCGTTCATAGCACCAACGGGTTTCATGATATTGTCAACCATCTTAACAAGCTTTGCGGGACCTTCGGAAGCAACAGCGTTTACATCGTCAGTTGCATTAGCCCAGTCAGCAGGAACATCAAATTTCTTGAATGCACCGAAGCCTGCGTCGATAGCTTTGTGGTTCATGTCAACGATTTCCTGACCTTTTTTGAGGAACTTCAATGCAGCGTTCTTCATATAGCCGATTGCTTCATCCTTAGGAAGAACGTTAGCAAGAGCGAAGAAGGATGCCTGAAGAATAGTGTTTGTTCTCTTACCGAGACCGATTTCAGCAGCAAGGTCAATAGCGTTAACTGTGTAAAGCTGAATATTGTTCTTTGCAATGTACTGCTTTGTTTCTGCGTTAAGCTTGGAAGCAAGCTCTTCATCGCTCCACTGGCAGTTGATAAGGAATACACCGCCGGGTTTAACGTCATTAACAATCTTGAAGCCTTTTTCGATGTAAGCAGGTGTGTGACATGCAACGAAGTCAGCCTTGTTTACATAGTAGGGGCTCTTAATGGGCTTATCACCGAAACGAAGGTGAGAAATTGTAACACCACCGGTTTTCTTTGAGTCATACTGGAAGTATGCCTGAACATATTTGTCAGTGTGGTCACCGATGATTTTGATAGAGTCTTTGTTAGCACCAACTGTACCGTCACCGCCAAGACCCCAGAATTTGCACTCGATTGTGCCTTCAGCAGCTGTGTTGGGAGCTTCTTCTTCGGGGAGTGAAAGGTAGGTAACGTCGTCGTTAATACCGAGAGTGAAGTGCTTTTTGGAATCTGCTTTTGCAAGGTCTGCAAAAATTGCAAAGATTGAAGCAGGGGGAGTATCCTTTGAACCGAGACCGTAACGACCGCCGGAAACAAAGATACCGGATTTGTTGCAAGCATCAAGAGCAGCAACAACATCAAGGTAGAGGGGTTCACCGATTGAACCGGGCTCTTTTGTTCTGTCAAGAACAGCAATTTTCTTAACTGTTGCGGGAAGAGCAGCAACGAATTTTTCTGATGCGAAGGGTCTGTAAAGACGAACTTTAAGAAGACCAACCTTTTCACCTTTAGCAAGAAGGTAATCAATAACTTCTTCAGCAACGTCACAGATTGAACCCATAGCTACGATTACGTTTTCTGCATCATCAGCACCGTAGTAGTTGAAGAGCTGATAATCTGTGCCAAGCTTTGCGTTAACTTTGCCCATATATTCTTCAACGATAGCAGGAACTGCATCGTAGTATGTGTTACATGCTTCTCTGTGCTGGAAGAAGATGTCGCCGTTTTCGTGAGAACCGCGCATTACGGGACGGTCGGGGTTGAGAGCTCTCTTTCTGAAAGCGTCAACTGCGTCCATATCGCACATTTCTTTGAGATCTTCATAATCCCAGATAGCAATCTTCTGGATTTCGTGAGAAGTACGGAAACCATCAAAGAAGTTGATGAAAGGAACTCTGCTCTTGATTGTTGCAAGGTGAGCAACAGCACCAAGGTCCATAACTTCCTGAGTGTTTGTTTCAGCGAGCATTGCAAAACCTGTCTGACGGCAAGCGTAAACGTCTGAATGGTCGCCGAAGATGTTAAGTGCGTGTGAAGCAACGCAACGAGCTGATACATGGAAAACGCTGGGAAGAAGTTCACCTGCGATTTTGTACATGTTGGGGATCATAAGAAGAAGACCCTGAGAAGCTGTGTAAGTTGTTGTGAGCGCACCGGCTGCGAGTGAACCGTGAACAGTACCTGCTGCACCTGCTTCGGACTGCATTTCGGAAACCTTAACAGTTGTTCCGAAGATGTTTTTCACACCCTGAGCGGACCACTGGTCAACATAGTCTGCCATAGGGCTGGAAGGGGTGATGGGGTAAATACCTGCAACTTCTGTGAACGCATAAGACACATAAGCAGCGGCATTGTTACCGTCCATGGTTTTCATTTTTCTAGCCATAGTATTTCCTCCTATAAAAAATATCAATTTAAAAACACTATAATAGGTATCATACATACCACCAATCATAATAACACTTATTTCCTCAAAAGTAAACCGCAAAAAACTAAAAAATCGTGGAAAATTTAACAATATTTCCTGCTTTTTGAGTTATTTTTCACAAAGGTTAAATTTTAGCAACGGTAAGAGGCACAAGCACTGTAAATATTGCCCTAAAATATTGACAAAACAGTAGAAATAAATGTATAATGTATGCTAATGTGGTATAGTGTATTCTCATACTGCATAATATTTTCTATTTTTGAAAGGAGTAAATCCAACTATGGATGACCCCGGACCTAATTTCATTTTGGCCCAAGCAATTGAACTTTCACAAAACTCAGCAGGCGGAAGCTTGGTATTAAAAATTCTTTTACTGCTGGCACTTATTCTTGTTAACGCATATTTTGCAATGGCAGAAATTGCAGTAATTTCTCTTAACGATACAAAAATGGAGAAATTAGCTGAAGAAGGCCACAAGAAAGCAAAGCTTGTTTTAAAGCTTACAAAGAATCCGACAAAATTTCTTTCTACAATTCAGATAGGCATAACCTTAGCAGGATTTTTAACATCTGCTTCTGCGGCAACCTCTTTTGCAGAAATGCTCACAGATGCAGTAACAGGCAGATTCGGTCTTCCTGAAAGTATTGTTTCACCTGTTGCAGTTGTGTTGATTACATTGATTATGTCATACTTCTCTCTTGTTTTAGGCGAGCTTGTTCCTAAGAGAATCGGTATGCAGATTCCCGAAAAGGTGGCTTTTGCAGTTGCAAAACCCATTTATGTAATCGCTAAACTCACATCACCCTTTGTTAAATTCCTTTCTCTTTCCACAAATGGCGTGGTTCGTCTTTTAGGCTTCGACCCCAATGCAGATGAAGAGGTTGTTACCGAAGAAGAAATTCGTATGATGGTTGATGTTGGTGGCGAAAAGGGCGTTATTGAAGACGACCAGAAGGAAATGATAAATAATATCTTCGAGTTTGACGATATGGATGCAGGGGATGTTATGACCCACCGTACCGATGTTGTTGCAGCAGATGTTAATGACACAACTCTTGAAGAGTTTATGGCACTTGCCATCGAAAACGGCAGGTCAAGAATACCTCTTTACGATGAAGATATTGATAACATAGTGGGCATTGTTTATATCAAAGACTTGCTCAAATATGTTGGTAAAGAGGTAAAAGTAAAAGGTACCTTAAAAAACATTATGAGAGAGCCGTATTTTGTTCCTGAAACCAAAGCCTGTGGTGAGCTTTTCAAGGAAATGCGTCTTAAGCGTATTCAGATGGCAGTTGTTGTTGATGAATACGGAGGAACAGCAGGTATTGTAACCCTTGAAGACATTGTTGAGGCTGTTATGGGTGATATTCAGGACGAATATGATGAAGAAGAAGAGGAAATCTCAAAAATTGACGAAAACACCTTTACTGTTGAGGGTACTATCGATATTGAAGAAATCGATGAGCTTATCGGTAAAGAGCTTCCCGAGGGTGATTATGAAACCCTTGCAGGCTTTATTATGGACGAGCTTCAATGCATTCCCAAGAACGGCGAAATGAATGAGGTTGTTTTTGAAAATGTTAAATTCACTGTTCTCGAGGTTGAGGATAGGAGAATAGAAAAAATCAAGGTTGAAATTACTCCTGTCGAGCCTGAAGAAGATGAAGACGAAGATGACGATTAAATAACAAAAATATTGCACCGAAGGGTTTCCTTTGGTGCAGTTTTTGAAAGAGGATGTTATATGAAAAAAGCGGTAAGTCTTATTTTCACATTGTTTATGCTCTTTTCCTTTGCAGTCAGCGTTAATGCAGAGGAATTTAACGGAGCAGACCTTTTTGTGATTGATATACCAAAAGAATTTGAGCAGACTCAGGCAGGCTCAAGTGATTTTTCATTCAAGAATGAAGAGGGCGATACCTTTACAGTAAGCTATAACGATAATACTGATGAAGAATATATTTTTTCGCCTGCAGATATGAGCAAAAAGGATATAGAAGAATATACAAATCTTCTTTCAGAAGAATCAAAAAACATTATGGTGGCTTATGCAGATGAATTTGAACTGGAATTTTTAAATGCAGAAAAAATCAAGCTGGAAAGAGGAAAAACTGCCATTGCCTGCAAAACAAGGGTTTATATAAAAACCAAAGATAAAGAAACAGTACATTACCAAACAATGTATGAGATAGGCGGAGCGAATTATAAATATACTTTTACATATACAACTGCAGAAAAAGAAAAAAAAGATGCATTAGATTCTACTTTGGCTTCAATAAATGTTTTTGAAGCAGAAACCGAAAGTAATCTTGATAAATTAACAGGCTATGCAGTAGCAGTAGGATTAGCACTTCTTCTTGTTATGGGTATTATCAGATTTATAAGAACTCCCGAAAAGCGTGCACAGGGAAAATTGAAATAAGAGAGGCATATTATAATCGATTTTACCTCGAACCTTGCCATTTTCAAATTACAGAAAAAATATATTTTGTTTAGTGATGATTGCAGGGGTAATTTTTATTTTGGATGTTATAGTATAGCACAAAGCAGGAAAGTATAAAAACTTTCCTGCTTTGTGCTTGAATTTGCATCGCAGCAACCTTGTGGTTCAAAATTATAATAACACAAAGCTGTGTTTTTGTCAACACGAATTTGTGTGATTTGTTACACTTTTAGTAAATAGCTTCAAAAGGGAGAATTGCTATGAGTGTATATGTGTACCCAAGAGTACGGGATTTGCGTGAAGATGCAGATTGGACACAAGAACAGGTTGCAAAAATATTGGGAAAGCAGACTACAACTTACAGAAGATGGGAATCAGGAGAAACTGAAATTCCAACGCACATAATAAAGAAGCTTTGTGAGCTTTATAATGTGTCAGCAGACTATATGTTAGGATTTACAAACGAAAAGAAAAAACTTTCCAGAATATAGGCTACTTGACCCGAAACTTGCCACTTTCCATTTTCAATTTGCAACTAAAAATGCCTGACCAAGCGGTCAGGCATTTTTGTTACTCATTCATTCCGCAGCATTTTTTGTATTTCTTACCGCTGCCGCAGGGACAGGGGTCGTTTCTGCCGGGTTTTTTATCTGCCTTTTTAGGTTCTTTTTTTACTGTTCCGTCATCGGAGCCTGACTGAGCAGTGATTTTAACAGACTGCTTTCTTTCCATTGGAGCCTCTTTACGAACTCTTGACTGTAAAACAAAATCAACTGTACCTTCACGGATTCCGTTTGTCATTTCCTCGAACATATCAAGACCTTCGTCACGGAAAACGATAACGGGATCTTTCTGACCATAACCCATAAGGTTCATACTGCGTTTGAGCTGGTCCATAGCATCAATATGCTCCATCCAACGGATATCTACATTACGAAGAAGACCTACTCTTTCAAGCTCTTTAACTGTTTCTTCGCCAAGCTCTTCTTTTCTTGCGTCATAAAGCTCCTGAGCCTTGTTAAGAAGAACCTCTGCAAATTCTTCTGTATCGTTAAGTCCTTTAATGTCGCTTTCTGCAATAAGCCAGCTATATTTTGCAAGAAGACCTGAAATATTCCATTCTGATTTATCAACCTTTGCAGGACAATAGAAATCAACGGATTCGGAGATTGTATCAACAATCATTTTCTGTATTAGAGAGCTGATGTCTTTACCATCAAGCACCTGATTACGCTGACCGTAAATAACCTCACGCTGTTTGTTCATAACATCATCATATTTAAGAACATTACGGCGGATTGCAAAGTTATTACCTTCAACCTTTTTCTGTGCATTTTCAATGGTTGATGTGAAAAGCTTTGCTTCAATTGGCATATCGCCGATGCTCTTGAAGGCATCAAGAGTGTTATAGAAACGGTCGCCTGCGAAAAGTCTTAAAAGGTCATCCTCTGCAGAAAGGAAGAAACGGCTTTCACCGGGGTCACCCTGACGACCTGCACGGCCACGAAGCTGGTTATCAATTCGTCTTGATTCGTGGCGTTCTGTACTGATTATGCAAAGACCGCCTGCTTCACGAACCTTTTCAGCTTCTTTTGAGGTTTCCTCTTTGAATTTTGCTTCAAGCTCACGGAAAGTTTTTCTTGCGTTAAGAATATCCTCGTTATCTGTTTCAGCGAAGCCTGTTGCTTCGGCAATAAGCTCATCGTCGAATTCCATTTTCTTCATCTGAGCCTTTGCCATAAATTCGGGGTTACCGCCCAAGATAATGTCGGTACCACGGCCTGCCATATTTGTAGCAATTGTAACTGCACCGAATTTACCTGCCTGCGCAACGATTTCTGCTTCTTTTTCATGGAATTTAGCGTTGAGAACCTCGTGCTTGATGCCCTGTCTTTTGAGGAATTTTGAGAGTTTTTCACTTTTTTCGATATTAACAGTACCAACGAGAACAGGCTGACCTTTTTCGTGGCATTCAACTATTTTTTCAACGATAGCGTTGAATTTTGATTCCTCTGTTTTATAAAGAACATCATCGTTGTCTTTTCTGATAAGAGGCTTATTTGTTGGGATTTCAACAACATCAAGGCTGTAAATTTCCTGAAACTCTGCACTTTCAGTCATAGCAGTACCTGTCATACCTGAAAGCTTTTTATAAAGACGGAAATAGTTCTGGAAAGTAATGGTTGCAAGCGTTTTGCTTTCGTGCTCAACCTTAACGCCTTCTTTTGCTTCAATAGCCTGATGAAGACCCTCGCTGTAACGTCTGCCCATCATAATACGACCGGTGAATTCGTCAACAATAAGCACCTGACCGTCTTTAACAACATAGTCAACATCGCGAATCATTGTTCCGTGGGCTTTAAGAGCTTGGTTGATATGGTGCTGAAGAGTAAGGTTTTCAGCGTCCATAAGGTTTTCAATGTTAAATGCAGCCTCTGCCTTTGCAATACCTGATTTTGTAAGAGTTGCAGATTTTGCCTTTTCGTCAACAAGGTAATCGCCACCCTCTTGAGCAACAACATCCTCTGCATCAATTTTAGAGTCAAGCTCTTTAACCTTAACCATTTTAAGACGTTTAACAAAATCATTTGTCATTCTGTAAAGGTCAGTTGATGCTTCACCGATACCTGAAATAATAAGGGGTGTTCTTGCTTCGTCAACAAGGATTGAGTCAACCTCGTCTACAATAGCAAAGTTATGACCTCTCTGAACTCTCTGCTCAGCATACATAACCATATTATCACGAAGATAGTCGAAGCCCATTTCATTGTTTGTACCGAAAGTAATATCAGCGTTATACGCTTCTTTTCTTTCTTCGTTGGTTTTTTCGTGAATGATAAGACCAACCTTAAGACCCATAAAGCGATAGATTTTACCCATCCATTCAGAGTCACGCTTTGCAAGGTAATCGTTTACTGTAACAATATGAACACCATCGCCTGAAAGAGCATTAAGGTAAGCAGGAAGAGTAGCGACAAGAGTTTTACCTTCACCGGTTTTCATTTCGGCAATACGTCCCTGATGAAGAATGATACCACCGAGAATCTGAACCGGGTAATGCTTCATACCGAGAACACGCCAGGCAGCCTCACGGCAAGCGGCAAAAGCCTCAGGGAGAATATCATCAAGAGTTTCGCCCTTTGTAAGACGCTCTTTGAACTCAGGTGTTTTTGCCTGAAGCTGTTCATCGGAAAGAGCACCGAATTCACTTTCAAGAGCAAGAACCTTGTCCTTAAGACCGCTTATTCTCTTGATTTCTTTGGAGGAATAATCTCCGAAAAGTTTTTTAAATAAACCCATTTTTAAAATCTACCTTTCGTAGTTAGAAATGATACATAAATATACATTTTACATTATACCACAAGAGGTAATTTATTGCAAATATTTTCAGACATTATTATAATTTTGTTTACATTTTGTCTTAAAATTGTTACCATTGATATATAAGAACAAAAATTTTTGAAAATTTTGAAACAATTTCAATATTTTAACAGTCTTAATATATGAGAGCGGATAATTTGCTCTGCAAATTAGTTGAAAATGGCAAATTGAAAGTTGAAAGTTTATGGACCTGCGGTCGGCATTGTAAAGATGCCAGTCGCCAGATGCCAGAGGCCGGTATTGGGTGCTACGCACAGCAATTATAATGTTTGGAAGCGGAGCTTACCCGAAATTTGCCACTTGCCACTTCCAACTTGCAACTCTTCAAAGCGCTTTTATGTTTTTAAAATCCAAAAAGGTTGGTGAAAACATGGAAATTTTAATTGAACGTTCAAAAAATGGGGATTGCTCTGCCTTTTCACAGCTTATTTCCCAATACATAACAGAATCTTACAGATTTGCCCTTTATATGACGGGAAATAAAGAGGATGCAGAGGATGCCGTTCAGGAGGCTTTACTTTCTGCCTGGAAAGGCATACATAGTCTTAAAGACAACGCCCTGTTTAAAGCCTGGCTTTTTAAAATTCTTGCCAATAAATGCAAAACCCTTTTAATGAAAAAGAATAAATTGCCCGATACCTTGCCCGTTGAGGAGTATGAATTCCTTGTGGATTATGAAGAAGAAGGCAATATAGTAAGCTCTGCAGAATTAAAAGACGCGCTCTCAACCCTTACTCCGCCGGATGCACAGATTATTTTGCTATCCATTATAGGCGGTTTCACAAGTTATGAGTTAGGTGTTATTTACAATATGACACCCGGTGCCGTTCGCACAAGGCAGAAACGGGCACTGGATAAGCTCAGAGTTATACTTGCGTGAAAGGAGAATTATAATGAACGACAACAGAGAATTTGAACTTATTACCGAAGAAGAACTTGGAGAATTAGATGAAAAATTACAAAAAGCAGAAAATATAGAAATACCCGAAAGCCTTTCTCCCGAAAGCATCGAAAAATTAATTAAAGATGTTCCTCAGGATGCAATACCCATTGAAACTGCAAAGCCTAAAAAGAGAAGCAAAAAGAAAATCATTTTAAAATCAATTTCTGCTGCTGCGGCAGTTATAGTTGCGGTAACTTCAATTGCAGTTATAAGGCCTTGGGAAAAAATTCCGCCTAAGGTGGAGGACAGCGTTATAGGAAACCCACCAAAGAAGACACAGGATTATACAGAAATTGAAGAAATGTTTGCAGAGTATGCAGATAAATATCATAATTACAAAGTATATAACGACACTACCCTAAAAGGCTTTGGCGGTATTTTCGGCAATAAATCTGATTCTGCAATTCTCGAAGACGGAATTGTTATGGAATATGCTGCTGATATGGAGGCTGCCGCACCTCAGGCAGAGGCTGAGAGTGGTAATACGGGTGCTACTAATGTTGTTGTGCAGAATACAACATCTGATAATGCTACCTCCGACGAAAATCAGCACGGTGAAACCAACGAGCAGGTTCAGGGTGTAAGCGAAGCGGATATTATAAAAAATGACGGAAAATATCTTTATATCGTAAGCCCTGATAATGCGAATTGGGATACCTATTATCAGCAGATGTCACGCTATAACATCAACAAAAACGGTCTTGAAGAAACAACCTTAAGGGTTCAGTCAACACCGGGCTATAACCCAAATACAGATGATATTATAGATGAAGAAAAGCCCGAAGCAAAAGAAAAAGAAGATAAAACAACTGAAACAGAAGAGGTTACGGAGCATCCCGTACTTGAATATTCCTGCGAGATTTC
The DNA here is from genome assembly GCA_045591525.1 of Acutalibacteraceae bacterium. Taxonomy (GTDB): domain Bacteria; phylum Bacillota; class Clostridia; order Oscillospirales; family Acutalibacteraceae; genus DTU089. The sequence continues at coordinate 22,480 of JAZNTA010000102.1, read as the reverse complement.
AATAGTTGAACCTGATGCAAAAGGCGAATTAAAGAACATTAATAAAATAGAAATTGCAAAGCCCGAAAGAGAAGATATTTTCTTTATGGACGTTCAGGAGATTTATGTTTTAAATAACCGACTTATTGCAGTTCTCAACTGTCGGCTCAGAAATCACAAAGAAAACAATTCTGTAATTACCTGCGACTGTTATTATGGTAGTAGCGGAAAAAATATCACAATGGCAGTTTGCTATGATATTTCCGACAGAAAAAATGTTAAAGAAGAATGGAGAGTTTTCCAGGATGGTGGTTATATTTCCTCTCGTCTTATAGGAGATGAGCTTGTTCTTCTCTCAAACTATTATGTAGATATTAGTCAAGATGTTGATACCGTTAAAGAAAGTTGTGTTCCCGAAAATAGCTGTGACGGTAAAGAGTTTTCAAGAGTAGCAGTAAATGACATCTGCATAATGGAAGATGTATATGATACAAGCTATCTTGTTGCTTCTGTTTTAGATACAGATGATAAAAACTCCTTGAAAACCGAAGCGGTTTTAGGTGCAGGTCAAAACGTTTACTGCACAACCGAAACTCTTTATGCAACAAGTACTGAATATAATTCAAATGATGCTCGTAAGGCAGAGGTTTTCGGACTTTCAGAAACAGTAAAAACTCAGATTTATAAATTCGATATAAGAAATTATGATATTAAATATCTTAAAAATGCCGCTGTTGACGGAAGTGCGTTAAATCAGTTCAGTATGGATGAATTTAACAATTATTTAAGAATTGCAACAACAAGCGGAAATTGGGGAGAAAACCTTATAAATCAGGTTTATGTTCTCGACCAAAATCTTGAAACAGTTGGACTTTTGAAAGATATTGCAAAGGGTGAAAGAATAAAATCCGTCCGCTTCACAGGCAATACCGCTTATGTTGTAACCTTTGTTCAGACTGATCCGTTATTCGTAATTGATTTAACTGATGTTACCACACCGAAAATATTGGGCGAGCTTAAAATACCCGGTTATTCTGCATATCTTCACCCTGTTGGTGACGGACTTGTAATGGGTGTTGGTGTTGATGGTACCGAAGAGGGCACAAACGGCGGAATGAAGGTATCTCTTTTTGATGTCAGTGACCCCACAAAGCCCGTAGAATGCGGAAAATTTACTATGGCAGGCTACGAGAATGAGAGTGAAAAAAGAGAGATTTATGTTGATTCCGATGCTTACTACGACCACAAAGCACTTTGCTGGGATGCAGAAAATAAAATAATGTATATACCGTATAGCAAGAGTGTTCATGTATGGGCTTATGCAGAGGGTGCAAATTACAATAGAACCGATGCAGGAATAGTTGCCATTAAGGTTAACGAATCAGAAAAAACGCTTAAAACAGTTGGCGATTATATTGCAAACGGAACCGATTATGCTCAGCCTGATGAATTTTCAAGAACAACATATATTAATGATGTGATTTTCGGTTATTCAAGATATACGGGTCTGCTTTGTGCATTCGATAAAGGTACACAAAAACAGCTTGACACCCTTAATGTGAGCCGATAAGGAGTTGATATTATGAAGAAAATATTCAGAGTTTTAATCATAATAATTTCTTCTGCTATTCTTCTATATGGTGTGTTTGTTGGAATTGATTGCGTGAGATTATATAAGGTAGGAGGAAGCCAAAAGCCGTTGATTACAATAAATGAAAATCGGGGCGAGGATTATTGGAAATGTGAGGGTTTGGGCTATACAGTGACCTATAAATTTGACTCCGAAAAAGAAGCTTCTTCTGAGGAAGAGGTAAAACAAAACGCTTATCCCGGTTCACACATTTATAGTGCAGAATTCAGGCTTTTTGATAAAATTCTTCTTTGGGCTTGGATTGAATAAAATAAATTGACAGCATTTCGGTGCTGTCAATTTTTTCTTGCATTTTCCCTATATAGATAGTATTATTATAGTGTATAACTATGCACAGAGGTGAGCTTATGTATCTTTGCCCCCAACCTAAAATTCTTGAACTCAAAAAAGGAATGCTTTATTTTTCTGTTGGTGAAATGCCCAAGGTTGAAAAGAAAAAAACACCCGAGCTTTCCGAAAAAGAAAGCTATAGAATTAGTATTGATGAAAAAGGTGTTTTAATTGAGGGTGCAGATGAAAAAGGCATTTATTATGGTGAACTCACCCTTAAACAACTAATGCTTAACTATCGCGGATGTTTGCCTTTTCTTTACATATATGATGAACCTGAATATTCATATCGTGGCTTTATGATAGATTCCTGCCGACATTTTTTTACAGTTGATGAAATCAAAAAAATGATAGATGGTGCGGCGTTCTTCAAATTCAATAAATTCCATTTCCATCTTTCCGAGGACCAAGGCTTCAGAGTTGAGATGAAGTCTTATCCTCTGCTTACAAGCGTTGGTTCTGTAAGACCGTCTTCGAATTTCGGAAGAGGTGAAAATGATAATACTCCCTATGGCGGTTACTATACAAAAGACGAGCTTAAAGATATAGTAAAATACTGCGAGGAAAGATATATTGAGGTTATTCCCGAATTTGATTTTCCCGGTCACACAACAGCAGTTATTTCTGCCTATCCCGAGCTTTGTTGCACAGGTGAAAAGCTTGAACTTAAAACAACTGCAGGTGTTTTTAAGGATATTCTTTGTGTGGGAAATCCCGAAACTTTAAAGCTTATTTATGCGGTTATTGATGAATTCTGTGAGGTTTTTCCGTCAAAATATTTCCATATCGGCGGTGATGAAGCACCTAAAACCCGTTGGCTTAATTGCCCTAAATGTAAAGCAAAGCTTGAAGAAGAGGGTCTTCACACAATGGATGAGCTACAGGGTTGGCTTGTTAACGAGGTTGCGGCATATTTAAAGAAAAAAGGCAGAAAAGCAATTTGCTGGAATGAATCCCTAAATGGTGGAAACCTTGATAAAGATAATATTACCGTTGCTCTCTGGACAAATAAAATGGATAAGGGCGTAGAGTGGGCAAATGGCGGAAACCCTGTTATAATGGAAAAATTTACTCCATATTATGTAGATTACCCTTATGGAATGCACTCCTTGAAAGATGTTTATATGTTCAATCCTAAAAAGGTAAGGGGACTTACTTCTCTTGGTGCGGCATCAATAAAGGGTGTTGAGTCACCAATCTGGACGGAATATGTAAGGGATTTCGAAAAACTGAGCTATATGTGCTTCCCCCGATGGCTTGCAGTTGCCGAAACGGGCTGGAACGGTGTTAATACCAAAGGTTATCAGAGCTTTTTGAAATCTGCAGAATTTTATTCCGATATATTAAAGGGTATGGGTCATAATCCCGCACCAAAAAGTGAATGGAATGTTGCACCTCATACACGTTTAAATAAAACAGTAGGATTTTTCAAAAATTCTCTTACAACTCAGATAGTTAAAGATTATTTTAAGAAAGATAAATAATTATGATTAAATACTCCGTTATCGGTACATCCTGGATTACAAAATCTTTTATTGATGGCGCAAATCTTTATGAGGATTTGAGCCTTGATGGTGTTTATTCCCGTTCTTTTGAAAAAGGTAGCAAATTTGCAGAAGAAACAGGTGCAAAAAGAGTTTTTACAGATTTTAATGACCTTGTTTTTTCTGATACGCAGTTAGTTTATGTGGCAAGTCCTAATGTATGCCACTACGAGCAATGTAAAGAGCTTCTTTTAAATGGTAAGCACGTAATATGCGAAAAGCCCATTACAATTACTGCAGAAGAATTCAGAGAGCTTTGCAATATTGCAAATGAAAACAACCTTGTTTATTTTGAAGCAATAATGTATATGCATACTCCTTTAAGAAAGGTTTTAAAGGATGCAGTAAGTAAAATTGGCAATATCAGAAGCGCAACAATTGATTTTTCCCAGCTTTCTTCAAAATATCAGGCACTTAAAAACGGAGAACTGCCCAATATTTTCAATCCTGAAATGAAAACGGGAGCTCTTAACGATTTGGGTATTTATTGTGTTTACCCTGTAATTGATTTATTTGGTATGCCCGAGAAAATCACACCCATTCAGCATTTTCTTCATACAGGTGCAGATGGTAGCGGAAGTGCCGCTTTCGAGTATAAAGATAAGCTTGTTACAATTACTTATTCCAAGGTAGGTCAGAGCCGTTCAGCTTCACAGATTATGGGGGACGAGGGAACAGTAACAATTGAAAGCATTTCAAAGCTTGATAATATAAAACTTTATAACAATAATGGCGAAGAAATACTTTTAAATGGTGAAACTGATAAAAAATATCTTATGGGTAACGAAGCCAAAAGTGCAATTGATTTTATTACCAACAGAAAAGAAACTGACAACTTTCTTAAAGAATGTCAGTTGATGAACGAAAACATTCTTTTATGTATGGAAAAAATGAGGGTGGAAAATGCTTGAACAGGAGCTTAAAGATTTTTTACTTAGTAAAGGTGTAACTGATGTTGGTTTTTCGGAAATTGACAATGCTGATACAGGCGATTTAAAATATGCAGTCAGTATTGTGGTGAAGCTTTCTGATGCAATTATTGATGAAATTGATGATGCACCAACCCCCACATATTTCAACCATTACAGAACAGTAAATGCTTTTATTGATAGGTGTCTTTTGGAAGCGGGTTTGTTTTTACAAAGTAAAGGTTTTAAATATATAACCGTTGCCGCTTCTCAGAGTATGCCCACAACACCATTTAACGGCAGATATTCTCATAAAGAAGCAGCCCATAAAGCAGGTCTTGGAAACATAGGTAAAAATGACTTGTTTTTACATAAAAAATATGGTGCAAGAGTTCGTTTAGGAACCTTATTTACTGATTGTGAACTTCACGGAGACGGTATATTAGAGGAGAATCCTTGCATTAACTGTGATAAATGTGTTAAGGCTTGTCCCAGTGGTGCAATTCTTGGTGTGAGCTATTATGACGGCATAAAAAGAGAGGAAATGTTCAGTCCGTCAGTTTGTAGTGAATATATGAAAAAAGCTTATCAGAAAATTGGTAGAGGAGTAGTCTGCGGTATTTGTATGCAGGTGTGCCCCGTATATAATATGAAAAAGAATAATTAAAAAAGTGTGGTGAAAACTATGGCAAAAATTTTAATAGCAGATGATGAACAGCTTATAAGAAAACTTATTGGTGATAGTCTGAAAAAAGAAGGTCATCAGGTTCTGGAAGCAGAAAATGGTGAAATTGCTTTGCGTGTTTTCGAAACCAACAAAGATTTAGAGTTGGCTCTTCTTGATATAATGATGCCTGAAATTGACGGTTGGGAAGTTTGCCGTAGGATTCGTGAAAAAAGCGATATGCCTGTTATACTTGTTTCTGCTCGTTCTCAGGATTTTGACCAGATTATGGGATTTGAATCCGGTGCAGATGATTATGTAACAAAACCTTTTTCTTTGGCGGTTCTTTCCAGAAGGGTTGAAACACTTTTAAAAAGAGGAACCAACCTTAAAAGAAAAGATAAAAATTCCGATGATATTGTTATTGAAAATCTTACAATTAAACCCTCTTCTCACGAAGTAACAATTGATGGAGAGAAAATAGAATTAACTCTTAAAGAGTTTAAAATTCTGACTAAGCTTTGCAAAACGCCGGGAAGAGTATATACAAGAGATGCTCTTTTGGATGAGCTTTGGGGAATGGATTATACGGGTGACACAAGAACTGTTGATTCTCATGTTGCCCGGCTTCGCACAAAATTAGGTGAATGGGGACTGAAAAATATTATAACTGTTTATGGAACAGGGTATAAACTTAATGACAATAATTAAAAGTAAAAGGAGGTAACCATATGAAGCGCAAAGGTTTAGGTATTCGTGCTAAGGTGTTTTTAGAAATTGGTGCAATAATTGCGGTTTGTCTTGTGGGTATCTCCATTGCAAATTCTCAGCTTCTTGAAAGTGTATATATCTGGAATGTAGAACGGTCTTTAGCCACTATGGCGCAAAATGCCGAAGAGGCGGAAGAAGATTATTATTTTCTTCTTTCGGATTATGAAAATAAGCAGGGTGTTAGTATTGACCTCTATGACCGGGAAGATAACTATCTTTATGAGGGAACAGGTAATTTTATTTCTGCAAACAAGCTTAATATAATAAGCCGAACTCAGAACGAAGATGGTAGCTATTTCAATGTGGTTGCAGAAGAGGGTAGCACAACCCAATATATAGTTTTTGGTAAAGATTTTGAAAATGGCTATCATATTGAAATTACTGCTCAAAAAGATCCCATCAAAGAAAATGCAAATCTTGCCACAAGTGTTACAACAACAATAACTGTTCTTGCTCTCGTTCTTGCTCTTGTTTTTATATCTGCCTATTCCAAGCATTTTACAAAACCTCTTATTCAGATGAGTCAGGTTGCAAACAGAATTGCAAATCTTGATTTTTCTGCAAAATGTGAAGTTAATAGAGGCGATGAAATCGGTGCTTTGGCAGAAAACATAAATGTTGTTTCAGATTCTTTAAATACTGCTCTTTCGGAGCTTCGTGAAAAAAATGAGCGGCTTATGGAAGATATTGAAAAAGAGAGGAAAATTGAACAGATGAGAGCAGATTTCATTTCTGCCGCATCTCACGAATTAAAAACGCCTATTGCCATTATAAGAGGTTATGCAGAAGGCTTGAAAATGAATGTAAGCGGAGAAAATGAAAGTGCATCAGAATACTGTGATATTATCATGCGGGAATCCGATAGAATGAATGTGCTTGTTCTTAATATGCTTGAGCAATCTCTTTATTCTTCCGGTATGAAAAAACCTGATATGGTAGAGTTTGCTGTTGATTTATTTATAGAAGATTTGCTTAAAACAGTAAATCCAATATTTGAAGAAAAGGGTGTTTCTGCAAATTTTGTAAAAACTGAAAAATTAACTGCATTTGCAGATAAAACTCAAATGACAACAGTGCTTTCAAATATCGTTCTTAATGCTTGCAGTCACGCAAGCGGAGAAAAGCTTATTGAAATTACAACAGAAAAATACGGAAGTAAAATAAGGGTTAATGTATTCAACACGGGAAGCCGAGTTGAAGATAAAGATAAAGACGGAATTTTCACCTCATTCTATCGTGCCGATAAAGCCCATTCAAGAGCAGAAGGAAGATTTGGTTTAGGTCTTTCAATTGTAAAATCAATAACAGAAAATCACAAATGTGAGTGCGGCTTCGAAAATAAAGAAAACGGCGTAACGTTCTGGTTTACAATGCCTGAATATAACGCAACAGAAAGGGACATAAATGAAAATTAATTTTGTAATACCCTGCCTTTTGGGCGTTGAGGGAATAATTGCTGATGAGCTTCGTTTTTTAGGTGCAGAAAATGTTCAAGCCGAAAACGGAAGAGTGCTTTTTTCGGGCGATGAAAATATGATTGCAAGAGTTAACATCTGCTCTCATTTTGCAGAAAGAGTTCAGATTAATATGGGCTCATTTACTGCCAAAACTTTTGAGGAATTGTTTCAGGGGGTAAAAGCTCTTCCCTGGGAAGAATGGATTGGAAGAGAGGATGCTTTCCCTGTAAAAGGATATTCTCTTAAATCAACTCTTTTCAGCGTAAGTGATTGTCAGGCTATTATCAAAAAGGCGGTTGTTGAAAGATTAAAATCCAAATACGGCATATCTTGGTTTAATGAAAGTGGTCCTGTGCATCAAATTCAGTTTTCTATTATGAATGATAATGTTACTATGCTTATTGATACAACCGGCCCAGGTCTTCACAAACGTGGTTACAGACTTTCTCAGAATGGTGCACCTATTAAGGAAACTTTAGCCGCATCAATTTGCGCTCTTGCAAAGCTTCGCCATTATCACACTCTTTATGACCCAATGTGCGGTAGCGGTACTCTTCTTATTGAGGGTGCTTTATATGCTCATAATATCGCCCCCGGACTTAATCGTCACTTTGCGGCAGAGAGATTTGATGTTCTTCCTAAAAACATCTGGAAAGAGGAAAAGGAAAGAGCGATAAGCCTTGAAAAAGTTGATACTGATTTTGTAGGTTACGGTTCTGATATTGATGCTGAAGCCATAAAAATTGCTGTCGAAAATGCTTCCAGACTTCCAATCGGTAAAAAGCTTAACTTTGAAAAACGAGATTTGAGAGATTTTAAAAAGCTAAGCGAAAGAGGAACGGTTATCTGCAATCCGCCTTATGGAGAAAGACTTCTTGACTTGCAGGAGGCACAAAGACTTTATAAGGAAATGGGCAGAGTGTTTGACAAAGCTCACGGTTGGAGTTATTATATAATCACTCCCGATGAGGAGTTTGAACAATGTTTTGGCAGAAAAGCAGATAAAAGCAGAAAACTTTATAATGGTATGATTAAATGCAGATTGCATATGTATTTCAAATAAGGTGAAAAATTATGAAACATTTATTTATCGTTAATCCTGTTTGCGGAAAAGGTATTTCTATTGAAAGATGTACCAATGGAATTGTTGAAACAATGGCTGAATTAGGTATAGACAATTACGAAATATATACAACAAAAGCTCCCCGTGATGGTTATGAATACGCTAAAAAAGAGGTTGAAAAGGGCGAACATATCCGTGTTTATGCCTGTGGCGGTGACGGCACTCTTTATGAGGTGGTTAACGCTTGCGCTTGTCATGAAAATGCAGAGGTTGCAGCATTCCCCTTGGGTAGCGGGAACGATTTCATCCGTATTTTCGGTGACAAAAAGGATTTAAGAAACGTTGCTGACCACGTTAACGGAACAGTTATGGACTTTGACCTTATTAAATGTGGTGACCAGTATGCAATAAACCAATGTTCAATGGGTGTTGATGCTGAGGTTTGTGCAAAGCAGGCGGATTTCAAAAAGCTTCCTCTTCTTTCAGGCGAGGCGGCATATACAGCGGCTCTTCTTTACTGTTTTATCGGCAGAATGAAGAGCAGATTTACAATTCAGATTGATGATGAAGAACCATTTACAAGTGATGTGCTTTTCTGCGTTGCAGGTAACTCCCGTTGGTACGGTGGCGGATATATGGCAGCACCTAAAGCCCTTACTTATGATGGACTTCTCGACTTTATAATTGTAAAAAAAGACTGCTTAAGAATTAAGCTTCTTTCTCTTATTAATCCTTATAAAAAAGGTCAGCATCTTGACTGGGAAAGAACAATTTTCAAAAGAGGTAAAAAGATTCATATTACAAGCGAAAAGCCTGCGGCAATGAATGTTGATGGCGAAACAGACTATGTAACAGAATGTACATTTGAAATAATTGAAAAGGGTATAAAGTTCGTTGTTCCTGCCTGTTCCGATTTTATGGAGAGAGTAAAGAACGGAACTGTATAAAAACTAAAATCATCCCGTCGAAAAAGCCAAAAACTTTTTCGACGGGATGATATATTTTTTCTTTAAATTCATTTTTTCTATAACTAATTATAGCATAAAAAAAGAAAAATTACAATACTTGCATATATAACTGAAATATAGTATGATTAACTTTTGCAGAGTATATATTTTTTCTTTTTGGAGGTAGTATTTTGCTCGGTAAAGATATGAAAATTGAAGAACAGAATGCAGAAAAAGTACAGCAGTTTTTGGATAATGAAATTGTGCGATTAGGTGAACTTATTGAAGAATACAAAGCCAATGTCAAGGTAATGGGTGAAGATTTTAATATGGATAATCCCAATGGTGGAATGTATTCGGGAATGGAGCTTACACAAATCCATCACGAAATGGAAAAGCAGTTTCTTTATTCTGAAGAAGCATCAAGAGATATTTATTTTTATAAAAAGCTTCGTAATGCTCCCTATTTTGCAAGGGTTGATTTTAAAAGCGAAAGAGCTACCCGTGAAAAAACAATATATATCGGGTTAAGAACACTCCAGAAGCACGATACTTTTGACATGCTTGTTTGTGACTGGCGAGCACCTATAGCTTCCCTTTTCTATGAGGATTTCGAGGACAAAGCCTTTTTCAAAGCTCCGTCAGGAGAAATACGCGGTGATTTGTTTCTTAAAAGGCAGTTTAAGTTTGAAAACGGTAAGCTTAAATACTATGTTGACAGCGACCTTAAAATTGACGATGATATTTTGAGAGATGTGCTTTCATCATCCTCAGGTGAACATTTAAAAGTTATTGTTAACAGTATTCAAAGGGAACAGAACAAGGTTATCCGTTACACAGATAATGAAAATCTTCTTGTTATCGGCCCTGCGGGAAGCGGTAAAACCTCTGTTGGTTTCCATAGACTCGCGTATCTTCTTTATCAGAACAGAACAGAGCTTTCCTCTGCGGAAATTATAATGTTCTCAAATAATGATATTTTTTCAAGCTATGTTGCGGATATAATTCCCGAGCTTGGTGAAATGCCCATAAACTATTCTTCTTTTTATAATGTTTTTGCGGCGGAAATTCCCACAGTTTCAACAGGGGACTACTATTCTCTTGCGGAAAGTATTATAAATGGTGATAGTAGGCGCAGTAAAAGTGCAGGAATTAAGCTTAGCAAGGAATTTGTAAATTTCCTTGAAACAGATACAGATGTATGTGAGCCTGAATTCAGTGATATTACTCTTTTTGGAGATGTTATTTTCTCAAAAGAAGCACTTTTAGAAAGATTTTTAAGTGATACAGAAAATTCTCAAAAATCAAGAGGAGAACGCCTTGCGGCATATATTCAGGGTGTTGTTGATGAGTATTTTATTACTCACAGAGAAGAAATCTATCTTCATATTGATTCGGATTCTGAAATTGATGAAGATACCGCAAAGCTTTTCAAGGCAAAGCGCAGAGAGGTTAAGCAGAATGCAACAGAAATGATTAAATCTGCAATTCTCGTAGACCCCATAGCAGTTTATTTCAAACTTTTGGAAAAATATGCAGAAATAAACAATTGTCCCGAGATTCTCCATACAAGAGAAACACTTGATAAAGGTTACCTTGAATTTGAGGACGCTCTCGGTGTTGTTTATGTGAAATCTGTTTTGGGTATGTCTGCGGTGCTCTCAGGCGTTAAGCATATTCTTATAGACGAAGCTCAGGATTTATCATATATTCAACATCAACTTATTTTAAAAATGTTCCCAAGAGCAAGAGTTACTCTTCTTGCAGATACAAATCAGGCAATCATTTCTGAGCTTAATACTACAAATAAAGAAGAGCTTGCCGAAATTTATAATGCGAAAACTCTTAATCTTAATAAGAGCTATCGTTCAACAAAGGAAATCAATTCTTACGCCTTAAACCTTCTTCCAGAAGAAAAGAAATATGAAATTTTTGAGCGAACAGGTGAAGAGGTTAAAGAAATTAGTGGTGATATGGCTGATTTTAAAAATGCGGTTAAAGAATTAGCAGAGAATAGCCCATCAACCTGTATAATTACCCGAAACCTTAAAGAAACAATTGAGGTTTATAACAAACTTAAAACAGAAATTGACGGCTTGAGAATCTGCGATAATAAATCCTTTGAACTTTCCCATAATCCTATTGTTATGCCGTTGGCACTCACAAAAGGTCTTGAGTTTGATAATGTAATCGTGTACGATAAAGATGGTGTTTTCAGTGGAGAAGAAAATAAAAAATATCTCTATATGGCATCAACAAGAGCGTTACACAGACTTACAATTTTTAATTGTAAGTCTGTGTTGAAAAGTGAAAATTGAAAGTGGCAAATTTCGGGGTGCAAGAATGCGCCATAATTAAAAACGACGGGTACAGAAATATGGTTAATATTGAAGAACGCAGCTTGGATTTTGCAATAAGAATTGTAAAATTAAAAGACTATTTAGTAGAAGAAATTAAAGAGTATGAACTTGCAAAACAAATATTAAAATCCGGAACCAGTATTGGTGCCAATATTGCTGAAGCTCAACAAGCACAAAGCAAAGCCGATTTCTTGTCAAAGATGAATATTGCTTTAAAGGAATGTACCGAAACAAAATATTGGTTAAGGGTTTTAAAGGGTTCTAAGAAATTAACAGAACACGAGTTTGAATCTGTTTATAACGAATGTGTGGAAATAGAAAAAATACTTTCCGCAATAGTAAAAACTACTAAAAGTAGATTAGAAAAATAATTAATATTAAAAGTGAATGCAAGTGATAATTATATAACGCCGACCGCAGGTCCCGAAACTTTCCACTTGCCATTTTCCACTTTCAATTTTTGAATAGGTGAATTTATGGAACTGTTAAAATTATTTGTCATTACTGACCCGCACTATTTCAGTGAAAAGTTAGGTGCATATGGCGAGGGTTACGAGGCTTTTATGGACTATGAGCAGAAATGCTATGCAGAAACTGCTGCCATAAATAAAGCCGCCAACGAATACCTTAAAAACAGCACCGAAGCAGATATAATTCTCATAGCAGGCGACCTCTCCTTTAATGGTGAAAAAGAAAGCCATATTGATTATTCAAAAGAGCTTAAGGCTCTGAAAGCTAGCGGTAAGAAGATTTTTGTTGTTACCGCAGGTCACGATATTGAAAAAAATCCTTTCCAGTATAATGGCGGTGAAAGAGAGTCTGCTGAGGGTATTGAATTTGAAGACCTTTTAAGCTATTACGGAGAATTCGGCTATAATGATGCAATTGCTTTTAATGAAGAGCATCTTTCCTATGTGGCAGAGCTTTCCGAGGATGTTCGTCTTTTAGTTTTGTGTAACGATACTGCCGAGGGCAAAAACAAGGCTTATGATGAAGAGTTTTTAAAATGGATTGAAGACCAAGCTAAAAAGGCAAAAGAAGACGGTAAAATGATGATTGCTATGGAGCATTATCCTGTTCTTCCCGGTCAACCAATACTTGCTCTTATTCCTGATGCCCGTCAGAAAGAAAGCAAAAAGCTTATTGAAACTCTTGCAGATAACGGAGTTCATCTTATTTTCACCGGGCATATGCACAATCAGAGCGTGAATGTTGTTGAAACCGAAAAAGGCAACAAGTTCTATGATGTTTGCACAGGTTCTCTTATCGGGTGCCCGGCATTTATGCGACTTGTTACAATTAAGGATGAAAACACTGTTGAGATAAAAAGCATTCCTGTTCCCGAATTTGAATGGGAGAAAAACGGCAAAACAGGGGAACAATATCTTCAGGATCAATTCGACAGAATGTTAATTACCTTGATTGGTGGAATGAAGGATAATCCCGAAAAGGTTTTGCATAAATTCGGAATTGGTGATAAGACCGCTCTTTATAAGCCCGTTAAATTTATTGGTAAAATTCTTTATACCTGGTCCGTTGGAAAAATCGCAAGACTTTTCTTTGTTAAAGCTCATCCTGATGTTAAAGATGACAGATTTTTTGATTATCTTGTGAGCATTGTTAGGAATATGTTCTGCGGTGACCAGCCCTATACGGAAGATACACCTTTTGGAGAAACATTTTTAAAAGTACTTAAAAGACTTAAACCTATTTTAAAGATGCTTAATAAAAAGCTTCACGGAGCACAAGGCGAAGAGCTTGATTTCTATGAAATGCTTAAGCATTCAGCAGGTAACTATGGAATTTCAGATTACAACGCGACCTTAAAGTTAAAATAATTCCGTAGGGTACAGGCTTGCCTGTACCGTGTGATGATTATCGGCATAAAACAAAGCAGTAGGCAAAAACCTACTGCTTTGTTGTTATCTAATTATATTAAAATGCAATTTTTTCTTCAATGTAAGCTTCGAGCTCGTCAATTGAAATACGAACCTGTTCCATTGTATCTCTGTCACGAACTGTTACGCAACCATCTTCAATACTGTCAAAGTCATAAGTAATGCAGAAGGGTGTACCGATTTCGTGCTGACGGCGATATCTTTTACCGATTGAACCTGCATCATCAAAATCAACATTGAATTTCTTTGAAAGCTTTGTGAAAATCTCTGTTGCCTGCTCATTAAGCTTCTTTGAAAGGGGAAGGATTGCACATTTGAAGGGTGCAAGGGTGGGATGAAGACGAAGAACAACTCTTGTATCGTTCTTTTCAGCGTCAACAACCTCTTCATCATAAGCTTCTGTGAGAATTGTCAGGAAAAGTCTTTCAACACCGAGAGAGGGTTCGATAACATAAGGAATGTATCTCTCGTTTGTTTCAGGGTCAAAGTAGTCAAGGCTTTTGCCTGATGTGTTAATGTGCTGAGTAAGGTCGTAGTCAGTTCTGTCAGCAACGCCCCAAAGCTCGCCCCAACCGAAGGGGAAAAGGTATTCAAAGTCTGTTGTTGCTTTTGAATAGAAGCAAAGCTCTTCGGGGTCGTGGTCACGAAGACGGAGGTTTTCTTCTTTGATACCGAGAGAATAGAGCCAGTCACGGCAGAAACCGCGCCAGTATTCGAACCATTCAAGGTCAGTACCGGGTTTGCAGAAGAATTCAAGCTCCATCTGTTCGAATTCACGAACACGGAAAATGAAGTTACCGGGAGTGATTTCGTTACGGAATGATTTACCAATCTGAGCAACACCGAAAGGAACTTTCTTTCTTGTTGTTCTCTGAATATTTGCAAAGTTTACGAAGATACCCTGTGCAGTTTCGGGACGAAGATAAAGCTCATTTTTGCTGTCCTCAGTAACACCCTGGAATGTTTTGAACATAAGGTTAAACTGACGAATATCTGTAAAGTTATGTTTACCGCAAGAAGGACAAGCAATAGCTTTTTCCTTAATGTAGTCCATCATCTGTTCATTTGACCAACCTGCAACATTAGTACCGTCAAAATCTTCAATAAGATTATCTGCTCTGTGACGGGTTTTACATTCACGGCAGTCCATAAGAGGATCGGAGAAACCGCCAAGGTGACCTGATGCAACCCAAGTCTGAGGGTTCATAAGAATTGCACTGTCAAGACCTACGTTGTAGGGGTTTTCCTGAATGAATTTTTTGCGCCAGGCATTTTTGATGTTGGTTTTAAGTTCAACACCAAGAGGGCCGTAGTCCCAGGTGTTTGCAAGACCGCCGTAGATTTCGCTACCTGCGTAAACAAAGCCTCTGCCCTTGCAAAGAGCAACAAGCTTTTCCATAGATTTTTCTGTATTTTTCATATCCTAATCTGTCCTTTCAGATAAATAACTAATTAAAAGTCTGTGTCAAGCTTTTTGTCGGAAACTTTTCCGCCAAACTGACTGTAATACATATCCGCATAAAGACCGCCTTTTTCGAGAAGCTCTTTATGTGTGCCTCGTTCTTTAACGGTTCCCTTATCAATGAAGAGAATTTCATCAGCTTTCTTGATTGTGGAAAGTCTGTGAGCAATAACAAAATTTGTTCTGCCTTTCATAATTTCGCTCATAGCTGCTTGTAAAAGAAGTTCGGTTCTTGTATCAACTGAGCTTGTTGCTTCGTCAAGAATAAGAATTTTCGGGTCTTTTAAAAGGGCACGAGCAATAGTAAGCAATTGCCTTTGACCTTGTGAAAGGTTTTCACCGTTTTCTTCAAGAATTGTATCATAACCCTCGGAAAGTTCAGAGATGAACTCGTCTGCGTGGGCGGCTTTAGCGGCGGCGATAACCTCTTCATCGGTAGCATCAAGCTTGCCGTATCGGATGTTATCTTTAATTGTACCGTTAAATAACCAAGTGTCCTGAAGCACCATTCCGTAGAGAGAACGTAAGTCATCACGAGGAATATCACGAATATCTGTTCCGTCAATGGTAATCTTTCCTTCGTTCACATCATAGAAACGCATAAGAAGATTAACGAAAGTGGTTTTACCTGCACCTGTGGGACCAACAAGAGCCACAAGACCGCCGCATTTAACAGAAATATCAAGATTTTCCATTAAGGGCTTATCAGGAGAATATGAGAAGGAAACATTTTCGAATTTAAGAACATCCTTGAATTCGATACTTTTTTCGTCTTTATCTGCAACCTCCTCTGGCTCATCAAGAACTGCGAAAACTCGTTCTGATGAAGCCATACTTGATTGCAAATTATTTACTATCTGAGCAAGTTGAGAAATGGGAGATGTGAAAAGCTTAGAATAAGTGATAAAGGTAAGAATACCGCCTATTGTGAAGCTGCCACCCATATCATAAAGAACTGTGCCGTTAACTGCAAAAACGCCGTTATTTACTATAAGATAGCCACCGATAATAGCAATGAGAATGTAACCAAAGTTATCAATAAGGTTAATAAAGGGAGCAATTGTACCTGAAATAAACTGTGCTTTTCTGCTCACATCGGTTAACTCATCATTAATATCATTGAACTCGTCAACTGCCAACTGCTCCTGACCGAAAAGACGGACAATTTTATGTCCTGTATACATTTCTTCAACGTGGCCGTTAAGTTCACCGGTTCTGTCCCATTGAGCCTTGAAGAGCTTTTTTGAAACCTTCATAATGCTCAGAGCAATCGCTGCCGCAGGGGGAACAATAAGAACAATAACAAGGGTTAAAAACCAGTTTGTTACAAGCATCATCACGAAAACACCAACAAGGGTGATGATTGATGTTACAACAGAAACCAAGTTGTGCTGAAGAGTGTTGCTGATATTATCAATATCGTTGATGAGGCGGGAAAGAATATCGCCTTTTGCATTTGAGTCGAAGAATTTAAGGGGGAGACGTGAAAGCTTTGTATTTAAATCTTCTCTCAATCGGCGAACAACCTTTGCGGTTATTCCTGCCATTGTAAACTGCTGAATAAAGGAGAAAATTGCCATTCCGCCATATACTGCAAGAAGCATAAGAATATAGGGAATAAGACTTTCTGCAGAAATTTCAAAGCCTTCAATCTTAAGAGCAACCTGCTCATTAAGAACGTCAAGAGCATCACCGATATAAGAAGGACCAATAACATTACAGATTGTACTTAAAATGCAGGTTATAAAAACAATTACACAACCGCCCTTATGCTCAAGAAGATATTTTAAAAGACGTTTTAGTGTTTTGCCGAAATTGTTTGCTCTTTCTTCACCTTTCTGAACAGAACGGTAGGAAGAATAACGCATTTTTCGGGTGTTTCGTCTCATTTCAAGAAGCTTCTGACGATTTTCGTCAAGCTGACGTGGTTTTCTTGTCATTTTGTTGCCTCCTCTTCACTAAGTTGGGATGCAACAATGTCCTTATAAACATCGCAGGACTGAAGAAGTTCTTCGTGAGTACCCGTACCCACAACCTGACCTTTGTCAAGAACAATTATTTTATCTGCATCAATTATTGTGCCTACTCGCTGAGCTACAATAAGAATGGATGAATTTTTAAGGTTTTCTTTCAATGCCGCACGAAGACGGGCATCTGTTGCAAAGTCAAGAGCTGAGAAGCTGTCGTCAAACATATAGAAAAGAGCTTCTTTTACAATTGCACGGGCAATGCAAAGCCTTTGCTTCTGACCGCCTGAAAGGTTTGTTCCGTTCTGGGAAATTATACTGTAAAGCCCACCGGGGAGCTTTTCAACAAAATCTTTTGCCTGAGCTATTTCAAGGGCGCGCCATAATTCAGCATCGGTTGCATCTTCCTTACCATAGCGGAGATTATCTGCAATTGTTCCGCTGAAAAGGAATGCCTGCTGAGGAATATAGCCGATTTTAGAGTAAATTGATGCAAAATCCATCTGACGTACATCATAACCATCAAGGAAAACGGCACCATCTGCCACATCATAGAAACGGGGAATAAGATTGAGAATTGTTGATTTACCCGAGCCTGTTCCGCCGATAATGGCAGTAACCTTACCGGGATTTGCAGTAAAGCTGACATCTTGAAGAACATCGGTATAATCGCCATCAGGATTTTTATATTTGAAGCTGACATTACGGAATTCAATAACACCTTTTTCCGAATTGTTTTCCTCTTTTTGAAGAATTTCCATTTCGGGTTGCATTTCAAGAACATCGTTTATACGATTTGCAGAAATTTTAGCTCTGGGGAGCATAATGAACATTGCTGCCGCATTGGAAAGAGCAATAACAACAAAAACGAGATAAATGATAAATGCCTGTAAATCGCCGATAGTGTTCTGAATTTCGACTGCATCAGTAAGGCGGTTAATCTGCACATAACCGATTGCTACAAGAAGAATGATAAGAAGGAATGCAAGAAGAGTTACAATAGGAATAAGCGAAGCAAAAATTCTCTGAACAGTAACAACCATTCCTGTTAAATCATCATTTGCATCCTTGAAACGCTTGTCCTCATGTTTTGTTCTGTTAAAAGCACGGATAACTCTTATACCGCTGATTTTTTCACGGATTATAAGGTTAAGCTTATCAACCTTTTTCTGAATTTTATCAAAGAAAGGAAGAATTTTTTTCGCAACAAGAAGTGCAATAATTGCAATAACAGGAAGAACAATAAGAAGAACAAGGGAAAGCCCTGGGTCCATAATAACTGCCATAATCGTTCCGCCGATAAGCATAATCGGAACGGAAATGATCGTGCGAAGGCTCATAAGAATGAAATCCTGAACCTGACGAATGTCATTAATTGTTCTTGTTATAAGAGAGGGTATGCCGATTTTATCAATATCACCTTGTGAAAAGGTTTCAACCTTGTTGAAAATATCTGCTCGCAGCTCACCTGCAAAGCTTGTTGAAACACGACTTGAGCAGTAGCTGTTTGCAATTGAAACAAACATTGCAAATACACAGCAAACAAGCATAAAAATACCATCGGATTTAATGGATTCCAAGTCCCCCTTGTTGATGCCTTCGTTGATGATTTCAGAAAGAAGCAACGGGAAAGCAAGGGTAAGTACATTGTTTATAGCCGCAAGAAACAACGTAAACAATGCAAAATGCTTATGCGGTTTTAAATAACGCAACAGCTTTAACATCCATAATCCTCCTAACTTTTTGGCACACAAAAATACATATTAAATATACCAAAAAATAGTAGAGTTAGCAACAGTTTTTTGCCTTTTTTATTACATTTTTAAGAGAAATTTAATTATTGCTGTTTCGTGAAGCTTTTTGCAAAGTCTTATGCTTGACAGATTTTGTTAAATATAGTAAAATATCAAACTGTTATATTATGTAATTTCAACGAAATGAGTGTGATTTTAATGCATTGGTCCGAAATAATCGCCGACCGTATTATCAAGCGCAATCCTGATAAGGAAGAATATGTTTGCGCCGCAGGTATCAGTCCCTCCGGTTCAATTCATATCGGTAACTTCCGTGATATTGCAACAAGCTATTTTGTTGTTCGCGCACTTATAAAAAAAGGTAAAAAAGCAAAGCTTCTTTTCTCCTGGGACGAGTTTGACCGTATGAGAAAGGTTCCCGTTAACGTTGCGGCTATTGATAACGATATGGAAAAATATATCGGTTGCCCATATGTTGATGTTAAAAACCCCTTTGATACAGAAGAGAAAACCTATGCTGAATATTTTGAGCATGAATTTGAGCGTTCAATCGTAAAATTCGGTATCAATATGGATTATCGCCATCAGGCAGAAATGTATAGAAGCGGTAAATATACAGAACATATTCTTCATTCTCTTAAAAAGAGAGGAGAAATCTTTGATATTCTTGCTTCTCATCGTACTCAGCCTGTTCAGGAGGGTGAACGCGAGGCATATTACCCCGTTAACATTTACTGTTCAGAATGCGGTAAGGACACAACAAAAATCGTTTCTTTGAGTGATGATTGTACTAAGGCAGAATATACCTGTGCTTGTGGTCATAAGGGCTCTTTTGATTTCACAAAGGACTTCAACTGCAAGCTTGCTTGGAAAATTGACTGGCCTATGCGCTGGATGTATGAGGGTGTTGACTTTGAGCCCGGCGGAAAGGACCATGCAAGCCCCCACGGTAGCTATGATACAAGTAAAGATATCGCAAAGAAAATCTTTGGTTATGAGCCTCCGCTCTTCCAGGGTTATGAATTTATCGGTATCAAGGGAACAACAGGTAAAATGTCCGGCTCATCAGGTCTTAATCTTACTCCCGAAACACTTCTTAAAATCTATGAGCCCGAAGTTATTTTGTGGCTTTATTCTAAAACAGAGCCTCTTAAGGCATTCGATTTCTGCTTTGATGATGGTATTTTAAGACAGTATTTTGAGTTCGATAAAATGTATACCGCTGTTAAAGATGGTACTGCAAACGATGCTCAGAAAGAGATTATGTATAACACAACTGTTGGCGACAGAGTTCTTGAAACAGTTCCTATGGGTCTTCTTGTTCAGCTTGGTAGCGTTGTTGACTTTAACGTTCCAATGCTTGAAACTGTTTTCGAAAAAATCGGAACACCTTATAAGAGTGAACAGTTCAGCGCAAGACTTGATAAAGCAAAATATTGGCTTGAAAACTGTGCTCCCGACCAGGTTAACCGTTTAAGAGCAGGTCGAAACTGGGAAGTTTATGAAACTCTCAATGAAACCCAGAAAGCAGAAATCAAAGCTCTTTTTGAGTATATTTCAGCAGGTGGTTATGATCTTGACGAGCTTAACAAAAAGCTCTATGCTATTCCGAAGGAAATCAACGGCGAAGACCTTGACGAAAAAGCACTTAAAACAATTCAGGGTGCATTCTTCAAGAATGTTTATAAGCTTCTCATAGATAAGGAAAAAGGTCCTCGTCTTTACCTCTTCCTTTTCGCAATTGACCCCAAGAGATATGTTGGTCTTCTTGACTTCTCATACCCAAAAACAGAGGAAGAAGTTAAAATGGAAGAAGCAGCGAAGGCAGAAGAGGTTGTTGAAACAGAAGATAAGCATGTTTATGGCGAAGCAGACGCTTTCGTTCCTCTTAAAGAAAACACAGTTTCTATTGAAGATTTTGAAAAGCTTGACCTTAGAGTATGCGAAATTCTTAAAGCACAGGAAATCAGAAAATCTCATAGCTGCTTAAAGCTCACTCTTGACGATGGTAGTGGTGAAAACAGAGTTATAGTTTCATCAATCAAGAGCGAATATACCTGCGAACAGCTTGTTGGTAAAAAGATTATTGTTATTGCAAACCTTGAGCCCGCAAGATTTTCAGGTGTTCAGAGCAACGGTATGCTTCTTGCAGCAACAAACGGTGCTTGCGGTTGTCAGGTAGTGTTTGTTCCCGATTGTGTTCCTGCTGGTACTCAGATTAAGTAATATGAAATTTGTACCGATTACCGAAGAGCGTTTCGATTTGGTTTTCAGTAAAATGACCGCGGCGTTTCCCTACGAGGAGCGTCGCGATATTTCAGACCAGAAGGAATGCTTAAATAATAAATTTTTTAAGTTTTCAGAAATCTTTGACGAAGAAACTGATGTAGGCTTTATAGCCCTTTGGGATTTTCCCGAATTTGTTTTCATCGAGCATATTGCTATTGATGAAGATAAAAGGGCAGGAGGCTACGGTTCAAAAACAATTGAGCTTGTAAAAGAAGTCTATAAAAAGCCAATAATCCTTGAGGCAGAAGCACCCGAAACAGAGCAACAAATCAAAAGAATAAGATTTTATGACCGATTAGGCTTTAAAATAAACTCTTATGATTATGAGCAACCCTCCTACCACGGTGGTGAGGGCGTGCCGCTGAAAATTCTTTCTTTCCCTGAATTAATCAGCCAAGAAGAATTTGATTTGTTTATAAAAAGAACAAGAGAAAATCCATATAAAAAGAGCTTTTCATGAGAAAGGCTCTTTTTTCATAAATTCATTGCAAAAAATAAAATATGTGCTATACTACATTAATGTAAATATATGAAACGATTATATAAATAAAGGATTTTAATATGATTACTCCCGAAAAAATTGACAGAATAAATTTTCTTGCCCGAAAGGCTCGTGAGCAGGAGTTAACAGAGGAAGAGAAAATAGAGCAGAAGGCTCTTCGTGCGGAATATGTTGCCGCATTCAAGCAGTCTCTTGTAAATACTCTTGATAATACAGTTATTCAGCGACCTGACGGAACAAGAGAGCATGTAAAGAAAAGAAAAAAATCTTCAGGAGATGTGCAGTAATGGCAACTATCAGAAGAATGAGGGCAGACGATATTAAGGATGTTGAATATGTCTGCAGAATGACCGCAGGAGAACTAAGCATCAAGGATGAAAAAGTGGGAAGAAGAATGTCAAAAATGTTTTCTACCTATTATGCTCGTGAATGCTATGATTCCTGCTTTGTTCTTGTTGATGAAAGCGATAAAGCGGTGGGTTATATTCTTTGTGAACCCGATTACCGCAGATTCAGTAAGATTTTTAGGAAAGTTGATGTTCCGGAGATTTATAAATTAGATAGAAAAAGCGGTAGAAAATGTTGGTTTTTCCCCGTGCCCTATTCGTTTTACGCAATAAAATATCCCGCACATCTGCATATTGATTTGTTGCCTGAATATCAGAATGGCGGTTATGGCTCAAAAATGATTCAGATGCTTTTAGAGGACTTGAAATCTAAAAATGTAAAAGGCGTAATGCTTATTACCGGAATTTGGAACCACGGAGCAATCCGTTTTTATAAAAGAAACGGATTCAAGACAATTTTCAAGGGCTTTGGCGAAAATATAATGGCAATTGATTTAACAAAATAAATTATTAACGATTACAATTTTTCTCACAGGTAGTGATTTTCTATGGCAAACAAACCGGTAACAGCAATAATAGTAGGAGCA
>JAZNTA010000101.1:0-2750 GCA_045591525.1 Acutalibacteraceae bacterium | reverse complement strand
GTTATTTTTTGACTTGACTGTTTTTTACTCATATAACTCCTTTCTACAGTCAATATGATATGAATTGTAGAACACACTCATCATATCACATTTTTGTAAAATTCAACACTTTAAAGTGCGAAATCGCACTATTTTTGTTTTAATATTCGTTCTGTTTTTTCTCTCAATGTTTCGGTTGCATCAACATTGAAATGCGAACGCACGGTGTAAACAGTTCCGCTGATTTCTTTTTCAAAATCAATCTTGCGTGGGAATTGTTTACTCCGAAACCAAGCAAGCCGTTCAGGCTTTGTCATTGATGAAAGTATGTTTTCGATTTGCGAAATGTTATTAAGCATTTTAGTTATGAGATTATGTTCATTGTCTGTCAGGTTAGTAATTTCATAATTCATTTGATTTCTCCTTTCTTAATTTTATTTTCTGATTTAATTTTTCTTCAAGGGTTTCAGGGAACTCTCCCTGACAAGCGAATTTGTCTGTACAGATTCAGTGCTTGTTGAGACTCAAGTCGAAACAAGCACTTTTGTGGCTACAAATTCAGTGATTGCTAAGACTGATGACACCGCATCAAAAAGTCTTGGCAAGCGGATTTGACGGGACAAATCCATTGCTCGCTAAGACAGATGCCATTTAATTTTTACTGTTGCGGTTTCGCAACTTATGTTTTTGTTTCTTCGCAAACTCACTTGCAGCAGAGCGTCGCTCTTTGCTATATGGGTCTGTGAGTCTGAAACAAAATCTTCCTTTCTCAATCTCAAACATCAGTCTTCCGTCTTCGGAATCGTCAACCAGCTTACACAAGTCCGGATGTTTTTCTGAATAAGCCGACAGACGATTTTTCAAATCCGTGTTGTAGGTTGATACCATAATAATTGGACTTGCTTCATCAAAAAATATCTCGGTTGTCTTTTGAGATTTCTTCAAACCTGTTTTCAAAACATAAACCTCCTTTCTAAAAAATATTTTTCAAAAGGCGGCTTTTTTGAATGATTTTTCATAGGTGAACAACTGTGAAAAAAGAGTTTCATCTGACAGAAATTTTTGAAACGATGCAACTATAAATCAAACTCTCTCCAATTTGATTTCTGCATTTTTTACAGTCCTTAAGTAAATTTGAGCAAAACAAAAAAGCCGTCACACAGACAGCATCAATCGGCGGGAGCATTGCTCTCGCTTTTACAAATGATGTCTTATGTAACGGCTTTGAAGTTTAAAAATCTCAAAGGCATACTGTTTTCTAATCCCGCATCACCTGAGGTATTCGCCAGGTACAGTATCAACAAAGGTGAGGAGTGCGATAATTTTCTCTTAGCATATCGCCGGCTTTAGGCGGATTCGTATCCGCAATCAATTACATCGTTATTCAATTGTTAAATTTAAATACAACTTACTATACCACACGGAACATTTGTTTGTCAAGAGCTTTGAAAAAATTCATATTGCTTTTGACGGCAGAAGTGAAGTCACTTTTCAAAACAATTGTTGACAACACCTTTAACTTATTATCTCTTTTCTCCCATATTTATTAACAATACCCAAGCTTTTACCGATGGCACCAGAACTTGAATAGCCAGACTTTGCTTTTCCAAAACCTTCAACAAACTGAGAAAAGTTTTGAATCAATGTATCAAGTTCGGGATGATCTTGAAAGGCTTGGCTTATTTCTTGAAGCAAGTTTTTTATTTCCTGCATATGAGCATCGTAATCAGGAGTCTTAACAAAAATAGAAAAACTGTCTTTTATCAATTCGTCAGCTTGGTAAACATAGCTATCCACATATTCGTCGTTAAATATTTTAACGCTTTGCATATTATCTAACCCATCAACAGAGGGTGTATGACCGTCAGAATTACCTATGTAATTATAGGGTGTGAGTTCATTTAAATCACTGGTTGATTTCTTGACGGTTGCATATATAGCCTTAGAAACAGTTGATTTTCCAGTGCCATTAACAGCGTACTTGATATTTAATGCACCTTCCGTGATGGTCAAGTTACCTTTTTCAATATTGTTACAATTGTTGACAACTATGTCCATAAAAACGCTCCTTATTCTCAAAGTATTCCATAAAAAATCAATCTATATATATAAATGACGAAAATTGCGAAATGTTACGCAAAAAATTTAAGATTTTTCGAGTTTCTACCTTTTGCACAACTTGGCGTGTTCTAAATTGTGCAGAATTACGACAAAAAACGACAAAAACCGCATTGGAGTTGAGGGCTGTTACTCCAATGCGGTTTTCTTTTTATGTTTTATTTGATTTTGATTGAATGGCTTTTATTTTTTGCTTTCCGCATAATACTGCGCTTGGGCATTCCAGAGTTCGCTGTATTTGCCGTCAGGATTTTCGAGGAGAGTTTCGTGTGAGCCGTCCTGAATCAGCTGACCGTTATCAAACACGAGGATTCTGTCGCAGAAACGGCAGGATGACAGACGGTGAGAGATATAAACCGCTGTTTTATCCTTGACCATATCATTGAAACGGGAATAGATTTCGTGTTCGGCAAGGGGGTCGAGCGATGCGGTGGGTTCATCGAGAATAACAAACGCTGCATCTTTATAAAGTGCTCTTGCGATTGCGAGCTTTTGTGCTTCACCGCCTGAGATTTCAACGCCATCTTCTTCAAAATCCTTGTAAACGGGAGTTTTGAGTCCTTTCGGCATAGCTTTTACCCTTTCAAGCATGCCTGCTTTTTCAAGCGATAACCACACTTTTTCTTCGTCATAAGCAACCTCTGCCGAAACGT
>JAZNTA010000100.1:0-33526 GCA_045591525.1 Acutalibacteraceae bacterium | reverse complement strand
ACCCAAGAGCTTGCTACTTTAAACAGGTTCTTTACGGAAAATACATTCGTATGGCTCTCATCTTGAAATTATTAGAGGAGGCACAGAAATGAATATAGATTCCATTACAAACGGTTTTGTTATTGACCATATTACCGCAGGTCGCGGTATGAAGCTTTATGACCTTTTAGGTCTTGATAATCTTGATTGCTCTGTTGCAATTATTAAAAATGTTGCAAGTAAAAAAATGGGCAAAAAAGATATAATCAAAATTGATGCAGATATTGCTATTGATATTGATGTTATCGGTTATGTTGACCCGGGTACAACAGTTAATGTAATTAAAAATTGCGAGCTTGTTGAAAAACGTGTGCTTGAGCTTCCAAAGATGCTCACAAATGTTATTAAATGCAAAAATCCCCGTTGCATAACATCCACAGAGCAGGAGATTAATCACGTTTTCAAGCTTACAGATAAAGATAATGGAGTTTACCGTTGCATTTACTGTGAAACACAGGCTAAATAATTAGCAAAATCAACATAATATCGGTTACTTAAAAGGGTTTTATTAGCCCTTATGTGCCTTGACCAAATGCACTTATTTATGATAAAATTAAATCATAAATTTATAACGGATTTTTTCCTGCAACTGACGGATTTTAAGTGGAGCACCACAAAGGAGCAGGAAAGTGATTTTCCGTATTAAGCCGACCGTCTGGGCACACTTGTTCATCCTCTGAACGAGTGCGCCTTTTTATTTTTGGAAAGGATGTTTTTATGAAAAAAGTCGGAATTATTATGGGTAGCGATAGCGATTTACCCGTTGTTGAAAAAGCAATAAATACTCTTAAGGATTTTGAGGTTCCTTTTGAGGTTCATGTTTTCTCTGCGCACAGAACACCAGTTGAAGCAAAAGAATTCAGCGCAAATGCCCGTGCTAACGGCTTTGGTGTTATTATTGCTGCAGCAGGTATGGCAGCTCATCTTGCAGGTGCGGTTGCTGCAAATACAACCTTACCCGTAATCGGTATTCCGATTAAGTCACAGAATTTAGGCGGTATGGAAGCTCTCCTTTCAACAGTTCAGATGCCCTCAGGTATTCCTGTTGCAACTGTTGCAATTGATGGCGCAGTAAACTCTGCGTTGCTTGCAATCGAAATTCTTTCTCTCGGTGAACCTGAGCTTGAAAAGAAGCTTGCAGAAAAGAGAGCAAAAGATACTGCAACAGTTCTTGAAAAAAATAAGGCAATAGAAGATAAATTCAACAACTGATTGCTAACTGCTATTTGCTATTTGCTTAACTGGCATCTGGCATCTGGTATCTGGTATCTTACAAAAAGTTTCATTTTACAAAGAGGTATATTATGGGCGGTTTTTTTGGTGTAGTATCTAAAAACGATGCTGTGCTTGATACCTTTTTCGGTGTTGACTATCATTCCCATTTGGGAACTCGTCGCGCAGGTATGGCGGCATATGACAGCGAAATAGGCTTACAAAGAAAAATACATAAAATAGAAAATTCTCCGTTCAGAACAAAGTTTGAGAATATTCTCGACCAGATGAGCGGTAATTCATCAATAGGCTGTATCAGTGATACAGATGCGCAACCTCTTTTAATGCGCTCAAATCACGGTCTTTATGCCATCAGTACTATTGGTATAATAAATAACAGTGAAGCACTTGTTAATCAATATCTTGCTTTCAGTGGTGGTCACTTTGGCGCTATGACAAGTGAGGGTATTAACTCTTCTGAGCTCGTTTCTGCAATGATTGACCAAAAAACTGATTTTGCAGAGGGTATTCGCTTTGCGCAGGATATGATTGACGGCACATCTTCAATTCTTATTCTTAAAGAGGACGGAAACATTATTGCCGCAAGAGATAAAGTGGGCAGAATTCCTGTTCTTATCGGTAAGAGGGACGATGGCTTCTGTGTTTCATTTGAAGATTTTGCTTATAAAAAATTAGGCTTTGAGGACTATAAAGAATTAGGTCCCGGAGAAATTGTTGAGATTTCTGCAGATGAGGTTAAAATTCTTTCTCCTGCAAGAAAGAAAAAGAAAATTTGTGCTTTCCTTTGGTCTTACTACGGTTACCCAACATCCTGCTATGAGGGCAGAAATGTTGAGGCTATGAGATATGAAAACGGAAAGATTATGGCTCAGACTGATAAAATGTTGGGCGAGGCTCAGAATATTGACTATGTCAGCGGTGTTCCTGATTCAGGTACTCCTCACGCTATCGGTTATGCAAATGAAAGCGGTGTGCCTTTCGCTCGTCCTTTCATCAAATATACTCCCACCTGGCCCCGTAGCTTTATGCCATCCAACCAAAGAGAGCGTAACAGGGTTGCTAAAATGAAGCAGATTCCAATTCACGAGCTTATTAAAGACAAAAAGCTTCTCTTTGTTGATGACAGTATCGTAAGAGGTACTCAGCTTCGTGAAACTGTTGAATTCCTTTATGAAAACGGTGCTAAAGAGGTTCATATGCGTTCTGCTTGTCCTCCCATTATGTATGGATGTAAGTTCCTGAATTTCTCAAGAGGAACAAGTGATATGGAGCTTATTTCAAGAGCTACCATTATGGAGCTTGAGGGTGAAGAGGGCTTTAAGCATCTTGACGAATATAGCGATGCTTCCACAGAACGTGGAGCGAAAATGAGAAAAGCAATTTGCGAAAAGCTTCATTTTGCTTCTCTTGAGTTCCAGTCATTAGAAGGCATTGTTAAAGCAATCGGACTTCCTGAGGAAGACCTTTGTACATATTGTTGGAATGGTAAAGGCTGATTTAATAAATAATTTATAGGAGAATAGATATGAATAATTCAAGATCAGAAAGTTATGCAGCAGCAGGTGTTGACATTACTGCAGGTTATAAAGCAGTTGAGCTAATGAAAAAACACATTGCAAGAACTCGTAACGAGGGTTCAATGGATGATGTTGGCGGCTTCGGCGGTTGCTTTGACCTTGGTTTTGCTAAAGGTATGGAGCATCCTGTATTAGTTTCAGGTACTGATGGTTGCGGTACAAAGGTTAAATTAGCTATTCTTATGGATAAACATGATACAATCGGTATTGATGCAGTTGCTATGTGCGTAAACGATATTGTTTGCGTTGGTGCAAAGCCCTTGTATTTCCTTGACTATATTGCTTGCGGTAAAAACATTCCTGAAAAAATTGCTGAAATCGTAAGCGGTGTTGCAGAAGGTTGCGTTCAGTCAGGCTGTGCACTTACAGGTGGCGAAACTGCCGAGCATCCCGGTCTTATGCCCGTTGAGGATTACGACCTTGCAGGTTTTGCGGTAGGTATAGTGGATAAACCCAAGATGATTGATAACAGCAAGATGGCTGTTGGCGATGTTGTTATTGCTCTTCCTTCCACAGGCATTCATTCCAACGGCTTCAGCTTGTGCCGTAAGGTTTTTGATATTGATAATAACAATCCCGAGCTTTATGTTGAACGTGAAGAATTAGGTGGCAAAAGCATTGCTGAGGCTTTACTTGTTCCCACTAAAATTTATGTTAAGCCCGTTCTTGCTCTTATTGAAAAGGTTAATGTAAAAGGTATTTCACATATCACAGGCGGTGGCTTCTATGAAAATATTCCAAGAAGCATTCCCGATGGCTTGTGTGCAAAGATTGACAAATCTGCTGTTAAGGTGCTTCCTATTTTCGATGTAATCGCTAAATGGGGTAACATTCCTGAAAGAGATATGTTTAATACATATAATATGGGCGTTGGTATGAGCATAGTTGTTCCTGCAAACGAAGTAGAACTTGCTATTGCAACCCTTAAAGATAATGACATTGATGCTTACGTAATCGGTGAAATTATTGAAGGCGAAGACAAAATTATACTTGAATAATTGAGGTAGCAAAATGCCCGATACAAAAAATATTGTTGTTCTTGTTTCCGGTGGAGGAACAAATCTTCAGGCACTTATTGATGCACAAAAGAGGGGAGAACTTGGTGCAGGCAAAATCACTTGCGTTATTGCTTCCAAAGCAGATGCTTACGCTCTCACACGTGCAGAAAATAACGGAATAAAAACAAGAACTCTTATAAGAAAAGATTATCAGGATATTGCTTCATACAGCATTGCAATGAGGGATGCCCTTCTTGAAGAGAAAGCAGACCTTGTAGTATATGCAGGTTTTATGACAATTCTTGATGAAAATGTTTGCGATACATTCAAAAACAAAATGATTAATGTTCACCCCGCGCTTATTCCCTCGTTCTGCGGAAAAGGCTTTTATGGTCTTCACGTGCACGAATGTGCTTTGGAAAAAGGTGTTAAGGTTTCAGGTGCAACAGTTCATTTTGTTACTGCAGAATGTGATGCAGGTCCTATAATTCTCCAAAAGGCAGTTGAGGTAGTTGAGGGTGACACACCCGAAGCTCTTCAGAAGAGAATAATGGAACAGGCAGAATGGAAAATTCTTCCCAAGGCAGTGCAGCTTTTCTGTGACGGAAAGGTTGAGGTTGTTGACAATAAAACTGTTATTAAGGAATAGTACCACCCACCGCTAACGCGGTCCCCCCTCCTTTTTCGTTTCACGAAAAAAGAGGGATAGATAAGGTAAATGATTTTATTTGAAAGGATATAGATAATAATGGAAATCAGAAATCTTGAAAATGAACTTAATTCTCTTGCTTATCACGGCAGAGGTATCATAATCGGTAAGAGCGCCGATTCTAAAAAAGCTGTTACTGCTTATTTTATTATGGGCAGAAGCGAAAATAGCCGTAACAGAGTTTTCGTTGAAGATGGCGAAGGCATCAGAACTCAGGCTTTTGATGAGTCAAAAATGGTTGACCCCCACCTTATTATCTATGCTCCCGTAAGAGTTTTAGGCAATAAAACAATCGTTACAAACGGCGACCAGACAGACACAATCTACGAATTAATGGACAAGCAGATGACCTTTGAACAGGCTCTTCGTACCCGTGAATTTGAGGACGATGCTCCAAATTTCACACCCCGTATTTCAGGTATTATCCGTCTCGAAAACGGTGATATGAACTACGCAATGTCCATTCTCAAATCTGCAGACGGTGACGGTTCTTCTTGTCAGAGATACACATTTGCTTATCAGAATCCGCTCCCCGGTAAAGCAAAGTTCATTCATACATATAAATGCGATGGTAACCCTCTCCCCAGCTTTGAGGGTGAGCCCAAAACATTGGAACTTCCCGATGTAAGCATTGATACATTAACAGATATTATCTGGAAAAACCTTAACGAAGATAACAAGGTTTCTCTTTTCGTAAGATACATTGATCTTGAAACAGGTAAATATGATTCCAGAATTGTAAATAAGAATAAATAAGGAGATTATCGTAATGAAAGAATTTGAATTGAAATATGGTTGTAACCCCAATCAGAAACCCGCAAAAATCTTTATGGCAGACGGCAGTGAGCTTCCCATCGAAATTCTCTGCGGTCGTCCCGGTTTCATTAACTTCCTTGATGCTTTCAACTCCTGGCAGTTAGTTAAAGAACTTAAAGAAGCTCTTGGCCTTCCTGCAGTAACCTCCTTTAAGCATGTTAGCCCCACATCTGCTGCAGTAGGTGTACCGCTCTCCGATAAGCTTAAAAAAGCTTGCTTTGTTGACGATATTGAAGGTCTTGACGAATCCCCCCTTGCTTGCGCATACGCAAGAGCAAGAGGCACAGACAGAATGTGCTCCTTTGGTGACTGGGTTGCTCTTTCTGATGTTTGCGATGTTACAACTGCAAAGCTTATTCAGCGTGAAGTTTCCGATGGTATTATTGCTCCCGGTTATGAACCCGAAGCACTTGAAATTCTCAAATCAAAGAGAAAAGGTAACTACAATATCGTTAAAATCGACCCCGATTATGTTCCTGCTCCCATTGAACACAAGCAGGTTTACGGTATCACCTTTGAGCAGGGCAGAAACAATTTTGAAATTAATGCAGAACTTCTCAAAAATATTGTTACAGAAAACAAAGATATGCCCGAAAGTGCAGTTCGTGACCTTATAATCGCACTTATCACTCTTAAATATACTCAGTCAAACTCTGTTTGCTATGCAGTTGATGGTCAGGCAATCGGTGTTGGCGCAGGTCAGCAGTCAAGAATTCACTGCACACGCCTTGCAGGTACAAAGGCAGATACCTGGTTCCTTCGTCAGCACGAAAAGGTTCTTAACCTTCCTTTCAAGGATACTCTCGGCAGACCTGACAGAGACAATGTTATTGACGGTTACATTAATAAAAACGAAGAAGATGTTTGTGCAGACGGTAACTGGCAGAAATATTTCACATCTCAGCCTGAACCCCTTACAGATGAAGATGTTAAAGCATATTTCGCAACTATTGATGGTGTAGCTCTCGGTTCAGATGCTTTCTTCCCCTTCAGCGATAATATTGAACGCGCAAAGAAGAGCGGTGTAAAATACATTGCAGAACCCGGCGGTTCAATCCGTGACGATGTTGTTATTGAATGTGCAGATAAATACGGCATGACAATGGCATTCACAGGAATGAGACTTTTCCATCATTAATAGAGGTATAAAGATGAAGATAATGGTTGTCGGTGGTGGCGGACGTGAACACGCCATCATCAAGAAGATAAAAGAAAATAAAGAGGTTACAGAGATTTTTGCTCTCCCCGGTAACGGTGGTATGGCAAAGGATGCAACGCTCGTTGATATCGGTGCTAAAGATATAGAGAAAATCGTTGAATTTGCAGTTGAAAACAGCATTGATTATGCAGTTGTTGCTCCTGATGACCCGTTGGTTCTCGGTTGTGTTGATGCACTCTCCGAAAAAGGTATTCCTTGCTTTGGACCTAAAGGCAATGCAGCTATAATTGAGGGTAGCAAGGTTTTCTCAAAGAACCTTATGAAAAAATATGGTATTCCTACTGCGGCTTATGAAGTATTCAATGATATGGAAAAAGCTCTCGAATACCTTGAAACAGCTCCTATTCCTACAGTTATCAAGGCTGATGGACTTGCTCTCGGTAAGGGTGTTATTATCGCGAACACCCGAAAAGAAGCAAAAGCAGCAGTTGTTTCAATGATGCAGGATAAAATGTTCGGCACAAGCGGTGACAATATTGTTATCGAGGAATTCCTTACAGGCCCCGAAGTTTCTGTTCTTTCTTTCACAGACGGAAAAACTGTTGTTCCAATGATTTCATCAATGGACCACAAGAGAGCTGGCGACAATGACACAGGTCTTAACACAGGCGGTATGGGCACAATTGCTCCTAACCCCTACTATACAAAAGAAATTGCAGAAGAATGTATGGATAAGATTTTCCTTCCTACAATTGATGCAATGAATAAAGAGGGAAGAACCTTCAAAGGCTGCCTTTATTTCGGACTTATGATTACACCTGACGGACCTAAGGTTATCGAGTATAACTGCCGTTTTGGTGACCCCGAAACTCAGGTTGTTTTACCTCTTCTTGAAAGTGACTTGCTTACAATTATGAAAGCAACAACAAATGGCACACTTTCTGAAACAGAAGTTAAATTCAGCGAAAAAAGTGCCTGTTGTGTAATTATGGCATCAAAGGGTTACCCCGTAAGCTATGATAAAGGCTTTGAAATGAACATTCCCGAAAGCGTTGAGGGTAACGTTTATGTTGCGGGTGCTTCTCTTAAAGATGGCAAGCTTCTTACAAACGGTGGCCGTGTTTTAGGCGTTACTGCTGTGGAAGATAACCTTAAGGATGCGGTTAAAGCATCTTATGCACTTGTAAAACAAATCAGCTTTGACAATGCTTTTTATCGTAATGATATCGGCGCAAAAGCTCTTGCAGTTTTGGAGGATTAACAGATATGGTATATAGAGTTTATGTAGAAAAGAAAAAAGAACTTGCTCATGAAGCAAAAGCTCTTTTAGGTGATGCCCGTACACTTTTAGGTATCAAAAACCTCACTGATGTTCGCGTTATCAACCGTTATGATGCAGAAAACATTACAGAAGAGCTTTTCAATTACGCAATTAAAACAGTTTTCTCAGAGCCTCAGCTTGATATTGCAACAAGCGAGGTTGATTTAGAGGGTGCAACTGTTTTCGCAGTTGAATTTTTACCCGGTCAGTTTGACCAGAGAGCAGACTCTGCTGCACAGTGTATTCAGATTATCTCTCAGGGTGACCGTCCCACAGTAAAGAGCGCAAAGGTTTATGCTCTTTATGGTGAACTTTCTGCAGAAGATGTTGCAGAAATCAAGAAGCATGTTATTAACCCTGTTGAATCAAGAGAAGCAACTCTTGAAACATACGAAACTCTTGAGATGAAATATGAAATTCCCACAGAGGTTAAAACTCTTGAAGGCTTCATTAAGCTTGACAGAGCAGGTCTTGAGCAGTTTGTTAAGGATTTCGGTCTTGCAATGGATGCAGACGATATTGCATTCTGTCAGGATTATTTCAAATCTGAAGACCGCGACCCCACAATAACAGAAATCAGAATGATTGATACATACTGGTCTGACCACTGCCGTCACACCACATTCCTTACTGTTATTGACAATGTTACATTTGAAGATGATCTTCTTCAGGGTGCGTACGAGGAATATATTGCAACAAGAAAAGAGCTTGGCAGAACAAAGCCCATCTGCCTTATGGATTTGGCAACTGTTGCAGTTAAATATCTTAAAGAAAACGGCAAGCTTCCCAAGCTTGATGAATCCGAAGAAATTAACGCTTGTACAGTAAAAATCAATGTTGATGTTGATGGCGTAAGTGAGCCATGGCTTCTCCTTTTCAAGAATGAAACCCACAACCACCCAACAGAAATTGAGCCCTTCGGTGGTGCTGCAACCTGTATCGGTGGTGCAATCCGTGACCCTCTTTCAGGTCGTGCTTACGTATATGGTGCAATGCGTGTTACAGGCGCTGCTGACCCATTAAAGCCCGTCAGCGAAACAATCAAGGGTAGGCTTCCCCAGAGAACAATTGTTACAACTGCTGCTGCAGGTTATTCATCTTATGGTAACCAGATTGGTCTTGCAACAGGTATTGTTGATGAAATTTATCACCCCGGATACGCTGCAAAGCGTATGGAAATCGGTGCAGTTGTTGCAGCAGCTCCTCAGGAGAATGTTCGCCGTGAATGTCCCGATCCCGGTGATATAGTTATTCTTCTCGGCGGTAGCACAGGTCGTGACGGTTGCGGTGGTGCAACAGGTTCTTCAAAATCTCACACAGCAGATTCTCTTGAAACCTGCGGTGCAGAGGTTCAGAAGGGTAACGCTCCCGAAGAAAGAAAGCTTCAGAGACTTTTCAGAAATAAAGAAGCAACAAGAATGATTAAACGTTGTAACGCCTTCGGTGCAGGTGGTGTTTCCGTTGCTATTGGTGAGCTTGCAGATGGTCTTGAAATCGACCTTAACGCAGTTCCCAAGAAATACGAAGGTCTTGACGGTACAGAGCTTGCTATTTCCGAATCACAGGAAAGAATGGCAGTTGTTATCGAAAAAGAAAATGTTGACAGATTCTTAGAGCTTGCTGCAACAGAAAACCTTCAGGCTTGCCCCGTTGCAAAGGTAACAGAACAGGCAAGACTTGTTATGCATTGGAACGGCAAGGTTATCTGCGATATCAGTCGTGATTTCCTTAACTCCAACGGTGCAGATAAGCACGTTGATGTTGCAACAAGTAAACCCGAATCTTACGATAAAGAAATCAGCGGTAGCTTCACAGATAATATGAAAGCTATGGCAGATGACCTTAATATCTGCTCAAAGCGCGGCCTTTCCGAGCGTTTTGACTCAACTATCGGTGCAGGCACAGTTCTTATGCCATTCGGTGGTAAAAATCAGCTTACTCCCATTCAGGCAATGGTACAGAAGATTTCCGTTGAAAAGAAACATACAGATGATTGCTCTCTTATGTCATGGGGTTACAATCCCTTTATCACAGAAAAGAGCCCCTATCATGGTGCTTACCTTGCGGTTGTTGAATCCGTTTGTAAGCTTATTGCAACAGGTGCAAAATTTGAGGACGTATATCTTACATTCCAGGAATATTTTGAAAGAGTAGGCAAGGATGCAAAGCGTTGGGGTAAACCTCTCGCAGCACTTCTTGGTGCATTTAAAGCACAGAAAAACCTTGGTATCGGTTCTATCGGTGGTAAGGACTCAATGAGCGGTACATTCGAAGACCTTGATGTTCCTCCCACACTTGTTTCATTTGCAGTTACAACCGAAAAGGTTAAAGATATTGTTTCCCCTGAATTCAAAAAGGCTGGTAACAAGGTTTACCTTATTACTCCTGACTTTGATGAAAACGGTCTTCCCGAAACAGATTCGCTTCTTAAAGTGTTTGACAAGGTTTGCGCTCTTCTTCGTGAGGGTAAAGCAGTTTCTTGCTACACACCCGGTATGGGCGGTATTGCAGAAGCAGTTATGAAAATGGCATTCGGTAATGGTTTCGGCTTCTCTTTTGCAGACGATTTAACTGTTGCTGACCTCTTCAAATATAACTATGCAACATTCCTTGTTGAAGCAACAGAAGAAATTTCCGATGCTACATTTATCGGTACTGTTACAGAAAAAGCAGTATTCAGCTATGGTGCAGAGGCTCTTGATTTGACAGAGGTGCTTGGTATCTACGAAGACAAGCTCGAAAGCGTTTATAGCTGTAATATTCCCGATACCAAAACACCTGTTGAGAACTTCTCATTCTCTGCAACAGAAAGAAAAGCTCCTGCAATCAAGGTTGCTAAACCCAAGATTTTAATTCCTGCATTCCCCGGAACAAACTGCGAATTTGATAGTGCAAAGGCAGTTCGTGACGCAGGCGCAGAGCCCGAAATCATTGTTATCAAGAACCGTTCATCTGCAGATATTACTGCAAGTGTTGATGAATTTTCAACAAAGCTTAAAGATGCACAGATGATTTTCATCCCCGGTGGCTTCTCCGGTGGTGACGAACCCGACGGTTCTGCTAAATTCATTACCGCATTCTTCCGTAACGCAAAGGTTAAAGAGGGTGTTACAGACCTTCTTGACAATCGTGATGGTCTTATGTGCGGTATCTGTAACGGCTTCCAGGCACTTATCAAGCTGGGTCTTGTGCCCTACGGTAAGATTATTGACACAGATGAAAACTGCCCCACTCTTACCTACAACACAATTGCTCGTCACCAGTCAAGAATTGTAAGAACGAGAATTGCTTCTAACAAATCTCCCTGGCTTGCACTTACAGAGGTTGGCGATATTTACAATGTGCCGATTTCTCACGGTGAAGGACGTTTCCTTGCAAGCGAAGAGCTTATCAGAAAGCTTGCTGAAAACGGTCAGATTGCAACTCAGTATGTTGACCTTGAGGGCAACGCAACTGTTGATGTTCACTTTAACCCCAACGATTCAATGTTTGCTATTGAGGGTATCACTTCACCCGATGGCAGAGTATTCGGTAAAATGGGTCACAGCGAACGTATCGGTGACGGACTTTACAAGAATGTTGAAGGTAACTATGACATTCAGATGTTTAAGGCAGCTGTAAAATATTTTAAATAAAAAACATGAACATCCCCATCAGTTTTTAAAAACTGATGGGGATGTTATCTTTAATGTAATGAACTTGTTTGTCTTTGGGCGGCAACGAGATTTGCATATATACCACCTTGGGCGATTAGCTCATTATGAGAGCCGAGTTCTGCAATTCTGCCTTTTTCAATAACCACAAGTCTGTTTGCGTTTTTGAGAGTTGAGAGCCTGTGGGCAATTGCAATAGTTGTTCTGCCCTCAATAAGTCGGGTGAGTGCTTCCTGAATTTTGATTTCTGTTTCAGGGTCAAGAGAGCTTGTTGCTTCGTCAAGAATAAGAATTTTTGGGTTTTTAAGAACTGCTCTTGCGATGCTTACTCTTTGACGCTCACCGCCTGAAAGGGAGTGGCCGTTTTCACCGATAATAGTGTTATAACCATCGGGAAGCTTTGTTATAAATTCGTGAGCATTTGCCGCTTTTGCTGCTGCAATTACTTCATCAAGAGAAGCATCGGGGCGGGCATAGGCAATATTGTCAAATATTGTTCCTGAGAAAAGATAGGTTTCCTGAAAAACAACACCGATACTGTTTCTCAGCTCCTCAGGGGGAATGTCTTTTATATCAACTCCATCAATTGTGATTTTGCCAAGAGATGGGTCATAAAGGCGCATACAAAGGTTAATCATAGTTGATTTACCTGCACCCGAATGACCAACAAGACCAATCATTTCACCGGGGTTAATATGAAGATTTATATTCTTAAGAACGGGTTCATAGGATTTATAACCAAAGGTTACGCCCTCAAATTCAACCGCTCCTGCGGAGTTCAGTTGCTTTGGCTCTTTGGTTGCAACCATCTGCGGTGTTTCATCAAGTATTTCATAGATTTTAACAAGGCTTGTGGAGCAGTCTGCAACTCTTCTCGGGAAAACAGACATCCAACGAAGAGGTGCATAAAGAAAGCCTAAATATAGGTTAAATCGGGTTAATTCACCTAAGGTCAGCTTGCCGTCAAGAACCATTTTACCGCCGATTATAAGCACAAGAAATTCTCCCAATGCCATAAAGTTACCAACAAGGGGAAATGTAACTGCCCAGTATTTTTCATTGGATGCAGAAACATCCGCAAGCTTTTTTGAATATTTTGAGAATTTTTCAATTTCTCTTTCCTCATTACCAAAGGCTTTAACAACTCTTATGCCTTTAATAATATCGTGAAGAATTGAGGTAGCTTTTGAATCAACTCTCCATTGTTTATGGTAGCGAAGCATAGTTGAATGGCGGAAGGTTGACATAAACAAAACGCCGATAGGTATTGGTATTATAACTGCAAGTGTAAGGGTTACATTGGTTGAAAAGAGAATAATCAGTATAACGGTGAACAAAATTACTTGTTCAATTAGGTATCTTCCTTGCTGATTGAAAAATTCCTTTACTCTTTCTGTATCCTTAGTAACTCTGTGAATAAGATTACCTGCAGATTTACCGGACATTGAGGAAAGAGAAAGCTCCTGGATTTTTGAATAAACAAGAGTTCTCAAATCGTTAGAAAAATTTGAACCCACACGATTTGTTATACGGTTGCTTATAATGCTCAAGCCCCTTGAGAGTGCAAAGGTTAGAGACATTAAAACGGCAATTGCAATAATACCCGTTGTTCGTGATTCAAAAAAGGGATTTGCATTTTCTACAGGGAGCAAATAATGGTCAATAAGAATAGAATTGAACATGGGCATAATTGCCCCTAATATATTAGCAAGCGTTAGAATAATTCCTGCTCCGATAACTGATTTTACATAAGGCTTGAAATATCCGAATGCCCGGGAGAAAACATAAGATTTCTTCACGCAGAACATACAGGCGTTCATACCTCTCGGGTAATGACGATGGCATTTGGGGCAAATTGGCAAATCATCCGTATTCATCGGCAGCATTTCGCCACTTTCAAAATAATGATTAAGAACCTTTACAAGTTCACCGATTTCGCCAACCTGACTCATTGAAAAACGGCAAACGGTAATATTTTCGCTACCGTCACTTTTGGCAGCTTTAGGCTTCAACTCTAACTTACCGCATCCTATATCAGTTAATTGAACCGCTTCTTCAATGCCGTCAATATTAAATTTTTCTTCTTTTCCGTCAAGGGTTTTGATAATGTAGCCATCGCAAAGATTTAGTGTACCGCTACAAACCTTACCCTCGGAAGAAATATCAAAATGTACGGTTTTATTTTCCATAATCAATATAAATATGGCTCTAAAAGCCTTTTGCTTTTCTGTTCGATTTTTTCTTGGTCAGGGATGATGTAACGGTTTCCGTCAACATCAAAAATAAGAAGTGTGCTTTCGTTTGCAGAGCGAAGATTTCTTGTTAAATCTCTTACGGTAAAGCTTTTATCTTTGCCGTCAATAACAACGTCAAAATAAAAGTGCCCCATACGCTCTTTAATGTTTTTTACAGATGTTATGGTAGGACAATAATATCTGCTCTGAAGCTCTTTGTTGGCAGAGTCAAGGGAAG
Source organism: Acutalibacteraceae bacterium (assembly GCA_045591525.1). GTDB lineage: Bacteria > Bacillota > Clostridia > Oscillospirales > Acutalibacteraceae > DTU089. The sequence goes on along the minus strand of JAZNTA010000100.1, from coordinate 19,549 downwards.
CTTTATCAAGCTCCTTTAAATCTCTTATAATTCCGATTTCATTATCATCAATATCGTGAACACAGATGTATTCATCAGTAAGAGAATAGGGGTAGCTTCTTATAAGCTTTACTCTGCCTTTACTCTCTCCGTCAATAGAAAGTACAAGAAAACCATTCTGATTAAAGGAGAATTTGCATTTGCCTGGGTTTAAAAAAGTTATTGAAAGCTTGTTATCATTCATTTTCTTTTTCCTCCTTTTCGTCTGTTTCCGGTTCTTGTTCTGTTCCGATGAATTTCAATGCTTCTTCCTGAAGCTTGAAGAGCTTATAGTAAGCGCCTTTCTTTTCCATAAGCTCTTGGAAGGTGCCGAATTCAATACATTCACCATCATCAATTACTGCAAGCTTATCAGCATCTCTCAATGTGGAAAGACGATGTGCTATAGAGATTGTAGTTCTTCCTGATTTGAGTTCTGAAAGAGAATTCTGAATATTTCTTTCAGTTTCTGTATCCATTGCGGCAGTTGCTTCATCAAGAATAAGAATTTTTGGGTTCTGAATAATGGTTCTGGCAATTGAAATTCTCTGCCTTTCACCGCCGGATAAATCCTGACCTCCTGAACCGACCCAGGTTTCATAGCCATCGGGAAGCTTTGAAATAAAGCCGTGGGCAGATGCTGCTTTAGCTGCAGCAATAACCTCATCATTGGTGGCATCGGGACGGGCATATCTTATGTTATCGGCAATAGTGCCCATAAATAAGAAAATGTCCTGAGAAACAATACCTATATTCTTTCTCAACTGCTTTGAGGAAAGCTCTTTGACATCATATCCGTCTATTTTAACAACACCCTCCTTAGGGTCATAAAGACGGGCGATAAGGTTTGAAATTGTAGTTTTACCTGCTCCGGTTTTGCCCACAATACCAAGCATTTCGCCCTCATTTATTTTAAGTGAAAGGTTTTTAATGATTGGGTGAGCAGGTTCATATTCAAACTGCAGTTCGTTGATTTCAACTTCACCTTTAAAGTTTTCAAGAATAACGGGGTTTTCAGTATCTTTAACATCAGGCTCTGTGTCCATGATTTCAAAAACACGCTGAGCAGAATCGACGCAACGAGCCCACCAGTTTGAAACCCAGGAAAGAAAATCAATGGGTTGCTGAATCATCTGAAGATATATCACAAAAGTGAGAAGCTCACCTATTGTAAGCTCGTTTGTTGTAATGCAAAGAACACCACCATAGCCTAAAACAAGAGCTCCTAAAAGGTAGATGAACACAGAGAGAATAGGAAAAACAGTGTTTTCTGCATTGGCTACGGTTATTTCCGCATTCTTTACATTACTGCTTATTTTGTTGAAGGTATTAAGCTCATCATCTTCTTTTGAAAAGGCTTTAATTATTCTGTGACCATTTATATTATCGCTTACCTTTGAGGTAAGGCGGGAATGTTGTACCCATACTTTGTGGTGCATTTTTCTGAAAAGCTTGTTAAATATGGGATAGAAAACAAATATTACTGATGCTGCTATAAGAGACATTAATGTCAGTTTAACACTTGTTGCAAACATTATGATAACAATACCTATAACCGTTATGGCACTACCGATAAGGTAAGGAAAACCATCAACAAAGAACCAATAAATATTGTTAGAGTCCCGTGTGACACGCTCCATCAGAGAGCCTGTTTGCTTATGAGTGTAAAACCCAACAGATAGCCTCTGCATAGCTTTAAAAATTTTGATTTTTATACTGTAGATTACATTCGGAAGCATACCTGCAACAAGGTATTGGTAAATAAGTGTGAAAATCTGGTTAAAAATCTTTATAGCTGCCATTGAAAGAACAACGGTGAAAAGTCCTTTTAAAAGAGCATCGTATCCTAATGTGTTTCCGGGATTCAAAACCTCATCATAAAGCTTTTGAGTGCTGAATTGCGGAATCAAAAGGTTTAAACCATTACTTAAAAGAATAAAAAGCAGAATAAAGACCATTTTCCATTTTACATCACCGAAAAATGAGAAAAGGCGTTTTATTGTTGAATTTTTACTGATACAGTCTTTGCAAAAATGTGTGCCGTTGGGAACGGGTGCACCACATTTCTGACAGGTTGAGTCATTATCGTTTATTATGTATTGGTTGTAATCCTTGCCATCTTTAAAGGTGTTGAAAATTTTTCGGAATGTATCTGCTTTTGAAAGAAGTCCGATTGAAAAATAACCCAGCGAAAAAAATTCGTTTTGGTATTTATATGTTAACTGCCCGGTTGCTAAATACTGCTCTGCAAATATTTCGTCAATTTCATCGATGGGTAAAGCAGTTAATTTGCGAAGCAGAGGCTTAGATGGGGGAGTGTTTTTCTTTTTCTTCTTTTTAAAAATTTGGGGTTCTTCAAATTCTGCAATATAAATACCTTTTTCATCAAACATAAAATAGCAGTCACCAAAGGTTTCTGCTTCTGTCATATCAGACTTAAAGGAATAAATAATTGAATCTGTATTAAGTTCAGCTTCCTGAAGAATTTCTTTTATTGGGGCAGGTAAAACTCCGGAAGCCGAGAAATTCGGAGAGGGCGGTTTTTTGATATGCAGTTTGTAAAGAATTTTATTTGCGATTTTCATAGTGTCACCTTTGACCTATTAATATTATATACATTTTACCATAGAGATTTTTAAATCACAATAGAATATGTACATTTAATTATCTTAATAATTTGTTAACAAAAACGTAATATCATATTGTAAAATTTATATATTTTATTTTTTTTACTTTGTTCATTTTTCCAAAAAATAGGGGAAACCTTTGTTTTTTCTCTTTGGTGAATTGACATTCATTTTTTGTTTTGATATAATTTATATGTCAAAATGGGGAGTAGAAGTAAAAATATTTAATCCCTGAAATTTTATGTTTATTATTTAATTAAGTACGAATTTATTTACGAAAGGTGTAAAAATATGGCAGTAAAGAGTGTTACAAGATTTGGTATTCAGAGAAAAATCGTTGCAAACATGACAACTGAAAGTTGGCAGAATATTCCTCACGTCAGCTATCAATATGAACCCGACGTTACAAAATTTGTTGAAGAATTTAAAAAATTCACTGCTGAGCATCAGGGTGACAGCGGTGCGAAAATTACTTTTAATGCTGTTCTTCTTAAAGCATTTGCAGAAGCAATTGAAGCTGACCCTGTAATTAATGCTCATATGCATTTTGAAAAAGGTCTTGTAAGAGGTAAGGTTACTGTATTCGATAATATTGATATTTCTGTTCCGTGGATTCTTCCCAGTGGCGAAATGATGACAATTACAATGAAAGATATGGGCAACAAAACCCTTAAGGAAATTGCAGAATATCAGGCTGATATTAACCGCAGACTTAAAAAAACAAACCTTACAGAGGCTCTTTATTCTGTTTCTTTCAATGACACTATTGAAAAACTTAAAAAAGGTCATGTGATTAAGGCTTTTAAGAGACTTTTTGGTGCAAATACAAACAAGAATCATAAAATCCATCTTCTTAAAGGCGCAGAGAAGAAAGCTTACGAGGCAATTCCCGAAACCGACAGAATTACATATAAAGACCTTAAGCAGGGTACAATTACCGTTTCAAATATCGGTGCTGATACAAGAGGTATTTCAGGTGAATGCGCAATGCTTATGGTTATTCCTCCTCAGGTTTGTGCTATTTGTGTCGGCTCATTACAGAGAAGACCCGTTGTTGTTAAAGACGAAGAAGGTAATGAAAAGGTAGAAATCAGAACAATTCTTCCTATGAATATCTGTTTTGATCACAGAGCGCTTGACTTCGGCGATGTAAGACCCTTCCTTTCAAAAATGGAGGAATTTTTCCAGAACCCTGAAAAAGTTCTTAATCTTGAAGCATAATTACATATTTGTTTATCAAAGAACTTCGATTTTTTGTCGGAGTTCTTTTTTTGGGTTTTTGTTATTTGTGAATAAAAAGGCATATATAAAACTGTTGTAAATGGGGAATGTTAAGTTATTCTATTGCAAAAAAAGTAGATTATATGTTATACTATATCGGTTAAAAGATATTATTTAAGGATGTATACAATAATGAAAAGAAAAATTACAATTTTATGCAGTTTTATTATTGCTTTATCAATCTGCTTTGTAATGGTTGGTGCAACAAATGTAGTTGAGAGCGATGTAACAACCGCGGTTATAAAAAATTATAATGCACCTAAAAGTGAGACAACTACAAGTAGTGCTTTAGGCGATATTGTAGGTGGCTTAGGCGGAGATTCATTGGGTGACATAGGTGATTTGTTCGGAGGTGTTGATACAAGCGGTGTAGGCGATGCTGTTGGTGGCTTGGGAGATTCTCTTGGTGGAATCGGAGATGCTTTCGGTGGTATTGGTGATGCACTTGGTGGTATTGCAGGCGGTTTCGGTGATGCCTTAGGCGGTATTTTCGGTGGTGGTCTTGGTGGTAACGGTTCAGCCACAATTGTAAATACTACAGCCCCTGTTGCAACAACCTCTGCTGACATAGGTTTAATTATTCCGGTTCCTGCTGCAACTCAGGCACCTTCTCAAACGCAAGCACCTTTAACTACCGCAGAGGACTCAGCTGCAGGTGAAACAGTTGATTATGCAGCTACGTCCAATCCTTATACGAAACCCACAGCTACATTCTCTGCAGGGGATGAAGATGAAACAATCAAATGGCTTCAATGGATCTTTCTTTATACAGGCTATGGTTTGAAAGACAATGGTATAACCGGTATTCTTGATGAAGATACTGTTGCAGTTATTAAAAAGCTTCAGCATGAAAATAAATTGACTGTTGACGGTAATATAAACGAAGATGTGATAAAAGCTGCAGAGGTGCTTTATTATCAATCAATGCTCGGTGAAGATGTGAGCGCGATTGAAATTCCCTCAGATGTCACAACAGGTGTAAATGTTTCAAATCCGGTAGACTACCAAGCAAATAATAATGACAGCACAGTTATACTTCTCGTAATTATTCTTGTAATAATCTGGGTATTGGCAATTGGCGGAATTGTTCTTCTGTTCGTATTTAAAAAGAAAAAGATAAATGCAATAAAGCAAGCTGAAGCAGAAAAAAATGATAACCCGGAAAAAGACGGTAAAAATGCAGGAATAAGCAGTCTTTCAGATTTATTTGAAGAAGCAGAAAAAAACAATAAATAAACTATGTGGGCAATAAAAGGAGTGTATTAAATGGATAAGTATTTAATTATCAATGCAGATGATTTCGGTATGAACCATTCGTCTAATATGGCTGTAATGGATTTGTTCCGGAAAGGCGGTATAACATCTTCCACAATTATGACTCCTTGCTCCTGGGCAAAAGAAGCAGGTAAATGGGCTGCTGCTCATCCCGAATATGCGGTAGGTGTTCACCTTACATTTACAAGCGAATGGGGAAACTACAGGTGGGGTCCCATCGCTCACAACAATACAGATTCTCTCAGAGATAAAGAGGATTTTATGTATTATGAATCCGATGGGTTTGAAAAAAATTGCGTGCTTTCAGAGGTTGAAGGTGAAATCAGAGCTCAGATAGAACGTTTTAAATCCTTCGGTGTTGAACCATCTCACCTTGACAATCATATGGGTTCTCTTTACGGTATCGAAACAGGACGTTTTGAAATTCTTAACCTCACTCTTGATATCGCAGGTGAATATGGTCTTCCTTTCCGTTTTCCCGGTACATTCGTGCCCGAAATGTTCAAGAATGAAACTCTTGATGTCAAGATTGATGTTAATGTTATCGGTGCTGTTTTTGACCAGGTTCTTGGCTACGCTAAATCTAAAGGTATTGCAATGCCCGATTATCTTATTCCGGGTGAATGGAACGGTCCGCAGAACGATAGCTACGAGAATTTCAAAGAGTATATTTACGAGCTTTATAAATCATTTCCTAATGGTGTAACAGAAACTTATATTCATCCCTCTCTTGAATGTGATGACCTTAAAGCTATTACAGGAGCTTGGCACAGAAGAGTGTGGGAGCATAAATTGTTCTCTGACCCACAGACGCTTCAGCATATTAAGGCTTGCGGTATAGAATTGATTAACTATCGTGACCTTAAAAAGATAAAAGGTTTCTAAAAATATTCCCCTTGCTTTTAACTTTGGCTAAAAGCAAGGGGAATATATAATTTATTTAATAATTTCCAAACCCTCAAGAAGAATTTTAAGTCCTAAAAGGATAAGTATTAATCCACCTGCAAATTCTGCTTTGGATTTATATTTTGTTCCGAAAATATTGCCGATTTTAACACCAATTGAAGAAAGAGTGAATGTTATAACTCCTATAAGAATAAATGCGATATAAACAAACCAATCGGGTTTGAAATCTGTAAATGCAAAGCTTACACCAACCGCAAGAGCATCAATACTTGTTGCAATTGCCATAACAAGCATTGTTTTAAAACCGAGAGAAGAGTCTTTACATTCGTCGCATTTATCAAACGATTCTTTAATCATATTACCGCCGATAAGTGCTAAAAGAATAAAAGCAATCCAATGGTCTATTGAGTTGATTTTATCAGCAAAGGTGCTTCCTAATAAGTAACCGAGTAACGGCATTAAGCCCTGAAAGGCACCAAACCACAAGCCTACTACGGCACAGCTTTTTAAATTGATTTTTTTTAGAGCAAGACCTTTGCAAAGAGCAACTGCAAAGGCATCCATTGAAAGACTAACTGCAAGAAGCACTATTTCAACTAAATTCATTTTATTTACTCCGTATGTAAAGATTGGAAGAGGATTATATATCAAATAATATTTTATGTCAATAAGTTGATTTTAATGTTCATTTTATGTTATTATTATTCTCGCCGACTTATGTTAGAGGGTGTTGAAAATGAACAAGCTATTTAAATCAAAGAAAAAAGCTTTATTATCAATTATCGCTATAATTGTCTTGTTGTTTTTTATTGTGAATGTATGTGCATCAGTATTTTTCTCTTTTTCTTTGTTCAAAAAAGAAGGCTGGAACAGCTTTGAAAAATATTCTTATGGTGATGAATTAAAAAATTCATCGGAATGGATTTCGGGAAGAAGCGAAAAAGCTGAAATTGAAAATGCAGAGGGCAAAGCTTTATCCGCGTTAGAAATCAAAAATGAGCATATTTCTCATAGTTATGTTGTTATTTGCCATCAATATGGCGGTAGTCCTTATTCAATGGAAGAATATGCAAAGCATTTTTATGATTTGGGATTTAATATGCTTCTACCATATATGAGAGGTCACGGTGAAAACCCGTATAAGAATATTTCTTTCGGGTGGGAAGATAGCTCTGATATTGCTGAATGGGTTGAATACATAATAAGTAATGATAAAAAAGCCAAAATTACTCTTTTTGGTGTCTCCCTGGGTGCAAATGCAGTAACGCTTGTTGCTTCCGAAAAGTTGCCTGAGAATGTTCGTCTTGCAATTGCAGATAGCTGCTATACATCAATTGATGAACTTATGAAAGAATATATAAAAAATGAAACTCTGTTTTCTTCTTTCTTGGTTTCGAAGATTACTTCAGCTTTTTGCAAAGGTAAAGTAGGTGAGAGTTTTAAAAATGCAGATACAATTGCAAAATTATCAACCATAGAATTACCTATAATGTTTATTAATGGTGAGAATGATACCGTTGTTCCGCCACTTCTCAGCAAAAAGCTTTATGAGAATTGCGAGGCTGAGGGTGTGGAAGAGGTTATAATCTCCGAGGGAACTCACGGTAGAAATCTTGAAGCAGACGAAACATCCTATTGGTCTGATATAGATGCGTTTATACTGAATAATATCGGAATATAATCGGCTTCGCCCCGACGTTTTGCGTTTTGCACTCAGCACTTTGCATTTTTTATAAATATCTCTTGACAAATATAGTCAGCTCTGCTATAATGCACTTCTGTAAAGTTAAAGTTCTTTACAGTGTGGTTTGAAAGGGGTGTCAATGTGGCTAAAAATCTTGATGTTGTTTTGCTTGCGGATTTCTATGGCGAAATGCTTACAGATAATCAACGTAAATTCATTGAGTATTATTATAGCGATGACCTTTCACTTGCTGAAATTGCACAGAATGAGGGAATCACAAGGCAGGGCGTTCGTGATGCAGTCAAGAGGGCAGAAACCCAGCTTTTTGATATGGAAAAGAAATTGGGCTTTGCCGAGCGTACGAGAAAAATCGCTGAGGCACTTGATGTTATTTCAGAAAATATTGATGAAATCAATAAATATAATATGAATATTTCTCTTTCAAGAGAGGTTAATGATGCAGTTGTTAATATTAAATCTGCAATACTTTCTCTTGATGAATAAGATAGTGTAAAATTTGTAAAGGAGGTTGCACCGTGGCTTTTGAAGGACTTTCAGACAGACTCGATAACGCCTTTAAAAAATTGAAAAGTAAGGGTAGCCTTACAGAATCCGATGTTCGTGACGCTATGCGAGAGGTGCGACTTGCACTTTTAGAGGCAGACGTTAACTATAAGGTTGCCAAGGATTTTACTAACACAGTTACCGAACGCGCAATTGGTGCCAAGGTTATGGAAAGTCTTACACCTGCGCAGATGGTTATTAAAATTGTTAACGAAGAACTTACCGCACTTATGGGCGGAACTCAGGCAAGACTTTCCACAGCGGCGCATCCTCCAACAGTTGTTATGATGTGCGGTCTTCAGGGTTCAGGTAAAACAACTCATAGTGCAAAAATTGCTCTCAGGCTCAAAGAACAAGGTCACAGACCTCTTCTTGTTGCTTGTGACATTTATCGTCCTGCTGCTATTAAGCAGTTGCAGGTTGTTGGTGAGCAGGTTGGTGTTCCCGTTTTTGAAATGGGTACTGAAAATCCCGTTAATATTGCAAGAGAAGCAATCAAGCTTGCAAAAGACAACGGTTATGATTATGTATTCCTTGATACTGCAGGTCGTCTTCATATTGATGAACAGCTTATGCAGGAGCTCAAAGATATAAAAGCAGAGGTTAAGCCCCACGAAATTCTCCTTGTTATTGACTCAATGTTAGGTCAGGATGCAGTTACAGTTGCTTCTTCATTCAATGAAGCTCTTGGTATCGATGGTCTTGTTCTTACAAAGCTTGATGGTGATACAAGAGGTGGTGCGGCTCTTTCTGCAAGAGCAGTTACAGGTAAGCCAATCAAGTTTATCGGTATCGGTGAAAAGCTCGGTGATTTGGATGTTTTCCATCCCGACAGAATGGCAAGCCGTATTCTCGGAATGGGTGATGTGCTTTCTCTTATTGAAAAGGCAGAAACTGCACTTGATGAGAAAAAAGCTGAGCAGCTTGAAAAGAAGCTTCGGGAAAACAGAATTGACCTTAATGATATGCTTATGCAGTTTGAGGAAATGAAGAAAATGGGACCTATGAAGGATATCATTTCTCTTATTCCCGGTCTTAATAAGAAGGTTAAGGACACCGATGTTGACGATAAGCAAATTGATTATACAATGGCAATTATTCGTTCAATGACAATGAAAGAACGTGAAAATCCCGATATAATCAATCCATCAAGAAAAAGAAGAATTGCCGCGGGTTGCGGTATGCAGGTTGAAGATGTTAACAGACTTCTTAATCAGTATCGCTCAATGCAGAAGCTCTATAAACAGCTTAACGGCAAAAATTCAAAGAAAATGATGAAGCGTATGCAGCGTATGGGCATGGGCGGAGGAATGCCCGGCGGCATGGGTGGATTCCCAATGTAAGTCTTTAAACACAAAGTGTTTAATATAAATTAGTTTATTATTATTTTACTTTTCGGAGGTAATTAAAATGGCAGTAAAAATTCGTCTTCGCCGTATGGGCGCAAAGAAAGCACCTTTCTATCGTGTAGTAGTTGCTGATTCACGTTATCCTCGTGACGGCAGATTCATCGAAGAAGTTGGTTACTATAACCCCATCAGCAATCCTGCAGAGGTTAAAATCGATGCAGAGAAAGTTACAAAATGGATTCAGAATGGTGCTCAGCCTACTGATACAGTTCGTGACCTTCTTAAAAAAGAAAACATCATTAAATAATTAAGGTGACTACGATGAAGGAATTACTCGAAACAGTTGCAAAGGGACTTGTTGATGCCCCTGACGCAGTCGAGGTCACTGTTGACGAGCCCAACGAAGAGGGTGTAGTTGTTTATCATCTTCACGTCGGACCCGATGATATGGGAAGAGTTATCGGTAAGCAGGGCAGAATTGCAAAAGCAATACGTACTGTTATGCGTGCCGCAGCTATTCGTAAAGATGTTAAGATTCAAGTTGATATTGACTGAGAAAGGAAAATGGGCTGATTACAGCCCATTTTTTATTAGATGTTATGATTAAAGAATTTCTTGAAATCGGGCAGATTGTCAGCACTCACGGAATAAAGGGTGAGGTGCGTCTTAACCCTTGGTGCGATTCTCCTGAATTTGTTAAAAAGTTTAAAACTCTTTACCGTGATGAAAAAGGGAATGATAGCTTTAAAATTGCTTCCTGCCGTCCTCACGGTAATGTTGCTGTGCTTAAAATTGAAGGTGTTGATACCGTTGAGCAGGCACAGAAATTAAGAAATACCATTCTTTATATGAAGCGTTCTGATATTAATTTGCCTGAGGGCAAATGGTTCGTTTCCGAGCTTATAGGTTGCTCGGTTCTTGATTATGATGATAATAATGTTTGCTACGGCAAAATTAAAGATATAGAAAGCTATGCGGCAAATGACGTGTGGTTTATTGAAACACCCGATGGCAAGGAAGTGCTTATCCCTGCCATTAAGGATGTTGTTATTGAATGTGATGTGGCAAACGATGTGGCATACATCCGTCCGTTAAGGGGGCTTTTTGATGAGAATTGATATTTTGACTCTTTTCCCCGAAATGTGTGAAGCGGTAATGAGCGAAAGCATTATCGGCAGAGCAAGAAAATCAGGAAAAGTGGAAATGAATTTCCATCAGATTCGTGATTTTGCCGTAAATAAGCATAATCAGGTTGATGATACTCCCTATGGTGGCGGTGCAGGTATGCTTATGATGGCTCAGCCTATTTATGATTGCTTTATGAAGGTTTGCGATGAAACAGGCACTAAACCCCACTTCATTTATATGTCGCCCTGCGGAAAAACTCTTACACAAGAGCGTGTTAAAGAACTTTCCCAAATGGAAAATATTGCTATTCTTTGTGGACGGTATGAGGGTGTTGACCAAAGAGTTATTGACGAAATTGTTGACGAGGAAATTTCTATCGGTGACTATGTTGTAACAGGTGGAGAAATGCCTGCAATGATTGTTGCAGATGCGGTTTCCCGTATGCTCCCCGGTGTTCTTTCAGAGCCGGAGGGATTTATGGGTGAGAGTCATTATTCATCTCTTCTTGAATACCCTCAATACACAAAACCACCTGTGTGGCACGATATGGAAGTGCCCGAGGTTCTCTCTTCGGGTCATCACGCAAACATAAAGAAATGGCAGAGAGAGCGTTCTATTGAAAGAACCCTTGAACGCCGTCCTGAGCTTCTTGAAAATGCAGATTTGGATAAAAAAGAAAAAGCATTTTTAGAAGAGTTAAAGAAGAATGTTAAATAATTGTTTATGTTTAATAATAACTACTGACAATTGTGGTTAACTTGCACAAAACACGCCTTTTAAATTTTAAAAGGTTTAGTATTCCATCCGAATTATTGAGTTTTAGGAAAAAGGTTGGTCTTTTTTCGTTGACTAAAAAGGATTTGGTGGTATAATATAGTAAGTGGTTTGCAGATTTCTGCACTCATAAAAGTAAGAAATAATTCAATGATTTAATTTTGAATGTGGGAGAATTATTATGTACGTTAAAGATGTAACAGTTAAAAATCAGGTAGGTCTTCATGCACGTCCCGCTACTTTCTTTATTCAGAAAGCTAACGAGTTCAAGTCTTCAATCTGGCTTGAGAAGGAAGAAAGAAGAGTTAATGCAAAGAGTCTTCTCGGCGTTCTTTCTCTCGGTATTATGGGTGACACCGAAATCCGCATCATTGCAGGCGGTGTTGACGAAGAACAGGCAGTTAATGCTCTCGTTGCTTTGGTAGACAGCGGTTTCGCAGAAGTTTAATTCAGTTTTTAAGCGGTAAAGGGTGACCTTTACCGCTTTTTTAGTGGCAAGTTGAAAGTGGAAAGTGGCAAGTTTCGGGGAAGCTTCGCTTCCAAACATTATATAATGCGTCGCAGACCCTTAATTTGCCACTTGCCATTTTCAATTTTCAACTTTTAAGGTGGTGAGTATATGGAACAAAGATTAAGACGGCTTAAGGACAAGGCAAATAAACTGCCTTTATCTCCCGGTGTTTATATTATGAAAGATAAAAATAATAAAATAATATACATCGGCAAGGCAAAGGCACTGAAAAACCGAGTAAGCCAATATTTCGGTGCACAGGAGAATCATCTTCCAAAGGTGCAGAAAATGGTTGAAAATGTGCAGGATTTTGACTATATACTCACAGATAGCGAATTTGAAGCCCTTGTGCTTGAATGTAGCCTTATAAAGCAGAATATGCCTAAATATAACATTCTTTTAAAGGATGATAAAGGTTTTAGCTATATTAAAGTTACAAAAGGCGATTGGCAGAATATTTATCCTGTTCTTCAGAAGGACGATGGAAACGCGGAATATATCGGTCCGTATACTGCAGGTTTTTCCGTTACTCGTGCCGTTGAAGAGGCGAAAAAGGTGTTTAAATTGCCAACTTGCGGGAAGGTTTTTCCTCGAGATATAGGCAAGGGCAGACCTTGTCTGAATTTTCATTTGGGGATTTGTTGCGCACCTTGTTCCGGTAAGCTAAAAAATAGTGACTATAAGAAAAATGTTTCTGATGCTTTAGCTTTCTTGAAAAATGGCAGTAAGGAAACTATAAGGCAATTAACCGAGCAGATGAATGAGGCGGCTGAAAATCTTGAGTTTGAAAAAGCTGCCAAAATCAGAGATACCATAAAAAGCATTGAAAAGGTGGGTAGCAATCAAAAGGTTGTTTCTTCCACTTATAAGGAGCAGGATGTTTTTGCACTTTCTGTTATGGATGGAAAGGCTTGCTTTTCCGTGCTTCGTTTCAGTGATAACCGACTTTTTGACACCGAGCATTTCTTTGCCGAAGAAGGTGACAAAATCTCTGAAATGCGAGAGGAGTTTTTGACCTCTTACTATTCAATGAACAGAAAAATTCCTCCGAGAATTGAAATTGACGGAGAAATTGAAAATATTGAGAATATTGAAAAATGGCTTTCGGAAAAGCGTGGAACGAATGTAAATATTGTTATACCGCAAAAAGGTATTCAGGCAAAGCTTGTTGAAATGTGTAAATCAAATGCATCTCAGAAGTTGCTTGATAAATACAGGGTTAATGACAGAAACCGAGAAGCACTTGAAGAACTATCTATTCTTTTAGGTATGTCAAAAATCCCCGAATATATTGAAGCTTATGATATTTCCCATACGGGTGGTAGCGACAATGTTGCAGGTATGGTTGTTTTCAAGGATGGCAAACCTCTTAAAGCTGCATACCGCCGTTTTGCGATAAAAGGCTTCAGCGGTCAGGATGATTATCGCTCAATGAACGAGGTGCTTTCCCGTCGCTTTGATGAATATTATTCTCATAAGCAAAAGGGTGAAACAGTTGGCTTTGCAAGGCTTCCCGACCTTATTTTGCTTGACGGTGGCAAGGGTCAGGTAAATGCAGTTTTACCGCTTCTCAAAGAGTATAATATTGATGTTCCCGTTTTCGGTATGGTGAAAAACAGTAAACACAGAACCTCTGCAATTTCCACAGCAGGTGGCAGAATAGATTTTAACGCAAGAAAAAAAGCATTTCAGCTTGTTACAAATATTCAGGATGAGGTTCACAGATTTTCCGTTGCATATCATCACAAAAAGCACACGAAATCTGCCCTTACCGCATCCCTCACAGATATTAAAGGAATTGGCGAAAAAAAAGCAAAAAATCTTATTATAAAATTCAAAACAATGGACGCTATCAGAAACGCCGCTAAAGCAGAATTAATGAGCGTTCCCGGTATAACTGAAGCAAATGCAATTGAAATAATCAAAGCCTTTAAAGGTGAATAAACAAAAAGGAACAGACCTTCAAAAAGCCTGTTCCTTTTACTTATCTATACTCAAAATCCCAGTCGGGTTCGCCATCGCAATTCTCTTTCATTTTTTCATTCCAGTTGCAGAAAATTTCAGTGTATTTGTCACTTAAAAATACATTAAGATATTTATCAAAATTAGGAGCGAGGGGCATATCTTTTATATTCTCAATTGGCGTGAAGAAGACCTCGCCTTCATCTGTACTTTTTAAAAGTTTACCGCTATACTCGGTAGTTTTATAAAAAAGTACAATGTATTTATCATTTGTCTCGGTATTATGCCAATGAACGCATCCGCAGTGCTTCAGGTTTCTAACATCTAACCCTGTTTCCTCTTTAACCTCTCTTACGGCACTGTCATAAAAGCTTTCGCCATCTTCTATATGACCGCCCGGGAAGGTTATTCCGCACCAATATTTAACTCTTCTTTGCACTAAAACCTCTTTCGTTTCAGGGTTTTGCACCATAACCATATTTGTTAATTCGATTTTTGTCATTGTGATTTCTCTTTCTGTAATTAATCAGGCTAATATTAGCATTGGTTGAATTGCTTGTCAATGATGAAATGCAGTGTTTTGCCTTACTCTGTGGTATGGGCAAGCCCATACCTTACGTTTACTGCATTAATAAATAATACTTAAAATTCTTTCAAAAACTTGACAAACATATAAAATAAATGCAATAATATAATGATTGTATATGTCAAGGAATGACTGGTAATCAAGATTAAATTTACGGAGGTGTTGGCTGATGCGAGTTATAACAGGTTCTGCCCGTGGAAGAAAGTTGAAAACTCTTGAGGGTGACAGTGTCAGACCTACAACCGATAAAGTTAAGGAATCAATTTTTAATATTATTCAATTTGATATTGAGGGCAGAAGAGTGCTTGATATGTTCTGCGGTTGCGGTCAGTTGGGTATTGAGGCTTTGAGTCGCGGTGCGGTTTCAGCGGTTTTTGTTGATATTTCACGTGCTTCAATTGCCGTTACCGAAGAAAATCTTACCACAACAGGTTTCAGGAATATTTCAAAAACAGTTCTTGCAAATTCACTTGAATATCTTGACAGAACCTCGGAGATTTTTGATATTGCTTTTCTTGACCCGCCTTACCACGCAGGTATTATGGAGGATGCAATTGAAAGAGTTTCACCTCATATGGCGGCTGGGGGAATAATCGTCTGCGAAACAGGTGAAAGAGAGGTTCTTCCCGAGGATATTGAGGGTTTCACCTCAAAGCGTTATAAATACGGCAAAATTGCTTTGACTGTATATAGAAAGGGGAGTCTTTAATGGGTAAAACTGTAGTTTGTCCCGGTAGCTTTGACCCCTTGACAATAGGTCATCTTGATATCATAACCCGTTCTGCAAAGCTTTTTGATAAGGTTATTGTTGTTGTTATGAGAAATCCTAACAAGGATATCGGAAGCTTTACAACAGAAGAACGAGTTGATTTTATAAAACGTTGCACCAAAAATCTCCCGAATGTGTCAGTTGACAGTTATGCGGGGCTTCTCGCAGATTATGTTCGTGAAAAAGGTGCATCGGCAGTTGTTAAGGGCTTGAGAGCTATTTCTGACTATGATGATGAATTTCGTCAGGCTCTTACAAACCAGAAGCTTAATTCCGAAATGGAAACAATTTTTATGGTTTCAAACGCAGAGCATATGTTCTTAAGCTCCAGCGTAGTTAAACAAGTTTGCAGATTGGGTGGGGACGTTTCAACATTCGTTCCCGAGGAAATCTGCGATGATATAGTTAAAAGACTATCCCGAAAATAAAAAACTAAAAACAAGGGTGAAAGGATGTTTTTATAATGGCTACAAGTATTGTAGAAAAATCACTTGCTGATATGGAGCAGCTTATTGATGAGGCGAAATCAGTTCCCTTCTCAACAAAAACACTTATGGATACAGAGGAGCTTTCAAGACTTATTGAAGATATTCGTCTTAATATGCCCGAGGAAATCACTCAGGCTAAGAGAATTGCTCAGGAAAGACGCGATATTCTTGACCAGGCTCAGCTTGAAGCAGAGGATATCATAAATAAAGCTCGTCAGAGAGCAGACCTTATGATTGAAGAGCATCAGATTACAAAAGAGGCTAAAAGTGCTGCAGAAGACATTTTCCGTCAGACAAAGGCGGAAGCAGATGCACTTCTTGCTTCCTCCAAACAACGTGCTGAAGAAATGACTCTTAAAGCAGAAAAGTGGTCAAATGACATAAGAAGAAATGCAAGCTCTTATGTTGAGACAATTATCAGAGATACTGATGAAACACTCACAAACAGCGTTAACGATATCAGAAAGCTTCGTCAGAGTGTTAAAGAAGCTCTTGCACATAATAATTCTACAAGACCAAGTTTTGAAGATTAAGGTGAATTCTTAAATGGAAAAGGAAAAACTTTGTTTGCGCTGTATGCGAAAAATAGGCGACAATGATTTTTGTCCCTATTGTCGCAAGGAAAACAGCGAACCCCAGAAAGAACCCTTCCTACCTCTTAAAACAGTTATTGGCGGCAGATATCTTGTGGGAAAACTCGTTGCTTCAAACAGCGAAGGTGCAACCTATTATGCCTTTGATATGGAGAAGAAAACTCCTGTTACTTTGAGAGAATTGTTCCCCGAAGGGATTCTTTCAAGAGGTGAGGGGAACTATTGCCTTGTTAATATCGGAAAGGCATCAGAGTTTATTGACGCTAAAGAAGAATTTGTTAAACTCTGGACTAAACTAACAGAGATTAAAGGTTTCACAGCTTTAACTCAGGTTTACGGACTTGTTGAAGATTTGGGTACTGTTTATGCAGTCAGTGAATATCTTGGTGATGGCAAAACCTTGAGGGATTTTCTTTTAGAGCAGGAAACAGGCTATATTTCATGGGATGATGCGAGAATTCTCTTTATGCCTGTGCTTTCTGCTTTGGGTGAGCTTCATTATGCAGGAATCATTCATGGTGGTATTTGTCCGGAAACTCTTGTTCTTGATAAAAATGGTAAACTTCGTATAACAGGCTATTCAATTGAAGAGGTCCGCCGTCAGAAAAGCACAATGGAGAGCGAGCTTTTTGATGGCTATGCTGCGGTTGAGCAGTATGGCTTCAGCGATGGTTTAAGCACAAGCACAGATATCTATGCATTTTCTGCCGTTCTTTACAGAGCACTTATTGGTAGTGTTCCTATGAGTTCAGCATCAAGGCTTACTAACGATAAGCTTATGATTCCCGGTAAATTTGCCGAGCAATTACCTGCTTATGTAATAAATGCCCTTGTTAACGGTTTGCAGATTTTGCCTGATGACAGAACTGTTACTGCAGAAGAATTGAGAGATGAGCTTTCAGCATCACCTGCAGCAGCAGGAACTGCTTCTGAAGCATATTCCTCAATGTATGCTTCCCAGAATGACGAGGCGGGAGAAACAGTTGTTGAAGAGGTTACTCTTGAAGCTGACACAGAAAATGCACCTGATTCTCCTAAAATCCGTAAAAGTACAATTGCAGTTTTTGTTATAAGTGTTATTCTTGCACTTGGTATTCTTGTTGTTGCACTTTTTGGTATAAAAGGCTTTTCCGATAAAGATGATGAAGAAAGCACAACAGAAGAAACCACTACTGAATTTGTTTCTGAAGAAGAAACAACAGGTGAAATCGGTGCATCAAGCATTAATGTTCCTGATTTCAGAGGGGAATTATATGACGATATAAAGGCTGATACCACATACAACGGCTTTCTTATTTTTAAAACCGAGTATGTTGACAGCGATGAGAAAAAAGGTACTGTTATTGCTCAGGATATAACAGAAGGAACTCTTGTTTTTGAAGAAAGAAACATCACTTTGCGAATCAGTAACGGCAGAGAAGTTCCTAATGTTCTGGATGAAACTCTTAAAGATGCTATAGCAGATTTGAAGGCTGCAGGCTTTAAAAAGGTTGAAACAGTTGCAGGTAATGTTGCAGACAATGAAGATGATTCTTTAAAGGTTTACAGTGTTGTTTGCAAAGATTCAAAAACAGATAACTGGGTTGCAATTCCTGCAGACAGGAGACTTTCCGTTAGTGATAAAATAGTTGTTTATTATTACGGGGAATATGTTGAAGCAACAGAACAAACAACTGAAGAAACAACAGAAGAAATTGCTGAAGATGCACCTGTTATTGAAGAAGAGGATGCAGCTTCTGCAGAAGAATAAAAAAATGAAAAAACACTTGACAAATGGTATTAAAGTTGGTATTATATCAAGGCAATAAAGCAGAACTGTTCCGTTCTCACCAACCGAGAGTATTGTTTGGTCAATAGTTTCATTAATTAACGCCATAGGTGCGTTTTGAGGCTCGGACGGAATTTCTGTTCGAGCTTTTCATTATTTTTTGGAGGTGCTTAGGTATTAGCAAGGAGAATCAAATCAACGAAGAAATCAGGGATAAAGAAGTCAGAGTTATTTCTGCAGATGGTGAGCAAATCGGCGTTATGTCCCCGAAAGATGCTCTTGCTTTAGCAGAAAAAGCAAATCTTGACCTTGTTAAAATTGCTCCGAATGCTGTTCCCCCTGTTTGCAAAATTATGGACTATGGTAAGTTCAAATTTGAACAGGCAAAGCGTGAAAAAGAAGCCAAGAAAAATCAAAAGGTTATGGAAGTTAAGGAAATCAGACTGGGACTTAGTATCGATGTTCATGATTTTGAGACTAAAGGCAGGCATGCTATCGGCTTCTTGCGTAGCGGAAACAAGGTAAAGGTTTCTATCCGCTTTAGAGGTAGAGAGTTAGGCCATCCCGAAATCGGTCTTGATATAATGAACCGTTTTGCCGAATACTGCGGCGATTATGCCTCGGTTGAAAAGGCTGCTAAGATGGAGGGACGTAATATGCTTATGTTCCTTGCACCAAAATCTACCAAATAATAGTTGTAAAAATTTTAAGGAGGATTTACAATGCCTAAGATTAAAACACACAGTGGTGCTAAAAAGCGTTTTAAGCTTACAAAAACCGGTAAGGTTAAGAGAGCACACGCATTCAAGTCTCACATCCTTAACAAGAAAACTACCAAGCGTAAGAGAAACCTTCGCAAGACTGTTGTTGCCGATGTAACAAATGTAGCTAAGGTTAAGAAAATGATTCCTTACAAATAAGAAGCTGAAAGTGGAGGTAAATTGAAATGGCACGTGTTAAAGGTGCGTTAGCAACACGCAAAAGAAGAAAAAAGATATTAAAGCTTGCTAAGGGCTATTTCGGCGCTAAGTCTAAGCTCTTTAAAACTGCGAAAGAAGCCGTAATGAAATCCGGCAACTACGCCTATATTGGTCGTAGACTTAAAAAGCGTGATTTCCGTCGTCTCTGGATTACCCGTATTTCTGCTGCAGCAAAATTAAACGGTATGAACTATTCAACATTTATGAATGGTTTAAAGAAGGCTGGCATCACTCTTAATCGTAAGATGCTTTCTGAGATTGCTATTTCAGATCCTGCTGCTTTCAC
>JAZNTA010000099.1:0-3072 GCA_045591525.1 Acutalibacteraceae bacterium | reverse complement strand
CATGATGGCTATTCACTGACGCAAAGACTATGGTTCAGACCAAAGAAGGTTAATTTCGTCTATGTGATGTTAGCCAGTATGCCAAAGGAAAGTATTCAGATATACATTCCTTCAAATAGCCTTGAAATAGGTGGTAATACCTTAAATTTAAGTTATAAGACAAATGAGAACAGTCTATTGTCTTATTTCAACTTCATACCGTATATTTCTTCAAACTATGTAAAGGTGAATGTCCACATAACACCAGATGAATGGAATATGTTAAAGAATGGGGCATTGATTCATTTTGATTCGTCATTATATATTCCATCAGAAATAAATGGTTATGACCCTACAAACTCAAATGAGACAGAAATAACTATGTTGGCAAAAGTAAACTAAAAAGGTAGGGAATTTTACCCTACCTTTTTCTTAAATCTTCCTTTCTCATCCCTAATCAATTTGGCGTTATGCTCTGGTCTTTTTTTGCTGTAGAATGGGTGTTTTTCTCCAGACATAGCAAGTGATTGTTTTCTTTTTTGTTCGTCAGAAACCCTTTTGCCTCTATGGTGAACCATTATTTTTTCTATACGTTCTTCATTATGCCACACTTCATCAATCATTTTTTGTCTTGTCAATGGATTATTTGAATTTTCTTTATATGTCACCCATCTTAAATTTTCTGCTCTATTGTCAGTTTTATCACCATTGATATGGTCAACACAAGGCTTATTATCTGGATTTGGAATGAATGCTTCTGCCACAAGTTTATGTATTGGTTTGGTTGCACTTCTACCTTCGTAATGAAGCCCGACTAATAAATATCCAGTATGCTTGTTTAAGATTGGTGTGATTATTCTTTCTTTTATTGTTTTTTCTATACCATTTTTTGTTACAATAGTTCTTTCAAGACTTTTAACATCTCCTTCATTACTTATTTGGTAATAATCAAATTTATCAATATTTCTCCACTCTTTCATATGTTTATTAAAATGTTAAGTATTTTAGCAAATATACAAAAAATAATTCAAATAAAGAAATAAAAATATGGCAAATGGTGTTAAAAGTTACACTATCATAATAAATGGTATTCAACAAAGCATTGATGCTGTTGAAAGCCTTAACAAACAACTGGATGCCCTTGAAAAAAGGATTGATGCATTGGCAAAGAAAAATGTCAATGTATCAGCATCTGGTGGTGGCAGCACTAAATCAGCACTCGATGAAGAAGCAAAGATATTGCAGAAGATTGATGAACTGCATCAGAAGGTTGCAGCATCAGAAAAACAAGAATATCAGGAACTTCTTCATGCAAAGGAGGAACTGAAAGAATACCAAACCATTGCAAAGAGCCTTGCAGCGCAAGAAAACTTGAAGTCTGGTACCAATAACCTTAATACCATGCAAGGTATGAAGGCGCAACTTCATGACCTTAAAGCAGCCATGCAGACAGTTGACATCAATGGTGACCAGTTCAAGCAATGGGCTACTGAGGCAAATGAGTTAACGCAAAAACTTAAAGATATTGAAGCATCATATGGAACGTTTTCTAGAAACGTTGGTAACTATGCCAATGGTGTTGCCGAAGGAATGCAGAAGATTGTTATTAAGGTTGGTGAGACAGAACGAACATTTGAAAGTGCAAGGGATGCATCCAGACAACTTAATAACGAGTTAAAATCAATGGCTCTCAATGGTCAGCAAGGAACAAAGGAATATAAAGAACTGAATGATACCGTCAAACAGCTAAACTCAACGTTGAAGGATGTTGAGAAATCATCCGTTGGAATGGATAGACTACTTGATACTACTCAGTCATTGGTTGCCATTGCAAGCGTTGGAAGGGGTTTATCTGCTATTTTGGGAATGGATGATGCACAGATACAAAAATCTATTCAACAGTTAGTAGCCTTGCAAACAGCGTTACAAGGACTTGAAACAATCAACAAACAACTTCAAACTCAGGAAGGTATTGGTTTCTTTTTAGCAAAAGGAAATGCGGCTGTTGACGCTTTTGCAGCAAGTCTCTTAAAGGTTGATAAGAATGCAGCAGCAGCCTCAAAGAGTGTAAAAGCACTATCAACATCATTGAAAGTATTGGGTGGTGTTGGTGTTGCAGCCGTTATTATTGCAATCAGTGTTGCACTCGATAAAATGAAGAAAAAACTTGAAGAGGTCAACAAGAAAGCAGATGAAAGTGCAAGATATGTCGAGGTAGGGGCACAAGCATATGCCAAAACGAAAGTTGAAATTGACCAATTAATTGGTAAAGTTGACACTTTCAAAGGTTCATTAAGTCAGGAAAAGAAGCTTGTTGAAGATATTAACAAAAAACTCAATACTCATTATAAGTCATTGAGCGATGTACGAAAGAATAAAACAAATCTTATTAAGTTAAGTGAGCAATATTGTAAGATGCTTGAGCAAGAAGCCATTGCACAAGCAGCAGCATCACAGTATGCTCAGGCGTATGCACAATCAATGGCGAATGCCGCAAAAATTGCTTATCTTAATGGTCAGATTCAAGAAGGATTTTTTAAGGGGTGGAACAATGCTGAAATAGCCCAACAAATTAGGGAATTAGAAAAGGCTAACGAGGAATTAAAAGAAGTTCAAAATACAAGTCAAAAAGTATTAAAAGAAGCAACAAAAAATGCCTCAGAGATTAGGAATGCATTTGGCTTCAATCAGGATTCAACCAAGGCAATTAAGGATAATTCAAAACAAGTCGAAAAAGCAACAGAAGAGGCTTGGAAGAGAATCAATGATACCAGACTATATCTAATGAAGGATGGTTTGGCTAAAGACCTCAGACAGATTGATATTTCCTATAGGGAAGAGGCAAGGGCTATCAGAAAGGGCGGTGTTTTGGTTGAAGAACAACTTAAAGTTCTGGATGAAAAATATGCAAAACAGAGAAGAGAACTTTTTGAAAAATATTCAAAGGAATTATCTTTAAAAGAAACGTCAGCCCAAATTGATGAACTTGAACAACTTGCAGACAGAGCAGCAAGGGCACTTGAAAAATATAATAATGCAAAATCAGCACAACCAGAATTATTCGATACTGAAACACTTAAACAATATAAAGAA
>JAZNTA010000098.1:0-2065 GCA_045591525.1 Acutalibacteraceae bacterium | reverse complement strand
CCGATTTCGTGAGCAAGCTCAGGCCTAACCTCACCCGGCTTAAAGCTCTGATAGCCGTGAAAAGCAATTATCCCATCCTGCTTTCCGAAAATCTTTTTTGTCTCCGTCATCTGGTCACGGGCAAACTCAGGGTTGCAATTTATACCGCTTACAAAATATTGCATTTCTGTTTTTTCGCTTTCAACAGCATAATCAATTACATCCTTAAGTGATTGCAATTCGGAATTACTGTAATAATCATTAAGCGTTTTATCGGGATTCATTGCGTAATCAACAACACTTTTAAGCGTTCCTTTAACCGACCATATTTTTGTTACTGCCAATATTCATCCTCCTTGTTTAACTGAAACTGTGCCGATATTTTCTTTTCGAGTTCACGAAGAGAAAGAATAACGGCACGCAATTCCTTTTCATTAATCCAACCTTTTGCATTTGCAACTCTTGCAAGTTGATTTAAATTGTTACCGACTGCTCTCATTTCTCTGATTAAAACTGTGTAATCAACAGGCGGAGCTTCTTTAATGTTCTTGTAATAAAGCAGAAACCGAATCATTTTTGATTTTGAAATCTTCATTATACTGCAAAGATAATTAAGCCTTTCATAATCCTCTTCGGTAAAATATGCTTTTACAAGTTTCGTCTTTTTGTTTTTTTTCAAAAATTTTCACCTCTTTTCTGTTTTGGTTTTCGGGGTTGCTTTCCCCGAAACGGATTTTGTGGTACCAAAATCCAATGCTCGTTAAAGTAATACCGCTGTTTTAAATGAAAAAAGCACCCGATTATTGAACAAGTCCGTTAAAAACGGACAATAGTAAAAAGGCACCTCCTATGGTAGAATTAAAGAACTACCATAGGAGGTTTTGTTATGGCTGGAAAAATGGGAATGAAAAAGTATCCTGAAAGTATAAAAAACGAGATACGCCAAAAACAAGAAAACGGGCAATCGGTATGCTCGTTAAGCAGAGAATACGGAATAAGCCGAGCTGCAATTCAAAATTGGTGTGGTTTAAACAAAAGTTATGAACAAATTCCCAAAGCAAGAAGGAGAAAACCGGCAAAAACACTACAGGAATACAAATATGAAAACCAAAGACTGAAAATGGAAAACGAGTTATTGCGGGATTTTCTCTCGCTCACAGAAAGGAAGTGAGAACAAGCGTAAAGTTTATGGTTATCTATCGTCATAAAGAAAAGTATTCGATAAGTGAAATGTGTAGATTCTTTGATGTATCA
Source organism: Acutalibacteraceae bacterium (assembly GCA_045591525.1). Lineage (GTDB taxonomy): Bacteria > Bacillota > Clostridia > Oscillospirales > Acutalibacteraceae > DTU089. The sequence continues at coordinate 832 of JAZNTA010000098.1, read as the reverse complement.
AGAAGTGGTTACTATGATTATGTGAAGAGAATGGATATACCTGCAAAAGATTTACCATTAGCAGAAAAGATAAGAGAATGTCAGGACAAATACGGTAAAACTTACGGTTATCGTAGAGTACATATATGGCTAGAAATACAAGGAATACACCATAATCCAAAGACTGTGTTAAGAGTAATGCAGAAATACAATTTGTTATCAGTAATCAGAAGAAAGAAATATCGTAATTATGGTGATTATCTTCATAGATACCCAAATCTATTAAACAGAGATTTTCATGCAGATAGACCAAATCAAAAATGGGTTACTGATATATCATATATCAAGACACAACAAGGAACATTGTATCTTTCTGTAATACGAGATTTGTATGATAACAGTATAGTAGCATACAAGACAGGAACAGAGCAGAACATAAATCTTGTATTAAGTACTATCAGAGCAGCCAAGAGAAAAGAAAAAGTCACTGCAGAGTTGCAGCTCCACAGTGACCAAGGCTTTCAATACACATCTCATCCGTATTTTAAGCTAACACAATCATACGGCATAATTCCATCAATGTCAAGACGTGGTAACCCATATGATAATGCAATGGCTGAAAATTTCTTTTCAATCCTAAAAACAGAATGTATCTATCGTACAAAATTGCAAACTTATGAGGATGCTCGCATCCTCATAAGTGAATACATCCATTTCTATAACAATGAGAGAATTCAACTAAAAACAAAACTGACTCCGCTAGAAAAACGAAATCAGTTTGTTGCTTAATTTTTAATATTTTCTACCATAAAGATGCTTTTTTTGTGCTGTCCGTACAAATTGGAGCAGTTTA
>JAZNTA010000097.1:0-2481 GCA_045591525.1 Acutalibacteraceae bacterium | reverse complement strand
GAATCTCCAAAGATAATTATTCTTTTGCCTCTCGGGATTGTTATAGATTCTTGCAAATCCGCCGAATCTCGAATATTCCCAGTAACTCGGAACAGGTATCCTTTCATCAATAAGCTAATTCATAATTTTTGAAAGACTCGTTCCGTGTGCCGCCATCTCAAACATTCGGATGACAATCGGTGCCGTTTCTTCATCAGGAATAATCTTGTTTTTGATTTCGGGATGCTTTTTGTAACCGAAGGGAGCGTAATTTCCCATTCTCTCACCTGCAAGGAATTTTGCGTGGAAAGCTTGTTTTGTCTTACGGCTTGTGCCTTTTGCATACCACTCATTGAACAAGTTTTTGAACGGAACAAAATCGCTGAGTCCGTTTTCCATATCCTCGTTTTCGGCAACGGCAACATACCGCACCTTCTTTTCGGGAAACACAAATTCGAGATAGTAGTCCATCATAATATGTTCTCTGCCGAAACGGCAGAGGTCTTTGGTAACGATACAGTTGATTTTGCCTGATTCAACATCTTCCATCATTCTTTTGAATGCGGGTCTGTCGAAATTTGTTCCGCTCCACCCGTCATCTATGTACTCATCAATAACAGTCAGATTAAAGTTTCTCTGTCGAGATATTCTTGCGGTGCGTTCTGAGGAAGAAGAATTTCGGAATGGATGACTTCATTTTGTTTTCGTGTGTAGTTTTTTGTTCGGTTATCATATTCAGAGAAAAGTTTGGAGCCGCTTTGGCAAGCGGCTCCTGCAACAGCGGATTTGTTTCCACTCCGCTTTTGTATTGATATTTGAAAATGAGTACAAGCTATTTTTTATCACTCTCCTTATGTTTTTAAATTTGGGGTAGACGAAGTCGCAGGGGTGAAACCCTTGTCTGATGAAATCAGCGGAACTTTGTTCCGAGCATTTTCGAAGAAAATCGCAATTGCACCTCTACGGGGTCCCCGAAAAGTTCAAAAAACTTTTTGGGGAAGAGGAAGAACAGCGGAGTGATTGAGTTTTCGGGCAAACAAAGTTTGAAGCACGGAAACGAAAGATACGCAGCTTGTTCTGACGAGGTGTATAATTGTGCACTTTTACAAAGTGGTGTTTTCAGGTAAAAGAAAACCGCCTCACTGAAAGTGAAACGGTTTGATGAAATGTATATTTGATTTTTGTTTCAATAATAAGTTCAACAAATTTGTATTTCTTGTTTTTTAGATACCATATAGAACAATTCCAAGTATTCCCGAAATTATCACAAGCAGAATCGATGAAAACTCTTTCTTTTTAATTCTCTTCCATATCATCGGTACAGCAAACATAACGGTAAGAATTACCAACGAACGCCAATCAAATGAGATTGCAGTTGTTTTTATTGTATCAATTCCGAAGAATACAGTTAATGCCATTGTAACCGCAACAGACAGAATAAGTCCACCGAGTGCGGGTCGCATTCCGGCAATGAAAGTTTTAATTGCAGGATATTTAAGAAGATTTTTTATAACTGCCGCAACAAGCAAGATTATGATGAATGACGGAAGCACAACGCCGATTGTTGCGAGAAGTGCACCGAGAAATCCAGCCTGTTCATAGCCGATATATGTTGCCATATTGACGGCAATCGGACCGGGTATAACCGTTTCAACGCCGACAAAGTTAAGCAGTTCTTCTTCGTTCATCCAACCGTAGGATAAAACGGATTCTCCGATAAGAGAAAGCATTGCATAACCACCGCCGAATGCAAATGCACCGACTTTCAGAAAGGTTAAAAAGAGTTGAAGATAAATCATTTCTTTTCTCCTTTCGCTTTTCTTGTTTTAACAATGAAAGCCAAAAGACCGATAACACCTGCGGCAAAAATAAACAGTACGGATGAAACGTGAATTTCTAAAAGAGTGCAGAGTATCATTGCTATGCAGGTGACAGAGAAAGCAGCTATATTCAGCGGAGTTTTCTTCATTTTTTTCAGCATTTTAAAGCCTGCTGAAGCAATCAGATAAACAACACATATCTGAATTCCATTGAATGCCGCAGCAACGATTGCGATATCCATAAATCGCTCATAAAAAACAGAAACGAAATACATAATCACAAACGAAGGTATGCAAATTCCCACCGTTGCAATAACTGCACCGAGAAAACCTTTCAGCTTATAGCCGATATATGTAGCAACATTAATTGCAATCGGTCCGGGTGTGCTTTCAGCAATGGCAACGACATCCATGAATTCGTCGTGTTCAATCCATTTTCTTTTTGTTATGAACTCATTTTCAAGCAATGCAATAATCGCATATCCTCCGCCAAAGGCAAAGCATCCGATTTTCAGCATTGATATAAACAGTTGTAATATAATACTCATTTTTTCAACTTCTTTTTGTTCTTACAAATTCTTATTTGCAGAGGTGATTATATCATACGCATACGCAAAACTCAACTACACATTTAATCAAAACTGGTTTCGTTGCTCTCTCTGAATTGCTCAATCGCTCTGCC
>JAZNTA010000096.1:0-2005 GCA_045591525.1 Acutalibacteraceae bacterium | reverse complement strand
ATACAAGCGTGGTAATTTTATATAATTGCCACGTTTTTTTTTACATACCAAAGTTGTAAAAATGCATTTTGGTATGTATATACTGGATTGCCACGTCGCTTCGCTCCTCGCAATGAGTCGCACGCATCCGCGTGCTTACCGAGTTTTGCTCTGCAAAACTCGCGATTTATAGATTACTTCGTCGCTGAGCTCCTCGTAATGACGGTTCAAAGTTTTTTGGGGATTTTAAGGGGCTTGCCCCTTAGGCGGTGGGGTGGCGGAAAAGACCGCAGCACTTTGTGCGAGGACTTTGGAGCCGAGGCTGTCCTAGAAGTAATAAAAACTTCAGCAAAGGGCAGCCTTTTTTTAATCAATTTTGAAGTTATTTTGTACTTTGTTTTTTTTTAGGCATTCATAAGTCTAATAAGCTGCTTAACGTTATAACCAAGCATTAATAATCCCCATTCTGTTTCAACTTTTTGTTTTCCACAGAGATTAAAACGTCTAAATTTTTGATTGGATTTTATTTGACCAAAGACAGTTTCACATTCTGTTGAACGTTTTTTCATAAGAGATTTATATTCATCTGTTGCTAAAAGTTCCTTTACTTTTGCTTTCTGATTAAGCCAATTTTCATTTCTTTGTACCATTCTGCCATATTCTGATTTCGTACAAAGTTCTCTAAAAGGACAACCTTCATAATTATCACATTTATAAATATCTACAGTCTGTTCATATCCCGAGGGATTCTTTCGTTTTCGTGTTTCTTTGTATGGAACTGCATTTCCACAGGGACATGTGTATTCTTTCAGTTCTGAATCATAATTCCAGTTCTCTGCATTGAAAGTATTTTTCTTAAAACTGCGTTTTATTTCTTTTTCGTAGCTTGAATATTTTATAACTCCAATAATTCCTTTTTCTTCAAGGTAGTCATAGTTTTCTTCACTTCCATAACCTGCATCTGCAATTACTGTTTTTAATTTGCAATTTAGTCGTTTTTCTACATTTTCAATATGTGGTTTTAATGTTCTTGTATCCGTAGGATTCGGAAATACATCATAGCCGATTACAAAATTATTTTCTGTTCCTACTTGAACATTGTAGCCTGGCTTGAGTTGTCCGTTTTGCATGGCATCTTCCTTCATTCGCATGAATGTTGCATCTTCATCCGTTTTTGAATAACTATTTCGCCCATTAAATGTTGCTTTTGCTTTTTCATATTTTTCTTTTCTTGGAAGATAATCTTTTTCAATCAGTTGTTTTGCTTTTTTTAGTTTTTTTTTACTTCTTTTGTTTCTTCATCGTCAAGGTTGTTTATTTCTGCAAGTCTTTCATTGATTTTTGCTGCTGCTTCTTTTATTTCCTCACTTGTTACTGTGATATCTTCTCCAAGTTCTGCTAAATCTTTGTCGCCATAAACTTCATTTTCTTTGTGTGTGATTTCTTCGATTTCTTTCAGAAAGACTTTTAGTTTTTCATCCAGTTTCTTTTCATTCTTTTCAATGGCCTTTTTCCAAACGAAAGTGTATTTGTTTGCGGCACTTTCAATTTTCGTTCCATCTACAAAATATTTTTCAAGGCTCACATATCCTTTCTTGTTTAGAAGTTTTACTGTTGTGATGAATATTTCTTCGATTGTGTCCTTTAGTTTTTCACTTCGGAATTTGTTGATTGTTCTGAAGTCTGGCTTCTGAAATCCTGTAAGCCACATTACGTTTACATTTTCGCGACACTGTTTTGATATCATTCTTGAAGAGTATGTTCCCGTCATGTAGCAGTAGATTAATACTTTCATCAACATTATCGGATTGTATCGGCTTGCTCCGCCGCCTTTTGTATTTTTGGCAAATATTTTCTCAATATCTAATTCGTCTACTGTTTTGCTTACTGTTCTTACAAAATGATTTTCGGGTACTAGTTCGTCTAGACTGGGTGGCAAAAGCCACTGTTCATTCTGATTGTATGGTTTGTATGTAATCTTATCACTTACGCCTCTGCTCATATTTAAATTTTATCACAGAGTTCG
>JAZNTA010000095.1:0-12385 GCA_045591525.1 Acutalibacteraceae bacterium | reverse complement strand
AATGCAAATGTTTTCAGACTTTGCAACACTTTCCCCGATGCAGAATTTATTCCCATCGGAAAACGTGCTTGTGAGAGATTTGATACAGAAATAAATTCTTCCGAGCATTTTTCTTTCAGCGATGCAGCTGCTCTTGCAGATGAGCTTTGCAAGGATTTCAGCGAAGAAAATTTTGACAGACTGGGCATTATTTTCACAAGATATAACTCTGTTATGTCCTGGGATGCACAAATCAAATGGCTTCTCCCCTTCCAGAAAAGCGAAAAGGACTCAACCATAAGCACAATATTTGAACCTGACCATCTTACAGTTCTTAATCTTACCGTAAGAGAATATGTGGCAGGTATTTTAATCGCTTGTCTGAGAGAAAGCTTTGCTTGTGAGGTTGCTTCAAGACGAATTGCAATGGATTCTGCAGGTAAGAACGCAAAACAGATGATAGACGATTTAGGTCTTCAATATAATCGTGCACGTCAAGGTGCAATTACTCAGGAAATTACAGAAATTGTTGCCGGTAGCGGTAACTAAAGAAATTTAATTCACAGAGGTGAATACATTGGAAAAATTAACTGTGGGTAAGGTTGTTCAGGTTATGGGTCCCGTTGTTGACGTAAGATTCAACGAGGGTGAGCTTCCTGAAATTCTTAACGCACTTACTATACCCGTTGGGGAAAGAAAACTGACTGTTGAGGTTGCACAGCATATCGGTGACAACACCGCAAGATGTATTGCTATGGCATCTACAGACGGTCTTCAGAGAGGTACACCCGTTACTGATACAGGCGCGCCTATTTCCGTTCCCGTTGGTCGCGAAACCTTAGGACGAATTTTCAACGTTTTAGGTGACGCGGTTGACAATATTCCCAACCCCGAAACCGTAGAAAAATGGAGCATCCACCGTTCTGCTCCCGCATATGATGAGCTCGCTACAAGTGCAGAGATTTTTGAAACAGGTATCAAGGTTATCGACCTTGTCTGCCCCTATTCAAAGGGCGGTAAAATCGGTCTTTTCGGCGGTGCAGGTGTTGGTAAAACAGTTCTTATTATGGAGCTTATCAACAACATCGCAAAAGAACATGGCGGTATTTCCGTTTTCTCAGGTGTTGGTGAGCGTACCCGTGAGGGTAATGACTTATACTGCGAAATGAAAGAGTCAGGAGTTATCAACAACACCGCTCTTGTTTACGGTCAGATGAATGAACCTCCCGGAGCTCGTATGAGAGTTGCTCTTTCAGGTCTTACAATGGCAGAATATTTCCGTGACAAAGAGGGTCAGGATGTTCTTCTTTTCATTGATAATATTTTCCGTTTTACTCAGGCAGGTTCAGAGGTTTCCGCTCTTTTAGGCAGAATGCCCTCCGCCGTTGGTTATCAGCCAACTCTTGCAACCGAAATGGGTGCTTTGCAGGAAAGAATCACGTCTACTAAAAAAGGTTCTATTACATCCATTCAGGCAGTTTATGTTCCTGCGGGTGACCTTACAGACCCTGCTCCTGCAACAACTTTTGCTCACCTTGATGCAACAACGGTTCTTGCGAGAAATATTGCTTCTCAGGGTATTTATCCTGCAGTTGACCCCCTTGAATCTTCAAGCCGTATCCTCTCCCCTGAAATCGTTGGAGAAGAGCATTATTACGTTGCTAAAGAGGTTCAGCGAATTCTTCAGAGATATAATGAACTTATGGACATTATCGCAATTATGGGTATGGATGAGCTTTCCGATGAAGATAAGCTTCTTGTTCAGAGAGCAAGAAAAATTCAGCGTTTCCTTTCTCAGCCCTTTGATGTTTCCGAAAAATTCACCGGTATCACAGGTAAATATGTTCCCATAAGCGAAACTGTTCGTGGCTTCAAAGAAATTATTGAAGGTAAGCACGATGATTTACCCGAATCTGCATTCCTTTTTGTCGGTACAATTGAGGAAGCTATTGAAAAGGCAAAGAAGGTGCAGAAGTGAGCACATTCCACTTAACTGTATCTTCCCCCGACGGCAATAAATTTGACGGCGAGGTTTTTAAATTTGATGTTAGAGGCGTTGAAGGTGAGCTTGCAATTATGGCAGGTCACATACCCTTTATAACATCCGTTATCAAAGCGCCTTGCACAGTATGGCTCAGCGAAGACAAAAAGAAAACGGCAGTATCGGATGGCGGTTTACTTACCGTTGATACTGACCGTGTAACCTTTATTTCGGGTTCATTCGAATTTGATGATTAAACAACAGTTCCCGTAACTTTTTTCAAAAAGTTACGGGAACTAATTTTTTATTTCAATTTTTCTAATTTAACTGTATCTGCAATAACAATGAGCTTCATATTTTGTTCTAAAGGCATTTCGGGATCAATATTTGTAATTACCTCTTCACCCTTTAAAAGAGCAACAACATTTATGGAATATTTTTTTCTTAAATTGAGCTGAATAAGGTTTTTACCAACCCACTCATTTTTCATCTGAACTTCAACCATTGAAACATTTTTAGAAAGCTCAACAATATCAACAAATCCTGAGCTTAAAAGATTTTTGCCAAGACGTGTGCCTGCCTCTTTTTCAGGGAAAACAACTCTGTCTGCGCCAACTCTATAAAAAATCTTACCGTGCATTTCTTCAACACATTTTGCAATAACGGTTTTAACTCCCACCTCTTTGCAAAGAGTGATTGCCATTACGGTTGCTTCGAGGCTGTTTGCCATTGCAATAATAACAATATCAACATCCGCAATATCAAGCTTATCAACAACCTCAGGGTCTGTAACATCGGCACATTTGCAAACCGGAATAGTCTGCGCCGCATCATTAACAAGCTCTTCATTACTGTCAACCGCAATAACATCCGCACCATTTTTAACAAGTTCTTCGGCAACTGCTCTGCCGTATCTTCCAAGTCCGAAAACTGCATAAGTTTTATTTATACTCATAATTTTTTTACCCCACACTTATATCTTCAACAGGATTTTTTATTATATTTGGATTTTGTTTTTTAAGGTTAAGTGCTACCGCCAAAGAAATAGGACCGACTCTACCCAAATACATTGTAGCGATTATTATAATCTTGCCTATGGTATTTAAAGATGCGGTAAGATTTCTTGAAAGACCTACTGTTGCGGTCGCACTTACTGTTTCATAAAGAATATCGAGGAAATTTGCATCTGTTACTGCAGTTAAAAGTGCCGTTGACATAAACATTATAAAAAACGATGTGCAGATTACTGCAACAGCCTTACTTACCGCTTCCTTTGACAATGTTCTGTTAAACATTATAACATCATTTTTGTTTTTAATTGCTGCTATTGCCACCGCAACTACTACTGCTATTGTTACGGTTTTAATACCACCGGCAGTACCAACAGGAGAACCACCGATAAACATCAGCAATACGCAAACAAGAGCTGACCCATTCGAAAGCTTTTCCTGAGGAACTGTAAAAAAGCCTGCTGTTCTTGTTGTTACTGATTGAAAAAACGATGCCTGAATTTTTTGGTAAAATGTAAAATCCTTCATTGTTTGGGGATTATTGTATTCAAAAAGGAATATGCAAATTGCACCACCGAAAATCAAAAGAATTGTTGTTGCAAGAGCGATTTTGCTATGCAAAGTCAACGCCTTTAATACTTTAATTTTTCTCTTTTTGCGTAATTTTAATACCCTTATAACATCCCACCACACAATATAACCTATGCCACTGAAAAAGATTAAAAGACAAGTTGTTAAGTTAATTATGGGGTTGTGAACATATCCGGCCAGGCTATCAGATGCAATTATATCTATTCCTGCATTACAAAAGGCAGAAATCGCCGTAAACACAGAAATCCATATTCCCTTTAAACCAAATTCGGGAACAAACACACTCATATAAAGAAGAGCTCCGACACCCTCAACAATAAATGTTCCCAAAACAACCTTTTTAACGAACTGAGAAAGTCCCGAAAGTGTATTGAGATTGAATGCATCCTGCAAAAGAAGTCTGTCTGAAAGCCCCATTTTTCTATGAAACATCATAGCAAGTATTGAGACAACCGTAATAACACCTAATCCGCCAATCTGAATTAAACACAAAATAACTATATGACCGAATGTACTCCAGGCAGAAAATGTAGGTACTACCACAAGCCCCGTAACGCAGGTTGCTGTTGTTGATGTAAAAAGAGCATCAACAAACGGAGTCCACTCTCCTGTTGCAGAACTTATCGGTAAAGAAAGTAAAACCGCACCAATAAGCACAACAACAAAGAAACTGAACAATATTATATGTGTTGTAGAAAGCTTGAGTTTTGATTTTTTCATAACTGAACCTTTCTTTTTTTATTATATATTTCTCATTATATCACACATATCATATTTTACAATAATTTAGCTGAATTCTTATTATATATTATCGTTGTAAAAGATTTTTCAATATGGTAAACTAAAATTAATAAAGCACTTAACGGAGGAAAGAAAAATGACGACTTCTGATAGCTTTAAACAATCAGCAAAAAACAATATTAAATATACCCCCGCTATATTAGACGCTATTTTGAAAATTACTCCTGATATTATTTTTGTCAAAGACAAGGACTTGAGATATATTGCTGTATCTCAAAGCTTTGTTGAATATACAGGGAAAGCATCAACTAATGAAATAATAGGTAAAACAGATGAAGAAATTTATGGCGATAATAACATGGCGGAAAAATATCGTCTTCAGGACCTTGAAATGTTAGTTTCAGGAAAATCTGAAGTTAATGTTGTAAACCTCATTCCCGATAAAGAGGGGAACTCCCGTTTTGGTTTTGCTAAAAAGCATATCCTTTACGATGAAGATGGTAAATCCATCGGTATTTTTGGTATGATAAGAGAAACCTCTAAAGAGTATCTGGATAAGCAAAGCTACGAGCAAGAATTAGATTTCCTGCTTGATACAAACAAAAACACTTATTGCCTCAGCCTTATTGATGCTGACAACTGGGAAATCATCAAAGAACGCAGACGAACCGTTAATGGATTCAAGCTTCCTTTGTTTAAAGACATAGAAACATTCTGCAATATTGCTTATGACGGTGTTGCCGATAGTGACAGCGATGCTTTTTCGTTTTATAAAAATTTCTCCAAAAAATATATCAAAGAGATTTTCAATCATGGAAGACGAGATATTGTTATGGAATATCGACGGATTCTACCTAATGGTACAATCCGTTGGGTTCAGGACATTATAAAATTTCTTGTTAACCCTGAAAACAACCATTTGTCTGTTGCACTTATCTCCCGCGATATTGATGCAAGGAAGAAAAAAGAAGAAGCACTTTTGAGAGCCGCAGAAACAGACGAAATGACAGGCATTCTTAACCGTGCAGCCATAACAAAAAGAATAACTACCTTCCTTGGCACAGAAGGTTTAAACAGTTCACATGCATTGTTTATGATTGATATCGATAATTTTAAACGATTGAATGACAACCTCGGACATCAGGAGGGCGACCGACTTTTAGTGGATTTAATAAATGCAGTTAAATCCTGCTTTAGAAACACCGATTTAATCGGTCGAATTGGCGGCGATGAATTTTTCATTCTTATGAAACATTGTCCAGCCCGATACATTGCAGAATATAAAGCTTCTGCATTAATGAGTGCCGTTGGCAATGTTTGTTCTGCATATAAAAAATATGATGTTTCAGCCAGCGTAGGCATAAGCATTTATCCTGCAGACGGAATAAGCCTTTCAGAGCTCTATAAAAATGCGGATGATGCATTATATTACGCAAAACAACACGGAAAACATACCTTTGTTTTCTCAGAAGATATAAAAAGGTGATACTATGCCATATTTATTCGTACATTTCAAAGAAAAAACCACTCCCGATGGTGAAGCAATTTATTTCGGAATAAGCGATGATGGCTTCAACTGGGAAAAAGTTAATGATGGTAACCCTATACTTATGAGCAATATCGGAGATAAAGGTTGCCGTGACATTGAAATAATCAGACTTCATACCGGTGGTTTTATAATCCTTACTACTGACCTTTGTATTGTTCACCGGATGGACGAAAACTATAACGTAGACTGGAAACACATCAACAGTCATGGTAGTAAGTGTCTTTCAATGTGGAAAACCGATGACCTTATTCATTTTTCAGAACAGAAATTAGTTCATCTCGGCAGAAATGACTTCGGTTGTATGTGGGCACCTGAAATATTCTTTGACGAGATAAATGAAGAATATCTTATACATTGGGGATCAACAGTTGCGGAAAGTGATTTTACTCATATGTCAATTTACTGCTCTGTTACAAAAGATTTTGAGACTTTCTCTGAACCAAAACTTTATTTCACAAAGCAAAATGAAATACTTGACTCTCATATAACCAAAGTGGGTGATATTTACCACCTCTTTTATAAAAATGCCAATAATCCCGGGATGAATATGCACTCTACATCAAATAATCTCTACGGTCCATTTGAACATGACGAGGGCTTTCAGGAATACATGGAAAAAGAAGTGCCGAATCCCGGTGCTTATGAAGGTCCTACCACATATATTCTTCCTGACGGCAGATGGTGTTTATTGCTTGATTTTTTCGGGTGCGAGAAAGAAAAAATGGGGTATGTTCCATTCGTTTCTTCTTGCCCGGGCGATATGAACTTCAAAAGAGCAGATGCAGATTTTTCGTTCCCATACGGATTTAAACATGGTAGAGTTATTGAGATTACCGTGGATGAATACGAAAGACTCAAAAATATGTAAAGAGAGAGACGGTTTTTCCGTCTCTTTTTATTGTATTCTTGTTTTAATTGTGCTAAAATAATTTATATATTGTTCAAAAGAGGTTTTTTTATGAATGCTATTATAACTGTTGTTGGCAAAGACAAAGTAGGCATTATGGCAGGTGTTTGCGTTGTTCTTCAGAAAATTAACGTGAATATTCTTGATATCAGCCAGACTGTTATGCAAAATATGTTTACAATGAATATGCTTGTAGATGTTAAGGGAGCTAATGTTTCCTACCCCGAAATTGTTAATGCTCTTGATAAAGAGGGCGAACGCTTAGGTGTAAGCATCCGTATTCAGCGAGAAGATATTTTTGATGCTATGCACAAAATCTGAGGTGACTTATGCTTAATCAACGCGAAATTATTGAAACTCTCAATATGATTGATAATCAGCATCTTGATATCCGTACAATTACTATGGGTATCTCCTTGCGTTCCTGTGGTCATCCCGACCCCAAAATCTGCGCTCAGAAGATGTATGATAAAATAACAAAATATGCAGAAAACCTTGTTAAAACCGGTGAAGACCTTGAAAGAGAAATGGGTATTCCGATTATTAACAAAAGAATTTCTGTTACACCTATTGCAATTGCCGCTGAAAGCTGTGAAACAGAGGATTACACAATTTTCGCTCAGGCAATGGATAAAGCCGCAAAGGAATGCGGAGTAAACTTTATCGGCGGTTTTTCTGCACTTGTACAGAAAGGCTTTACAATCGGTGACAGGAGACTTATAAACTCCATCCCCGAAGCACTTGCAACAACTGATTTTGTTTGCTCTTCCGTTAATATCGGTTCAACAAGAGCTGGTATTAATATGGATGCAGTAAAGCTTATGGGACAAACCATCAAGAAAACAGCAAAAATAACTGAAGACCGTGACGGCTTTGGTTGCGCAAAGCTTGTTGTATTCTGCAATGCAGTTGAAGACAATCCCTTTATGGCGGGTGCTTTCCACGGAGTCGGAGAGCCTGAATGTGCTATAAATGTTGGTGTTTCCGGTCCCGGTGTTGTTTACAATGCACTCAAGCAAATCAAAGGTGAACCCTTTGATGTTGTTGCGGAAACAATCAAGAAAACCGCATTCAAGATTACAAGAATGGGTCAGTTAATGGCAAGCGAAGCATCGAAGCGTTTGGGTGCCGAATTCGGTATTGTTGACTTAAGCCTTGCTCCCACTCCGGCTATTGGTGACTCTGTTGCAAGAATTCTTGAAGAAATCGGTCTTGAAACTTGCGGAACCCACGGAACAACCGCCGCTCTTGCTATGCTTAATGACGCAGTAAAAAAAGGTGGCGTTATGGCATCTTCTCATGTTGGCGGTCTTTCAGGTGCATTCATTCCTGTTTCAGAAGACGAGGGTATGATTGCCGCTGCAGAAAAAGGCGTTCTTACGCTTGATAAATTAGAAGCAATGACATGTGTTTGCTCCGTTGGTCTTGATATGATTGCCGTTCCGGGCGATACTACTGCAGAAACGATTTCCGCAATCATCGCTGATGAAGCCGCAATCGGTATGATAAACAACAAAACAACCGCTGTCAGAATAATTCCTGCACCGGGCAAAACTGTTGGTGATTCAATTGAAATGGGCGGTCTTTTGGGAACCGCTCCTGTTATGCCCGTTCATAACGAGGGTTGTGTGGATTTTATAAACAGAGGCGGAAGAATTCCTGCTCCTCTTAACAGCTTAAAGAATTAAAGGGTGTGTCAATATGGTAATACTTAACGAACATTTTAAAGAGGTTGAAAAAAGACTTGGTCTTCCCCAAGAGGCTGTCGAAGCCTTTGAAAAAGCAGCAACAAAAATTGATAATTGCAAAAGTCTTAATAAAAAATTTGAAGCGATTTTCAATGAATATCTCTTTCCTGAGGCTCATGATTTCGGCAAATGCTTTGATAAAATCAAGCCTCTTGCAATAATTTACGGTATCAAGGAATATACTCTTGACTTTGTTTTCCTTGTTCGTGCAGCAGAGGTTATGCATAATCTCTACAAGGAAAGAGCCCTTAGCGATGAGCTTTTCTGGAATACAATTATGGACCTTAAATATAAATATGTTGAGTGTGTTAACTGCAAAGGCGTTCACGGCACCTTTGTTGCTTCCTGGAACACAGGCTTCTATGCTCTTACCCGCTTTGCTTTAGGAAGATATCAGTTTGATATGAGTACATACGGCGGAGAAGACTTCACCTCTTCCGCAGGTATCACAATCAAAAAAGGTGACAAAACTCTCGGTTTCCATATTCCCTCTTCAGGAATTCCCCTTACCGATGAGGTTCGCCTTGACTCCTTTAAAAAGGCTTATGAATTCTTCCCCGAATACCGCAGAGAAGACGGCCTTATGATTTTTGAATGCGGTTCATGGCTCATTTTTGAAGAATATAAAAACTTTCTTCCCGAAAACTCCAACACAATTAAGTTTATCAACGACTTTGAAATTATTTCAAGCGAAGCAAAAGATAAATTTGACGATGCCTGGAGAATATTCAATGCAAGCGGTTACAAATCGCCTAAAAAATGGGATGAAAAAACATCAATGCAGAGAGCTTTTAAAAAGCACGTTTTAAGCGGTGGCAAAACCGGTCACGGTCACGGAATCATCGTATTTGATGGAGAGAAGATTATAAGATAAATAAAAAATCATAGGTCCTAGTAAAACAGGACCTATGATTTTTTATTTATAAAAGACCTTTTATGCTTTCGGTTATTCTCTTTGCTATATAAGGGTTATTCATTGTGTAAATATGTATTCCGTCAACACCATTGGAAACCAAGTCAACAATCTGGTCAATTGCAAAAGCAATGCCTGCATCCACAAGTGCTTCGGGTCTGTCCTCATATTTCTGAATCATTTTAACAAACTTTCTCGGAAGGCTTGCACCGCACATTGAAACCATTCGCTCAATCTGATTTTTATTTGTAACAGGCATAATACCTGCAGAAATGGGAACGGTTATTCCTGCAATATCGCATCTGTCACGAAAGCGGTAAAAATATGAATTATTGAAAAAAAGCTGTGTAACAATGCCTTGTGCACCGCAGTCAACCTTATTCTTTAAATTTGCAATATCAACCTTGCCGTTTGGAGCCTCAAAATGAGTTTCAGGGTAGCCTGCAACCGAAATTCCGAAATCGCCTTTTGTTTTTATGTAAGAAACAAGGTCGTTTGCATGAAAAAAGTCCGTTTTCGGTTCAAAATCGGGGTTTTTGTCCCCTCTTAAAGCGAGAATGTTTTCAATATTATTTTCTTTAAGCTCATTTAAAACTCTGTCAACATCTGCTTTTGTGGAGTTAACGCAAGTTAAATGTGCCATTGCTTCAATCCCATATTTGTTTTTTATAAGAGAAGCAATATCGCAGGTATAGTTATTGGCGGCAGAACCGCCTGCACCATAAGTAACGCTTATATAATCAGGGCGAAGACTCTGTAATTCTGCAATTGTGTTATAAACTGTTTCTACCGAACCGTTTTTCTTCGGCGGAAAAACTTCAAAAGACAAAACAGTTCTGTCACTATTAAAAAGAGAAGAAATTTTCAAATTAATCTTCCTTTCTTGAAATTCAGTTGGATTTTTTCTTAATATATTTTATCAAAACAACTATTGACGCACCGAGTAATGCAAAAACTACTACCGTCATCATAAATTTAACAGGAATAATGTCATATATCTTATCGCCCAAAAGGGTTATAAGAATTATTCGGGGCATAACGCCGAAAAAGGAAATCAGGATATATCTTAAATATCCCATATTACTTGCACCAAAGAAGAGGCTAACAAAGTCAATGGGGAAAACAGGCAAAAGCCTTGCAAGGTAAAGATAGGGTGTTTTCTTATCTCTGAGAGTTATAATTTTCTCGCCTTTTTTTGATTGTCTGAGCTTATTTTCTACCCTTTCACCGCCTAAAAACTTACCGATAAAGTAAGTTATATTAAGCTCGGCAAAAAGTCCGATTGCATTCACAAGAAGACCGGGAGCAAAATCGAATGCCATTCCCACCGCCATATAAAGCACCGAAGCAGGAATTACAAATACGATTGCTTTAAGGGAATAAACTCCGACAACTGCCGCACCGGCTTCAAAAAGGGTATTTGTTTTTTCAACAAGGGCACGGACATCTATATTTACAAGGTCGTTATATTTAAAAATTATAACAAAAAGAATCGCAAGAACAAGAGCTGCTCTTAAGCCGATACCAACGGCACGCTTTATTTTATTATTCATAGTGCCGTCCTTTCGTAAACTAAATAATTATAAATTAATATGTACCAACTCTCCGCCCTGCTCTCTTGATTTATCAGCAAGGAAAATCACCTTATGACCGGGTACGGAATCAAAAATTGATGTGCAGGAAATTGAATGACTTTCGCCACGCTGGAAATTAACAAAATCCTCGGTAAGCCTTTCGTCACCACCGCTGTGACCCTCACCTGAAATATGGCTTAAATCAATTACTTCTTTATCAAAATAGCGTTCTTTGGCAGGGTTTTGTTTTCTCACTTCGATGAACGCATTTTCGAATTCGCCGTAGATTTCACCCTTTGTACCAATGATGCGGATTGTTCTCAAGGGCTCGGGAGAACCGCCAACCATATTATGAGTGCCTGTTGCACCGCTTTTGAAATTCACAAGAACGCTCTGATGGTCAACAACGTCATTATCACATTTATAAATACATCTGCCGTAGTCGCTGTGAGTGAGAAGCTCTCTTCTCTGCTCATCTGTGGGATTCTCAACATCCTCAAGATCACGCCATACATAAACGGTCCACTCACTAGGATGGTCAAGATAAAGCCTTTTTGCACTGAAATCGCAGAAATCTACTCTGGGACAATCCACAAGACAACGATTACCTGATTCTTTTGGTGCGTTTTCGGGTATAAACTGCGTTCTTGCACCAACTGAGGAAACGCTGACAGGCTTATCCTCACCCATTAACCACATCATTATATCAAGGTCGTGACAGCATTTTGCGAGAAGCATTGAGGTGTGGCTTTTTTTAGAATTTGCCCATTTACCGCGGACAAATGAGGTTGAAAGGTGATGGTAGCTTACATTTTCAACCGTTTGAATATTTATTATATCCCCTATTTCTCCATTTAAAATACGTTGCTTTATTGTTGAGTAAAAAGGTGTATAACGAAGAACGTGGCAAATCATAACTTTATTATTGTTGCGTTTTACCACTTCAATTAAACGCTCCATCTCCTCGTCATTAACCGCAAAGGGCTTTTCAAGAAGCATATCATAGCCTCTTTCAAGAAGAGGAATTGAGGTTTCAACGTGCTGTTCATCCATTGTGCCGTTAATAACTGCATCTGCAAATTTCGGAGCTTCCGCAAGGTCCTCTGCAAAATCAAAACAAAATTCTTCAGAAAAGCCAAATTTTTCTCTGACCATTTTCTGACGATATTTATCGGGGTCTGCAACACCCACAATTTTAAGCTTTTCGGGGTGTCTTAAAGAGAAATCGGCATAAGCCATAGACCTATGCCCTGCTCCTACTATTATTGCTGTTACCGGTTTGTTTGCCATAGAAAATCACTACCTGTGAGAAAAATTGTAATCGTTAATAATTTATTTTGTTAAATCAATTGCCATTATATTTTCGCCAAAGCCCTTGAAAATTGTCTTGAA
>JAZNTA010000094.1:0-4333 GCA_045591525.1 Acutalibacteraceae bacterium | reverse complement strand
CCCGTGCTGACCCATTTCTGCTTTCTTTTGCCGGTTTCATCTCTGAGATTGACAACGGCATAATACTTGCCGTCTTTGATTTGCAGATTGCCTGTTACCATTGATACTCCTTTCTGATTGGGAAACAGTCAATCATTCCGTAATTAAAATTATACATAATATTATTATCTTTACAAGTGTTTTTACGATGCAGTTTCGAGAAAATTTATAACGCTTGTTTTCGGAATGATATATCGTTTGCCGATTCTGATGGTTTTGATTTTGCCTTCCTTGACAATGTCATAGGCGGCGTTTCTGCCGATGTGAAGCATGTCCTGAAGTTCTTCAATGCTCACGACATCGGGGTAATCTCTGAAAGTATTGTTCATTTGTTTCTCCTTAAGATAAATTTTGATAATATGCAAATTCTGCCGAAACAGAGTTTGCTATTGTTGTCGGTGCATTAAACAAAGCTGAAATCAGATATGCTTTTATGTTTTTGATTTTTGTTTCACTGCTTTCAATACAACCGACAATATATTCAATGTGTTCTGCAGTAAGTTTTCTGAATCGTGAAATAACAACTTCTCTCGGAAAATCACTTCCGCCGATTCTGACGGTGGAGCTTGTCCCGGAAATAACATCTGCCATAATTAGAATTATTTCTCTGACTATTTCTGCATCTGCGTTTATGCAATCATATTCAATCTGTTCTTCGATGCTTTCTATCAACCGTTCATACTCGATAGATGGATGGAGGTAACTGATGTTATTGTAACTGTTGTTATTATAGATTACTTCCGATATTGAGAACTTTTGATTTCCGTTTTCGGGAACTTCTGAATTCTCATTATCGGATTTCTTATGTACTGTTTTGAGAATTCTCAGAACAGATGGTAAAACAATGATTTTATTCGGTTTCCCGCAACCTTTTCTTTGCTTAAAAATAAGTCCATAATATTCAAGTTCGTTGACAAGTCTTACCGCTTTTCCGTGACTACAGCCAAGCTTTATGCAGATTTCTTGAATGGTGTAGTACACAAACAGATTACCGTTCTTATCCGTAAATCTGTCCGCATTTATCTGCGATACCCCCATCCTGTCAAGAATAAGAGAAAATAATAGTTTGGCTTCTGAAGATAATCCTGAAAAATTCGGATCGTCAATCAATGCTCTCGGCAATTTAATAAACGGGAAATTGTTGCTTGAATTATCGCTCAATTTATCACCCCGCTTTTCTTCCGAGACCGACGTTTTTTGCGTGTTCTTTTGCCTTCTTTTTCTGTTCATCCGTTCTCGGAGGGAGCAGTCTGATTGATATGCAGTTTTTCGGAACTTTGTATAATTCGCCTCCGTATTGGTCTGTATGCTCGTGAATCAAAATGCCGGCATATTTGTCATCATACTCCTTAAAACGCCTTTTAAAAGGCTTTGAGTTAATGTAAACAGACCAGTAATCTTCCGCAGCATTTGAGAGAAAGATATTCTCTTTTTCATATTTGGTTAATCGTTTCATTTATGCCTCCTTTTAAGTCTTTGTTTTTGTCCTCAAATCGACTGATTTATGAGTTTCGAGCATGGTAGGGTAAATATACTCTAAGGAGGTTTACTCTTAAAAAAACTGTTGTTTGAGACTATATTTCTGATGTTAATTTTCATGTTTTGCTCCTTTTTCGGTATTCTTTTGTGATGTGAATTAACTTGTAAATATTGCTTACAAAATCATTTATAAATTTTAAATGGACAGATTAGCTGTTTATTTGTTGAGCGTTTACATTTGATGTTGTACAATCCCGATAAGTGTCTTTAATTATCTTTTAACACCTAAAGTGGCAAGATTTTTGCCACTTTAAAAAATTTTTTTAATCTTTTGCTGTTTTGTTTGAACAGAACTGTTTCAAAAAAATACAATAAACCTTAAACCGGAAGCTTTACTTCCGCTTTGAAAAATTTTTACAACAGTAAAATAAACCTTAAAATGGAAACCTAATGTCCACTTTTTAAAAATTTTTCAAAAAAAATTACTCCTCCGACGGTTTATCCATCGAAGGAGTTTAAGGTATATTATTAAATTTGATTCGACAAATTGGAATTTGTCATAAAAATCGCTCTAACATCAATAAACAATATATATCGGTGTATTGCTGACAGTCAGCTTCCTGCCGATTTGTATTTCATTGCCGTACATATCAAAGGCTTTATAATCGCCTTCGGGTGCGGCGGTTTTAGTTTTTTCACCAAGGCTGTAATAAACTTTTATTTTCTTTCCGTTTTCAGTGTATTCGTCAATTACAAGATTCTTTTCGTTTGAAATGTTCCTGACGAAATCGGCATTGCCGAGAAAACGGATAACCGTTGCGTAAGTGATTACAGCTTCGGTGGGTTGCATATATTCGTTGAAAAACGCAAAATCATTTATATCGTTTTCAGGTGTGACGGTTTTTCTGAATGCAAAGGAAACAAAACCTTTTGCTCCCGTTGAACGGGTGTAAAGTGCCTTGCAGGTGATTGTTGCCGCATCTGTGCCGCCTACACCGCTTTCGCTGTTGAAACCGCCGTTTGAAAGTCCTGCCGATTTCGTAAGAGAGAGCGTCTTGCCCATATAGTCATAGTAATTATCAAGTCCGTCGTGGTTGTGATAACCGTAATTATCAAGCAGATTCTTATTAATCAATTCTGCGGATTTCTGATAAAAAACAAGGTTGCTTTCTTTTTCCGCAACAGCAAGTCCGCCCGAATAAACGTATGCCGACGGGTTTTCTGTTTTGATTATTGTTGCGGTTTTTTCAAGAAGTGAAAAATATTCTTCGGGAGTGCCTGCAAAGAAAAAATAGTTCGGCTCGTTCCATATTTCCCACAGAATGTCGGGGTTAGCGGCGTAATGTACTGCAACCTTGCTTGCAAAATCAGACCAGATATTTTCATCGGGAGGGTAAGTCCAGCCGATTGATTCATCGTAATTCTCTTTGTATTTATCTGCGGCAGACCATTTGCCTGCGTTGAAGCCGAGAAGCCAGTTGTATTTCATACCCCGTTCGTTGACTTTGCTGACAAGTAAATCCTGCACGGAGAAATCAACGTTGCCGTAAGATTCGCTCTGCATTGCGTCCCAACCGACGCTGTCCTCACGGACGAGGTTTATGCCGAGATATTGCGCAACGTCAAGAATTCTGTCAACGGATTCTTCTGCGCTGTAATTCGGAAGCTGAAAGCCTTCGCCCCAAGTATATGCACGGGTTATATACGGCTGAATGCCGTAGTAAAAGCCGTCACTTGCCTGCTTGTTTCGGGGAACAACACCGACGTTGAAACTGTATTCGGTCGCATCGGAAAGTTTGATTGCAACGGTAAAAACACCGTTTTTATCGGACGAAAAAGCAAAGGTGTTGTAGGGCAAAGAGGATTTGAGCGTGACATATCCTCGCTTGTCAAAGTCCGTTTGCTCACTTCTGACGGAGATTTTTGCTTTTGTGCCGTCAAGCGATTCATCAAGGCATTCAATAATAACCCTGATTTCTTCATCAGGCTCAAACAGATTGCTGTTGCCGATGACACCGAAACGCAAGTTATCATTTTCACCGTTTACGTAATATTCGGTTTCTGTTTCTGTTTGCGTGATAATGAGCTGTTTTTCGGGAAACAAACCAACAAAAAACATATCAAACGCAAACACAACGGACAGCAAAAATGAAATGATTTGTGTCATATTTTCTCCTTTTATTTATAGTGCAAAACTAAGATTTGTCATTTTGAATCGATATTGATTTCATACGTATCTTCAATGAGTATATAGTTCACATTATGCTTTTGTGCGAGGGCTAATATTTCTGCATTATCTGCCAACACACTCTCCATTGTGCACCATTCATCATCCAAACGATTTTCAATGACATTTGCATATTTCTTTATGTCAGCAAAGTGATTTCTGATATACTCCTCACTCATTACAAGGCAGTAATATTTGATGTTTTCAAGATATTTCGACTCAAAGTCCTTCTGCCAATCGAATGGAATATAGCAACCTTCGACAATTAAGTTCTGCTTGTTTTCGATAACAGTTTTAACCATTTCACGGACGATGGGCCATAAGTATGCTATTAAGTCTTTATCCTCGCTAATCGGAGTGAGTTTAGTATTTCCGCTACGAATTAAACCCATTTTCAGATGGTCTATTGACAAGTATGGATATTTATATTTTTCGAGCAATTTTTGGGCAAGTGCAGTTTTGCCTGTATGCGATGCTCCTGTAATTAAAATAATCATTATCTCACCTACAAATTGGAATTTATCGAACTGATTATATCACACATACCAAAATATAAAAATGTTTTTATTTTTCTTTAATAAGCACCAT
>JAZNTA010000093.1:0-1664 GCA_045591525.1 Acutalibacteraceae bacterium | reverse complement strand
GCTTTCACAAAAATTGGAACAATGCCAAATCAAAAACACCCAGCCGTCCCGGAAAAAACGCGCCGCACAAAATACCGCGATCCACCTGCAAAAACAACCACACCGCAAGAACTTCCGCTTTTCTTGAAGTGGGAGAGGGTTTGGGAGAGGGCGAAACTTCTTTTCCCGCGAAATGATGTGCACCCCAAAAGTTGGACACAACTAAAAGGGTGCATTTTTTATGGAAAAAAGTGTAAAAACGGAGTTCAATTATAGTGCAGAATTTAAAATCCGTGTTATTTTAGATATGCTGGACAATGGATTGAATATCCATGAAGTAGTTAGAAAGTATTGGAATGTTACAAAGAAGATAGATGTAGACAAATATCGGTCAAGTGTTCGCACCTGGCTGCGCATCTATAAAGAAAAAGGAACTAGTGGTTTTATGCCAAAAACTCCACCTCACAAATCGAAAGATCCCTCTGTACCACCTCCTAAAAAGTCAAAGGAATATGACTTACCGGCTATTCTTGCCGAAAACGAGTATCTTCGCATGGAGAATGCGTACTTAAAAAAATTAAGGGCCTTAATCTTGAAGGAAGAGCAGGAAAAGCGCAACAGGCGCAAATAATCACAGAATTAAGGCGATTCTTTCCATTGGATAAATTGCTGGCTCTTGGCAACTTATCACGCAGTACATACTATTATTATTGCAAGAAGTCATCCAGACCTGATAAGTATGGAACTATCAAAGAATTGATAAAGCTCATATTTGAGCGCAACAAAGGGTATTACGGTTATCGTAGAATTTGTGCGGCTTTGCGGCAATGTGGTTGTCGAATCAACCATAAAACGATTCAAAGACTGATGAAAACAATGAACTTGCAGGGAAAACAAAAGAAAAGCAGATATCGCTCTTATAAAGGAACTGTTGGAAAAATAGCTCCAAACATCTTGAATCGTCATTTTTATTCCCAGAAGCCCTTCGAGAAATTGGTCACAGATGTCACCGAATTCAAGGTTTGCAATGAAAAAGTTTATTTGTCCCCTGTGATGGACTTGTTTAACCGTGAAATAGTAGCTCATTCAATCAGCCGCCGTCCATCTTTTGCTCAAACGCAGGAGATGTTAGACCGATTGTTTGAAAAACTTCCGCCCGATGCAATGCCAGTGCTGCATTCTGATCAGGGTTGGCAATATCAAATGAGCGAATACAGGGAGAGGCTTGTTCAACATAAAATTACTCAAAGTATGTCAAGAAAGGGAAATTGCCTGGATAACAGTGCAATGGAAAACTTCTTCGGAAGATTGAAAACAGAAATGTTTTTGGGAGAAAACTTTGTGTCAGTCGAAGATTTTATAAAAAAATTGGAGGAATATATTTGCTATTTCAACAATGAAAGGATATCTTTAACATTAAAAGGAATGAGTCCCGTAGAATACAGGACCCATTCAGTTGTAATTTAACCGTCCAAGTTTTTGGGGTCATATCAAAAAAAGAAGTTTCCCTCTCTCCCCCCGCTCCAACCACCCCTCCTACCGATCAAAGATCATCCGGGGCGAGACGCAGGTCGTCTGCGTTGCGGGTGATTGCGAAGTCGGTCATGTGTGGGGTTGATTTTTTTACGACGATGACATTTTTTCCGGCTTTGGGTTTAACCGGGCGGTGTGATTTGCCCTGATAA
>JAZNTA010000092.1:0-1500 GCA_045591525.1 Acutalibacteraceae bacterium | reverse complement strand
CAATAAGCAATCAAAAAACATCAGTGGTATGGAAAACTCTGTCATACAACTTGTGGTTAGTTTCTTGACCGTTGCGGTATTTACAGGAATTAAACAAGGATTTATTATCAATGTACCTGCAAATGCTTGGAGTTGGATTTTGATACTTGGTATTCTAAACACAGGAATTGGTTGTTATCTCTATTTTTCACCACTTGCAAAACTTCCTGTACAAACAGTTGCGGTATGCGGTTATTTGGAACCTTTGTCAGCGGTTGTTTTTGCCGCACTATTACTCGGTGAAAAAATGACCGTAATACAAATTATCGGTGCTGTGTGTATTATTGGCGGTGCAATGATAGGTGAATTGATAAAACCTAAAAGAACGTAAAAATTCCAATATGTCGAACTGATTTAATAATTTACCGAGATGTCTTAATGATATCTCGGTTGATTTTTAATTTCTGCTCTTAAAGTCCGTTTTATGGGACACATCTTTCTTTATAATGAGATTAACAAATAAAGAAAGAAGGTTTCCGAATGTATTACTACTGCAAAAATAGTAGAAAAAAGATTATTCACTCAATAGAGTGCTTTCATGTTCATCACACTGAGATTGACAATATCGGTTGGTTTGAATCACTCCCAGAAGCTTATGAGCAAGGATATAGACTTTGTAAGCATTGCAATCCTCTTATAAAGCACTACAAGCGTGAGGACGATGCGATTGTCGATTTCTGTCGTAAAAACGGATTGTCTGTCCATTTAGGAAATAAGTGTATATTCATAACCTCTATTCGGAGCAAATGGAAGATCGCTTTGGATAAAAAGAATCGCATTGTTCTTTACCATAAAAACGATTTCAAAACTGATAAAGACCATCTCAGCGAGATCAGTGGCTACCATTTGCAGGGTGATGCCAGAAGAAAAAGCATAGTAGAATATTTACAATACATAGTTGATCACGATTATTATCGTATGCTTAATCCTGTTTATATTCCTAAGAAGAAAAAGGAATCTCCGCCTCCGAGGAAGGGAACAAGAAGATATAAGAGTGCTCAGCGAAGAATTGAGAAGTACGAACGCAAGAGAGCTATTAGTAATGTCCTGAGTCTTATAGAGTCGCTTAGTATTCCATCTGCGCAGGCACCGGCTCTGGCTGTTTGATATTAAGGAGAAACGTTATGCCAGATATGAATGATTATCACGCATTTAAAAGCACAAGCGGCGGCGATGGAGGCAGTTCTAACAGCGGTGGCGGAGGCAAATGGGACTTTGGCTGCGGTTGGGTCGTTATAGTTATCGTTGCATATATGCTATTACATTTTATTTTTAGCGGTGCAAGCTGGGGTGCGATTGACACTCTCTTAGGATTGGGTTTCCTCGCATTTTTGTTTGCTCGGTCGTTATTTAGATAAATGTTTTTATTGAGGAGTGTCACTGCGGTGGCACTCTTTTTCTTTAAGTTAATGTTTTCTTGAAACTACATAATTACCTAAGTCGGAGGCCAAGCGGTCTTAG
>JAZNTA010000091.1:0-1993 GCA_045591525.1 Acutalibacteraceae bacterium | reverse complement strand
ATAATGTTCATCATCTTTCCAATTTGAGATGTTGTTTTTGATGTAATTGTCAACGATGATCATTTCGTTGTAGTCTCGGATGATTCTGTCGTTAAATCTGTCCTGCCAAGCAAAATATATATCGTTTTTAATGGCGAATCTTGTGAGTGATGATTTGTATTTTGATATAATCAGCGATAAACGTCCCCTTTTTTCTGCAATCATTTTCATTTTTTCATTTATGTCGATTTTCCTATTGGGTTCCTGAGGTTTATTTTTAACTTTTGCTTGTTGTTTTACGGATATTAGTAAGTGTATATGATTTGGCATTACAACGAATGATATTACCGAAGCATCGTTATATTTTTTTTCAATTTTTTGTAACAAGAGAGTCGCTTGTTTTCCTAATTTCGACAGGATAATCTTGTTATCATATATCTCTCCGAAAAAATGCTCTCTTTTGTCGGTGCATATCGTTACGAAATAACATCCGTTATTATAATCATGCCATGGAGCTCTCGCCGATTGTATCCTGTATTTATTTCTAAAAAGGTCATTATTCATAAATTTAACTTTTGATTCCTTTGGCAAAGATAGCAAAATATTTTATGTTAAATGTAGAGACGTACCAATTACACCAATAAAAATAAACAATATGTGATTGTTGCGTCTCACAAATTGAAAATTGAAAATTGAAAGTTGGAGATGTATATTAATTAATAAGGTATAAATTCTAGAATTTTAGATTGAAAATTATGAATTATGAATTATGAATTAAAAAAATTCCGTTGTCTGTTGACTGTTGTCCGTTGACTTTTATTATATTTGCAGATATTTATTAACCAAATTAAAAATTTAAAATTTATGAAAAAAGAAGATGTTTTTATTGAAAGTCCTTATCTTGAGGACACGCCAGTGATAACAGGCGAAGATGCAAGACGATTCATGCAAAGAATGAGAGAAAATCGTAAGGCAAGCCCAGAGGAAGTCGAGAGAGCGAAAGCTGATTATGAGATGATAATGAAAATCTTCAAGGGTTAAACCTATGACAAATCTTCTCGAAACTAATTTCAGTGATTACGAAGTTCGTAAACTACTAGAAAACGAAACGATAAAGTCGTTCGATTGCGGCGATGACGATTTGAACGACTTTATCATGAATCGCGCAGATGATTACCACAAGGCAATGCTGTCTGTAACCTACGTATTCGAACACAAGGCATCAGGAAAAATAATTGGATATTTCAGTTTAGCCAACGACAAAATCTCAATCGATGACTTTGTGAACAACACCGAATTCAATCGTTTCAGGAAAAAGCGTTTCGCAAACGAAAAACGTATCAGAAGTTATCCATCTGTAAAGATTTGCCGATTAGGTATCGACAACGATTTTCATGGATATGGAGTCGGAACAATGATAATAGATTTTATCAAATTGTACTACTCTAAAGACAACAAGGCAGGCTGTCGTTTTCTCACCGTTGACGCTTATATGAATGCTGTAATATTCTACGAAAGAAACGAGTTTAGATGTCTGCATAACGACGACAGAAAAACCTTTCTTTTATATTACGACCTCAATGAAATGAGAAACGCGATATGAGGAAAATTAACAATTGACAATTAACAGTTTACAATTGACGTAGAGACGTACCAATTACACCAATAAAAATAAACAATATGTAATTGTTGCGTCTCACAAATTGAAAATTGAAAATTGAAAATTGGAGATGCATATTAATTAATAAGGT
This sequence comes from Acutalibacteraceae bacterium, assembly GCA_045591525.1. Classification (GTDB taxonomy): domain Bacteria; phylum Bacillota; class Clostridia; order Oscillospirales; family Acutalibacteraceae; genus DTU089. The sequence goes on along the minus strand of JAZNTA010000091.1, from coordinate 263 downwards.
ATAAATTCTAAAATTCTAAAATTCTAAAATTCTAGAAGAGACGTACCAATTACACCAATAAAAATAAACACGATGTAATTGTTGCGTCTCAATCACACCAAATAATAAACGATATATCATTTTCAAGACGCAGCAATGATATGGAAACCTCAATTACGTTTATCAATGTTAATAACGTCCATATCATTGATACGTCTCTACGGTGTAATGTAGAGACGTACCAATTACACAATAAAAATAAACAATATGTAATTGTTGCGTCT
>JAZNTA010000090.1:0-41415 GCA_045591525.1 Acutalibacteraceae bacterium | reverse complement strand
GATATTGCAAATATTTTATATTGATTTAATCCTCTGTATATGTTATATTCAATGCAGATAATTAAATTTTTAACAAGGATGTGTTTATATGAGCAGAAATGCAATCTACGGCGCAGGTTCTCTTGGAACTGTTTTAGGTGCATATATCACTAAAAACGGCGGTCAGGTTGACCTTATTAACAGAAATAAAGCTCACGTTGAAATTCTCAACACAAAGGGCGCAAAAATCATCGGTACTGTTGATATGACAGTTCCCGTTACGGCTATCACCCCCGAGGAAATGGAAGGCAAATATGACGTTATTGTTCTTCTCACAAAGCAGTTACATAATAAAGAGGTTGTTTCAATGCTCAAGGATTTCCTCAGCGAAAACGGTGTTATTGTAACGCTTCAGAACGGTATTCCAGAGCCATCAGTTGCCGAGGTAGTCGGCGCAAATCACACAATGGGTTGTGCAGTTGAATGGGGCGCAGCACTTATTGAACCCGGTGTTTGCGAGCTTACCAGCGCACCCGACAGTCTTTCTTTCCATATGGGTAAATTGGACGGCATCACAGACGAACAAGTAAAAATGGTTAAAGACCTTTTGGAGCTTATGTGTCCCGTTCACGAGGAAGAAAATCTTATGGGCGCTCGTTGGTCAAAGCTTCTTATCAATGCAACATTCTCAGGCCTCGGAACAGTTGTCGGTGGCGTTTTCGGTGATGTTTCCGAAGATAAGAATGCTCAGAAGGTTGCCATCCGTTGCATGAAAGAATGTATTGATGTGGGTCACGCAACAGGAACAGAATTTGCACCCGTTCAGGGTAAAAACATTGTTGGTCTTTTCTATTACAAAGGTGCTTTCAAACGCGCTCTCGGTTGCAAGCTTCTCCCCATCGCCATGAAAAAACACCGTCTTATTGAGCCATCAATGCTTCAGGACCTTAAGAAAGGTAAGCCCTGCGAGGTTGATGCAATTAACGGCGTTGTTTGCGAGTTTGGAAGAAAGCATAACATTCCCACACCCATTAACGACAAAATCGTTGAAATCATCAAAAAAATTCAGAACGGCGAATTAAAAGCAGAAAAAGCAAATATCAGGCTTTTTGATGATTTACTTTAATTTTTAAAACTCTGCAATCCCTTGAAATGCAAAAACATTTTAAGGGGTTGCGTATTTTTTTGCCATTTTTGCAAACAATATAATAAAACTTTTAAGGAACGATTTTATGCCACAGAGAATGGGAAAATATACAATTGAATTAACAAACACTCCGTCAATTGTAGGCTATGCCGCAGTAGTTGGCAAAAAAGAGGCGGAGGGCCCTTTAGGTCAGTATTTTGATAAAGCATATAATGATGCTTTTTTCGGAGAAAAGACCTTTGAAAAGGCGGAAACCAAAATGCAAAAAATGACTATCGAAACCGCAGTAAAGAAATCAGGTCTTTCAAAAAATGATATTCAGCTTGCATTTGCAGGTGACCTTTTGAACCAATGTATCGGTTCATCGTTCGATATGCGAGATTTGGGATTTCAGTTTGCAGGGCTTTACGGCGCTTGCTCAACAATGGCTCTCTCCCTCGCCCTTGCAGGAATTTTTGTAGATTCGGGTGCAACAAAAACTTCCCTTGCCGCTGCCTCCTCCCATTTTTGCTCTGCTGAAAGGCAGTATCGCTTTCCCCTTGAATATGGCGGTCAGCGTAGCCCTGCAAGTCAATGGACTGTTACGGGTGCAGGTGCGGCAGTTGTTACCGAAAAGCAAGAAAACACACCTAAAATCGAAAAAGTTATAATCGGTTCTGTGAGAGATTTGGGCATAACCGATGTTAATAATATGGGTGCTGCTATGGCACCTGCAGCAGCACAGACAATCGGTGATTTTCTTAAAGATACCAATACTAAGCCCGAGGATTATGACTTAATCTTAACGGGTGATTTAGGTTCAACCGGCTCTGCTCTTTTAAAGGAATTAATGAGAAAGGAATATTGCACCGACATAAGCTCTGTCCACAATGACTGCGGTATGATGATTTTTGATTTGAAAAAACAAGATGTGCACTCAGGCGGTTCAGGCTGTGGCTGTTCTGCAAGCGTTGTATGCTCATATATTTTGAATAAGCTAAAAAACAAAGAACTCAACAGAGTTCTTTTCGTAGGAACAGGTGCTCTCCTATCCCCCACCTCTTCAATGCAAAAGGAAAGCACACCCGGAATAGCGCATGGAGTTGTGCTCACTGCGTAAAAGTGAGGAGTGAGGAGTGAGGAGTGAGGAATGAGGAATGTCGGGGCGCGAAAATGCGCCAAAAGAAAGTGTAAAAGTAATGCGAATATTATCATCCCTGTTCCATCTTTGATGGAATAGGGAGGGGGACCGCGTCAGCGGTGGTGGGTTGCCCCTTAACCTTTCCCCTTCGTAAAAATAACGAAAATAAACGGAGGTACTATGAACAAACAACAAACATTACAAAGCCTTTCAAATGTTACAAAAACCTACCTGAGAATTTCACAGTTAAAAACAATTTTAACTGTATTTTTAATAGGCTATACTGCGGTGAAAGTAGTAAAAGCAATAAAAAGCCAATAAAATGCAAAAAAGAAGAATAAACTTCGCCAAATGTAAAGTAAAAACACTAAAGCTGTGGTAATTTAAACCTTCCTTCGAAGGAAGGGGGACCATCTTGAAATTATTCATAAATTACAAAGTGTCCCAAGCGAGCCTGATATAAAGCAATTGAGTACAGTTGGGCGGAATGGTGGAAGGTTCTCTACGCGAGCCCTCGAGCGTAGTTAAAGCGTTAGCTTTAATTGTAATAAAAAACATTTCACCTTGCGGTGAAAAGACGCTCAAAAGTTCGCGTCAAGAACTCTCCACCACCCGACCGACTTGATTTTATTCTTTATTGTATCCACGCTTGAAACTTTTTTAAAAACAACTACAAACAAAAGGCGGTCCCCCTCTCTTCGAAGAGAGGCAGGACTGCCATAAACTTTTCTATTTAAATTTTACTTTTTTGCGAAGCTCATTCCGCACTCCGCACTCCACATTCCGCATTAATCTGCTAATCTTATCATCAGCTCTGCAAACAAGCTGTTTGCCCAGGCGAACCAAGGACGAGTGAAGTCTGTATCATCATTCTTATGGAAGGATTCATGCATAAGGTATGCTCCTGCATGAGTGGTAGTAAGCATTCTTATGCATTCTTTAATTTCCTCTTCGTCTGTTGAGGTAAGAGCCTGCATTGTTAAAGAAATATGCCAGATTTTATCTGTACCCGTATGAGGACTGCCTATACCCTTTGCAACCGCACCTTCAAAATACCAAGGGTTACTATGAGAAAGAATGAACCTTCTTGTATTCTGATAAATCTCGTTATCGGGCTTTACATAGCCAAGATACGGTGCAGATAAAAGACTTGGGGAATTGGCATCATCCATTAAAAGCATATTGCCCATACCATCAGTTTCATAAACGAAAATCTTGCCGTAGCTGTCGTGGTCATAAACGCCATGCTCCTTGATACCCTCGTCAATATCAAAAGCAAGAGAACGGCATTCGCTTTCAAGCTTTGTATCCTCATAGCCCTCGTTAGCCATCTGAGCCGCTTTTTTCAGAGCACAAACTGCCATCATATTTGAGGGCACAAGGTAACCGTAAAGACACCTGTCATCAGAGGGACGGAAGCCCGACCAGGTCATACCTGTATATAAAACATCGTTGCCCTTACCACCATTAGAAAGAGTGTCAATTGTGGGGCAATCGGTTCTGTTGAAATAATATGTAGAGTTTTGGAAATGGTTCTGCTCTTTTTTGAAAACACCAACGATTTTCCACATCATTTCATGGAACTCTTCTGTGAAAATAGAATTATCAAGAGTTTCGTTATAATACTGATGAGCAAGATAAAGGGATGCACAAAGAGAGTCAACCTCGTATTTCCTCTCCCAGATTAATTCGTGCTGAAAATCCGTATCATCCTTATGGCTTTTTGAGTTGGGAACTGCATTGAAAGCATTTGCATAAGGGTCAAGGCAAACAAATTTTGCGTGACGGGCAATAACACTTCTGATAATTTCCTTTAAATCCTCATCCTCATTGGCATAGCGGATGTAATGAGTAAGCTGGGAGGCACTGTCGCGGAGCCACATCGCAGGAATATCACCTGTTATAACAAAATAGCCACCGTCATCAAGCTTTGTTACGGTAGTTTCAATCGTATTCAAAAAGCAACCCTTGAAAAACGGTGCAAGCTCAGGGTATTTCACTTTAAGTTTTTCTGTAATTTCATCTGCTTTTTGCAAAAGAATCTTCGGAATATCCATAAAAATCTCCTGTTTGCGTTTATAAAAATACATTTTAAACAGTATATCACGAGCATTTTTTTAAAACAATGGTAATATTGCAAGGGTTTTCAACCTTAAATTTGTCAAAGATACCGAAATTTCAAAAAAACAAAAATATTTTGAATTTGTTAATGATTTATCAATCTATATGTAGTATAATTGGTTCGTTAAATAAACCTTTGGAGGTATAAAAATGGCAAATCGTATCGTTTTAAACACAATTTCCTATCATGGAAAAGGAGCAATCGAAAACATCACCACAGAGCTTCAGAGCCGTGGATTTAAAAAAGCTTTCGTATGCTCCGACCCTGACCTTATTAAATTCGGCGTTACAGGTAAGGTAACAGACCTTCTTGATAAAGCAGGCTTCCCTTACAGTATATTCAGCCAAATCAAAGCAAATCCCACAATTGAGAATGTTCTCAGTGGTGTTGAAGCTTACAAAGAAAGCGGAGCAGATTGCATCGTTGCTATCGGTGGCGGTAGCGCAATGGATACAGCAAAAGCAATCGGTATTATTATCGAAAACCCCGAATTCGCAGATGTAAGAAGCCTCGAAGGCGTTGCAGAAACAAAGAATCACGCAGTTTTCACAATCGCAGTTCCCACAACTGCAGGTACTGCTGCTGAGGTTACAATCAACTATGTTATCACAGATGTTGAAAAGAAACGCAAATTCGTTTGCGTTGACGTTCACGATATCCCCGAGGTTGCAGTTGTTGACCCTGACATGATGGCTTCAATGCCCAAAGGTCTTACCGCTTCAACAGGTATGGATGCTCTTACCCACGCTATTGAAGGTTATATCACAAAAGGTGCTTGGGAAATGACAGATATGTTCCATCTCAAAGCAATCGAGCTTATTGCAAAGCATCTTCCCGGTGCTTGCGAAAACACTCCCGAAGGCAGAGAGGGTATGGCTCTTGCTCAGTATATCGCAGGTCAGGGATTCTCAAATGTTGGTCTTGGTATTGTTCACTCTATGGCACATGGTCTCGGTGCACTTTATGACACACCCCACGGCGTTGCAAACGCAATTCTTCTTCCCTCAATTATGGCTTACAATGCAGAATGCACAGGCGATAAATATCGCGACATCGCAAAGGCAATGGGCGTCCCCGGCACAGAAGCTATGACGATCGACGAAGCAAGAAAAGCAGCAGTTGATGCAGTTTATGCTCTCAACGAAAAGGTTGGCATTCCGAAAGACCTTAAAGGCATCCTCAAAGAAGAAGATGTTCAGTTCCTTTCAGAAAGCGCATTCGCAGATGCTTGCCGTCCCGGTAACCCCAAGGATACAAGCGTTGAAGAAATCGCAGAGCTTTACAGAGCACTTCTTTGATAATAAAAAATTCCGTCCGACGAAAGTCGGGCGGATTTTTTATTAAATGGCAAGTTGAAAGTGGCAAGTGGCAAGTTTCGGGACCTGCGGTCGGCATTTATAATAGTGTAAAACTTATACAAAAATAGGAGATGACGGAAACCATCATCTCCTACCAAACGGTTTATGGTGGTGTGCCAATCCCACATTTCTTTTGACCCAAAGGGTGTGTAGAAGCACATTCTCTACTTCTAAAACCATTTAATTTATTGTAATGTCATTTTACAACAATTATTCCTTTTTGTAAAGTGTTTTATTGTTTTTTATAAATCTTTTTAAATTTTTCGCACCAACTCTATAAGCTGTAATAATCGAATTTTTATAACCTGTATTCTCTGTTTCCAAAGAAAGTCTGATAACAATGTTTAAATTTGTTTCTTCTATGTATTTTATGTACATTACAGTATTAGTATTTTTTGCATCCTTCAATATCATATCCGGTATGTTAATAACATCAAAAACACATTTATGAAACAAATTGTAATCATTAGCATGATGGTCTTTTATATGTTCATCACGTTCATCTGTCAAAACAAGCTCATCAGTTATAAGAGAACCGAACTCATCCTCTAATGGTTTTGTATTCAATTTTCCTATAAACTGAAACTCCATATACCTACCTCTTCGCACTTATATTATAACATAATAATCCGATGAAATCAATGTAATTAACGCTTTTTCACTCTTTTCACCACTACAAACCCAATAAACAACAACCCTACAAAAATCGCATCAACTATTACATCTGTTTTATAATCTGTGAATATGTAAACCAAAACATATATCAGAAGAAAAGCTATAGCTTCAATTGCAGGACGTTTGAGTGATTGATTATCCTTTTTGTTATAATGCAAAAATTCCACCAATAAATATACCCAAGGAACATTCAATAATATAGGAATAAACAAATCTTTCATAATAAACTCCAGTTTTAAGGTAGGGTACGCATTTATGCGTACCGTAATTCACGAATGTTTTTGCGGAACGGATAAATCCGTTCCCTACATTCACAACTTAAACCATTTCAAATATTTTACAAACAAACGGAACAAGTATCAATCCGGGTAGCAAATTCGCAACCTTGATTTTTGTTATACCGATAAGATTAAGTCCGAGAGCGATAATCATAACCGAGCCTGCGCAGATAAGCTCTGCAACGGCAAAATCGTTAAGGAATGAACCGAGAGCCATTGAAAGCGCAACAAGTCCACCTTGGAAAACAAGAACAAAAGCAGAGCTGAAAAGCACACCGATACCAAGGCTTGCACCAAGCATTGTTGAAGAAATCAAATCTAAAACAGATTTTGTATAAAGCATCTGGTTGTCACCTGAAATTCCTGCATTCATTGAGCCCACAATGGTCATAGCACCAACGCAGAAAAGAAGAGAAGCGGTAACAAAGCCCTGTGAAAAGGTGCTTTTTTCATTTTCACCATTTTTACCTTTTTTCTGCAATCTGTCCCCTATTTTAGTAAGCTTTCCGTCAATATCAATGAGCGTTCCTATAATTGTACCAAGTACAAGGGAAATTATCATAACAAGCTGATTTTGCCCCTTTATAACTCCCGTTATACCAATGGCAACAGTGCAGAGACCTATAGCGGTCATAACCGCACTTGTCAGCTTTTCGGGTATTTGTTTTTTAAGTAACAAACCAAGGGTACTGCCTATTAAAACAGTCAGAACATTTACAAGCACACCGCTGAAGTTATGTAACAAATCAATCATCGTATGTAACATCTCCTAAATTCCAAGGGTAAATGCTAAAATCGGGCTCGCTTGTAAAAGTCACGGTTTCCTTTGTCCTCGGATGATTAAAGCTTATTTTATGGGAATGAAGAGCAATACTGCAGTCACGCACCTTGCTGCCATATCGCCAGTCACCTGTAAGAGGAGTTTTTCTCGAAGAAAACTGAACTCTTATCTGATGAGTTCTTCCCGTATGTAAAAGCACTCTCACAAGTGCATTTTGTTCACTTTTCTTTAAAACAATGTATTCAAGGCTTGCTTCTCTTACTCCCTTTCTCATTCTGTTTACAACAAAGGAACGATTCTTTTTAGAGTCCTTGAATAGCAAATCCTTATATACGCCCTCATCACCTTCGGGGATGCCGTCTGTAACCGCAAGGTAGGATTTATAAAACCTGCCGTTTGCGATATCAGTTGAAAGTGCTGAAGCACTTTTTTTATTTTTCGAAAAAACCATTACACCACCAACCTCTCGGTCAAGGCGGTGTAAAAGGTGTAAGTCTTTTCTGTTTTCATTTTGAAGATAGGATAAAATACCATTTTCTCCCTTTGGGGAATTCTCGCTTAAAACGCCGACAGGCTTATTTATTACAAGAATATCCTCGTCTTCAAAAATAATTTCTATATCACTTGTGCAAATCGTATTTTCCATTGTATTCCTCGAAAACCTCTTTGAATTCCTCATTACCATACTTAATTTTGTTAAGATAATTATGAGGGTCAAAGCTATCATTCTGCGCTTCAATTACAGCAACAGCAATATTGGAGCAGTGGTCGGAAATTCTCTCGCAGTTAGTAAGCAAATCTGAAAGCACAAACCCCATTTCAATAGTACAGTCACCGCTTTGAAGACGGTTAATATGATGGGATTTAATTTCTGCAGTGAGGTTATCAATAACCTGCTCAAGAGGTTCAACTCTTGAGGCTAAAGCTAAATCATTTTTCTCATATACCTTTGTTGTCATAACAACAATTTCTGTTATTGCTTCAATAAGGGTTGCAATTTCCTTTTGTGCCTTTTCAGAGAAATGAATTTTCTTTTCGTGAATTTCCTGAGCAACCTTTTTGAGATTAAGAGCGTGGTCACCAAGTCGCTCAAAATCACCTATTGTATGAAGCATTCTTGAAACGGTACGGGCATCATTGGCCGAAAGTGCTTGTGCAGAAAGCTTAACAAGGTATGTTCCCAATTCATCCTCATAGGTATCAAGAATACCCTCGTTTTCTTTAATTAAAGCTGCTTCCTCTTTATTGTAATCGAAAACAAGATTAAGTGCCTTGAGAATAGTAACCTTAGAAATAATTGCCATCTGTGAGGTATAGTTATCGCATTCCATAACTGCAACTGTTGGCGAACGGAAAAGTCTTTCATCAAGATAAACAACTGCTTTTTCCTGTTCCTCTTTATTCTTTTTACTCTTAATAACCTTATGAGCCAATTTGCCGAGAAGCTTTGTAAAGGGTGCAAGAAGAATAACCGTTGTAACATTAAATATAGTGTGAATAATTGCAATACTTGCAGGATTCACGAAGTTCTCATCAAAGTAACTGCCCATAGCAGAATTAACAAGAAGGAATACAGGCATAAATATCAAAGAACCGATGATATTAATAATTGTGTGAGTAAATGAAACCCTTTTTGCATTTGCACCTGCACCTAAGCAGGAAATAAGACCTGTTGCACAAGTACCGATATTCTGACCCAAGATTATGGGAACTGCCATTGTATAGGTAATTGAGCCTGTAAGAGAAAGCGCCTGCAAAATACCCACAGATGCAGAAGAAGACTGGATAACCGCAGTAACAACTGCACCAATAAGAATACCAATTATCGGATTATTGAACTTCAAAAGCACGTCCTGAAATTGAGGTGAATCTGCAAGACCTGAAACGGAATCCGACATAATATCCATACCGTAAATAAGCAAGGTAAAGCCAACAAAAATAGTACCGAGGTTTTTCTTCTTATCGCTTTTTGCCATCATTATAAATGCAATACCGATAATTGCAAGAATTGGTGCAAAGTTCTGGGGTTTAACCATCTGCATAAAGAAAGAATCACTTTGCACACCAACCAGTGACAAGAACCAAGCGGTAATTGTTGTACCGATATTAGCACCGAAAATAACACCGATTGAACTTTCAAAAGCCATAAGACCTGAGTTAACAAGACCGACAAGCATAACTGTAGTAGCAGAAGATGACTGAATAACCGCAGTTATCAATGCGCCCATAATAATGCTTATGAACACATTTGAAGTCATTTTTTTAAGAATTATTTCAAGCTTACTTCCCGCTGCCTTTTCAAGACCATCGGACATAGTATTCATACCGAAAAGGAAGAAAACAAGACCTGCTAAAAGGCTTAAAATATCAAAAAAGGTCATAATATACCCCCAGAATCCAAAATCTTACAAATATCATTTTATCACACAAATTTTGACTCTTCAATATTGTTGGAAAAATATTTTAAAAAATGCAAAGTGTTTATTCAAGCTACCAGTCGCCAGCTACCAGCTGTCAGCTCTCGGGGCGCAAAAATGCGCCAAAAGAAAAAGATTCAAGACATTGACTGTCCTGAATCCTTCTATTTTTTAGATATCTTTAAGTTTTGCGAAGCCGCTGGTGGCTGGAGACTGGCAGCTGGCAGCTTTAAAGTTTCGAGCATCCGTGACAATTGATAAGCGCATCAAGCTTTTTGCCCTCTTTGCAAAAGGGGCATTCATGAGCAGGAACTGCGAAATAGCCCTCTAAGTCATTGGGATTGAAAACAGAGTTAACATTGTAGCCACCGCAACTGGCAACAGTTGCGAAAATTGATGCAATACCCGAAACCTCGCCACCATAATATTTAATCGCTTCAATAGCTGCCTTTGCTGTTGCACCTGAAGCAACGCTGACTGCAAGAATAAGCACATGTTTTCCATTAATCATATGAACAAGGTTATCTCTGAACATCATCTGAGAGCCGTTCACCATTTCGGGAGTAACAACATAAACAGTCTGATGAGCATTGATATTTGCAAAAGAGTTTTTGGTAAGCTCGTTTGCAAGGCAGGTACCGATAACCTCTGTGCCGTCAAGGCAAAGAATTGTATCAATGATAGTTGTGCTGTAATTATAATTTGAGCAAAGCTCTTCTGCAACTGCCTTTGCCTCAGAATAACGGGATTTCTGGTCAGCAACATCAATATAATAATTTGAATGAGTGTAGCTTGTTGCAAAATGTCCCTTTGCTACACGCAGGAATAGATTTTTTCTTTTTGTTTTAGTTTTGAAAACTTCTGTTGTAGGCATAAAATCAACCTTTCGTTTTGATATAAAATAATTTTACATTATTCTATTGCTTTTTGTCCATTGTTTATTTGCATAAAATAACTTTATCTTATTTAATCATTTCGTCAAATTGAGCCTCGGAAATAACGGTAATACCCAATTCATTCGCCTTTCGAAGCTTACTTCCTGCATCCTCACCTGCAAGAACATAGGTAGTCTTTTTGGAAACTGAACCCGATGCCTTACCGCCGAATTTTTCAATAATCTCCTGAGCCTCTCTTCTGCCGAATTTTGAAAGAGTACCCGTAAGAACAAAGGTCTGACCTTTAAAGCGGTCATCAGCCTTTTCTGTAAGGTTTTTCATATTAAGCCCGAAAGCCTTGAAATCCTCAATAAGAGCAATAGTTTCGGGAAGAGAAAGGGTATCCTTGAGAGTTTTGGCGGATATATCGCCCATTCCGTCAATCTCTTTGATATCCTCTTCACTTGCACTCAAAAGAGCATCCATTGTATCAAAGTGATTTGCAAGAAGCTTTGCGGCTTTCAAGCCGATATGATGAATGCCCAGAGCGAAAATCAGCTTATATAAATCGTTGCTCTTTGATTTTTCAATAGCTTCAAGAAGATTTAACGTGCTTTTCTCACCCATTCTTTCAAGAGAAACAAGCTCCATTGGGCTCAATTTGTAAATATCAGATGCCTTACTGATAAGATTTTCCTTAACAAGCTGTTCTAAAACCGCTTCGCCGAGGCCCTCAATATCCATAGCATCTCTTGAGCAGAAATGAATGAGCTTTCTGAGAAGCTGTGCAGGGCAGTCGGGGTTAACGCAACGGATTGCCGCCTCCCCCTCTTCACGAACCACCTTGCTGTTACAAGCAGGGCAATTTTCAGGGTATTGGTATTGCTCATTTTCACCCGTATGCTCCTTAACGCAAAGCACCTCGGGAATAATATCTCCTGCCTTGCGGACAATAATTTTATCACCGATAGCTATATTTTTTTCTTTTATAAAATCTGCGTTGTTGAGAGTTGCCCTTGAAACAGTTGTACCTGCAAGAATTATTGGCTCAAATATGGCTGTGGGAGTTAAAACCCCTGTTCTGCCAACCTGAATTTCAACATCTAAAAGCTTAGTTTCCTTTTCCTCGGGCGGATATTTGAATGCCACTGCCCATTTAGGAAACTTAGAGGTACTGCCAAGCTCCTCTCTCATAGAGAAATCGTCAACCTTAATAACCGCACCGTCAATATCAAAGGTTAAATTACCTCTGTTGTCACCAATGTTATTTATACAGGAAATCGCTTCATCAATACTGTCACAAAGAGTGTATTCGGGAATTGTTGAAAAGCCTAATTCTTCGAGATAATCAAGACTTTCCTTGTGAGAATGAAGCTCCTTTCCGCCTGTCTTTTGCTGAATATTGAAAACGAAAATATCAAGCTTTCTTTCGGCAGTTATTTTCGGATTTTTCTGTCTTAATGAACCCGAGGCTGCATTACGAGGGTTTTTAAAGGTCTTTTCGCCCTTTAACTCCTGCTTTTCAACAAGCTCATCAAAGGATTCGTGAGACATATAAACCTCACCACGAACCTCAATAAACGGTAAAGCCTCTTTAAGCTTTAAAGGAACTGAACGAATTGTCTTAACATTAGCCGTAACATCCTCGCCCACATTACCGTCACCGCGAGTTGAAGCTCTGACTAAAATGCCGTCACGATATTCAAGTGAACAGGAAAGACCGTCAATTTTTTGCTCAACAACATACTGTATCTTTGGAAAAACCTTTTTCACTCTTTCGTCAAATTCTTTAATCTCTTCAACGGAAAAAGCATCCTGAAGACTTTCCATTCTTACAGTATGAGTAACCTTTTCAAAGGTTGTGTCTTGGCTCCCCCCAACTCTATGAGTAGGAGAATCTTCTTTAAGTAGCTGGGGAAATTCCTCTTCAATTTTGGAAAGCTCACGCATCATCATATCATAATCATAGTCCGATACATCGCTTTCGTTACCCATATAATATTTGTCAATACAGTCGTTGAGGATTTTGGTCAATTCCTCTGCCCTGTTTTTAGCCTCTTCAAAAGTCATAAAAAACCTCTTTACATTCGTAAAAGTATCGCGAAGTCCTATCCCTCTTTTTTGCTTTAGCAAAAAGGAGGGGGGACCACCGAAGGTGGTGGGTGGTACAAAGTAGGGTACGCATTTATGCGTACCGCAACAATTGTTATTTGAATATTGGGCGGGACGGATAAATCCGTCCCCTACATTGTTTTAATTCTACCATATTTCCCACCTCAATTTCAATATATTATTTGACAAATTATGTATGTATATCTATAATGAACTGGAATAAATTTACAAGGAGAAAAGTATGAAAGAAAAACTTAAAACCTGCTTAACGCTTTTTCTCACATTTCTTAAAATCGGCGCTTTCACCTTTGGTGGCGGTTACGCTATGATACCAATAATTGAAAAGGAAATGGTGGAAAAACACAAATGGATTAAAAGCGAGGATATTCTTGATATTTTCGCAATTGCAGAAAGCACTCCCGGACCTATTGCAATTAACTCCGCAACCTTTATCGGCTATAAAATCGGTGGTGTTTTCGGCTCATTCTGTGCAACCTTTGGTGTTGTTCTCCCATCCTTCACAATCATCTCAATAATTTCCCTTGTGCTTCGTGAATTCAGCGATATTAAAGCAGTCCAATATGCCTTCAACGGCATTCGTGCAGGTGTTCTCGCTCTTATTATCAAAGCCCTTGTTTCGATGTATAAAAAAGCCCCCAAGGGTCTTTTCTCATATATTCTTATGGGTGCATCCTTTGTCCTTGCAGCATTTACCGATATAAATGTTATTTTCGTAATCATCGGCTGCGGTGTTGCAGGTCTTATTAACTCTCTCATTATCAAAAGGAGGGTTAAAGAATGAGCATATTTTTGGAATTATTTATAACCTTCTTCAAAATCGGTCTTTTCACCTTCGGTGGCGGTTATGCAATGCTTCCTCTTATTCAGAAAGAGGTTCTTAACCACGGTTGGATGGAAATCGAAGAAATCATTAACTTTATTGCAGTAAGTGAAAGCACACCCGGACCCTTTGCTATTAACTGTGCAACATACGTAGGTATGGAAACAGGGGGCGTTTTAGGTGCAATCTGCGCTACATTGGGCGTTGTTCTCCCGTCTTTTATAGTTATTCTCTGCGTTGCAAGATTTTATAAAAAATTCAAGGAAAGTAAAATCGTTTCTTCCGTTATGACAGGTCTTCGCCCTGCAGTTATCGGTCTTATCGGTTCTGCCCTTGTTTCAATGATTTTAACTGTTTTCCTTCCCAACGGTTTCGATTTTGGTGGTATCGTAATCCCCGATTTACTTGTTTCTCTCGGAATCGCCGTTGTAATGACAATTTTAGTTTTCAAAAAAGTTCATCCGATTATTATTATCGTACTTTCTGCAATTGCAGGTATAGTATCAGGATATCTGCTGTAAATGCGGAATGCGGAGTGCGGAATGCGGAATGAGCTTCGCAACAATTAAATAAGTCTCATAAAACTAAAAACTTCAAGGCAATTTAATTTTGTCCTGAAGTTTTTTATTTGGTAAAATCAAGCAGAAAAGTTATTGTAAGAATAATCAATATAATGTTTGGAAGCAAAGCTTCCCCTACATTCCTCATTCCGTACTTCGCATTCCGCATTTTATATAATTCTGTTTTAACTATTTATAAATAATATATAACATTCGACAAATCTTTGACAAACTTCGATTTTTTTGTTGATAACCATATTAAATTAGTATATAATACATTCGATTATTTGAAAGGGTGGATACCAATGAAAACAGTAACAGAATATTTCGGTTGTGATGTTTTTTCCGCATCTGTTATGAAGGAGCGTTTGCCTGCAGAAACCTATGCAGAGCTTGAACGTACTCTTGAAACAGGTCATCGTCTTGATTTAGATGTTGCAAATGTTATTGCCAATGCTATGAAGGATTGGGCAATTGAAAAAGGTGCAACTCATTACACCCATTGGTTCCAACCTCTCACAGGTGTTACTGCCGAAAAGCACGACAGCTTCATCACCCCCACCAAAGAGGGTGGCATAATAATGGAATTTTCGGGCAAGGAGCTTGTTAAAGGCGAGTCCGATGCTTCCTCTTTCCCCTCAGGCGGTCTTCGTGCAACCTTTGAAGCCCGTGGTTATACTGCTTGGGACCCTACCTCTTTCGCATTCATTAAAGATGGCGTTCTCTGTATTCCCACCGCTTTTTGTTCCTATGGTGGCGATGCTCTTGATAAGAAAACACCTCTTCTTCGTTCAATGGAAGCAATCAATAAGCAAACACTTCGTATATTAAAATTATTCGGCAATACAGACGTTGTTTCCGTTAAAACAACAGTTGGTCCCGAGCAGGAATATTTCCTTGTTGATAAGGATGTTTTCAACAAAAGAAAGGACCTTGTTTATACAGGCAGAACTCTTTTCGGTGCAAAGCCTCCCAAGGGTCAGGAGCTTGACGATCATTATTATGGTGCAATCAAGCCTCGCGTTCAGGCATTTATGGCAGACTTGGACGAAGAACTCTGGAAATTAGGCGTTCTTGCTAAAACCGAGCATAACGAAGCCGCTCCCGCACAGCACGAATTAGCACCAATTTTTGCAACAACAAATATTGCTACCGACCATAACCAGATTACAATGGAAGCAATGCAGAAAATTGCCAAAAAGCATGGTATGGTTTGTTTACTTCACGAAAAGCCCTTTGCAGGCGTTAACGGTAGCGGTAAGCATAATAACTGGTCAATTTCCACCAACACAGGTGCAAACCTTCTTGAACCCGGTGAAACTCCCGCAGAAAACGCACAGTTTTTACTTTTCCTTTGTGCTGTAATAAAAGCGGTTGACGATTATCAGGATTTACTTCGTATTTCAATTGCATCCGCAGGTAACGACCATCGTCTTGGCGCTCAGGAAGCACCACCTGCAATTGTTTCAATGTTCCTTGGTGAAGAGCTTAATGCAGTTCTTGAAGCCCTTGAAAATGATGAGGACTACGGCTCAAAGGAAAAAGAAGTTCTCAAAGTCGGTGTTCACGTTCTCCCCCGTTTCCCTAAAGACTCGACTGACAGAAACAGAACCTCACCCTTTGCCTTTACAGGTAATAAATTCGAATTCCGTATGTTAGGCTCATCTGCTTCTGTTGCAGGCCCTAACACAACTCTTAACACAGCAGTTGCAGAGGTTCTCTCTCAGTTTGCGGACGAGCTTGAAAATGCAGATAGTTTTGAAACTGCAATTCAGGGTCTTATTAAGAGAGTTATTAAAGAGCATAAGAGAATTATCTTTAACGGCAACGGCTATGACGATGCCTGGGTTAAGGAAGCAGAAAAGAGAGGTCTTCTTAATCTTAAAACCACTCCCGACTGTTTACCCTATATGCTCCACGATAAAAACATCGCTCTTTATACAAAGCATGGTGTTTATAGTGAAGCAGAAATCAAGGCTCACTATGAAATCAAAAACGAAAAATACTGCAAATATCTTAACATCGAAGTTCTTACAATGATTGATATGGCTAAAAAGGACATACTTCCCTGCATCAGCTGTCAGACGCACGAGCTTGCAGATACAATTAACGCAAAAAGAGCTGTTGGCGAATATATTGACACTTCTTATGAAGAAGCGGTTGCAAAAGAGCTTTCAGGACTTTCAAAGGAAGCCTTCAACGCAGTAAATGAATTGGAAAAGCTTTCCAAAGAGGTTAAAACAATTGAAGAAAGCGACGCCGCTGCAATGTTCTATAAAAACAGAATTATTCCTGTAATGGAACATTTACGCTTCGCAGTTGACAGCGCAGAAGCACTCTGCCCTTCAGACAAATGGTGCTACCCGTCATACGGACAGCTTTTGTTTAGCGTACGCTAAACAAGTTGCAAGTGGCAAATGGCAAGTGGCAAGTTAAGGGGCGCAAAAATGCGCCGTAGAAGATTTTATTAATATATAATTAAATCAAGTTAATTAAAAAGGATTCAGGACATAAATGTCTTGAATCCTTTAATCATTATTATAATTGCCGTGCGCAGCACCCAACACTGGCGACTGGTGGCTGGCGACTGGCGGCTTATAATGCCGACCGCAGGTCCCGAAACTTGCCACTTGCCACTTGCAACTTGCCACTCACAAAATAATATAATCCTTGTACTTCTCAAGTGTAAAAATCTCCGCCGTAATATCAAGCAGAAGTCCCTCTGCTGTATATTCTTCCGAATGAACAACACCGGTTTTGCGAAGCTCTGCACCAACACCACCCATTGAGAAAGGCAGAAGAATTTTAACTCTTTTTCTTGTGGGCGGAAGAGCCTTTTGCACCGCTTCAAGAAGTTCTTGGAGCCCATCGCCTGTTTTAGCAGAAACTCTTACAGAATTTGTCATCGGAATTGAAATATCATTCACAAGGTCGCATTTATTAAGAACTGTTATAATCGGCTTATTACCGCAACCGAGTTCTTCCAATAAATCCATTGTAACTTTGTAATGCTCTGAGCATTCTTCATTTGAAGCGTCACAGATATTAAGAATAACATTGGCATTAACCGCCTCATCAAGAGTGGATTTAAAAGCCTCAACAAGCTTATGAGGAAGTCGGCGTATAAAACCAACAGTATCAATTAAAAGAACACTGCTGCCGTCGGGCAAAGTCAAAGCTCTTGCAGTAGGGTCAAGGGTTGCAAAAAGCTTGTTTTCTGCAAGCACACCTGCATCTGTGAGAGTGTTCATAAGTGTGGATTTACCTGCGTTTGTATAACCAACAAGGGCAACTGTAATAACTCCGTCCTTTTTTCGCCTTTCTCTGTGACGGGCACGCCTTTCTTCAAGCTCTTTAAGGTCCTCGGAAAGAGCAGAAATTCTGCGTCTTATGTGACGGCGGTCTGTTTCAAGCTTTGTTTCACCGGGACCACGAGTACCGATACCACCACCAAGACGGGACATGCTGGCACCCTTGCCACCCAAACGAGGAAGAGCGTATTTAAGCTGTGCCAACTCAACCTGCAATTTACCCTCTCCCGATAATGCACGGGCAGCAAAAATATCAAGAATGAGGGTTGTTCTGTCAATAACTCTTGTATCTGTTATTGTTTCGATATTCTTCTGTTGAGCAGGGGTCAGTTCACCATCAACTATAACCAAATCCGGCTTTTCATTTTCGCAGTATTCCGCAAGCTCTTCAAGCTTACCTCTTCCAAGATAAGTACCCGCCTCAGGTGCTTCTCTTTTTTGAGTCATTTCGCAGATAACCTCCGCACCTGCAGTACGAGCAAGCTCGGAAAGCTCAAGAAGAGAAGAGTCTACGTCAAATTCACCTGTGTCAACAGACACAAGCACCGCCCTCTCCTTTTCAATTTTATTTTCATAAAGTTCCATAAGTTCACCAGTCACTATAGTTTATTGATTTAGTAAAGTATAACACATATTTGATAAGTTGCAAGTAGCAAGTTAAAGTAAAGAGTGCGGAATGCGGAATGCGGAGTGCGGAGTGTTGGGGAAGCTTCGCTTCCAAACTTTTTATAATTTCGCAAACCAAAACCTTTTTCTCTATATTTGGTTTTTATAGCAAACTAAATATAGAAAGATGTAAGTTTTGCTTTGTTTTTTATCTATAATTGTCGTGCGCAGCACCCTTCATTCCGCACTCCGCACTCCGCATTCCGCATTTTTTATAATTATTTCTCCCAAACTGTAAATACTAATTTTATGATAAAAAATAACATTTACAAATCAATTGCAATTATAATAACAATACTATTTTTCCTTCTCACCGGTGCGGATATGTATCTTAAAACCTACGGTGACATTTCCCAACACCCTGCAACAGTTGAACAAACAACAGAAATAGAAAAACTAAGCGATTTTTATAAGAAAGATAAAAACCAAATCCGCCTTATGACCTATAATATTTTAGCTGATTCCATAGGCTTTGAGGGTACACCTGCAGAACATCGCGCTGATGGTGTCTGCAAAATTATAAAAGGCATTTCTCCGGATGTATGCGGTTTTCAGGAAATGAGCAGAAAATGGTTTGCCTGTATTTATAATAATACAGATTATAAATTCATCCATCCTATTCGCTCTGCAGTTTTCTCCACCATGACAACTCTCGCCTATAACGCCAAAACATTAAACCTTATAGCCTTCGGCGAGCAGGTTTTCAAAAACGGTAGCAATTCCCCTCTCAGAAGAATGGTATGGGGTGTTTTCCGCCATAAGAAAACGGATAAGATTTTCGCAGTTGTAAACACCCATTTCAGTGTAAGTAACCCTGATTTCACCGATAACACAACCCCATTAACCCAGGCACTTGAACTGATAACTCTCTGCAAGGATTTAAAAAAGCTTTTTAATTGCCCTGTTTTTCCTCTTGGCGATTTCAACACCCATAAACCCACAAAGAAAAACCCGTCACCTATTTATGACATTCTTGTTACCGCATTCAAGAACACAACCGACCTTTCAAAAACTCTCTCTCACGGAGAAATCACCAATAAAAAAACTCTTTCTGTTGACCATATTTTCTCTTTTGGTGATGTAGCAGTTATAAACCATACAACTCTTTCCCAAGCCTCTTTTAAAGAATTAAGTGACCATTTTCCTGTTTTTTGTGATATTTCTATACAATAAATATTAAATATTGTTAATTTTTTGTTGACTTTAATTATTTTTTTTGTAAAATATTATTTATAAGTATCATAAATACTTAAAAAGGAGAGATAAAATATGGATTTAAGTAAGATTATTGAAGCAAAAGGCAAGGCTGCTCAATATATGATTGATGAAATCACATATATCTGCAACACCTTCGAAAAAAGAGGCCCCGGCTCAAAAGGTGAGAAGCAGGCTTGCGAATATGCAGTGGAAAAAATGAAAGAATTAGGTTGCGACAGAACCTTTGTTGAAGGCTTTAAAGAAAATCCCGGCTCCTTCTTCGGATGGATTTATCTCACAATCACCTGTTGCTTCTTAGCACTTCTTTCATATTTCTTCATTCCCGCTTTATCAGTTGCATTTATTGCAATCGGTCTTGTTATCTGCTTCTTGCAGTTTGGTCTTTACAAGAAGCTTGTTGATAAGCTTTTCCAGGAAAAAACCGGTCATAATGCAACAGGCTTCAAAAAACCCACAGGTGAAGTAAAAAGAAGAATCATCTTTGTCGGTCACGCTGATGGCGCATGGGAATGGCCCTTTAAATACAAATTTACATATCTTGGCTTTGACATTCATATGATGGTTTGTTTCCTTGGTGCTTTCTACACACTTGCTATCGCTATTTTAAAAACTGCAGGCGTTCTTGAAAGCACTCTCGCAACAAAGCTTGGTCTTGTTGCCCTCGTTTTTGTACCCTTCTGGTTTGGTCTTTACTTTATGTGGAACCCAAACAAAACTGTTGATGGTGCTAACGATAACCTTTCAGGTTGTTATATAGGTATGGCAATCCTAAAAATGCTCCAGGATGAAAACATTGAGCTTGAAAACACAGAAATCGGTGTTATTTTCACAGGTAGTGAGGAAGCCGGTCTTCGTGGTGCTAAGGCTTGGAGCGAAGCTCATAAAGACGAAATGAATGATGTACCTACATTCATTTATTCCTACGACACAATAACACAGTCAGAAGAGCTTATGGTTAACTATCGTGACCTTAACGGTACTGTTAAGGTTGACAAAGATGTTTCCGACTTGTTTATTGAAGCTTGTGAAGAATTGAATATTCCTTGTAAAAAAGGCATGGTTCCCCCTCTCGGCGGTGCAACCGACTCAGCAGCCTTTGCGCAGGCAGGTCTCAGAGCAACAGGCGTTACAGCACTCAGCCATGCCCTTCCCGATTTTTATCATACAAGACTTGATACTCCCGACGCTCTTAATAAGGATTGCCTTGAGAAGTGCTTTGCAGCAAGTGTTAAGGTTCTTGAAATGTTCGATAACGGAGCTAAGCAATAAAAACGCAGAGCGTTTTTATTGAATGCGGAATTCGGAATGCGGAATGATTTTGAATAAACCGTAAGGTACAGGCTTGCCTGTACCGCAGAACGAATCCAAAGTTCAGTATTATTTCTTAAGAAAATCCGATTTAATCGAAAACGCAAAAATAACAACACTATAAAGGTTATAGAACAAAAAAGCAAAGGCGCGTCCTTACCTCTCTTCGAAGAGAGGGGGACCGCCTTTTGATTTATTATTGTTATATATCAAGTTTTAAGCGTAGAATAAATAAAATTTTTAAATTTAGTTGGTCGGGCGGTGGAGAGTTCTCGACGTGAGCCCTCGAACGTCGTTGAAGCGTAAGCTTCAATTGTAATAGACTAACCACCATTAAGCCTGTATAAGAACAACTATTCAAAAAATGTATATACGGATAAGAACAGTGTATGTCAATGAAACCTATGGTTTCACAGACGCTCAAGAGTTCGCGTCAAGAACTCTCCACCATTCCGCTAAACTTAATTTCAGGAAATTTACATTAGACTCGCTTGATACTTTATTGAATAGATTAAGCTATCCAGGATGGTCCCCCTCTCTTCGAAGAGAGGTCCCCCATACATCAACTTTGTTTTTCTATCTTTATTCCTTGCGGAGCTTAATTCCGCACTCCGCATTCCGCATTTTCTGTGCAACTCTACACGCTCTGCAATACGCTTCCGAAACATATTCCTCAATGCTCATTTTCGCATATTTATCGTTTTCGTGTCGGTTGGGCTTAGAGAATTTGTTAAGTTCAAATGTGAGAATACCATCATATCCGCATTTAACAAGTCTTTTTGCATTGTAATCCCAATCGGCAATACCGTCAAAGGGCAAAAGATGTAAGTCATCATGCCAGAATATTCTTCCGTTAAAATCCTTAATTCCTAAATTATCGTTAATATGGGTAGCATATAATTTGTGACCGAAAAGAGCTAATAAATCCTCTGAAAAATTATAGCACATTTCGTGACCCGAATCCCAACAGAAGCCCATAGCTTCTCTGTCACCGAATCTTTCAAAAAGTGCTTTTAAATATTCAATACCTTCGGTGTTTTCAAAAGCGATTTTAACACCGATTTTCTCTGCGTAGTCTATAACCTCACCGTAATTCCTAAGACCGAATTCAGTTGGATTATATTCCACATCAAACCCTACAAAAACGTGAGAAACGAGAACGGGCACATCATACATTTTGCAAAGGTCAAGACAGTGCTTTAATTCTTCAACACCCTTTCGGGCATCCTCCCTTTCATTTTCGTCCCACATATCCTGACAGTAACCCCAAGGAGCGTGAATGGACTGAAAAATCATATTTTCTTCCTTTGCAACCTTTGCACACTCTGCTATTTCCTCATCCATATCTTTTTGCCAAAGGACAAAAAAACCCTCAAAGCCTGTTTTCTTAAAAAGCTTTATTTGTTCAGTCAAACTAATGCCGTAAGCCTTGCTTGTTGAAAGACATAATTTTTGTTTATACATTTCTCTCACTCCAATATATAAGCTGCCAGTTGCCAGTCGCCAGCTGCCAGTATGTAAAAGTATTGCAACTTTTATCATCCCTGTTTGCTTTAGCAAATAGGGAGGGGGACCGCGTTAGCGGTGGTGGGTTGCCCCGTCCCCTCTTTCCTTTGTAAAAGTAGGGGATGGCTTGCCCATACCGTACAATATGTAAATTCAGTGAAATTGTTTTTGGTATATAAATCTCACGGTACAGGCAAGCCTGTACCCTACGATATATTGAAAAAAGGGAGGATAATAATTCTCCTATTCAAATTAATTTTATACTAAACATCTTGCAATTCACAACAAAATTGTTATAAACTATATTATATACCATTCCACACTATTTTCAAGGAGTAACCTATGAAATCACAAAAACGAATTTTAACTGCTTTCGTGCTTAACCTTATTTTTGCCGTTTTTGAATTTATCGGCGGTGCTTTAACGGGAAGCGTTGCAATCATTTCTGATTCTGTTCACGACTTCGGTGACAGCATCAGCATCGGCATTTCATATATTCTTGAAGAAAAAAGCAAAAAAGAGCCTGACGATAAATATACCTTCGGTTACGGCAGATATTCCGTTTTAGGAAGTCTTATAATGACTGTTATTCTCATAGTGGGCTCGATTTTCGTTATAATTAAGGCTTTAGACAGAATTATTCACCCCATAGAAATTGACTACAACGGAATGCTTCTTTTTGCTGTTTTCGGTATGGGTGTTAACCTTATTGCCTCAATTGCTACCCGTGGCGAAGGCTCATTGAACCAGAAAGCAGTAAGCCTTCATATGTTTGAAGATGTTTTAGGCTGGGGCGTTGTGCTTTTAGGTGCAGTTTTAATGAAATTCACCGATATTACTTACATTGACCCCATAATGTCCATAGGTGTTGCAATTTTTCTTCTCATTCACGCCTTTAAGCATTTCAAGGAAATCTGCGATATATTCTTTGAAAAAACTCCCGAGGGCATTGATATTACAGAATTAAAGCATCATTTAAAGGAAATTGACGGTGTTGTTGACGTACATCATTTCCACGTAAGAACAATTGACGGTGTAAACCACATTGCAACGCTTCATATTGTAAGCTCTTCTCACCCTGCAGCTATCAAAAAAGCAGTCAAAGAGGAATTGGCAGAACACGGCATTTCTCACACAACAGTAGAAATTGAAACACCCGAGGAAAAGTGCGAGGATTTAGTTTGCCACCCGAAAGCACATAATCACAGCCATTCACATCACCATCATCATTAAATGCGGAGTGCGGAATGCGGAGTGCGGAATGAGCTTCGCGAAAAATTTGAAAATTCTATAAAAGTTAAAGCTTCAAGACAATTACTTTTGTCCTGAAGCTTTTTGTTTGTTATCTTGTTAATTTTGAAGAGAATAAGTTGTTTAACAATATAATGTTTGGAAGCGAAGCTTCCCTAATATTCCGCATTCCGCACTCCGCATTCTTTCTTTTTTCTCTTGACAATAAAAATCTTTGTGCTAAAATATACAACTGTTGCTATTAATATTTATATAATATACACAAAGAAAGAAGTAATACTATGCATTCAACTCCCGAGGTGCTTTTAACCCTCTCAATAGCTCTTTTATCAGGGCTTTTACTTTCCCGACTTGCTAAAAAAATGGGGCTTCCTGCCGTTACAGCCTATCTTGTGGCAGGTGTTATAATCGGGCCCTTCTGCCTTGGCAGATTAGGCTTCGGCTTTAACGAGGAATTTAACCCCCCTCAGTATTATTCAATTCTTTGCGATTTGGCTTTAGGCTTTATTGCCTTTGCAATCGGTAACGAATTTCGCCTTGCTCAGCTAAAAAAAATCGGCAAGCAGGCAACGGTTATCGGTATTGCTCAGGCTATTGTAACAACAGTAATCGTTGATTTTGCTCTTATTGCCCTTTCCTTTATTTTGCCCGAGGGCTATCTCCCTCTTCCTGCAGCAATTATATTAGGTGCAGTTGCAACTGCTACCGCACCTGCTGCAACACTTATGGTTGTTCGTCAGTATAAGGCAAAGGGTCCTGTTACGGATATTCTTCTTCCCGTTGTTGCTCTTGATGACGCAGTCGGTCTTGTGGTGTTCGCGGTTTCTTTCGGAATTGCAGGTGCAATTAATACAGGGGCAATAGATGTTGTTTCAATGATTGTAAACCCTCTTTTAGAAGTTGTTCTCTCAATTGCTCTCGGTGCTGTAATGGGCTTCTTGTTCACTCTTTGTGAGCAATTCTTCCATTCCCGTTCAAAGCGTATGGCAATTTCTGTTACATTCGTAATGCTCACTGTTGCGATTTCTTCTATGAAATTTGAAATCGGTGGAGTTCATATTGCATTCTCAAGTCTTTTAGCTTGTATGATGCTTGGTACAATCTTCTGCAATATCTGCGATTTTTCCGAAGAGCTTATGGAAAGAGCAGACCGTTGGACAACTCCCCTTTTAGTTCTCTTCTTTGTAATAAGCGGTGCAGAGTTAGATTTATCCGTATTCAAAAACTGGATTTATGTTGTTATAGGTCTCGCATATATCGTTTTCCGTTGCATCGGTAAATATTTCGGTGCTCGTTTCAGTGCCAAAGCCACAAAATGCGACGATAATATCGTTAAATATTTAGGTATCACCCTTTTCCCTCAGGCAGGTGTTGCTTTGGGAATGGCAAGTCAGGCTCTTGAATTCGGCGGTGATATCGGTGTTCTGGTTCAGAGCATTACCCTTTTCTCAGTTCTTGTTTATGAGCTTGTTGGTCCCTATCTCACAAAGGTTGCCCTTACCAAAGCAGGTGACATTGTTCCCCACGGCAAAACAAGTGCCCGTGAAGAAGCGAAAATCAAATTACAGGAAAGTGACAGTCCTAAGAATAACAAGAAAGCATAATATACAACATATTTAAAAGATGCCAGATGCCGGTTGCCAGTCGCCAGTCGCCAGTTGCCAGTGTAGCAGATAGCAAATAGCGGATAGCAAATAGCAATTAGTGGCTAGCAATTTAACAAAAAAACTAAAATCATAAAAGGAAAGAGTGACTTACCATCTTTGGTAAATCGCTCTTTTATAATCTTTAAACTTATTTAACTGTATCTCCAATTGCTCGGAAAAGTGAATCCTCGTGAGTTGACGGTAAATCGCAGTTATAGTGCCATACCATAACACCGCCGTAACCATTGTCAATGGCATAGGCAGTTTTCTTTTCTATAACCTCAGGGGTATTGAACCAGAAATCCTTATCGGTTTCAGGGCAATGATACCAGCCAGCTTCATCAATTTCTTTATAGTAGCCGTTGTAGCCATACCAATAAGCATCCATATCGGCAGGTCTTGAATAAAATGGCAATCCAACATTGATTTTAGCTCTGTCTATTCCGCCGAAATCCGCATTTTCAATTCGATTTATAATATCTTCATAAGAGGCGTGTTTACCTTCACTGTCATTATAATCATAAGCCATAAGCTCAAGTGAATCAATTGCTTTCTCAGCTTTTTTTGAGTACCCGATATTCCATTCAACACCTGAAACACCTAAAGTGTAATCCCCTAATTTTTCATCAAGGGAAACAAGGAATTTATTGTAATTACGCCAGGCTTTATTTGAAAGCGGGTATTCATAGTCGAAGTGAACTCCATCGAAGCCATATTCTTCGAGAACTGCAACAATATTTTCCTCTAAAACACCGCTTTTAAAAGCCTTATTGTGTTCATCACTTTGAGCTTCCATCTGCTCTTCCCAGACATCAGACTCCGTAGCACCTCGAGGTCCTAAAAGATTAAGAGTTATATCGACATCTCTTTCCCCTATTGCCTTGCGGATATTTTTAAGGGCGGTTTCCAGCTTTTCCTTTTCTAAATTAACCTTACCTGCGCTGTCAAAGGACGCACATTCGAAAAGAATAACATCTGTAATAATATCAAAATCCTCGGCATACAAACTATCCTCTTCTTGAACATAGTCACCGCGAATATAGGCAACAACCTTAAAATCGTCAACAGGTTTAATTCCTTCGTCTTTTGCATCATTACTGCAACCAACAAAAGATGTTATCACGAGAACAACTGATAAAAAAAGCAAACTAAATCTTTTAATCATTCCTTTTCACTCCAAAATATTTGATACAATTAATATATCATACAAAAAAACTTTTTTAAAGATAGACAATTAAGAAAATTTGTGATAAAATTTTATCGAAACAATGTAGGGTACGGTCTTGACCGTACCACCAAATATATCATTCGAAAGGATGCTACAACTATGAAAGACCTTACAAAATATCACGGTATAATCCCCGCTTTTTATGCTTGCTATGATGACGAGGGTAATGTTTCCCCCGAAAGAACAAAGGCATTTGCAAAATTCCTTTTGGATAAAGGCGTTAAAGGACTTTATATGTGCGGTTCTTCAGGCGAATGCATTTATCAGAGCAAGGAAGAAAGAAAGCTCATTCTTGAATCCGTAATGGAAGTTGTTAAAGGTAAAATGACAATTATCGCTCATGTTGCTTGTAATAATACTGCCGATTCAATGGAGCTTGCTGCTCATGCAGAAAGCCTCGGTGTTGATGCCATCGCATCAATCCCCCCAATTTATTTCAAGCTTCCCGAGGAATCCATTGCTCAGTATTGGAACGATATTTCCTCTGCCGCTCCCAACACAGATTTTGTTATTTATAACATTCCTCAGCTTGCAGGCGTTGCTCTTACAATGCCTCTTTTCAAGGAAATGCTTAAAAACCCCAATGTAATCGGTGTTAAAAACTCCTCAATGCCCACTCAGGATATCCAGATGTTCAAAGCCGAGGGTGGCGAAAATTTCGTTGTTTTCAATGGTCCCGATGAACAGTTTGTTGCAGGCCGTGCAATCGGTGCTCAAGGTGGTATAGGCGGAACTTATGCTGTTATGCCCGAGCTTTTCCTTAAATGCGATGAGCTTATTAAAGCAGGTAAACTTGATGAAGCAAGAGAAATCCAGTATGCAATAAATGAAATCATTTATGCAATGTGTGCTTGCAAATGCAATATGTATGCCGCCGCAAAAGAGGTTCTCAGACTTCAGGGCATAGATATCGGTGATGCAAGAAAGCCCCTTGCTCAGCTCAAAGATGAAAGCAAGCCATTAGCTGCCAAAGTAAATCAGATGATTACAGAAGCAAAGGCTAAATTTTGCTGAATAAAAGTATATGAACCAAGGCAGGAGTTTTATGAAAAAGCATCTGGCAAATATTGTAACCTCAAGCAGAATTATAGGTGCAATATTTTTATTCTTTTGCAATGATATTACAACAACTTTTTTAATCATATATGTTTTATGCGGGTTTACAGATTTAATTGACGGACCTATTGCAAGAAAAACCAACAGTTCAAGCACTCTCGGTGCAACCCTTGATACAATCGGTGATGTGGGAACATATCTTGCACTTACTAAAATTCTTATAAAAAACAAGCTTGTACCCGGCTGGATTCTTGTATGGATTATCAGTGCAGGCGTTCTTTTCGGAGCTTGCTCCCTTGTTTCTAAAAAACGTTTTAATAAAATGTATCTTCCCCACACATATTTAGGAAAGCTTTTCGGTGGTGTTGTATTCGTTCTTCCCGTTGCAATGCAGTTTGTTGACGGAGCAGTATGGATGGCAGTTATCTGCACCGTCGCTTCAATTCATGTTATTGAGTTATTTATTATTCAAAGCAAAAGTAACCAAGCCTCAGACTTTGTACCATCAGTTTTTCATATTAACAAATAAAACATATAAATGAGGAGCAGACCAAAAATCTGCTCCTCATTATTTATTCCTTACTTATAACCTTTTTCTGCCATGACCTTTTGTTGCACTTCGGGCATTTCATATATCTTGTTCTGTTTATATGCATAGCCCAGAACACACTGCTGTATCGGGGAATATACCTGTGCCCGCACCTTTGGCATTCATAGTAGCCTGCTTTTTGCTCGATTTTTAATGCAAACGGTGTTGCAATCAACAAAGGAATTATACTTGCTGACACAATTACCGTGCCCAACCATTCATCCATCGGCACAGTCAGAACAATTATGACCGAAGCAATAAGCGGTAAAATACAGCATACTCCCATTACAATTTCTATCCAAAGTAACCTTTTATCGCTTTCTTCCTTCTGTTTTACCATTTCAAGAAGCTTGTTTTCCATTTCTTTATTGTAATTATCCATAGTAATTACCTCCCCACTTAATAAATCATTTACTGTAATTTTAAGAACGCTACATAACTCCAGCATAACAGACGAATCAGGCAACGATTTGCCCGTTTCCCATTTTGATACTGCTCTGTCGGTGATATTCAGCTTTTCTGCCAACTGCATCTGAGTTAAGCCTTCCTTTTTTCTGCATTCGGCAATAAACCTTCCGATTTTCACTTGGTCCATAATGTGCCTCCTTTCAATTTCAGTATAGATTTTTTAATAAATAAAATAAACACACCGGTGGTTGAGTGAGGAGAAATCAACCATAGGTAGAGTGGGTAAAGCGTTCATCAAAAATATACATCTGACCGAGACCCGATAAAATTCCCTTTGTGCAGGGATAATAATTTTTCCTTTTATAGCACCATAGACGGCAGATATAAAGAGTACTTATTGTCAAGCTGTATGTATTAAAACAGGTCCGTACATACCACCTGCTACGGAATCCTTTGCGTACTCTGACTCCGCCTCAAAATAGGGGGATAATTCATTGATGCTCCATTTATCAAAATAATTTGTGTGAGCATACCAATTTGCAGATGTGTTCGTCACAATTATTTTAAGCCTGTTGTCTTTATCAAGTATACCTGCAGAAATTTTCAATCTGTACGGCGGCATTAATGCTGTTCCCAAGAGCTTGCCGTTGAGAATAACCTCTGCGGTGAAACGCACATCGCCCAGGTCAATCTCTCCCTCTTTACCGACGCTTTCAGCAGGAAGCTTAAAGCTTGTTTCATAAACACCGCTTCCCGAGTAAGCCTCACCAATCAAATATGCCCAATCACCAAGCTTAACGGGAACTGATTTATCAGAATGCTTTATATTTTCAAATCCCTTTTCATTGCAAATAAGCTCTTTTTCTTTGCGGAAAGTAAAACCCTCAGAAATATCAAAGCTGTTTTTGATTTCCTTTTCGCTTTCTGCATTCAGAGCTTCATCAGTCAGAAATATTACCGCTGTTTCACCTATCTCAAGCGAAAGCTCGAGAATATTTTTTTCGGTTTTTAAATGCTGTAAAGCACCTGTCAACAAATCAAGCATATAACCCTTTGAAGACGGCAGATGTATTTTATATTCTTCCTTTTTGCCCGCTTCTCTGAACAAGCAGAAAATCTCTCCGTTTTCTGCTTTCCTCTGCATTGCACGCAAGCCGTCACCCTCAGCCTTAATTACAGGTGTAAGGTTGGAAAGACTGTATGAAACTCTGCCACCGCCTTTAACAAAACGGTCAAGCCTTATTTTTATATCATCAGAAATATATGCACTTTCGGGAATGACAATGCTTTTATACGATGCATTCCCGATTCTAATATAGCCCTCGTCAATTCCCTGCGCCGTTCTTATAACATCATCGTCAACAATGTCAAAATCCACCATCATAGCTTCCATAGCTCTGCCGAGAGCGTCAAACTCCTCCGCCACAGCTTCCGCTTTCAGACCGCCTTGAAAATCGCAAACGGGATAATAAAGACCGGTTTCGCAGACTCTTTTACCGAGAGAAGAAATATATGAAAGCCGTTCCATATAATCATTGAACTGACTAAGCTTTTGATAATACGGCTGATTTTCAGTAAAAATCGGTAACTCCTGTGCAAGAAGTGCTTCCTTTCGCCCGAGAGGAAAATTAAAAAGATTAAAAATATTTATACCTCTTACTGCTTGATAACCCACAGTATATCTCATTATATCGTAGGTAAGCCCGGGACCTGCTACACCCAATATTTCACTCATTGCAGACCTTGTGCCGTTTTGTGCAGCAGCAGATGAAGCGTATCTGGGGAAAAAACCGTTATAGCCGTTCATATCATCTTTATTTATTATTTTGCTTTCGGGATAAAGCTGACGCCATATAACATCCACACCGGGAATATCAAAGCATCTGAGAGAACGCATCAGATTAAAGCTCCCGCCGCCATCAACACAACCCATAGGACTATGGTCCTTGTCCATATGTCCCGTAAAAGCTATTCCCTTTTCCTTTGCCCATTTTTTACAAGGGAGAAGATAATTCTCACAAAACACCTGACTGCATAAATCATACCAGCGGTGCAATATATAAACGTTTTCCTCTGTAGGAGCAACTCTTTCTGCAATCAACGGAAGATACGGTATAATTGACTCACCATAAATAGCCTCATATTTTTCTGCTAATTCCTCATTAAATGCTCCCGAAGGCGCTTTGGGCTCGTCTGTAAATACTGCTGTAACATTTTTACCGAGAGTATTTTTCATTGCCGAAGCATATTTTTCGTGAGTAATTTCTATAAAATATTCTGTTGCATCTTTATTGAGTAAATCGGGATAATCTGTATTCCCGCAAATATGCTTTTCTGTAACATACTCGGTCACAACAGCATCCTTTGAAAATATATAACCCTCTTCAATTATTTCCTTGTCATTCAAAAATGATGCAAGAACATTGGGCTTTATTTTTTTATATACATCCCCTGCAGAAAAAAAGCACTCGTAAAACTCTAAGGTCTGACGGGCATATTCGGGATGGTCCTTTAAAACTCTTCCGCAGGCACTGCCCGAGGGCCATCCGCCCTCATCATAAATCCAACAGCTCATACCAAGGTTTTTTCCCTTTTCAATGGCATAAGCACAAAGCTCAAAATATTCCGTAGAGAGATAGTCTGGCTCAAGATTTGTGGGCATACTGTCAGGTCGGAAGTTTTTCGGTTCGGGAAGAATATAAAAAGACCTTATGCCCAGCTTCTGCATTTCCTTAAGCTGAGCATCTATAATATCTCTTGTGCAGATGTCATTCCATACCCACACATATACAGGAGCATAGGAAACCTCGGGTGATATAAAGCTTTTTATATGGAATTTATCATTATTTTTCATAATTAAGCCATCCTTGAAGATCAGACATCTGCATTGTATTTATTTTGTTTTTTCAATTTATTTATAAAGAGCTTCAAAGCCACAATCATTATCACATAAAGCACTGCAAGTAGAAGCGGATATACTTTTATACCAAACAACCCGCTTATAAGACTGACCATAGGCGGTGCCAGCATAACACCTATGTAAGCAAATGCTATCTGCGAACCCATAATTGATTGGGATACTTCTTTGCCGAAATTGTGTGGTGTCAGGTGTATCATATTCGGGTAAATAGAGCCGTTGCCCAGACCTATAAGGAACAAGCCCACTACTGAAACAACACCCGACAAAGGAAGAAGCATAATTATAACTGCAGGAGCAAGAATAACAGCACCTATACCGATGCGCTTCCAGGTGCTGATTTTTTCGGAAAGCAAGCCTGAAACGAAACGTCCGATAGACATTCCGATATAATATACTGTCAGAGCAAGTGCACCGTGTTCTGTTTCAAAACCTTTTTCGGTTACAAGATAAGTGCTTCCCCATACTCCGCAGGCATATTCAATTGCATTTGTTGCAAGCATAATAATCCATACAAGACGAACCTCAGGCTTTTTAGCCATCTGCAAAATAGTGAGGTTTACGCTACCATCTTCTTTGTCTTGCTCAGCAGAAACAGTCTTTTTCCATAGAGGGAGCGACACAATAAGTAATAGTGTGATTGTTGCCTGCACAAAAAAAGCATAACGATAACCACTGCGCCAACCGGCACTACTCAATGCCTGTGACATAAGATAAGGACTAAGGCTCACTCCCACACCGTAAAAGCAATGGAGAAAATTCATATGACTTGCTTTAAAATGCAGAGCAACATAATTATTAAGACCCGAATCAATTGCGCCTGCACCAAGTCCCAGAACTACTGCCAATGGTATCATAACCCAAAAGGTCGGAGCAACAGAAAATCCAATCAAAGCCGCCGCAGTCATTGCTGTACTGAAAGCAGTAACCTTAGCAGTTCCTGATTTATTGAGAATTCCTGCGCTGAACATACTTGATAACACTGTGCATCCCGAAATAATAAATGTGAGAATACTAACCGCTTCAACAGGCACATTCAGCTCATTATGTATAGCAGGCCAGGCAGAACCTATAAGAGAATCAGGAACTCCCAGACCAATAAACGCAATATATATAACAACCAATAAGAAAACCATAAATCCCCCGAATAATTCAGCAGT
The DNA here is from genome assembly GCA_045591525.1 of Acutalibacteraceae bacterium. Classification (GTDB taxonomy): domain Bacteria; phylum Bacillota; class Clostridia; order Oscillospirales; family Acutalibacteraceae; genus DTU089. The sequence goes on along the minus strand of JAZNTA010000090.1, from coordinate 8,886 downwards.
TTTATAATGACACAATTTCGCTGTTTTGTTCTTTATTCCAGATTATTTCAACCTCAACAGGAATATTTGACTTGATTGTTACCTGAGGTTTCTCATCTTCAGAGTTACGTGCCTCGCAAATCAAAGTAAGCTCGCCTTCTATACCAAATGGGTATTTTTCAATGCCGTGTTTTTCAAGCAGATTAATGTGCCAGGTGATTTTATTCTTTGCGGCATCAGGCTTAATACCAAAGACATATTCAAACAAAATCGAAATCGGTGAAAGTCCTGTCCAGCCAACAAAATCAGGCATTGAGGAGCTTCCCTTTTCAAATTTACCGTCAACAAGCTCAGGTGCATAGTTCTCATAAACTGTTCCTCTGTTTTTGAAAACATTCACAACAGCTTCAAGGTGCGATGATGCAATTTCGTGTGAAAGATTGTACTTCCCGTAGGTATCAAGGCCTTTGAGAACCATATAATTTGTGGGTGCCCATACTGAACCGCACCAATATCCGCCTGCAGGATTGTATTCTTCGTGGTCTTTCGAAAGCGTGGGAATACGATGAATTGTTTTGAATTCATTCTCATTGTTAAGGTGAGCGATAAAAGCCTCTTTTCTGTCCTCAGGAACGCACCTTGCAAGAAGCGACCAGAATGCACCGATATGCTTAACACCGTTAAAGGTGTCATCATCCCTGAGGTCATAGTAGAATTTTGTTTCATCGTCCCAAAGCTTTTCGTTGATTACCTTGAAAAGCTTGTCGCTTTCCTCTTTAAGCTCGGTAATAAATTCTTTTCTGCCAAGAATTTCTGACATTTTTATAAGAATATTGCAAGCGTTAAGCTCCTGCATACATGCATCAACCCATATCATATGACCGTGACTGTAGCAAACGTGATATTTTTCGTCAAGACGGGGGCAATTATCCATCCCGCAACCATAGCCTGAAGAAAAATATGTGCCGTCACGCCAAGTAAAATGCTCCTTCATCCATTGATGATATGCTACAAGGCAGGGATAAACGCGGGCAAGTCGCTCCTTGTCGCCAAAATTAAGGAAATAGTCCCACTCGCACCAGGCAAGCACCTCAGGTCCTGTTGAAGATGGGTCATGGCGGGCAAAAACATCGCAACCAGTTTCTTCTTCAATCTGACGGCAGATAAAACCGTCAACGTGCTGATGGGAATAGAAATTATCAAGAGTTTTCTGAAATTTAAAAATTCTGTCTGCATATTTACCAAACATCAGCATAAATGCCGAATCCCACATAAATATACAGTTGTTGAATGCCGCATCAATATAATTGGTTACAAAGCCGGTATCCATTTGGGGCTTTCTGATGTTGGAAAAGGCAATTTCCCAAGCCTTCCAATAACAGTTGATATAGTCAATATGGTCATTCCAGATTGGCTGAGGAAGCTCGCTTCTGATAGTATCAAAAGCAGGAATTTCCTCCTCTTCCACATCTGCGCCGATAAAAGAATTTTCCTCCATCAATTCTTTATCGTCATATGTAATTTCATTATTCTGCTTAAATGGAACCATAAAAAATACTCCTTGTGATTTTAACTCTATAAATTGAAATTTACCTCAGGGTGAAATAAGTTATCCCTGTGATTTTTCCACAATCTCCACATCACCTTTTTTATCACCGTTTACATATTCACCGTTTTTGTAATAATCTTTTCCATTGATTTTTACAACTGCTTGTGTTGGTATATATAAAACAGCCTTCATATTCTGTGGAAGAGTAAGGTTGATAGTATAGTTACCATCATTTTTTTCATATTCAAGAGTAATTAACCCTTTTACGCCGGGAACAGTACAATTCATATTGTCTGACAAATTGTATTGAGGCTGGATTTTAACCTTTTCATAGCCTGCTTTAAGAGGAGTGATACCTGCAAAATGCTTGCTCATTATAACAAGGGGTCCGCCACTCCATGCGTGATTTTTAGTACCCTGCCATTCGTCCCAGAATTCCCAAAGAGTAGAGTAATCCTCATACATCATACCCTCATATCTGTTCTTAATTCTGTCCCTTGCTTCTTCATATTTCCCCATTTTGCAAAGAGCTTCAAGAACATAGTATTCCATATAGGGACTTGAATTTTGGGTGGTAACGAGCACGTTTGTAATGGTATCGAACTGCCCTTTATTTGCAAGACCCGACAAAACTGCAAGGGCATTTGCTCTGTCATCAGGATTTTTAACATCTTCGCTTTTGAAGCCCTCTTCTGTCCAAAGAGTATTATAGCCCTTTGAGATAGTCTCTTTTCTTTCGGCAATAAATGAGATATCCTCCTCTTTTCCTAAAATCTCCGCCATTTCCTCTACGGCAGAAAGAGCATAATAAACCCATGCATTTTCAATAGCAGTCATATCTGCTTTTTTGCCCCAGTCGGGCCAATCCCATGAGCCCTCGCGATGAACCACAAGATTATTTTCGCCCATTTTCCAAAGCTTCAGGTAGTCAAGGGAAGGAGCATAAACCTTTTCAATAAAAGCCTTGTCGCCTGTATATTCGTAGTAAGTAAGAAATCCTACTATTCCTGCAAGCTGCTGAACGGGGAGCTCAAAATAGTCACCGCTTATGGGTACAACAGTCTGAAGCACCTTTGTATCGTCAACGTGAGAAAGCATCGCCTCCACACCCTTCTGATACAGTAAATAAGAATTACTGTCTAAAGAGTACATTGTCATAATCATTTCACTTGTAACATCGCCCCACCATTGTGCTCTTTCTCTATCGGGGCAATCCATAAAATTGTCACGCATTGTAACGTAGAGAGTACGCAGAGATTTCTGCCAAAGTGAATTTAAAAATTCATCATCGCACTTGAAGTCACCGCTGAATGAGCTGTCATAGCCGGTTTCTCTATACTTCAAAGAAACAATTGTAACGTCTTTGGGTATTTTATAAGTAATGTGCTCTCCGTTAAACCAGCCTAAAGCCTCAAATTCCTGTTCCCCCTCTTTGGTTATATAGGTAGTTGAAACTGCGCCGATTAAAGTATTTTCAGTTGTTATACGAATCTTTTTCCCCGCAGGTGCTTTGATTTTAAGATAGGGAGTAATCTGTGCGTTATAGGGAATATCTACAGTGATTTTTTCGCCAAATGACTTACTTACAGTATAGTTTTCATAATCCTTTGAATTTTCATAATCCTTAAGACCGTAATCCTTCAAAAACGGTATTCCTCTCGGGTAGAGTTTTCCGTAAGCACCCTCACCGCCATCAGCATATTCCGTTGCATTTTCCCAGGTTGAAACATCATACTCTTCCTTTAACCAACCTGCCATATCTTCCCTTGCATCGAAATAAATACTGTATTCGGGAAGTCTGTAGTTAGGCGGATAAAGAGGGCTATCAACGTAAGCACTGCTTCTTTTTACCTTCCAGCTTTTGTCAGAAATTATGGTAACACCCGAATTTTCTGCTTCAAAAATGAATCCGCCCTGACCGCTGCTGCTGTAGGAATAGCTCGTTTCATTATCCCAGAACCACACCAAAGCACAAATTGAGTTTTCACCCTTTTTAAGATAAGGTGCAATATCAATACTGTCATAATAGCCACTGTTTTTATCAGGTCCTCGTTTCACGCTTCCCTCAAAAACAACGGTTTCTCCGTTTATGTAAAGCCAATATTTTGAATCCGCTGAGATATGAGCAACAAGCTCTTCAGGAATTTTATCAAGACTTACCTTTTTATTAAAGCACATCCAGACATTTTTTTCCGTAAGGTTTTCCTTATCCCATATCCACTTGGCAGTCCAATCAGCTTTCTCCTCAGTTGAAATCACACTGTATCCGGGAATACTCTCAGGAATCTTATAATCGTTCTTATATGGTACCATTGTTAAATCCCCCGTCGGAAAAAGTGATGTAATAAACCCTGCCGCTATTACAAGATAAGAAATAATTGTCTGTAAAATTTGCATAGGAATCCCCCTATATTTTATGGTGACAAATATTATTCAGAAGTCACTTCACAATATTTACCGATGATGAACCTTATTTTCGGGGATTGCAGTTTATTTCCGTTAGCTGTAATACCGTCGAGTTCAACCTGAACTGTGTTTGTGTCGCTGTCAGTACCTGCAATTTTCGGTTTCATATATGAAGTATAAGAAATATTTCTGAAGACAACATTTTTAATTTCAAAATTCTCCGCTTCTTCATCATAAATTTTCACAAGAATCGGTCTGCCTTCGTCACGGAATATTTCAATATTTTCAAAAAGGACTCCGTCAATACTGCCTTCGGTCTGCTCTGCTACAACAACAAGTGAGCCTATTCTGTCGTTATCCCATATACCGTCACGGTAAATTACAGCGCAGTCACGGAAAGCTACATCAGAAATTTTCTTGTTGACTTCCCCCGTGATACCGAAGCACCTTGCGTATCCGCCCCAGGCAATGCAATTTGTGAATGTGATATTTTTACTGTCCATTGTACCGCCGAGAGCCTTAACCTCAAAGGTGTCATCTGCCACTCTTGCAAAGCAATTATCAACAGTCACGTTGTGGCTGTTACATATCGCAAACCCGTCGCAGTTGCCACGGTTGCCGATGATATCTACATTGTCGATGTTTACATCGGTACAGCAATATGAGATAAACGACCATTCGGGCGAGTTTATAATTTTTACATCTCTGACATTTACATTATTACAGTTGGTGAAAACAACGCCCCTTCTCTCTCGTCTGTCAAGGCGGGTCATATCTATTACGCCTCTGCCTGCAAGGGTTATGTTGTTACAATTGTAAAAATTAATAAACGGATATCTTGTAAGCCCGATTGCATTATCGCCCGGTGCAGTAGGCTCAGAATATTTGTTTTCATCTTCGGCACAGTCAATATCAAAAAGGTGGTTTGCAATCACATAAGCCCCTTCACGAAGATAAATAACCAGGTTATTGTGTGCAACGAGGTTAACATAGTCGTATTGATATACACCTTTGTCAAGAACCCAGACACTATCCTCTCCGTATTTCTCTATATAAGTTGCAATTTCTTTTTCCTCATCAACCTTTTCGCGTACCATAAGAGTGTAGCCGTAATATTGGTTTGCATCGTTGAAAAGGAAAGTGTATACACCTGTTTTGTTGATTGATGCGGTTACGGTGTTGTCTTTACACTGTGCCTTTACACCGTGTGATTCGGGTAACACAATTGCATTTTTGAGCTCCACATCAGCACCCGTTATTTCAATATTGAATGAAAATTCTTCGCTTGAATCAACATAAATTTCGGAAAAAGAGTGAAGTGTACCCGTATCGTCAACACGTATGAAAACCACCGAAGCATAAACCGGGATTTCCTCTCCGCTTACCTTTGCGGTGTAATAAGGCGATATTGTTATGCCGTTTATATCGTCATATCCGCCTGACTGCACATATTCGGGTAACTGAGCCGATGCTCTGCCTACAAGCTCCTGCTCGGTGAGCCCTGCCTCTTCAAGAGTTATTATTGCCTCTTCGGGATATTCGAGAAACGAAAAATCAAAATTTTCGGTTTCGGGATAAACCGTTGCAGGATACAACAGATTTGAACAAAAAATTGAAAGGGTAGTAATAATTGTAAAGAAAAATTTGAGGATAGCTTGCATTGAATTACCTCCTGTTCTTATGCAAACAATTGCTTATATTTTCAAAATCCAATTTGGTAATAGAAAAGTAAATATCATTACTTGCGAAATCACACAAATTCTGCCAAGAACCAATCACCTGATTGCAGTTCAAAATGGTATGCACCACTTTCAACGTTTGTTGCATCATCAAGTTCAAGCCTCGTCAGTCGGTTATTCCATACAAAAGGTGTGCTTTCACCATTAGGGCTGACAGCACCCAGCTTTTTTATTTTCGGGAATTCCCCGAGCATTTTTGTTGATGAATCATAATTTATTTCTTACATAGAATTACCTCGTCAAATTGAAATTTATTAATCACAATTCGTATTTTCGTATGAAATATGATGGCGTACAGCTCCATGCATGGCAAAGGCTGTTTATCATTCTGTCGTTGTATGGTGAGAAATCGAGGTCATCGGGAATATACGCTTCCCAGAAGGTATCCGCACCAAGCTCCACCATACCTCCCCAGAATTTTTTCAAGTATTGTTCCGCTTCACCCTTCATACCAAGCTTTAACATAGCTTCAATAACATAATGGCGCATATATGGTGTGACCGGTTGCTTGAAATCCTTGTTATCAAGGCAAGAAAGGAGAAGTTTTTTTGCTTCCTCTCCGGTTATCACACCGCCTAAAATCATCCAGACCTGAGAATGAACGCTGAGCTGACCATTATCTAAAGGACTTACAAATACTTTTTTGCTTTCATCATAAAAGTGTTTTTCGGAAGCGGAACGGACCTCGGAAATGAGAACAGAATATTTTTCATACTCCTCATCACCTATTGCTTTCAGCAATTCTCTAAAACGAGCAAGTGTATAAAGATACACACCCTGCAATGCAGTCATACATTCAAGGCCCGGGCACCAGTCAATAAAAGCAAACCAACCCTCCTGCCTTGTTGCAATCAGATTTTTGTCAAGGGTGGTTCTGAAGCATTCAAGCTGTGATTTGCAAATTCCCAAAAGGTCATCTACAACACCCCTGTCCCTTGTATGCTCAAAATAATCGCATACACTTACAACATATAAAAGTGCATAGTCCTCAATATGAGTTGCACCGGAATGGTAGTAAGGCGTTTCATAAACAAAGGACGGCAAAAAACCTGATTCATTACATTTCCCTGCGGCAAAAAGATACAAGCATCTTTTTACAATTTCCGGGTTATTGAATGTATAATAATTTGTAAGAGCTTCAAGACGAAGATCACCAATCCAAAGACGGCGGTCACGCTTGGGACCATCCTCAAAGAAGGTCTGCATACATTCCTTGAGAGTGTTTGTTGCAACAAGGTCGATTTTATTAAGCAAAGCATCTTCCGTGTTCGCAGATTTCAGCACAGTTACATCGGCACTTGTTGATGCACGGAAGCTGAAATCAAAGAGTCTTATCGGTCTTGTGGTTCTTTCCACAGTGATTTTTATGTATCTGCAAGCATATCTTCTCGGTAAGGTTATTTTCTGCGGAAAATCAAGATTGATTATTTCCTCCTGCAACCAAGTTTTTGAAAGTACGCCGTTGTATTGAGAAAAATCATCATTCATTTCTCTCATATCTTCGCCGAACTTAATAATCAAACGAACAGGAGCATCAACGAAAACATCAACCCTATCAAAAGTGAAGGCGAAATGTCCCACCGCGTGTTCTCCCAAATCAAGAAGAATACTGTCACCGTTTAAACCGATAAATTCGGTTATATCGGGAGTGAGAACAGAAAATTTCAATTCAGGAAAATTCTCCTGAGCCTTACTTAAAAAGTAATCTTTATCTTTCATATTACAAACACTTCACTTATAATTACGATTTTTATTGATAAAATCAAGTTTATCTGACTCTACAAATAGTTCAGGGTGAAATGAGTTATCCGAACCTGCCTAAAAGCGAGTATTTTCAAGGCTTTTCGGAGTTTCGGTCTTGAAAGGCACCAGCCTATCTTCGCCCTCAACACCAAAAATCCAATAAAAATCTTTCGCTTTTAGGTCGTAGATTTTATACAGTGCGGATTTTTGGTCAGACAAGGCAAAAACGCAGCTAATCCTTTCGGATTGGCGAGTATTTTAACGCAGGATGAACGGAAATCCGCCTGTAGAAAACACGGTTCGGATAATTCCTTTCACCCTACCCTACCTATCATATCAAGAGGGATTTCTTTAAAATCGGGAGCATCTTTTCTGATTTCATCAATATCCTTGATATTATAATTTCCGTTATCCATATCGACAAAGATTTCATCGCATTTTCCTACATTATATATTGCGTTTTCGCTTATATCGCTAAACTGCCAAACGGAGCTGTAAATCTCGCCATAATCCATATTTTTATTAATGATAATATTGTTTTTGAAGGTGCTTGCAGGGTTGGGAATATAATCAGGCGAATCAGATTTTGAAATATCGTCTGTGCAGTTTTTGTATTCAGGGAATGCATTTTGCCAGGCTTCACTCTGCCAGGGTGAATTATACAGTGCTTCCCACATATCACCACTGCCAACATAAGCATGAGTGAACCATCCGTTTTCAAGAGCACCCTCTCTTGCTCTGTCATCAAATCTCAGGGCATTGTTGCCGGGGTTAACGATGATGTTATTGGTTATGACATTATCTCTGCCGCCGCCGACATGAATTGAGTTACTGGGAATATTGATAAGAAGATTTCCGTAAATCTTCTGACCTGAAACTGCGTCATCAAGATAAATACCATCGGGTCTGTGATTTTCCGAACCTACGTTATAAATACAATTGTATCTTACAACATTGCCGTACCACACCCAGCTTCTTCCCGAATAAATTGCACCTGCATCATCTGAAAGAAGGCATACATCGTGGATAAGATTATATTCAATAATATGATTGTTACCTTTATATGTAATTGCTTCGTGTGGAGAGTTCGCCATTTCGTTATGAGAGCAAATATTCCCTACGCCCTCAAGAGTAACGGCAGGCTGATAGGTCTGGTAAATTTCCGACCAATCGTGGATGTAATTGTTGTCAGCCTTGCTGTTGCCGGGAGTAAGAGTTTCTGTATCGCCGCCGGAAATAATAATTCCACCCTTTCCGGTACGATTGATTTCGTTGTTATATGCAAGATTGTTGTTTCCGTTCATAACAAGAGCATTGCCTGAAACATTTTTGATAAGACAGTTCTGAACGGTATTGTTATTGCCTGTTATAACGACACCGTCACTTCGTGTTCCTTTTACGGTTAATCCGTCAAAGGTGATGTAATCAGCTTCAGAATTGATTACGGGATTGAGTGAGAGAGAAAGAATA
>JAZNTA010000089.1:0-3554 GCA_045591525.1 Acutalibacteraceae bacterium | reverse complement strand
GGCAGAAAAACAGCCAGCGACATTGTTGCTGCAACAGGTATCAATCCTGACACTCGTGTTAGAGATTTAACCGAAGAAGACGTTTCAAAGCTTCGTGAGTACATCGAACACAACGTAACAGTTGAAGGTGACCTTAGAAGAGAAACAGCATTTGATATTAAAAGACTTGTTGAAATTGGTTGCTACAGAGGTGTTCGTCACCGTAAGGGTCTCCCAGTAAGAGGTCAGCGTTCAAAGACAAACGCTCGTACACGTAAGGGACCAAAGAAGACAATTGCTAACAAGAAGAAGTAAGAAGGAGGGACTAAATAATGGCAAAGCAAGTTAAAAAAGGCGTTGCAACTCGCAGACGTCGTGAAAAGAAAAACATTGAAAAAGGCGCAGTTCATATTCAGTCCACCTTCAATAATACTATCGTTACTATTACTGACACTCAGGGTAACGCAGTATCATGGGCAAGCGCAGGCGAAATGGGCTTCAGAGGCTCAAGAAAATCTACTCCTTTCGCTGCTCAGACAGCTGCTGAAACTGCAGCAAAGGTTGCGATTGACCACGGTATGAAAACCGTAGAAGTATACGTTAAGGGCCCAGGTTCAGGACGTGAAGCTGCAATCCGTGCATTGCAGACAGTAGGTCTTGAAGTTACAATGATTAAAGACGTAACTCCAATCCCTCACAACGGCTGCCGTCCACCTAAGAGAAGACGTGTATAACAGAAATTTGGAGGTAACAGATTATGGCAAGATATACCGGTGCGGTTTGTAAGCTCTGCCGTCGTGAAGGAAAGAAGCTTTTCCTTAAAGGCGACCGTTGCTATACTGGTAAATGTGCTCTTGAGAGACGTTCATACGCTCCTGGTCAGCACGGCCAGAACCGTAAAAAAGTTTCTGAATACGGCTTGCAGCTTCGTGCAAAACAGACTGCTAAGCGTTACTACGGTATTCAGGAAGGACAATTCCACAAATATTTCTTGATGGCTGAAAAGCGTCAAGGTGTAGCAGGTGAAAACCTTTTAAGAATTTGCGAAAGCCGTCTTGATAACGTTGTTTATCTTCTCGGATGGGCTTCATCTCGTGCAGAAGCAAGACAGCTCGTAATTCACGCTCACTTCCGTGTAAACGGTAAGAAGGTTGACGTTCCATCATACCTTCTTAAAGTAGGCGATGTTGTATCAGTTAAGGACAACAGCAAAGATAGCGTTAAGATTAAAGAAGTTCTTGAAGCTAACGCATCTCGTCCTGTTCCAGCATGGCTTGATAAGGATGCAGAAAATCTTTCAGCTAAGGTTGCTAAACTTCCTGACAGAGAAGAAATCGCTGTTCCTGTTGAAGAGCATCTTATCGTCGAATTCTATTCTAAATAATAGACTCGAAATAACAATAATTTTTAGCGGAAATATTTTTCTGTACTCGAATAGGAGGGTTTTGAATGATAGGAATTGAGAAGCCCAGCATTGAAGCACTTGATTTGACTGCTGACGGAACTTATGGCAAGTTCGTAGTTGAACCACTTGAACGTGGCTACGGCACAACACTCGGCAACAGCCTTCGTCGTGTTCTTTTGTCATCACTTCCGGGTTATGCAATTACTTCGGTAAAAATTGACGGTGTTCTTCATGAATTCTCAACCATTGATGGTGTGAAAGAGGATGTAACTGAAATCGTTCTTAACTTAAAGGGCGTTATCCTTAAGATTAATGGCGACGGACCAAAAACAATTTATATCGATGCAAGTGGCAAATGTGAAGTTACTGCTGGTGATATTCAGGTTGATTCTGATGTTGAAATTCTTAATCCAGACCACTTAATCGCTACTCTTGAAGAGGGTGGAGTTCTTAAAATGGAGCTCACATGCGATAAGGGCAGAGGTTATGTTTCAGCAGAAAGAAACAAGCAGCTTATGCAGCCAATCATCGGCGTAATCGCAATAGATTCAATTTATACACCCGTCTTGAAAGTAAACTACACAGTTGAAAATACTCGTGTAGGTCAGATTACTGACTACGACAAGCTTTCACTTGAAGCTTGGACAGACGGAACAATTTCAGCGCAGGAGGCCGTTTCTCTCGGCGCAAAAATCCTTACAGACCATTTAGACCTCTTTGTTGACCTTTCTGATGAAGCAAGAGAAACAGAGACAATGATTGTCAAGAATGACGACAGCAAGGGTAAGATTCTTGAAATGACAATTGAAGAACTCGACCTTTCAGTTCGTTCTTTCAACTGCCTCAAACGTGCAGGTATCAATACTGTTGAAGATTTGACAAACAGAACAGAAGAAGATATGATGAGAGTCAGAAACCTTGGTAGAAAATCTCTTGAAGAGGTTATCGCAAAGCTCGACTCATTGAACTTCACATTGCGTAAGGACGACGAATAATAAAGGAGTGATTTTGAATGCCAGGAACAAGAAAACTCGGCAGAACAAGCGATCACCGCAAGGCTATGCTCAGAGGTATGGTAACATATCTTATTGAGAACGGTCAGATTGAAACAACTGTAACAAGAGCCAAAGAAGTTCAGGCTATGGCTGAAAAAATGATTACAATCGCTAAAGATAGCAGTCTTCATTCAAAGAGACAGGTTTACTCTTACATCACAAAAGAGTCTGTTGCAAAGAAAATGATTGAAGAAGTAGCACCAAAGTATGCAGACAGAAAAGGTGGCTACACTCGTGTTATCAAGACTGGCCCAAGAAGAGGCGATGCTGCTGAAATGTGCATCATCGAACTCATTGCTGACTAATGCGGTAAGGCTTTAATAGACCAATAAATTAACCCCTCGGGAAAACCTGAGGGGTATTTTTTTGCCTGAAAAGTTATGCTTTAATTTAATGCAACAAACCATTGCTTGACTTTTTGTTATGTGTATGGGAAAATGAAAATAGAAAGAGGTGATATTTATGCAGAATAAAGTCTTGTAATGCAAATCTGAGAGGTGATTTTATGTATGAAATAAAAAAAAGAGGATACTTATCAATTTTAATTATTTTTATAATAACAGCAATTACTTACATTTTAGGGATTGTTTATATATCAGGTGAGTATTTTTTAGGTATGAAACTCTTACCTGAAGCTATTTGGGATTTTCTTGACAGTTATTTTTATCAAGAAGCAGGACCATTAAGACTTGCAATGACAGTAGTAATATTCATACTGTTATCAATATTGTTGATTTTTTTTTATAGAAATGAAATATCAAAAACAACAACATTATTACACACGCTGATACCAATAATAACAATACTTTGGTGGATATCAGCTTATTGGCTATCTTCTGTATTTTCTGATAAAGTTGTTATTGGAATAGGCTGCACGATAATATCTGCAGTTTGCGTTGTTCATATAATTACGACAGCAGTTTTGCTGATTAGGGATAGAAATAAATTAAAGGATTAATTTGAAAAGGGACGGTTTGCCGTCCCTAGTTTTATTGTAAAAATAGAAATTCTATAAAGTTAATGTTATATACAAATTATAATTTATCGGGTTTACCACAAATGTAGGGGTTGCTGCCCACAGCGACCCGTTGTAGTGTAATGTAAGGAATTGGAAC
>JAZNTA010000088.1:0-15090 GCA_045591525.1 Acutalibacteraceae bacterium | reverse complement strand
CATTCTCGTTTATGACCTGAACGGCAATGAGATAAAAGAAGCAGGTGAACTTGACAGAACAGCTTTCGGCAGTCTGGTCTGGGAGGATGAAAACGAAGATACCCATCAGGCGAAGCTTCTTTTCAATAACCCCACACAGTTTGTTCTTGAAACAACCTTTGACATTCTCGGAACATACGCTGCCGATAAAACCTACACCGTGAATTCCGAAACAGGTATGCCCGAATCGACCGATGAATTCTATACCATAGACAAAAGCTTCCCGTTCGTTCTTACATCAAAAGAGGCTTTCAACGTTAAAATCCTTCCCGATATGAAAAACGAGCTTATCAAAGCAGGCTCAGAGTTTACACTTCTGCGTACAGACGGTAAAACATACGTTGATGCAAAGCTTGGTGACGGCAGAGAATGCAGAATTTATGTTGAGAGAAACAGCACAGATTATCAGCTCTGCATCAACGGCATTCCCGAATATGAGATTTTTGAAGAGATTTATTACGCAGGATAAAAAGGAGACAATTTTAGATGATTAAAAAAATAACGGCAATTATGCTTGCTCTCATTACTGTTTTTGCAATGATGAGCATTTCAATGACTTCGGCATCAGCCGCAACAAAGGTTATTGAAATCAGCAAGTTCCCCTCAATCTATTACGGCGAAAGACTCAAAAGTTCAGATCTCACCCCTTGCTTCCCTTCGCTTGACTACAATCAGGAGCCCTATTATTCGGTAATTATGTCAACAGAGGTTCCCAGTTGCAACGGCGAGATAGCTGACCCTGAAAAGGAATATTATGTGCTCACAACATTCTATATCGGCGGCTATGAGCTTCCCGCAGCTGATGAGTTCAAGGTTGTATATGACGGCAAAGAAATACCCCGTTATAATTTCAATTCATTTCTGCCCAGCGACAGTGCATATTATCTTTATAATCATAGCAGTAACGGCAAAGCAATGTGCATTATAAGAATCAAACTCGGTGATTTTGAAACTCCCGGAACTGATATCAGCGTTATAAACGGCAAGGCTTCTGCTTCAAGTGCGGTTATCGGCAACGTTGTAACAATCACTGCAGATCAGATTGACGGCAAGGTTTTTTATTGTTGGAATATCACAGGCGCAACCCCCGAAGATTTATATGATTCCAAAACAACGTTCAAAATGGGTGTTTTCAATGTTACTGCAGAAGCGGTTTACAAAGATTGTGAATGCAAATGCCATAAAGGCGGAATTGAAGGATTTTTCTATAAGATTGTTCTTTTCTTCCAGACGCTTTTCGGCAAAAATCTTGTCTGCGAATGCGGAGCAGAGCACTAAAACTGAATGCTTTATCGGACGGCAGAGAAATCTGCCGTCTTTTTTAAAAAATTCAAAAAAGCACGATGAAAAACCGAAAATATATGATATAATGATATTTGTAAAAAATCGCAAACGGATGTGATGTTATGAAAGATTTCAGCAAAGTAAAATTCAAATGGACTTTCCGTGATTATCAGCAGGCTGTGCTTGATAATTCACATAAGCACCTTAAAGATAAAAGAATTCATATCGTTGCCGCACCGGGCAGCGGTAAAACCATTCTCGGTCTTGAACTTGTCCGCAGACAAAATGCACCTGCGCTCGTTATGTCGCCCTCTGTCACAATCCGTCAGCAGTGGGGCGAAAGATTTGTTGAAGCATATCTGCCCGAAACGGAGAATCCCGATGAATATATTTCCTATTCGCTCACAAATCCGAAGCTGATAACCTCAATCACATATCAGGCACTTCATGCCGCTTTCACAAAAACCGTTATGGAATCCGAAGCGGATGAAGATGAATTTGAAGCCGAAGAAACGCAGGATTTCAGTAATTTCGATTTGCTTTCCGAAATCAAAAAGGCAGGCATAAAGACAATCTGCCTTGACGAGGCGCATCATCTTAAAAGCGAATGGCAGAAGGCTCTTGAAAAGTTTGTTGCAATGCTCGGCGAAGGCGTAACAATCATCGCTCTCACCGCAACGCCGCCCTATGACAGCACACCTGCCGAATGGAACAGATATCAGACTCTCTGCGGCGATATTGACGAGGAGATTTTTGTTCCTCAGCTTGTTATGCAGAAAACTCTCTGCCCCCATCAGGACTACATTTATTTCAGCTATCCGACAGCGGAAGAATCGCAGATTCTTGCAAATTACAAGGCAAAAGCATCGGCTGTTACCGATGAAATAATCAGAAGCGGTCTGCTTTCAAAGGCTCTGCAGGTTTCAAATGCGGCAGGTAACGAAGAAATACTCTATGATAACCTTGCAGGCTTCAAATCACTTGTCTGTGTTGCAAAACAAGGAAATGCCAATATCTCAAAGAGTCTTGAAGAAAAGGTTTTTGAAGGCAGAAAAGCACCCGTTTATTCAATAAACGAAGCCGAAAAGGCATTTCAGTTTATCATTGATAAGCCCGATATCTTCACCGAAGAAAACAGCGAAGAATTAAAGGCAATTCTTTCAAAAGAGGCTCTTATCGAAAAAAGAAAAGTCCGCCTTGCTTCAAGCGATAAAATCAATAAAATGCTCGTTTCCTCAACGGGTAAACTCGAAAGCATAAATAAAATCGTTGCAAACGAATATCAGAATCTCGGCGACTCTCTGCGTATGCTCATTCTCACCGATTACATCAAAAAAGATATGCTGAAACTCGTCGGCACGGACGAAGAAATCCATGCTCTCGGCACGGTTCCCGTTTTTGAATCAATCCGCAGAACAAACCCCGATGCAAATGTTGCCGTGCTTTCGGGTACACTTGTGATTCTGCCCGATTCCGCCGTTGAAACAGCGCAGGAAATCGCATATAACGAAGGTGTGCCTTGCAGAATAAAGAAGCTTGAAAACACAAATCACACCGAAATCATCTTCAGCGGTTCAAATAAAAATAAGGTCAGCATCATCACAAAAGCATTTCAGCTTGGCGTTATCAATGTACTTATCGGCACAAAATCTCTGCTCGGCGAAGGCTGGGATTCACCGAATATCAATTCACTCATTCTTGCGAGTTTTGTGGGCAGCTTTATGCTCTCAAATCAGATGCGAGGCAGAGCAATCCGAATTGATAAAAAGAACCCCGAAAAGGTGTCCAATATCTGGCATCTTGTGACGGTTGAACCCGATTCAAAGGACGAAATCATCAGTGATGATTTTGAAACGATGAAACGCCGTTTTGCCTGCTTTCAGGCTCCTGCATATAACAGCGATGTTATCGAAAGCGGCACGGACAGAATCGATATTCTCAAAGCACCCTATGATGCAAACGGTCTTGAAAGCATCAATAATCACATGCTTTCCCTTGCTGCCGCAAGAAACGTTATGTCAGGCAGATGGAACGCCGCCGTCAAAGGCAAAGCAAGACCCGAAATTGAAGAAGTCAGCGAAATTCCCGCAGAGGTTCAGCCTGCAAGTGCAGTACATAAGAACAAGATTTATGCAATCGTTCTTGCAGTTCTGATTGTCCTTGCAATAATCATAATCGCAACGTCGGGATTCTTCGGCGGTCTGCTCGGTTTCATAATTGCGGCAATATCTTCTGTATTGCTCATCAAATCCGCATCGGTTGTTATGAAGAATTCTTCGCCCGAAAAAACCGTTTCCAATATCTCAAATGCTATTCTTAAAACGCTCAAAGAAATCGGCGAAATCGAGAGCAGGGGTGCAACCGTTTCTGTCAGAAAATCCGAAAAGAAGAATACCGTCAACTGTTCTCTTTCAAAGGCAACCGACAGAGAAAAGAACGTTTTTGCAAAAGCGGTTTCTGAGCTTCTTTCGCCCATTGATGACCCGAGATATCTTCTCATCGGCACAAAGGGTATTTCAAAACTCACAAGCAGAAACTATGTTCAGAGCTATGCCTGCCCGTCAATTATTGCCGTCAATAAAGAAACGGCGGAAATCCTTGCAAAGAACCTCAAATCCGCAGGCGGAAAGTTTGAACTTGTTTTCACAAGAAACGAAAACGGCAGAAAAGAGCTTTTCAAATGCCGCAAGTATTCTTACATCAATGCAAACAGCAGATTCGTAAAAAATAAAAAGATTGTAAATTGATTTAACATATCAACGCCACACAAGCTGAAAGATCAGTCTGTGTGGCGTTTTGGTTAATACTTATTATCTTGTGATTGTAACTGAGCTGACTGTTATGCTTTTAGTATACCGAACATAAATTGAACCCCGAAACCGTTGATGTACAACGACTTTGGGGCTTGTGCTTTCATTCCATTTATTCTCTGTTTTAGACAAATTACGACGGTTATATTTGTGCAAAATAAAAATGGGAGTAAAAAGCCAGAGCCTATAGTTAACTGTAGGTTCTGGCTTTTGCTTTGTTCAGAAAACAAGTTGATTTTATTTTTCTTACATACTTTATGCGAGTACCGTAAATTTTGACACATTAAGTTATAAAAATCGTGATGTTTTGAATATATAAAAGAACAAATCTTTAATAAATATCTTCATCTTCGTCATCATCTGAATACCAAAAGTTGTCCGGGTCAATTGGTTCATCATATCTACAGAGGTTGATTTTATGTATAAAAGTAAAGATGAATCATAATTTTTGATAACTTTTCAGAATATTAGTACGCTTTTAGTACGCTCGAACATAAATTGAACCCCGAAACCGTTGATATACAATGACTTCGGGGCTTGCTGCTTTTATTCCCACTCGCCTAATTCGGGGGTGATTTAAAACGTCGAAAACTGAAAACCGTTGATAAATAAGACGAACGTTTGTTCGGTTTGTTCTGGGTTATACTCATTTTTCAACTTTATGGTATCACAGATGTACCTTAGCTATTTTTAAGTTTTTCTTCCGAAAAACTCATTTGTATGTGATGATTTTACCATATTTCTGACCCCAAGTCAACAGAATTTGAATTTTGTGGAAAAATAATTCTTATCCATTGCGATAAGTCTATTTTGACTCTCATTGTTTTGATACTGCACATCAAAGATTGCATCACTCGTCTGCCGCTTCTGCAATTTTGTTCAATTCTTCGTCTTTGTATCGGAAGGGTATCGTTTCAACAACCGATTAATCAATATAGCAATCTTCTTCTTCGAAACAGGTACATTGAAAAAGTTGTTATATGTTACTATAATTATTAATGATGTTTAATCATCTTGCATTTCATCATCTGTCATTGTTGGAGTAACACCTAGAGATACAAATTTTGAAAAGAACAATTCATCAATTATAGATTGAGCAGTGTATTCCTCGTTCCATTTTTCCATTTCTCTTTTATCAATAGTGTATAATCCAGTTTTCGGAATACGGTCGTCAGTAACAACTATATCAGTTCCTACAAGTTTTTGATGCTTTTTTGTAGCTGAAATCATTTTTTCATTCTTTTCTCTAAATTCAGGGAGTAGCTCCAGTACGTCGTTATCATAAAACAGAGTTGGATTAAATTGTTTACGTACAGTTAATGATTCATATTTCTTTGCATATGCCATTTTGCTTGGAAATATTTCTTCGAAAATATATGTATAAACTTCTTTAAATGTTTTTAATAAAACTGAAGCATACATCATATTTACTGTCGAATCGTCTTCATCATTATTTAGCAGTAAAATTCTCATTCTTGCACTACCATCAGGCATTATTTCCAAGAAATTGTTTGTGTGAGCTGGTAAAAGGTTGCCTTTTATTGACAAGCCTCCCGGTGTGAAAACAATAGAGTTTCCGACATTAGCAAGATTAAATCCATCCATATTACCTACAAATTTTTCTGCAATAGACTTTAAATCAACTTTATTAAAAATATCAAAAGCAGAATGAATATCAGATAAAACTAAAGCAAATCCGGTGTCAATATAACCATAAATATTATTTACTTTTTCAGAAATAGGAGGTATGGATATTTTCTTTTCCAATTTGGACAGTTGTTGTTCTCGTTTATTATAAATTTGAGAAAGGCGTACAGAATCTTTTATAGCAAACGACCCCGAAGAAAGTCTCTCGTATATTTTTCCGTTATTTGTGATGTAAGGTGGTTCTGCACCTTCATCAATTTTGATTACATACACGATCTTGCTATTGCATGTGAATTTTTTTACATCGAAAGAAGGTGTTGGTGTAATGGAATCATGGATTGTAGTATGTATTCGTTGCTCGTTCCAGTTTGTACAACCTTCAATTTGTTTATTGTTAGATATACCAATAAAAATATATCCGCCGAATGTGTTTGCTAATGCTGAAACTTCTTCCATAAGTTTCTTTGTTGTAACTTTATCATCCTTAAACTCAAAGTAGAAAGATTCATCGACATCTACTTCTGACAGAACAGCTAAAATATCATTAGATTTAAGCGCAAGCCAATCTGTCCCGTTAATATTTATCATTTTTCACCTCATATAAATTTTGTGTTTTATATCTTTCTTCAATATAATCAATCTCTTCTACAACAGATAAATCTGTGTAACAACCCTCTTCTTTGAAACCGATGCGCTGATAAGCGTGTCCGCCATCAACGAAACATGCGCCACAACTGCAATCAACATAATGATGTCTGAATTTTGATTCGATTATATCACCGCAAAGATTGCGTTGTATTGAGTTTTTAATTATTTTTCTTTTTATCATATTGTTTCGTGTATCTGTGGCTTGTCCAATATGTACATCAATTGACTTGCCAACATAATTTGTTCTATTGCTTCTCTTTTTGTCAGAGGTAGGTTTTCATGGGCAGAAGGGTTTCGATATGCTGCCATAGTTCCTTCAAATAGTGCTTGTACACCTCTTCTGTAGTCCTTTCCACTTGCAGTTGAAGTGTCGATAAACTTATATGCACCGTTTTCTGTAAGCAAAGCACCAATAATATCTCCCACTTTTGTTGGAACAGTAACACTCGGTTTGAGTTCCTTGAACTTTTCTCTTAATCTGGTTTCTACTTCTTTAATAGCTTTTTCTGCAGCAGAATCATAATATGCATCAACGTAAAGACCTTGCGAGATTTTTTTAACTCTTGGGTGTATGTTTTCCCATAGTTTCAAATCAACTGGTTCTTCGTTGATATGCCTAATTATAACTGCCAATTCTCCAAATGCTGCTGTGTTCAATCTAAGAGAACCCATGAAATTTATAAACAATCGAGTCGCTACTTCGGGTAACAGCTTTGAATAGAAAGGATACTCTTCGCGAATTCCGTTGGAAACAACTGTAATCAGATAAGTCACTTGCTGAACTTCTTGTACAAGGTGGGTAATTTGCCTTGAAGATCCAATAATTGCATTTGCGTTTGATATCCAACGTATTAATTCATTAAGCTCATTTTTATATGGTGTTTTCAATTATATACCCTCCTTTATTTATATTTTCATATCAATCCTTTGACATTTTAAGCTCAAAGCAGGCATCGCAGATACAGGATTCATTATTTCTTATTATCTCGCCACATTCAGAACAAAATGACACATCAGATGTTGTGAAATCTGTTCCACAATGGAAACAATGATATTTCTCGGTTTCGGCGTCGTAAACAAGTTGTTCTTCGTTACACTCGATGCACTCGTATAATGGAAATTCACCGCCATCTTTTGCACACTCATAAGCGCTAATTTTCAATTCGTTTTCAATATATTCATCTGCTTTATCTTTGTATTTATAATACAAGTATTTCTGATTGCGTAAAGACACATATCCGCTTGGTTCTGATATGCCATCATTCTCCATACAATACTCAATAAAACCGCAATGAATGTTTCTTGTTGCCTGATAATTTTCTCTCAAGGTTTCGTTTTTGTCTTGCAGACGTCTAACTCCCAAATGACACAAAAATTCTAGATCATTAATAGAAAGTTCACTATCAAAAACCAAGTCGTTGTAATTTTCGTTTACAACTTCAAAATCACATTCTAATCGTTCTAAAATGAACTTAATGTAAAGTTCCTCAAGGCTATTACGGAAAAGATTATGAAGTGTCGCCATATTTCCTGAAATCGTTCTGATATTAGAACCCAGTTCTTCTTCTGAGATATTACCTTTTCCTGTAGCATGAGCGAAATCATCTCGGCTAGTTATGTATTTCGAGAAAGTTTTGATCGTTGCATCATCCATTCCCAAAATATGAAACACTTTGAATATGTCTTTTTCCGGAATTTTACTGAACTCATATACATTGCTATAGTTTTCGATGTCAGGCTTATCATCGCGTCCATGATAGGAATTTATAGGATAAAAAATATCTTTCATTCTATCAGGTTGAATCTGATAGGCCTTTTCAACACAATAATAAACATAACTCATAAAAACGAGATGCGCATAAAAATATGAAACTTGAAAATTTCCGCTTTCGTAATTGTCTATTACTGTTTTTTCAAGGTCATACAGATATTGGTCATAACTACCGGTAGCAATATATGTTTTATCAATTGGGAAATAATATAACAATTCTATCAAAAAAGTAATATCGTTTTCATCATTGTATAAAGGGAAAGCATTATATAGTTCTTCTTTAAAGGTTTCAATTGCCATATTATTCTCCCCAAACTTCAGCTATTTTATCCTTGATTTTGTCCTCAAATATTTGTATCAGCCGTTTATTTTGCTCAACAATTGTCATTTCTTCGTGAATAGTTGCCATAATTCGCTGTTGTTCATCTATATTAGGTATGCGCAATTTTGTTTTGGCGAGTTGTTCACCATTGAAATTGGATTGATTTACTGCTTGTCTTGCATTGCGCATAAAATATCCTGTTTCACGAAGATTGTTTAACGCACACCAGACAAAGCCATTATCATAGCAATCAGGATTCTTATTCTTCATCGAAAGTAAGAAGGAAGCACTTATATAACGATCATCCTCCTGCAAGAACCAAGCTGTTTTGCCAACGTGCTTCGGTGCATTTCGCCAATTGAACAGTAAGGTGTTCGGTTCAAGAACAAATTTTTCGTATTTATTTTCATAGCGAACCTTACGAATTTGTGATAAATCAAGTTGACCGTCCAACCCAACTTCTGCAGTTGATATGATTTTTATTCCATTTTCATCTTCGTTTTGTGGAATAGAAATAGTGACACCATAACTGATGTCGTACATATCACCGATTTCTACTTCATTCCATCGAGGGCTGATTTTTATTGTAGGTCTGTAATTGTCAACAACCACTCTTACGCCATCAATAATTTTCTGATATGTTTCTATTTCTGCTACAATACTTTGTTGCACTTCAATAGAAGGTAAAGGAATCTCTAAATCAGCGACAAATTTTTGTGTTACACCTTTGACTCCTATTCCTAAAGCATTATCGCAAATTACTGTTTTTAATGCTTGAGTGATATAGAATAAATATTTGGAGTCAATTGCATCGGTAGGAATAAGTGCAGTTAAATCTTGATTAATAGCATAGTCATCGTCACAGTATGCCGTTTTTCCAACAGAAACGCGTGTAATTAAAATAGTCGATCCTTTGGGCGCAATTTTTGTAGCACTTTTTTTAATGGCTTCTTCAGTTATAAAATTACTGTTTGTTATATTACCGTAATCATCAATATATCTCGATGATATCCACTTAATTGTTCCGTTTTCCCAATACTCTGAATGCTCTTTTGAAGGCGTTCCGCCCACAATTATGTTGCAAATATCTTTTAGTTTCGCTGTAGGATAATGGCTATTAATTATATCCTCTTTTTTATATCTATCACCAACAAGAATATAATCGCGTTCTGCAATATCGGATTTTGATACAACAACAGCATTCTTCAATCCATTTACATCTTTTCCATTTTTATAATCTTTAAATATGTTAATTACTTCAGGAATTTCGCTACCTTTAATTTCTCTGCGCTGTGCACCAAGATCGTATCCATCGTTGTTCAATTTAACAAGAAGAATTCCATTCTTTTGCTTTGACAATGTTCTATCTATCAGAAGAATACTGGTTTTTACACCACTGTAAGGATTGAACACACCCGACGGCAGAGAAATAACGCCGTAGAGATAGCCTTCATCTACAAGCATTTTTCTTAAATTTTTATATGCAGTTTGAGATTGGAATACAATACCTTCAGGTACAACAATTGCTGCACGGCCAGTGGGACTTAAATGTTCTGCAATATAGTCCACAAATAAGACTTCTGCTCGCTTAGCATCTACTCTATATCTCTTATGAGGAGTAATACCGCCTTTAGGAGTCATAAACGGAGGGTTTGCTAAGATGACATCAAAGTTATCATCCCATCTATCTAAACTTGTCAGAGTATCATATTCATTGATATGGGGCGTTGTAAAGCCGTGCAAATACATATTTACACGAGAAAGGCGAACCATATCAGGAGAAATATCATACCCCTCAAAGTTTTCGGTCATGCGATTTCTGTCATCGGGTGTCAAAGTAGAATTGCCGTTCTCATCTACATTATTCTTTTTGATATAGTTATAGGCGCTGATAAGGAAGCCTGCAGTACCGCAAGCAGGATCGAGGATAGTTTCATTCTTTTGGGGTGCAACAATCTCTACCATCATATCAATGATGTGGCGCGGTGTACGGAACTGACCGGCATCACCCTGACTTCCCATAATAGAAAGCAAATACTCAAATGCATTACCAAGGTCTTCACTATTATCATAAGAAAACTCTGCAATTTCCTTGAGAAAACGATTCAGCGTATCGGGATCTCTATACGGGATATAGGTGTTACGCAAAATATCACGGAACAGTTTAGGAAGATCTGGATTCTCGACCATTTTATCCATACCTTCTGCATACAAATTCAGCTTATCCTGTGCACTGTGTTCTGCAAGCATAATCTGCGAAAAAGCATATTTTTCATATTCTCCTGTAAAGAACACACGGGAGCCGCCAAACTCGACACCCTGCAGATCCATATCGTCCATAAACTTATAGATAAGAGCGATAGTGATTTGCTCAACCTGCGCTTTAGGGTCGGGCACTTTACCCACCAATATATCACGCAAAGTATTAATTTTTCTCTTAATATCAAAATTCATCATAGTAGATTTCTCCTTACATAAATCTTGAAAGATTTACGTTATCGTTTACGTATCCGATAATGGTATCCATATTGCGAGCACCAAGTTTTTTGAGTTCGGCAAGGGAATAACTGGGGATTTGTGTGCCGAGCAGTTGATATTTTTTGTCTTCAATCGCTCTGCGGACATCCTTATCGGTGAGGTATGTTTCAAAAAAATGACGAACATCATAGTATTCACCCGCAGGAACACCACAAGTCAACAAGTAGTTATCAAACTCATCATTAACAAGTTCCTTTTTGCTTTTAAATGCAGGAATGCGTCCAAATATTTTATCTATCATTTCGCGAACTGTTATTCTTCGATCAACTCCGGTTGCTCTACGTAGCTTATCCCATGTGTAATATTCAGCAGGCTGATTCAAGTAAGTATCTTCAATATATCTTTGAGCTGCTGCATAGTCGCCGTGCTCATAATGTTCCTTGGCTGTAGCATCATTTTTGACCTCGTCCTCAAACTTTTTAAAGAACATACGGTCAATTTTCATGCCTTGTAAACCAATTTTGGTTTCGGTTATGCTCTTAAGTGGATCCGGATTAAAGTTTTCAAAGGTGGCACCGATAGTACCGCTACCTTCACTCGAGCCTGCACCGCTTGCAGAAATTTGAGGCAATTTAATCACTTCGTCATAGTTATATTTTTCTTCAAAATATTCGCAGTTACCGAAGAAATCAAAAAGTTTAAAATTGGTTTTTGGATAAAAATGCTCTTCCCATCCACCGTTGGCACGAATTTTATAGTTGAACGTAAACGTTCTCGTTCCACGACCTTTAATCTGAATGAAATCAGTAGGCGAGAATATAGGACGGAACAAACCAATATTCAAAATGTCTTCACAATCATATCCTGTTGTCATCATTCCCACAGTTACACAAATGCGAGTTTTCGAGGACTTATATCCCTCAAGGAATTTTGTATTACCGCTTAAATTATTGTTTTGAAAATTGATTGTATACTCTTGAGCACCTTGTACATCAGAGGTAATCTGCATCGCAAAGTCTGAGTAATACATATCAGGGAACGTTTTGTCAGCATACACGTTCAAAAGCTGAGTAATCTTTGCAGCATGCTTTCTACTAACACAGAAAATAATACCTTTACCGATTTCACCCGTTATAGGATCACGCATTGCATTATCCATAAAGGTTTTGACGAACATCATGTTGGTCTCATCAGAAAAGAATTTCTTTTCAAAATCACGAGCAAAGTATGTTTCTTCCTGTTCATCGTCATCTTCTTGAACCATTACCGCATATCCCTTATCTGCTAACAATTGGGTGGTAATTTCGGTTCGTGCATCAACTACTGTAGGATTAACAAGATAAGGTCCATCGGGATCGTTAACACCGTCGATTAACGAATATCTAAAAGTAGGTTCACCGCTTTCGCAACCAAAAGTCCTATATGTATCAAGAAGTTGACGGCGTTCCCACGCTCTTGGGTCATTTGATGCCAATGCATCCGCATCAACGTTCTTAAGATAATCTTTAGGTGTTGCAGTTAAACCAAGTTTATATCCTATAAAGTACTCAAAAACTGCACGACTATTTCCACTGATAGAACGGTGACTCTCATCTGCGATTATCAGTGAAAAATCTGTGGGCTTAAATACAGATCTATATTTGTTATTATAGGCGAGTGTTTGGACTGTTGAAACGACAATATCAGCTCTTCTCCAATCGTCGGTATGTTCTTTAAATATTACAGTTTCATAGTCAGGCTTCAAATAATTGATAAAATTCTTTTTTGCCTGATTTTCAAGCTCAATTCTATCAACAAGGAACAAAACACGATTGGCGTTTCCACTTCTCAAGAACAAACGAATTACCGCTGCTGATGTAAGCGTTTTACCTGTGCCGGTAGCCATTTCAAATAAGAAGCGTTGCTTTCCTTCTTTAACTGCATTTTGCAAGGATTTTAACGCGTTAACCTGATATCTACGAAGCATACGAAGGCCACGATCTTTGAGAAATTGAGATCTTGTTTCTTCGTTCTTATATTCGGGAGCATCTGCATATCTTGGTTCTTTGACAACTGCAATGTAGTCAGAAGCCACATCTTCGTTATACAAACGAGACGGATCTGAATTGAACGCCTTACTATCCTTTACACTCTCAGCGGAAGGAAATGATACGATAACTTGAGGGTTGCCTTTGTATATATTCCAAAAATAGTGCAGATTGCCGTTCGACAAAATTACATACTTAACAAATTGAGATTGGGCATACTTTCGAGCCTGCTCTTTGCCCACAAGTGGGTCTAAATCTTCAGATTTTGCTTCAAGAACGATAAAAGGCTTTCCGTTATCATCTAACAAAAGAAAATCAACAAATCCATTCTTTGTTTTTTCGAAGTTTTCTCCATAACTGTCGATTTGAGTTTTTGAGATCTTTACATTTGCTTCAAGTTGAATATTGGCTGAGCCGTTCTCATCATCAAAGAAGCGCCAACCAGCGTCTTCGAGCAATTTGTTTATTTTTATTCTTGCTTTTGCTTCTTTCGCTTTCATGTGCTTTACTCCTATTTTCTATAAAGCTCGTCAAGAGTTTTTCCTTCCTTATCTTTCCATTCAGTCCAACCATTTGTTGAACCACCGATAACAAAATCACTTGCACCACTAGGTGAATTAAAAACAAGTGTTGTTTTTAATCTGTATTTCCCATTATCGGTAAGAACAATATTACCGTTATCAAGTAATTCTTTACGTTGGATATTGTATTTTTCAATATTTACACGCTTAGCAAGATTAATTTCAGAATCTTCGAGGACCTCAAAATGTTCACCATCATAAACCCCATAAGCCTCGATACCATTTCTTGTTGTATGTAAAGTGTTTGCTTCATTTACGGTAGCTTTGGCATTTTCCATCTTGTAACCTTGAGTAGCCATGATGAATTTAATTTCTTCATATACTTCCTCAATCAAAGGAAGGTCATATTCATCAATTTCATACTTGGGGTTTACTGCATTTTCGACTTTGTATCGATTGGATTCGTGTGCCTTTGAAATTGCAAAAGCTTCAAGACCGCTTATCATATCGAGAGAAAATGTTTTGTTGTCAGCCAAAAACATAATAGCTTTGTTCCAGAAATCTTTTGAACGATTATGATCGTCGAGTCTTGTAACACCGTTGCGTGTTTGACCTACATATATCTGAGCAATTTTATTGTCATCGTTTTCGCTTATCAAATAGTAGATGCCTGGACGGTTAATTCCTGAAAGTTTCTTGGATTCAGAGAGCAGGGTGCGAGGAATAACATAAGTTGTCATTGTTGAAAGATGTCTTCTAATAGAGCGAATGCCATCAGGCTTTCCGTTGTGATATATGATTTCGAGCTTTTTACTGATAGCCATAATTATAATTCCTCCGTTTTGAACGTTGTATAACCTTCGTAATAGTAGCTATGGTCGATGCCTTTCATATAAACCTCACGGTCATTGACCTTATCGGTTAAGGCGTTTTTGAGGATATGCTTGATTTCGATATCCTTAATAGGACTGCGTTCCATAGCAAGAAGGTAATCTTCTTTATCAACCTGACTCCAATCTACAACCATACCAATCTCTTTTTTGAGAATACAGTCGAGCCAGATGCGGGTGCTTCTGCCGTTACCCTCACGGAAAGGGTGGGCGATATTCATTTCAACATACTTTTCTATGATTTCATCAAAGGTTGACTGCGGCATTTTATCAATGTTATCGAGAGCCGCTTCAAGGTACATCACGGGCGCAAAACGGAAGTTGCCTTTTGCAATGTTAACTTTGCGTACTTCGCCGGCAAAAGTATAAATATCATCAAAGAGATATTGATGAATTGCTTTGAGAGATGCGAATTTGCCAGCTTCAAGTTTATCGAGAGTACCGTTTTCAAAAAGCTCAATAGCCTTTTTCTTGCTTATTCTTTCTTCAGCTTCGGCAAGTTCGGGTGAGCTTGTAATTCCTAATTTATTTTCAAGAGCCATTTTCCGCGCCTCGCTTTCAATCTTCAGGTATAAATTCCATAGTATCGTCAACACCGCAACCGAGGGCAGCACAAATTTTGCCGAGTGTTTCGACGGTGACGTTTTCGCCCT